>DATJOM010000075.1:0-13025 GCA_035507095.1 Candidatus Acidiferrum sp.
CGAACCTAACACATCTGTGACGCCTTCGGCGCAAGTGTACCTAAAGATTCCAACGATAGTACCCGCGAGCGGGGCTCCTTGGACATTAAGGCGCTTCGCATTTCCGCGTTATTGAAAAGTTATTTCCGATGTGCGATAACCGTAGTCCGGGGCGTCGATTGCCTGGCATACCCGGAATACCGGGATCGCTCCTGATTTGGGGTATCGGGCGTGGCTCTTTACGCCGAGCCTCGGGCAACTCTGCTCGAGGGTGACTTTCCGCAGAGCTCGCCGGAAGCGCTGGCGGTTATACCGCACGCAACCGCGGTTCGATACTCGGTGCTCGCGACGTCCATCGAGGGCAACGACCTCCATGTGGTCCTCGCTGCGCCCGCCGACGAATCGACGATCGATCGCGTGGAAGCCCTCACCGGATTGCGCGTGATTGCGGCCGAGGCGCCACGCGAACTGATTCGCAATCGGATCGCCGCGTACTACGCGAGCGACGAGCAAGCCACTGACGGCGGCGACGATCCGCCGGCAATCCGCGCCGTCGATCGGCTGCACGAGAGCGCGGTCCGGCTGAAAGCCTCCGACATTCACTTGGAGCCCACACGCGGAGGCGGCCGCGCGCGCCTTCGCGTCGACGGGATCTTGCGGGAAGGCGACCAGCTACCGCGCGACCTCTTTCACCATGTGGTCTCGCGTGTCAAGCTCCTCGCAGCAATGGACATTGCCGAGCACCGATTACCACAAGACGGGCGGTATACACTCGAGCGCTGCGGACGCACGCTTGATGCGCGCGTGTCGTCGATGCCTACGATTGGCGGAGAGAAGCTCGTGATCAGGCTTCTCGACATGCAGGCGGAGATACCGAGTTTGTCGTCGCTAGGAATGGCGCCGTGGGTGCTGGAGCGCTACCGTCGGGTAATTCACGCGGCGCACGGTTTCATCGTCGTCTGCGGACCGACAGGCAGCGGAAAGACGACAACGCTGTACGCTTCCCTCGCCGAACGCAATTTCGATGGTCAACATCTCTGTACGGTAGAAGATCCGGTTGAGGTGCAGATGGCCGGCGTCGCGCAAGTGCAAGTGAATCCGCGCGCGGGGCTCACGTTCGCGTCTGCGTTGCGAGCTTTTTTGCGTCAAGATCCGAACGTTATTATGCTCGGCGAGATGCGCGACACGGAGTCCGCCAGGGTCGCGACATCGGCCGCCCTCTCGGGGCAACTCGTCATGACGACGATGCATGCGAGTGACGCGCCGCGTGCAATCGAACGACTTGTGGAGTTTGGACTCGATCGTCACACGCTTGCAGCTTGTCTATCCGCGATCGTTTCACAGCGTCTGGTGCGCCGGGTCTGCGGCTACTGCCGTGCAGCCGGCTGCACCCGCTGCGCGGGGGCCGGCTATCGCGGACGCGTGGCGGTCTTCGAGTTCTTGCCGATGACGAGCGCAGTTCGGTCCGCCGTTGCACGGGGCGAGACCGCGCTCGTTCTTGCGGAGATTGCGTCACGCGCCGGTTACGAGCCGATGATGACCGAGGCCTTGGCGCTTGTCGCTCGTGGCGAAACGAGTCGCGGGGAACTCGAGCGCGTGCTTGGATCGGGTGACGCCGAATGAGCGCGACGATCCCACATGTTCGCCTGGCTGATCTCTTGCATATCGGTCGCCAGCGGGACGCTTCTGACATTCATCTCATTCCGGGCCTTTGTCCCGGGCTGCGTATCGACGGCGACTTGCAATTTCTTGCCGGATCGCCGGTGTCGACGGAAGAGGCGGCGGAGATCGCGCGCACGCTGTTCGAGCCCGAGGCGTTCGCCCGCCTCGAGTCGGGAAGCGACATTTCGACCACGAGCGCCGCGGACGACAACCTGGTGCTCCGCGTACATGGCTTCCGCGGCGTGCAAGGTATAGCGCTTGCGATCCGCTTGCTAAGCAAGCAGGTCCCATCGCTGGAATCGCTGCATCTCCCGCCGATTGTTACCAGCTTGGCGCATCGTGATCGGGGGCTCGTGATCTTTTCGGGTCCGACCGGGAGCGGCAAATCGACGTCGCTCGCTGCGCTGATCCGCGAAATCAATACAACGACCGCGCGACGTATTGTCATGATCGAAGATCCTATCGAGTATCGCCACGAAAGTGTACACTCGCTGATCACACAACGCGAAATCGGTCGCGACGCGCCATCGTTAGGTGCCGCGCTTATCGGCGCATTGCGTGCGGACCCTGACGTTATCATGCTTGGAGAGATGCGGGACGGAGTCACGATGCAAGCTGTGTTAACCGCTGCCGAGACAGGCCACCTCGTTTTCACGACAGTGCATACCGGAACGGCCGTCCAGACGATCGAGCGAATCATCGACGCCTTCGCCGGTTCGGAACAAGCGCAGGTGCGCTCGCAACTTGCTGCGAGTTTGACGGCGGTCGTAGCTCAACGCCTTATACCGCGGAGGCACGGACGCGGACGGAGAGCCGCCGTCGAAGTGCTGCTTGCAAACGACGCAGTACGCACGATGATCCGGGAGTCACGCACGTATCTCATCCGCAATGCGATGACGACGGGACGTCAAAGTGGGATGCAAACATTGGAACATCACCTGAGCGAACTGGTCCTCAGCAGTGAGATCGATCGAGATGCGGCGCGTCGCGTAAGCGAGCATTTCGAGGACATGGCTGACAGCAGCGTGGGCAGCTAGACGCGTGGCGTCGCTTTTTGCGTACACAGCGCGAAATGGTGAGGGGCGATTCGTTGCCGGTTCACTGCAGGCGGAGAACCGCGGTCAAGCGCTCGCGCACCTTCGTACGCGCTCCCTCTTTGTAACGTCGCTCACGCAGCCGGGTACTGCCTACGGCGTTGTGGGCTCGATGCTCACTGCGTGGCCAGTCTCAGCCACTGCGCGCACGGTGTTCTTTCGCGCATTCGCGACACTGATTCGAGCCGGTGTACCAATTCGGCGTGCGCTCGACGTCGTCGTCGAGAGCGCTCGCGACGCCCGCCTGCGCGAAGCGCTGCGCTCGGTCTCGAGCGACATAGAATCCGGAAGCGAACTCTCGACGGCAATGGCGCGCCGGCCGCGAGAATTTCCGCGCCTGTTCGTGGCGATGATTCGTGCGGGCGAGCTCGGCGGGGCTTTGGATGACATTCTCGAGCGTATCGCCGCGTTGCTGGAACGCCACTCGGCAATTCGCAAGCGCGTGCGCTCGGCGATGGCATATCCGCTGATTGTCGCAACGGCAGCACTGGCGCTTGTACTATTTCTCGTCGGGAGCACAGTGCCGGCCTTTGCTTCGATGTTCACGGAGACGCACATGACGCTGCCGTGGACGACTCGCGCGCTGATCGCCACGGGTAATGCGCTGCGCCAGCCGATCGTCTGGTTTGCTCTTGCCGCGATTCCGATCGCGATCGTGGGGCTCATTCGGGCGGCCCGGCGCTACGAGGGCGTTGCCATGCAAATCGATGGCGCGACTCTTGCGCTGCCAATTTTCGGAGCGATCTTGCGCAAGGCGGTCATCGCGCGATTTTCGCGTACTCTTGGCGCGCTGCTGCGCTCGGGTGTTCCGCTACTGGGCGCGCTTGATGCCGCCCAGGATGTCGTCGAGAACGCCGTCTATGCGCGCTTTACGCGGCAACTCGGCGCTTCGCTCCGTGAGGGAACGCCGGTAGTCGCGGCGCTGGAGCGGAGCTCGCTCTTTGATGGGCTGTTCCGACAACTCGTACGTGTGGGTGAAGAGACCGGAACGCTCGACGCGATGTTGCTGCGCATCGCCGAGTACTACGAACTCGATGTGGAGAGCGCGATTGCGGCTCTTGGAAGTGTACTTGAGCCCATCCTGATTATCGGATTGGGCGCGCTGGTTGGCCTGATCGTTGCTTCGATTTTGGTTCCTCTCTACTCAATGATTGGGAGCATCAAATGATCGCCTTTGAGTTGGATCGCGAGCAAACCATTAACCGGTATCGCTACCTGTGTAGCCGTGGAGCCAGGAAATTCATGCGCGATGGTGTCGATCGCCGCGATCTCGAGCAGGTCGCTGCAATCGGGCTCATCAAAGCGACCGATCGTTTCGATCCGGCCCTTGGGACGCCTTTCGAGGCCTATGCTTGGATGCTCGTCCTCGGTGAGTTGATGCATTACGTACGGGATAGTGAACGGGTCGTCCGTGCTCCGCGCCGCGTGCGCGAACTCGAGCGCCGTTGCGGAACGGCTGAACGCGAGCTTTGGGCAAAGTTGGGGCGTGAGCCGAAATCGCGAGAACTCGCCGCACACTTGGGTGTGGGCGAAGCCGAGCTTCGCGAGATGATGCGTTACCGCGAGGAGGGCATTCCGCTTTCGGTCGACGCGCTACGGCCGTACGAACAACTTTCGCTTTCTTACACGATCGACAATCATCTCGACCATGTTCTGATCGAGTCCGGGATGCAACGACTCTCGAGGGTGGAGCGCGAAATTCTTCGCGAGATTTACGAAAACGATACGCCGATAGGAGAGATTGCGCACCGCTTGGGATACTCGCGGCGTCACATCACACGGCTGCATCGAGCGGCACTGCGTAAACTGAGACCCCACGCAGGTCCTATTAGCGCCTGATCGTGGCACTGAGCTCTGTTGAAGGCAACCACCTGAAACGGAGAACGGATGTCACGTGCAGGCGAGCGTGGATTCACGCTGATCGAGATGATGATCGTGGTCGCGATTATCGCAATTCTTGTGAGTATATTAGTCCCGAATTTTATCCGTGCGCGCGCGCAGGCCCAAACGGCTGCATGCGAGGCGAACCTCAAAGAGATCGCCACCTCGCTCGAAGAGTACGAAACCGACCACGAGGCGTACCCGGATGTCACCTCGATGACCAATGTCACGAACACGGATACGAATCTCGGAATATACCTGCGACAAACCCCGATCGATCCGGTGGCTCCGAGCGGAAACTACGAGTACGACGTTTCAAATTATAATCAAGGGAACGCCGGCTACACGATCATTTGCCCTGGGTTGCACGATCCAGCGACGCTTACGGCCATCGGCGGCAGCTCCTCGGCACAGCACATCCAGTATTCGTCGGCCACCGGGTTTACGGCGGTGGCAAGTCAATAGCGGTGAGCCTACTGGTGGTGGCGACAGCTTTCACTGCCGGCCTGGCGACGAGCGTCGGGCCGTGTGTCGCGCCCCGATATTTGGCTTTAGCGGCGCTTGCTGCCGGGACAACCGGCCGCGCGCGTTGGCTTCGCATCGGTTGTTTTGTCTGCGGACTGCTGGTGTGCTACGCGTTGCTGGCAGCCACAGCGTCGTTCATTGCTCAGGTGATAGCGCGCTCGCATGTCGTCTACCTAATGCTCGCCGTCGGCTTCTTTGGTTTCGGAATTCACGCACTAGTCGTTCGGCGAGCGTGTCTGCACGCATCACCGATCCGACCGTCGAACGCAGGAGCGCTTCTCGGTGGCAGCGCGCTCGGGCTGGTCCTTTCGCCCTGCTGCTCCCCGGTAATTGCAATATTGGCCAGCGTCGGAGCCTCCTCTGGATCCTTCGCGGCATCGCTGACCGGCGCGCTTGCATTTGCTGCGGGACACGTTGCGCCGATTGTGACGATTGGCTGCGGTTTCGGGCTGGTCGAGCGTCTCGCTCCGATTCGCGCGCTGCGCAACGCCGGGGGCACCGTCAGCGGTGGTCTCGCGCTTGCACTCGCCGCCTACTACGGGTTGCTGGCATGATAGAGTGGCGGCTTTCCGCGCGGCGGATTATGCTCGTGCTGATCGCGATTACCGTATCCGTTCCGATTTTGCGACCCGCAATCTCTTCGGCTCTCGTGACACGCGGCGATTCGTTGTTGTTCGCGCGAGACGCGCGGGCGATGGAGAAATATCGGCTGGCTCTCGCGGTCGATCCAGAAAATATCGATGCCGCCGACCGCTACGTGTTCGCAGCATTTCTTTCGCGCCGTCGACCCATGCTTGACGAGGCTGTGCAATTAGCCGGCGATGTCCTTGCACGCAACCAGGGCGATGCAGCGCTGCGGATGGATCGCGCGCTCTGTCTGCAATTGCTCAAGCGGTATGCGGCGGCGCAGAAAGACTTCGAATGGGTCGGTAGACACCGCAGCGACGTTCAAGCCCTAGCGCTCGCTGCCGCCGATGCTCGGAAGCGTGGTCAGCAGTTCGCCGCGCGCCGTCTTTTGCTGCTAGCGCACCGCATGGATCCCAACTATGTGCCCGTCCGTCTAGCGCTAGCTCGGAGCCGTACATGAGTGTCGGGTGTGCGATCGTGATGTATACGATTGCGTTGCTCGTGCTCTTCGTCGTCGCACAGCGAAAGAGCGCGTTGGTCGGCGTCAAGACGCCTCTTGGACTCATTCTTGCAGCAGCTACGGCCGGCGTCATTGTGTTCTGCACCGTTCGGGGTTCACCGGTGTCGGTCGACCTCACGCTTACATTGGCGTGTCTTGTAGTCTGCGCAGCGAGCGATCTCGTAACCGGGCTGATCTTCGATGCCGTTACCGCAACCGCGGCCTGCGGGATTGTCTTCTCAGCGCTCGTCGAACAACATGTGGCGGTAGCGGTCCTCGGCGCGTTCACTGGTATCGTGCCGTTGTTGGGACTCTATGCGACCACGCGTGGTCGCGGTATCGGGCTCGGTGACGTTAAGCTTGGCGGCATTATCGGCGCGGGGATCGGCAGTGTGGATGCACTTGGCGCGATCGGTACGGCGTTTGTCGCCGGTGCAGTGTGCTACGCGCCGCTCCTCGTAACCGGACGCATGGGCCGCGGCGATCGCGTTCCATTCGCGCCATTCATGGCTGTTGGAACCCTTGTGCTGGTCGCGGTGCGCGTGGTCCACGGTCATGGGTGAGTGGAAGGTGTTGCCGCTCGGTATCGACCTCGGCTCGACGCGCGTGCGCATGGCGCTCGGTGAGTCCAATCGCGAAGGTACGGTTCGCATTCGCGCAATCGTCGTGCGCGACGTTCCGGATGATACCGTTTCGCCGCTTGACGTCGAGCAGCCCAGTCTCGTCGCCGCGGTGCTCGACGAGATGCTGGATGAAATCGGTACACGCGAGCAGCGCTGTGTGCTGGCAATCGGCGCCCCCGCTTGTACGCTGCGTAATGTCCGGTTTCCCAAGATGAGCTGGGCTGAGCGTCTGCGCGCAGCGCGCTTCGAATCGCAGCGCTTCGCGGCGTGGGACCTCGAAGAAGAGGGATCGACCGTGCGGACGCATCCGATGGACCGGCCATCGGGAACATACGCTGTAGGTGTGGCCCGGACCGCGAGCATCGATTCCCGCGTCACCACGATGCGGCTCGCCGGTCTGCGAACCGTGGCGATCGATCACGACGCGCTTGCGATGCGGCGGATGTTTCCTGATTGCGATGCCATTATCGACGTGGGCGCGGAGCGCTCGAGCGTGCACGTGTTTGGCGGGAGTGGACCGATCTCGTTCACCACGCAGTCAGGAGGCGGAGCGATCACGCGGGGTATCGCAGCTGAACTCTCGATTGATGTGCCTACGGCGGAACGCCGCAAACGCATACTCGGATGCGCCGGCGCAGGTACCTCAGCTCGCGAGGAGGTCGTGACATCGATCGCGTCGCTGATCGACCGTGCGCGTGCCCGCGCCACCATCAATCGGATTGCGTTGACCGGCAACGGCGGGCGCCTGCCGAGCTTTACGCATGAGTTGGAAGAAGCGACGAGTGCGATAACGGAAGCGCCGGTGCCTGAGATTTTGCACACCGGCTCGTACCCCGATGATGTGGTCCGCGCGGCTGCGCCGGATTGGACGCTTGCGGCAAGTCTCGTGGTATGGAGTGTGGCAGTGTGATGCGCTTCAACTACCTCCGCGACAGCGTGCCCGAGGCATTCGAATATCTGCGCCCTAGCCGCATTCCGGAACCGTTGCGTACGCCTCTCGCAGCTCTGCTGACGGCCACGCTGGTCGTTGCCGTGTGGTGGGTCATCGAGCAGGTGCAGCTTGCGCAGGCGCGCCATGAACTGCAGACCCAGTCATTCCGCCTAGCTGCGAGTAAAGCGGCATTGACGGAACTCAAATTGCGCAAGACGCATATCGAGGCGCTCTTAGCCGTCGACTTGCGACTGCGAGAGATTCGACGATCGGGTGCGACGCTTTCGAGCGGTCTTGCCGATATCGCGAATCACGTTCCCGCGCGTGCCTGGCTGACAAGCATCGCGCGCGTGAACGATGGGATCGAAATCGACGGACAGGCGGAAGGTCTTGACGGCTTGAGCGACACGGTAGCCGACCTAATGTCGAGCTCGACTGCCAAGTCGCCCGATCTCATCCGGGCGAGTAAGGAAGACCGCTATCGCGCGAACGGCCTCGTTGCGTTTGAAATGCGAGTCGGTGGACACCCATGAGGCTTACCGAACCTCTCACCGTGACATCCGGCGCACGCATCACGTGGATGCTCACCGCGTTCGTGTTCTTTGGGCTCGGGCTCGGACTCGTGTGGTGGCCGACATCGTTGACGATCGATGCGGTCAAAGCTCAGGCGAAGAGCCTCTACGATGAGGCGAATCAGAATGAATCCAATGTCCAACGCGCCACGCAACTGCGCGCGATCGTGAAGCGTGTCTCCGATGATATACGCAAGCTGTCTGGGCAGGATTCACAGAGCGCAGTAACCGCGGCAACGCTCTCGCTGCTTTATCGGGAATCGCGTACTCGCAGCATCGACGTGCGTTCGATCTTGCCGGCGCCGGTCCCATCGGCACCAGCGGCAGTAGCGGTGGCCCGGCCTGCCGAGGCTACGCTTGTAGGAACCTCAATTGAGATCGACGTGCGCGGACGATTCCGTGACATTTTGGGATTTATCTCGGACCTTCCGCGGCACAACGTATTGGTCGACGTCAGCGACATCAACCTCGTCGAACGTGGAGACCATTCTGCTAAGCCGGTGCTCGGCGCGACCATCCACGCGACGATCTATCGCTGTATGGGCACCTTGGAAAGGGAGAACCAACATGCTTCCGGCGCTCCATGACGACGAACGCCGCGCCCTCGCGCGCCTCGCTACCATGCTGATCGCGGGAGCACTGTGCGTGCTACCGCTAACGGCACAGAATTCGCCATCTGCCGGCGCCGCCGGAGTTCACGATATTACGAGCGTTCCGAATCTCGTTCCACCCGAACGGCTAACCTTTCCCGCTTATGAGATCAACCGCGATCCATTCGTGCCGCAAGGAGCGATGCGCGTCAAACTCGAGGGCAGTACCGTTCCGATGAGTGTGGGGCCGAGCGACGATATCGGTGTGGTCTTACCGCCGAATGCCGGTGCATCGCAAGGCGGCGCGCCGCCCTCGATTCCTGGAGGATTAGTGGTCGGTCCGGTCGTTCGCGCAATCGTGCTCGGCGATCCGCCGCGCGCGCTCGTTGAAGCTGGTGGAACCGTACGCGTATTGGGTGTCGGCGATCGCCTCGGCGCGCTCACCGTCGCGGGGATAGTCCCAGGTCGTGTTATCCTTTCTGACGGCTCCGCTTTGATGCTCGGCGACGCCCACAAATGAGGCGATTCCTGTTCGCCCTCCTTTGCGTGCTCCTTGCCGCGCCGGCGGGTGCGGCATCCGATTTGATTACAATAGACGTGCACGATGCTGATATCAGCGATGTGATTACGCTGTTAGCCGCTCAATCCGGCAAGAACATCGTCGCGGACGACACGATAAAGCCTGAACGCGTCACGATTCATCTGCACGATGTCACGTTCGATCGTGCGCTCGCGGTCATTGTCGGCGCGAACGGGCTCCAAGTCCATCGCGAAGGCAACGTGTTGCTCGTCGGAGCGGCGGATGAAATGAATCGCCGCTATGTGGAGAATGGGACGTCAGTTGGAGCACAGACCGTGGTGTTGCAACTCGTGCATGCGAATGCCGATGATGTCGTCAAGGAGGTCACGCCGGCGCTCCCCGCGGGCACGGTGATTCTTGCGGACCGTCGCACCAGTGCTGTCGTTGTGACCGGCGACGTCAATACGGTTGAGCGCGCGCGTCACATTGTGGCCGCGCTCGATGCCCCGAGCTCAGGCGGGGGCGGCGGTATCCAGACGCGCGCGTACCGGCTGCAATATGTGAAGGCCGAAGATGCCATAAAAGAACTCAAGGCGCTCACCAACGAAGGCTCCTATATCGCCAACAACGAGCAGAATGAAGTCGTTGTCGACGGGAGCGATAACGTGCAAAGCGCTGCGCAGAGCCTCTTTTCGACGATCGACCGGCCCGGCGCGCAGGTCATGTTTGAGGTCAAGGTTGCCGACGTGACGCCGCAAAACGACACGAGCAACTTTGGCCTCGAGTTTGGCGGTACCAACCTCCAGGGACAAGTTACGCCAGGATCTACGTCTTATGCATTTACCGGCGGAACAATCCCGGTAAATGTCACGCTAAATGCCTTGATCACGCAAGGTCGCGCGCAGATCCTGGCAACCCCGAAGCTGGTGACACTTAACAATACGGAAGCCGACCTTCTGGTGGGCGAGACCTATCCGATCGTGTTCAATACTTCCGTGCTCGGTGGTCAGAATGTGCAATTCGTCGATGTCGGCGTCAAGCTGCGGATGACTCCAACGATCGGCGACGATGGTATCGTAACTGCGGACCTCCACCCGGAATACAGCGAAATCGAAGGCATTACGTCAACGGGTTATCCGATTATAACCAACCGCAAGATCGATTCCGTGCTTCGCGTGGCCGATGGTCAGACGATCGTGTTGGGTGGTTTGATGATGGATACGTCAAACGAAACGATCACGAAGGTTCCAGGGCTCGGCGACATTCCGATCCTAGGAAAGCTTTTTCAGAATAAGCAGACGGCGCACACGAAGAACGAGATCGTCTTCCTCATCACCCCGCACATCATTTACGCCGAACCGCCTCCGAAGAAGCCATAGACCCATTGCGGGCTTGCTTGATTCCTCGTAGAATTCAAAGCATAGTAGGTCGGCGGGGAGGTCTCTATGACTGTTGCGCTCGATGCTTTTGATTTTCTCTGGATCGAACTTACGCCGCGTTGCAATCTTCGCTGTACGCATTGCTACGCGGAATCGGGCCCTGAGCAACCGCTTCATGCGATTATGGATGTCGACGATTGGAAGCGGACGCTGTCCGAGGCGTCGGCGCTCGGCTGTCGCAGCGTGCAATTCATCGGCGGCGAACCCACGCTCTATCCGGGGCTTGCGCCGCTCATCGAATACGCGCGCGAGGTCGGGTTCACTACGGTCGAGGTCTTCACCAACGGTACGGCGTTCACGCCGCGACTGAAGGAACTCTTCACTCGCGCACACGTCGACCTGGCCTTTTCGGTCTATGCCGATTCCCCCGACGTCCACGACGCGATCACGCAGCAGGTGGGCAGCCTGGCGCGCACGCTCGCGTCGATTCGCTGGGCGCTCGACGCGGGGCTTGCCGTGCGTGCCGGCGTCGTCGCGATGGCTGCCAATGCCGAGCATGTCGACGGCGCGCGGCGCATGCTCGAAACGATGGGCGTTCACACCATCACCGTCGATCGCATCCGCGGCATCGGTCGCGGCGCGGACGAAGTGCATCCGGAAGAGCAGCTTGGCGAGATGTGCGGCGCGTGCGGTCGCGGTCAACTGTGCGTCTCCTCCGATGGGCAGGTTTCGCCGTGCGTCTTCTCGCGCTTTTGGCCGGTTGCAGACGCGAAGGCGCCGCTCGCCGGCGCCTTGCATCGTCCCGAGTTGCGAAGATTCCGGGAGCTGGTCCGCGCCGGCCGTGCGGATGCGTTGGATAGTCAATGCGGTCCGGAGAAACCGGCACCGCCGTGCGTTCCCGAGCGTCCTGCGCCGAAATGTCCGCCCGAGATACCGCCACCGTTGTGCAATCCGGAAAAGCCGGCCCCCAGGTGTCCGCCGGAGATACCGCCACCGCCATGCATACCCGAGCGAGCGGAAAGCCGGAAGCCGCCACCGCCGCCGCCATGCCAACCGGAGCGGCCGCCGTGTGCGGTTTGCCAGCCCGAACCGCCGCCACCGCCACCACGGTGCGCGCCGAATGACTGGTGCCAGCCCGAACGCGCGTGCCAGCCGGTACCGCCACCGCCACACTGCTCGCCGGTGCAATAGTGCTCTTTGGCTAAACGCGGTTTTCAGATCGTGGACAACGACATGCACACGATCGAGCCGCCCGATATTTGGCAGCATCTCGATCCGCCTTTCCGCGATCGGCTACGCGATCTTCGCGCGCCCGATGAGTACGCGTGTGTGTACGATGCGCCCTCGCACCTTCGCGCGATGGACGTCGAGGGAATCGACATCGGCGTGCTCTACGGGACGCACGGACGGCACGTGCAGATGGACGACGACCTCGATCCGGCGTTTGCCGATGCACTTGCGCGCGCACACAACGATTGGACGCGCGCGTTCTGCGATGTCGACCCGGCGCGCTTGCGATTTGCCGCGCAGGTGACGTTCCATGACGTCGACTTTGCCGTTGCCGAGGCGCATCGCGCGGTCGAATCGCTCGGCGCGGTCGCGATCATCGGCAATCCCAATCCGATTGCCGGCCGCCATCTCCACGATCCGTACTTCGAACCGTTGTGGAATGCGATCGAGTCGCTCGACGTGCCGATCGGCTTCCACCCAACCGGCGTGTGGTCATTGCGCGATAACATCGCGCGCCGGTTTCTCGACCACGCCAATGCCGCGATCATCGGCACGGCCGCGCACAATCCAATCGAAGTCATGCTTGGATTTGCGAGTCTTGCGCTCGGCGGCGTGCTCGAGGGGCACCCGCGATTGCGTTGCCTTTTCCTCGAAGGTACATGCGGGTGGCTGCCGTGGTGGCTCGGGCGGCTCGATCAAACATGGGAACTCTACGGCGCCGACGGTGACATCGCGCTCTCGATGAAGCCATCGGCGTATTTCGCACGGCAATGCTTCGTCTCGACCGAGCCCGACGAGCGCGAACTCGCGCATGTCGTGCGCGCAATCGGCGACAGCACGATCGTCTTTGCCACCGATTATCCGCACAGCGACGGGTTGTATCCAAAGGCCGTCGATACGTTCTTTGCACAAG
>DATJOM010000076.1:0-15551 GCA_035507095.1 Candidatus Acidiferrum sp.
ATGGCGTGCGGCACGGGTGCCGTCGCGAGCGCGGTCGCATCGATTGCGCGCGGCGACGTAAAGAGCCCGGTGCTCGTTCGCGTGCCGGGCGGTGAATTGACGATCGAGTACAACGGTGATGGGCATGCCTTTATGACCGGCCCCGCGGTCCACGTTTTCGACACGCAGATATAATCTATGATCGGACTCGCGTACTGCGATCGCGCAGGGCGCATCTATTACGACCCCGCGTACACGCCCCTCGCCGATGGTGGTGTGATCCGCGACGCACACCTCGACGAACTGATTCCCGCGCCACCGGGGACCGTGCAGATGATTCTACCGGGCCGGCGCGCGCTCACCAGACGTGGGCCCCTGCGCGGCAAATATGCGCTGGCGGTCATCTTACCCGCGGGCTACACACGGCTGCTTGTTCCGGCGTACGAACGCGAAGCGGACGCTCCGACGTTGCCGCTCTTCGGCTACACCTACGCCTGCGTCGTCAATGACGAACTCTACGTAGCGGCGATGAAAACCGACGAGAGCGAAGATTGGCAGCCGCGCGTCTTTGCCGAAGGTGAACTGGAAGCGATCTTGGGCGTACGGTTGCGTGAGGATCCCGGCAATCAAGTTCTCGCGCAGGTTGCCCTGTGTTCGCGCGAGTACGGATGCTTCACCGCGCAGAACGTGTTTCTCGAGCGCGGTGAAGCCGCGCTCCCCGTCTCGCCGAAGTGCAACGCGCGTTGTATCGGCTGCATCTCGGAACAAGAGCTCGACGCGGGGTTGCCATCGCCGCAAGCGCGCATCGTCTACGAGACGGCGGCGGATGAACTGGCGCGGATCGCCGTACATCATTTGGAACGCGTGCCGGACGGTATCGTGTCGTTTGGGCAAGGCTGCGAGGGCGAGCCGCTTTTGCGCTCGATTGCCATCGCCGGCGCAATCGAGCGGATTCGCGGTGCACGCTCGAATGGGACGGTCAATCTCAATACGAACGGCAGCATGCCTTCCGCGCTCGAACGCTGCATCGACGCCGGCTTGGAGGCCGTGCGGGTCAGCCTCAATTCGTTTCGCCCGCAGGTATATGCCGCATACTACCGCCCAATCGGTTACACCCTGGACGATGTTTTTGCATCGATACGGATCGCCGTTCGACGCGGCTTACGTGTCAGCTTGAATCTATTGACCCACCCCGGCGTCACTGATGATGAAGAAGAGGTTGCCGCGATGACCGCATTTCTCGCGGAAACGCCGGTCACGATGATTCAAACGCGCACGTTGAACATCGACCCCGAATGGTATTTTGATGCCGTCGGGCGTGCGCGCAATCCGCTCGGAATGCGGCGGGTCATCGATGCGCTCCGTCGAACGCACGTTGCCGTCGGCAACTTCACGCATACGCATTAACCTTTCTTAACCGAGGTCCAAGGTGATTCGCACGACCTATCCGTCGCTCGACGCACTGCGGCGTCTTCCGGTACGGCCGGCCGACCTCGTGGTGATCTTGGGCGCGCTCGCGCTGTTGATCGCGCTCGCGCGTATCGGCTCGGGCACGACCGTCGCGTTCGTGCCGCAAAAGCACCTCGTTCCACAAGTAAGCCTCGATCCTCGCGACCTTCCATATTATGCGGCGCGCTCCGTCCTGCGGCTTTTCGTTGCACTGATCTGGTCGGTGCTGTTCACGTTTGCCTATGGCTATGCTGCGGCGCACAGCCGGCGCGCGGAGCGCGTGTTGATTCCATTGCTCGACGTCTTGCAGTCGGTTCCCGTGCTGGGTTTTCTCACGATAACGGTAACGGGCTTCATCGCGCTCTTTCCGGGTAGTCTGCTCGGGCTCGAATTCGCATCGATCTTTGCGATCTTCACCGCCCAGGCGTGGAACATGACGTTTTCGTTCTACCAGTCGCTGCGTTCGATTCCCAAGGAGCTCGACGAGGCGGCGGCGATGTACGGGCTGTCGTCGTGGGAGCGCTTCACGAAGATCGAGATTCCCTCCGGCATGGTGGGCATGGTCTGGAATGGGATGATGAGCTTCGGCGGCAGTTGGTTCTTTCTCGCGGCGAGTGAAGCGATTACGGTCGGCAACCAGAACTACACATTACCCGGTGTTGGCTCGTACGTCGCCGCGGCCGTGCTCGCAAAAAATGTCCCGGCCTTGATCTGGGCCTCGGCTACCATTGCGGTTTGCATCGTTGTGATCGATCAGCTGTTCTGGCGGCCGGTCGTTGCGTGGGCGGACCGCTTTCGCTACGAGCAGAGTGCGGCGGCGGTGCCGCCGAGCTCGTGGGTCTATGATGTCATTCGCGCGGCCCATCTTCCGGCGCTGCTCGCGCGAGCATGGGCACCGGCCGGCGAGTTGTTCAATCGCGCATTTTCGCGGATCACGGCCGCCCCGAAAACGCATCGCGGCGGATCGCAAGATACGCTAGGCTACCGCATCTACAATGTCGCCGTCCCGCTCGCGATCCTCGCAATCATCGCCTACATCGTCTACTTTCTGATCAGCATGAAGGTCGTAGCCGACATTCCGCACGTGTTGGCACTCGGGCTTTTCACGATGCTGCGCGTGTTCATTTTGATCGCGTTCTCGACACTGGTCTGGGTGCCGCTCGGGGTTGCGATCGGTTTTCATCCGCGCCTGGCGCGCGCGTTGCAACCGGTCGTGCAATTTCTCGCCTCGTTTCCCGCGAACATCGTCTTTCCGTTCGCGACGCTGGCGTTCATAACGTACCACATCCCGATCAATTGGGGCTGCATCGTGTTGATGGCGCTTGGTGCGCAGTGGTACGTGCTCTTCAACACAATCGCCGGCGCGCAGAGCATACCGACCGAACTTCGCGAGATGACCTCCGATCTCGAAGTGACCGGCTGGCTGCGCTGGAAGCGCTTGATCATTCCGGGCGTGTTCGCTTCGTGGGTGACGGGCGCGATCACCGCGAGCGGCGGCGCATGGAATGCCTCGATCGTCTCGGAGGTCGTTAGCTGGGGCGACACGACATTGACCGCTGCCGGCCTCGGTGCCTATATTACCGAAGCGACGGCAAAGGGAGACGGTGGGCGCGAGGCGCTGGGCATCGTCGTGATGAGCATCTTTGTTGTCATCGTCAATCGCCTGCTGTGGCGGCGGCTCTATGACTATGCGAAAGTACGGTTTGCACTATGAGCAACGCATTGATCACGTGCGTCAACGTGACGAAACGCTTTCCGCTGCCCGGGGGCAAAGGCGAGTTCAACGCCGTCGAGGGTATCACGCTTGAGATTGCGCGCGGCGAGGTTCTCGCGCTATTGGGGCGCAGTGGTAGCGGCAAGAGCACGCTCTTGCGCATGATGGCCGGGCTGATTCCGCCGAGCGAAGGGACGATCACGAGCAGTGGAGCGATACTGCGCGGTGCCAATAGCGACGTGTCGATGGTCTTCCAGAGTTTTGCGCTTTTGCCATGGCTAACGGTGCTCGAGAATGTCGAGCTTGGACTCGAGGCGCGCGGAGTAAATCGCGCAAGCCGCGCGCGGCGCTCGCTGCGCGTGATCGATCTGGTCGGGCTCGACGGGTTCGAAGGGGCCTACCCGAAAGAGCTCTCGGGCGGTATGAAGCAACGGGTGGGTTACGCGCGCGCCCTCGCGGTCGAGCCCAAGGTATTGTTCATGGACGAGCCGTTCAGCGCGCTCGACGTGCTCACGGCCGAGAACCTGCGCGGCGAGATCGACGATCTTTGGAACGCGGGCAACTTCCCGTCGCAGAGCATTCTACTGGTCACGCACAACATCGAAGAGGCGGTGATACTCGCCGACCGCGTGATCGTCCTCGGCTCGAACCCCGGACATATCCGCGGCGAGGTGAAAATCGATCTGCCGCGGCCGCACGATCGCAACGACGAGCGCTTCAAGGATCTCGTGGATCATCTCTACCAAGTGATGACCAATCCCGAAGCGGATGTCGGACGGACCGCAGCGGTCGCATCGCCGGGCGCGCAGACCAAACCGAGTTCGCCTTTTTCAAAGGCACTTCCACATGTGCGCGTCGGCAGCGTCAGCGGTCTGCTCGAACTGCTTGCAGAGGAAGAGACGCCGGGCATGGATGTCTCTGAGCTCGCTGAAGGTCTTGCGGTTACCGTCGACGATCTGCTCTCGGTGCTCGAGGCTGCGGCGCTGCTCGATTTTGCGAAGGTTTCCGAAGGTGAGGTCTCGCTCACCGCAAGGGGCCGTGATTTCGCGACGACGACGATTTTGCGCAGCAAGGAAGTCTTCCGCGCGCAGTTGATGGCGCGAGTCCCGATCTTCAACTCGATGGTCAAGACGCTGAGCATGCGCAAGAACCGCTCGATGCCGGCGGACTTCTTTCTCGACCTCTGGGACGAGTATTTTCCTGAAGAGGAAGTCCAGCGGCAATTCGCGACGACGGTCGATTGGGGACGTTACGCCGAACTCTTCGAGTACGACACGCTGGAGAAGGTCTTCACGCTGCACGAAGAGGCCCCGGAGGAAATTGGCGCCACCGCCTAGCTTCTAGTCTAGGTCGTGAAATTGTGGCAAATCGCCGTGCTGGTACTCGCCGGCATCGGCTACGATCTCGTCGAGCCCGGCCGTCTGACCTACGCCTTTGGGCACGCGACGCTCTACGTCTTATTGCCGGCGCTGCTTTTCGAGGCGGCGTGGAACCTGCGCTATCGCGCGATGATCCGTGGCTGGCGCGCGATTGTGACGCTGGCCGTGCCGGGCGTCGTGCTGACGGCGCTGCTCATCGCCGGCGCGCTGGCGGTCGTGCAGGTACCGCTTCGTGTAGGATTACTGACCGGCGCGATCCTCGCCGCGACCGACCCGATCGCGATCGTCGCGGTGTTCCGGCGGCTACGCGTGCCGGTTTTGCTCAGCACGATCGTCGAATGTGAGTCGCTTTTTAACGACGCCGTAGCGGTCGCACTTTACCGCGCGGCGCTCGTGGTCGTGTTATCCGCGTCGGTTAACGCATTCGACGTGGCGCGCATCTCGCTCGTCGCAGTTGCCGGGGCGGCGGGCGGCATCGCGATCGGCATCGCCGCGGCTTTCCTCATCGCAACAGTGCTGCGCAATCGTGCTGAGCCGAACTTGCAGATCGCGGCCACGATCGTGTGCGCCTACGCCACCTACTTCGCGGCGGACTACGTGCAGTGCTCCGGCATCTTCGCAACAATCGCGAGCGGGATCGCGCTGCGCTGGTTCGAGCGCAATTGGATCAGCCTGCGCGTCGCCGAAGATGTGAATCGCTTCTGGGACGTCGGTGCGCTGGTCGCGAATGCGCTCGTATTCTTCCTGGTTGGCGCGTCCCTCGACATCGCAATCATGCTGCGCGATCCGGCCTTTGTCATCGCCGCGCTCGTCGGCGTCGCCGTCGCACGCGTCGCCGTTTCGGCCTTGCTGCTGCCCGCCGGCTATCCGCGAGAATGGCTCGACGTCATTCGCATCGCCGGCATGCGCGGCGCCTTGTCGTTAGCGCTGGCGATCGCCCTTCCACCCGGCGTGCCGCAGCGCGACGCCATCGTTGCAGCGACATTTGCCGTAGCGCTGGCAACGATCGTTTCTTCGAGCCTTACGATTACGGGGGTTGTTGCAAGAGTCGCACGCGTTCGGCGATGAGCGTGTAGGGTGTCCGTTCGGACTATCCGTTCGGAGGCTGGGCGCCGCGCGCTTCCTGCGCTACGCTACCAGCGATGTTCCACGCCTTCATCTTGGCGGCGCTTGTTGCCGTCACGCCCTCCACCAGTCCCACGCCCACCCCGACGCCGACGGCGAGTCCGACGCCAACCCCGCCCTACTCGCTGCATGGCGCATTTTCCGGATATTCGGAGCACACCAATAACGTGAATCCGAGCGGAGCGTTGGATACGCCCAACGGCGTCGACCTTGCAAGCCGCACCGACGTCAGCAATGCACTCCTGACGCTTTCAAAGAACACGACGCAGTTGCAGGGCAGCGTGACGGTGGGCGCCTACGCGTTCCCGGTCGTCGGAACGGCGATCAACCCAACGACGCAGCAGCACGCGAACTCCTATCTCTACGGCTTCGTTCCGGCGTACGATCTCGCGTACGTTCCGAATGGGAACGTGACGGTCAGCGCGGGTCAGCTCGCGACGTTGCTCGGCCAAGAGAACGGCTTCACTTTTCAAAACTACGACATTCAGCGCGGACTCGTGTGGGCCGCCGAGCCGACGTTTAGCCGCGGCGTGCGGGTTGCGTATGCGAACGGAAAGATCTCGGGCGATCTCGAGTACGACGACGGCTACTACTCGGGCAGCACCGGGCGCGCCGTCGAAGGCCTCGCCGGCTGGGCCCCGACCGCCAACACGAACTGGTCGTTTGCGTTCATCGTTCCGGGAGCCAATACGCCGCCGAATGTCACGGCCGCTATCGCGAACAAGCGCGAATACGATTTTATGCTCACGCAGACGTTCGGCAAACTTTCGCTGGAACCGTACGTGCTGTACATCCAGTCGCCGTCCTCTGCCGCGCTCGGCTACACGAATTCGGAAAGCGCGGTCGGCGGCGTGATCCTCGCGCAGTATGCGTGGAACAGCATCTATTCCGTGAGCGGACGTTTCGAATCATTTGCCAATCACAGTGCGACGAGCGACGCGTCGCCGAATGCCGATCTTGTCGGGTATGGACCTGGAAGCCGGGCGACGACGTGGACGATCACGCCGGCCTATCATCCCGGACCATTCTTCCTGCGGGCGGAGTATTCGCTCGTGACTGTTTTCGACGCAACCGCGGGATTCGGACCCAGCGGTTCGCTCACCAATCAATCGCGTTATCTCCTCGAGATGGGAGTGCAGTTCTAATGCAATTCGACGATATCATCGGCCTTATCCTGACCATCGCTGGGCTGGTCTATCTCACCTACGCGATGCTACGCCCGGAAAAATTTTAGGAGTTCATTATGTTGCTCGAAATAGGAATCATCGTTCTCGGCGTCGTGCTCTTTGTGCTGTTCGATCGCTATGTCGAGTGGCTTGAGGTACTGTAAATGACGGTCATCGGTTGGATTGAAGCGCTCGTCATCTTCGGGCTGGTCATCCTTTGCGTCAAGCCGCTCGGCGGCTACATGGCCCGGGTATTCGGCGGTGAGCGCACGCTGCTCTCGCCGGTACTCGCGCCGGTCGAGAATCTGGTCTACAAGATCTGTCGCATCGACCCGCAACAGGAAATGAAGTGGTACACGTACCTCTTTGCCGTGTTGGGATTTCACGTCGTCGGGTTGGTCTTTCTTTACGTCCTGCTGCGCACGCAGGCTTGGCTTCCGCTCAATCCGCAGGGCTTCAGCAATCTTGCGCCCGATCTCGCCTGGAACACGGCCGTAAGCTTCCTCACGAACACGAACTGGCAGTTCTACTCGGGCGAGAGCACGATGAGCTATCTCTCCCAGATGGTCGGTCTTGCCTGGCACAACTGGGTCTCGGCCGGGCTCGGCATTTGCTTGGCGATCGCGCTGTTCCGCGGCATCGCGCGCACGACACTCAGCACGCTTGGGAGCTTCTGGGTCGATCTGACCCGGTGCTTGCTCTATGTCTTTTTGCCGATCTGCATCGTTGGCTCGCTGCTCCTCGTTTGGCAGGGCGTTCCGCAGAACTTTCACTCGTATACCAACGTGGTGTCGATCGAGGGCTTCAAGCAGACGATTACGCAGGGTCCCATGGCCTCGCAAGAGTGGATCAAGGAGATGGGAACCAACGGCGGTGGCTTCGTGAACGCGAACTCCGCCTCGCCGAACGAGAATCCGACGCCGCTGAGCAATCTCTTGGAGCTCTTCGCGATTTTCCTGATCGGCGCAGCGCTGACGTACACGTTCGGGCGCATGGTCAAAGACACGCGGCAGGGCTGGGCGATCCTGGCTACGATGTCGATCATCTTCCTTGCGATGTTTACCGTCTGCTATGCCAGCGAGGCGGCGGGTAATCCGATCGTGCATAGCCTCGGCGTCGCCGGCGGCAATATGGAAGGCAAAGAGGTCCGGTTCGGGGTCGCCGCATCGGCGCTTTTCGCGACGATGACGACGGTAACGTCGTGCGGCGCGGTCAATTCGATGCACGATTCCTTCACCGCGCTCGGCGGCTTGGTTCCGCTCGTCGACATTCAGCTCGGAGAGATCATCTTCGGCGGCGTCGGCAGCGGCATGTACGGCATGCTGATGATGATCGTGCTCACGGTCTTTATCGCCGGTCTCATGGTCGGTCGCACCCCTGAATATCTTGGGAAGAAGATCGAGCGCAAGGAAGTGCAGCTCGCGATTTTGTTCTTCCTGATTCCGCCGGTTTTCGTACTCGTGCCGGCCGGAATTGCGGCGGTTACGCCGGTCGGACTCGCCACGCTGGGAAATAACGGCCCGCACGGGTTCTCGGAGATTCTCTACGCGTTCACCTCGATGGTCGGCAACAACGGTTCGGCCTTCGCCGGCATCGGTCCTAACGTGTTCTACAACCTGCTTGGGAGCGTCGCGATGCTCTTCGGGCGCATCGGCATGTTCATCCCCGCGCTCGCGCTCGCAGGAACGCTCGCGGGGAAGCGGGCCGTCGCCGCCGGGCCCGGCACCTTCGAGACGCACTCGCCGATTTTCATCGCGCTGTTGATCGGCACCATCGTGATCGTCGGTGCCTTGACGTTCTTCCCCGCCGATGCCCTCGGACCGATCGTCGAACAACTGTACATGCTGCAAGGAAAGACGTTCTAAGTCATGCTTTCGCAAAGACGGCTGGAGCGCCGCCCCAAAGCGCGCTCGCTCTTCGACCGCGAGATTCTCGGTCGCGCGCTTGTCGATTCGTTCAAGAAGCTCGACCCGCGGTGGCAAGCGCGTAACCCGGTGATGTTCGTGTGCGAAGTCGGCGCGCTTGTCACGTTGATCTTCTTCGTTCGGGATCTTGGCTCGCATGGGCCGGCCGGATTCGACTTCGCCATCTCGATTTGGCTGTGGTTCACCGTGCTCTTCGCGAACTTCGCGGAAGCCGTCGCCGAGGGGCGCGGCAAAGCACAGGCCGATGCCTTGCGCAAGACGCGGACGGAGACGCTGGCCAAACTGGTGGTCGCAGGCGAAACGGAAACGGTTCCGTCGAGTAATCTGCGCAAAGGCGATGTCGTGCGCGTCGCTGCCGGCGATCTCATCCCCGGCGATGGTGACGTAATCCACGGCGCCGCGATGGTCGATGAGTCGGCGATTACCGGCGAATCGGCACCGGTCGTCCGCGAAGCCGGCGGCGATCGCAGCGCGGTTACCGGCGGCACGCGGGTGATCTCGGATCAGGTCGACGTTCGGATTACGGCAAATCCGGGCGAAACGTTTCTCGATCGTATGATCGGTCTCGTCGAAGGCGCATCGCGGCAGAAGACGCCCAACGAGATCGCGCTTTCGATCTTGCTCGCCGGACTTACGATCATCTTCCTGATTGCCGTTGCGACGCTTTCGCCATACTCGGTATATGCCGGGCAGCCTCAATCGGTGACGGTGCTGATCGCGCTGCTCGTGTGTCTCATTCCGACGACGATCGGCGGCCTGCTCTCCGCGATCGGCATCGCCGGCATGGACCGCGTCATGCAACGCAACGTGCTTGCGATGAGCGGCCGCGCCGTCGAGGCTGCCGGCGATGTCGGCACGCTGCTGCTCGATAAGACGGGCACGATCACGCTCGGCAACCGCCAGGCAACCGAAGTCATTCCTGCCGAAGGCGTGTTTGCTGCGGACGCCGTGCGCGCGGCCTATCTGACCTCACTGCCCGACGAGACGCCGGAAGGCCGTTCGATCGTCACGCTTGCGCAGTCGCAAGGCATCAATGATCCCGAACCATCCGGCGTGGCGTTCGTGCCGTTTAGTGCGTACACGCGCATGAGCGGCGTCGACTTGCCCGATGGCACGAAGCTGCGCAAGGGTGCGCCCGATGCCGTAACCACGTGGGTGCGCGACCAGGGTGGCAAACCCGTCGAAGGCCTTGCGGCGGTGGTAGAGCGGATTGCGCGTGCGGGGGGCACGCCGCTGTTGATTGCGCGCAACGCGCAAATTCTCGGCGTAATCTACCTTAAAGATATTCTGAAGCCGAACATGAAGACGCGCTTCGATCGATTGCGTGCAATGGGCATTCGTACCGTGATGATCACGGGGGACAACCCGCTGACGGCCGCGGCAATCGCGGGCGAAGCCGGCGTGGACGATTTCCTGGCTGAGGCAACGCCCGAAACGAAGATGGATCTGATCAAGCGTGAGCAGACGTCGGGGCGTCTGGTCGCGATGACCGGCGACGGCACTAACGACGCACCCGCACTTGCGCAAGCCGATGTCGGCGTAGCGATGAATTCGGGTACACAGGCGGCCAAAGAGGCCGCCAACATGGTCGACCTCGACTCCGATCCAACGAAGCTTATCGAAGTGGTCGAGATCGGCAAGCAACTGCTGATGACGCGCGGCGCATTGACCACGTTCTCGATTGCGAATGACGTTGCGAAGTATTTCGCGATTCTTCCGGCGATGTTTGCCACCGCGTATCCGGCGATGAATGCGCTCAACGTCATGCGTCTCTCGACGCCGCAGAGCGCGATTCTCTCCGCGGTGATCTTCAACGCGTTGATCATTGTCGCGCTGATACCGCTTGCACTTCGCGGGGTGGCCTACCGGCCGCTCGGCGCGAACCTGGTCCTTCGCACGAACGTGCTGGTCTATGGCGTCGGTGGCATCATCGTGCCGTTTATCGGCATCAAGCTCGTCGACATGATCTTGGCCGCGCTGCATCTGACATAAGGAATATCATGGCAAAAGCACAGCAGATCAAAGATAACACGCTTAAGCACCTGGGCACCTCGGTGCTCTTCACCATAGTCACGGTCATTGCGTTCGGTCTGATCTATCCGCTGGTCGTAACAGGCATCGCGCAAGTGCTCTTTCCGTGGCAAGCCAACGGCGAAATCGTCTACATGAACGGCAAGCCGGTTGGTTCGGCGATCGTCGGTCAGCTCTGGACGAAGCCGCAGTACTTTCACGGCCGGCCGTCGGCTGCGGGCAAAGGCTACGACCCTACCAATACCGGGGCGACAAACTTGGGCCCGACATCCAAGAAGCTGATCGATGCGACGCGCGCGACGATCGCTGCGCTCAAAAAAGAAAATCCTGAAGCGACGATCCCGGTGCCGATGGATCTCGTAACCTCGAGCGCGAGCGGTATCGATCCCGATATCAGCCCGGAGGGCGCATACTACCAGGCGCCGCGCGTCGCCAGGGCGCGCGCCGTGCCGGTCGAGCGCATCAACGCATTGATCGCGCGCACCATCGCTCCGCGCATGTTTGGCTTCCTCGGCGAACCGCGCGTCAACGTGATGCAACTCAACATCGCGCTCGATGATATGAAGGTCTAAGCGTCGGCGTCTTCGGCGATAGCAACTGCCTTCGGTCGGGCGAGTACAAGTAATTCGCGCGCACCGGCATCGAGCAGCCGTCGCGCGAAGGAGTTGCGTGCGGGCCACCGGGGCGTGCGGTGCGTGCCACCGACCGCGATGTCGGTTTGGGCCCGCGAACGCGCGATTTGCAGCAGGCGTTTTGCAGAGTCCTCGACGTTGCGCTCGTCGATCCAATCGACGTTGAGCACGCGCGCGCCCTGGGCGAACTCCGCACACAGCGCTTCGTCGACGCGCTCGCGCCGCTCCGCGATGTGCGCGACCGCGAAGTCGACCTCGAGGCGCGCGGCCATGCGGTAGGCCTTGCGCAGCAAGAGCAGATCGTCACGGCGTGCCAGGATCGAGAGCAGGATGCGGTCGAAGGGCGCGGCTATGCGTTCGCGCGTCTCCGCGCGGAGCGCTTCGCGAACCGCGAGCTCGCGCAGCGCCGCAAGATTCTCGGTGCGAAAGAAATTCGCCAGCGCAGGTTCGATGCGTTCGCGCGGATAGATCTTGCCGGCGCGCAAGCGTTCGCGCAGCGTTTCCGGCGAGACGTCGATGAGAATCACCTCGTCGGCGAGCGGCAAGATGCCGTCGGGCAGCGTTTCGCGTACGAGCGTGCTGGTGAGACGGTAGACGGCGTCGCTCAAGGCTTCGAGGTGCTGGATGTTCAGCGTCGTGATCACGTTGATTCCTGCGCGCAGAAAGGCGAGCACGTCGAGGAAGCGTTTCGGTGCAACCGAACCGGGCGCGTTGGTGTGTGCGAGTTCGTCGACGAGCACGACCTGTGGGTGGCGCGCCAGCACTGCGTCGCGATCCATCTCGGTGTAGGTGATGCCGTCGACCGAGATCGTCTTGCGCGGAATGATCGGCAGGTCGCCGATCATAGCCTCAGTCTCAGCCCGCTTGTGTGTCTCGACGTAACCGATCACGACGTCGACGCCTTCGTCTCTTAACTGATTACCGCGATCGAGCATGGCATAGGTCTTGCCTGCGCCGGCGGCCGCGCCGAGATAAACCATCAACTTGCCGTAACCGACGCGCATGCGGTCGCCAAGCACGCCGGAGAGCGGTGTGGTGAGCGCCGATTGCTCGATGTAGGTTTGCTCGGTGTCGAGTATGGCAACATCGCGCTCGACCGGCATGTTGACGAGACGCGCACTGAGTTTGCCGCGCGAAAAGATCACCATCGAGGCGCGATAATCGGTAAAATCGACGTCGTCTGCAAGCTGCGGGGGTAAGACCTCCGCATTCGTTGCAGCCGCGGCGCGCGCGATTTCATCTGGGTCGCACCGCGGATCTGGTATAATCTGCAGTGCGAGATCGAGGGCCGCAGCGAGCGGTGCGCAGCGCAGCACGAATTTCTCGCAATCGATGCCCGGGGGAACGAGCGTGACGGCACTGGACGTGGTCGCCGCCGAGACCGTTGGAATCGTCAAATCGTCGATCGTGCGTAAGAGCAGTTCACGCAGCATCGTCAAGGTCGATTCCTTGTACAGTCCGCTCTCGGCACGCGCAATGTCGCCGTCGCGCACGATCAAGCCTTTTTGCAGGCGCTCGCGCAGAATCTCCGGCGATGCGTCGAGCGCGATCACTTCGTCAGCGCTCTTAAGAAACGAGAGTGGAATAATTTCGCGTACCGGATAGCCGATCAGGCGCTCAGCCGTAACGGAAACGGTCTCGAGATGGGCGATATTAAATGCGCCAAGTACCGTGATGCCGGCATCGCGCAGGTCGAGTGCATCCTGCCAGCGTTTGCTGTTGCGCGTATTTCCTAGATTGTCGTGCGCAAGCTCGTCTAAAATGAGCACGTCCGGATGCGCGGCGAGCGCGGCATCGAGGTCGAATTCATCAAAGCGATTCGTGCCGATCGTAACTTCGCGTGGCGGAATGCGCGGCAGGCCTTCGGTAAGACGCTCGAGGTCGGGACGTCCTTTCGTTTCGATCCAGCCGATCGCAACACGGCGTCCCGCGGCTTGGAAGCGGCGTGCGTCGGTCAGCAGCCGGCGCGTCTTTCCGGCGCCGGGCGCCGCGGCAATGTAGACGACGAGACGCGCACGTTCGCCAAACTCCCGCAAAAGCGCCTCCGCGGAGCGGCGGCGGGCGGCTTCGCGTTCATCGGCGGACTGCTCCATGTTCCCCGGCGGCTTCTTCAAAATGAACCGAGTCCCCGCTGCGCGAAGCGCCACTGCAGATGGCAGCACTATGCTATGCGCTCTTGCTGGTTGCGTGGCTCATCGACCTCGTCACGCCGCAGCTTTTTATTGCGGCGATCTTGTTCAACGGGCCAATCGCGCTGTCGTCGCTTGCGCTGCGTCCCTCGCTAACCGTACGTCTCGTTGTTCTCGCCGAAATAGCAAATGTGATCGCGGGCTACATCAACGGCGTGCAAGCCGGACGTCATTGGGACGCGATCGCTATCGGTGACCGCCTGCTCTTAGCGGCGAGCTTTATCGTGGTGGGCGTCCTCACATTGCGCACGCAAGACAGCGCACGCCGGGCCGGTGAGAGCGGCGAACGCGAGCGCCGGCTCGTGCGCGAACGTGCGCTGCGCCGTGCGATGGAGCAGGTGCGTGCGAGTTTGAACATGGAGATCGTCATGCGCAACGCCGTACGTGAAGCGCAGCGCGTAACGATGGCAAACCGCGTACTACTGGTATCGCGCGCGTCATCGCTCGACGTCCCCGATCAGTACGAGGCTGAGAGCAACGAGGTGACGCTCAAACGCCAGCCGCTCGCACTCGAGTTGGGCTCGCTCATCGAGAGCGCGCGGTCACGCGAGCGCATCGTCACTGTGGGCGCCAACGATCCGCTCGCGGGCTTATTGCAAGAATCCGTTACCGTCGCGACGACCGAGCTCGACAACGGCACGGTGGCGCTTATCATCGGCTGGGGCCAGCGTACGCCGACGCCCGACGAGCAAGATGCCGTACAGGACTTTGCCGACAACCTCGCGGTTGCGTTGCAGCAAGCGCGGCTCTTCATTCGGCTCGCGGAGCAAAACGAAGAGATCTTGCGCGGTCGCGGCGAGCTGCAGAATCGCAGCGAGATTATCCGCGACATCGTCTACGCGCTCGCGCACGATTTGCGTACGCCGCTCGTTGCCGCCGACGTGACAATGGATCAGGCGCTTGACGGCGCCTACGGCGAGTTGCCCGAGCGCTACCGGCAGATTCTCGAGACGACGCGCAGCTCGATGGCAAGTCTGCGTCGCTTGGTGGAGACCCTTTTGCTGGTTGCGCGCTACGAGTCGGGCGAAGATTCGCACCGCATGCGCCGCGAGGAGATCGCGCCGCTGATCGAGCGCGTAACTGCGGAGCTGCTACCGGTCGCGCGCGCAAAGGGCGTGCATCTCGATGTAGAGCCAATCGCCGCGGGCCTTTCGGTAGAGGCCGATGAAGACGAGATCGGCCGTGCCGTGACGAATCTCGTCGCAAACGCAATCGAGGCAACGCCGAGCGATGGCAACGTGCGCGTGGAGACCGTTTCGCGCAACGGCTCGCTCAAGATCAGTGTTGTCGATGACGGCTACGGCGTTGCAGTGGATCGTCGTCCAGCGCTCTTCCAGCGGTTTGGCGGTGTGCGCTCGGGAGGCGGCACCGGACTCGGTTTGTATATCGTGCGTCGCATCGCGGAAAAGTATGGCGGCCATGCGGGGTACGAACCGCGCGATCCGCGCGGCAGCCGGTTCTTCATTGAACTTCCGCTGGCCGGAAAGGAATCGAAGTGAACGAGCGTACGCGCGTCGTGATCGCCGAAGATCACGCGCTGACCCGCGCCGGCATGAAGACCGCGCTCGAGGCGGAGTTCGCCGTGGTCGGCGAAGCCGCCGACGGCGTGAGCGGGTACGAACTCGTCGTTACCACCCGGCCCGATGTCGCGGTCGTGGATCTCGGCTTGCCCGGAATGGACGGAATCACGCTCACGCAAAAAATCCGTACCGACTCGCCGCGCACCCATGTCGTAATCATGACGATGATCGACCTCGAAGACGAAGTACTGGCTGCCCTCGCCGCCGGTGCGGACGCGTATTGCTTGAAATCGTCCCCGGTCTCGACGCTCGTCGATGCGGTGCGCATCGCAAGCGAGGGTGGCGCATATTTCGATCCGCAGATCGCGCACGTCGTACTCGCACGCTTCTCGCATCGCGCACCGGCAAGCGTGACGAGTTCGCCGCTGACGCTGCGCGAGAG
>DATJOM010000077.1:0-8335 GCA_035507095.1 Candidatus Acidiferrum sp.
ACGCGGGTACCATTCCCGGCCCGCGCATGCGCGCGGCGGGGCGCGCGCTCTGCATGACGGGTGGCCACGGATGGTTTATTGGCCGCCAAGTCGACGGTCCGTGGGATGCGCGCAAGGCCGTTCGCGAGGAACTTTCCGCCGGGGCCGACTGCATCAAGATGATCGCAACCGGCGGCGTGCTGACCAAAGGCGCCGTTCCGGGCAACGCGCAGCTGCTGCCCGAAGAGCTGGAAGCGGCGATTTCGGAAGCGCACCGGCATGGGCTGCGCGTGGGCGCACATGCGATCGGAACCGAGGGCATCAAGAATGCGCTGCGCGCAGGCATCGACTCGATCGAGCACGGCCACATGCTCGACGACGAAGCGCTCGAACTCTTCAAAGCGCGCGACGTCTATCTCGTACCAACGCTCGCGGCTCCGACGTGCATTCTCGAACACATCCACGATGGCGGCCAGCCCGCGTTTGTCGTGCAGAAGGCCGAACAAGTCAACGAGGCGATGCTGCGCAACATCCGCCGCGCGTACGAAGCCGGCGTGAAGATTGCAGGCGGCTCCGACGCGGGGACGCCGTTCAACGACCACGACAACTATGCGCGCGAAGTCGAGTTGATGCATCAATTGCTAGGTATGACGCCGCAGCAGGCGCTTCATGCTGCGACAAGCACCGCCGCCGAACTGATCGGACTGCATCGCGGCGTGCTCGCGCCGGGCGAGCCGGCCGACGCCGTGCTCTTCGCACGCGATATACATGAAGATATTCGCGCGCTGCGCGAACCACAAGTTGTAATCAAAGCGGGAACGTGCGTCTCGCCGTCCTAGCGCCGATCGCCTGGCCGGCGCCGCCGCCCGGCTACGGTCCATGGGAGCAGATCGCCTACAACATTGCCGAGGGCATGCGTGCTCGCGGGCTCGACGTCACGCTGTTTGCGACGGGCAATTCGCATTTTTCCGGCAAACTCGCCTCGGTGGTTCCCGTTGGTCTCAACGAAGATCCCGCGCTCGATGGCGAACTTTTCACCGCGTTGCACATCGCTGAGCTCTTCCGCCGGGCCGGCGAATTCGATCTCGTGCATAACAATCTCGACTGGAAGCCGATGACCTACGCGCTTACAAGCAGCGCACCGCCGCTTGTAACAACCGTGCACGGGTTTTCATCGCCGCAGATTCTCGCGGCGTACTATGCCTGCGCATCGCGCAGCTTCTTCTGCTCGATCAGCGATGCGGATCGCGATCCCGGCCTCGCCTATCTTTCGACCGTACACAACGGCATCGACCCGAACGATTTCACCTTCCGCGATCGGCCCGGTGACTATCTCGTTTTCCTCGGCCGCTTCCATCCCGAGAAGGGCACGCACCTCGCGATCGAAATTGCCAGACGCGCGGGTGTGCGCCTGAAGATGGCCGCGATTCCGCACGACGAAGCGTACTTCCGCGACCACGTCGCGCCGCATATCGACGGCGATCGCGTACAATTTCTCGGTCCGGTCGAACGCGAAGCGCGCGACGCATTACTCGGCAACGCCCTTGCACTCGTGCACATGACGACGCGCCCCGAGCGTTTCGGGCTGACCATGGTCGAGGCGATGGCGTGCGGCACGCCCGTGCTCGGTGCGGCGATGGGTTCGGTCCCCGAAATCGTCGTCGACGGCGTCACGGGGTTCGTCTGCGCAAGCGTTGACGATGCGGTCGCTAAGGTACCGCGGCTCGCGTCGCTCGACCGCCGTGCTTGCCGCGAACGCATCGAGCGCGAATTTACGATCGATCGGATGATCGATCGCTATCTCGACGCGTACCGGCTCGCGCTTGCGCAGAAAGTGCCGGCGGCTCCGACCGCGGAGCAACTGCGCTGGCGCGCGCACGACTGGTGGGACCGCCCGATGGCCTACACCGACATCCCGGAGAAGCCGCGTTCGCTTTTGGGATAAGCTCAGCCGACCTCCGCAGGCTAGGCTAATGGGAAGATGGCATCTCGGAGGTAGTTGCAATGGTACAAGCACTTGCGAGCCGGTGGTGGATCTTCCTCATCCGCGGCCTCGCGGGCGTCATCTTCGGCATAATCGCCCTAGCGTATCCCGGGTCCGCACTGATAGCACTGGCGATACTTTTCGGGGCGTACGCCTTTGTCGACGGCATCTTCGCACTGGCGGCGGCATTCACGGGCATCGCCGGCACGCGCTGGTGGGCGCTGCTGCTGGAAGGCATTCTCGGATTGGTCGTGGCGTTCGTTATTTGGACGCAACCGGTGTTTAGCACCGCCGTCCTCGTCTACGCCGTCGCGATCTGGGCGATCATCACCGGCGTCATTGAGATCATCGCCGGGTTCCAGCTCCGCGATGTAATCAACAATGAATGGTTGTACATACTCGCAGGCGTCGTTTCGATCATTTTCGGAATTTTGGTGTTTCGCGATATTGACGCGGGTGCGATCGCTATCGCCTGGACGATCGGGATCTACGCCATTCTCTTCGGCATCATGCAGCTCGGTGTGGCCTTCCGTTTGAACGGGTTGCGCAAGGCAGCGACGGCTTAGTCCCAGCCAAGCTTCGCGTGGGCGGCTTTCGCGCGCGCGATGGCCGGCTCGTCAACGGCGCCCTCGACCAACATCGTGAAGTGCCCCATCTTGCGGCGATCGACGGCGTGATGCTTGCCGTACATATGCAGGATGATCGACGGATCCGAGAGCAGCTCCGCCTCACCGGTGAGGTGATCGCCCTTACCGGCGCCGAGGATGTTCATCATGATCGCGTTGCTCTCCATCTTCGGCTCGGCCAGCGGAAGCTCGCAAACGGCCCGCACCTGCTGCTCGAACTGCGAGCACTGCGTCACGTCGATCGTGTAATGCCCACTGTTGTGCGGGCGGGGCGCAATTTCGTTGACGAGGAGTTCGCCGCTCGCGATTAAGAACAGCTCGACGCAATAGGTGCCGACGATCCCGAGCTTCTTGCCGATCGTGATGGCGATGGTGCGCGCGCGCAGGCGCGCGTTATCGCTGATGCGCGCCGGGGCGACCGTCATCGCGAGAATGCCGCGGTCGTGGGTGTTTTCGCCGACGGGATAGACCACGACGCTATCATCCGCGGCACGCGTCGCGACCACGCTGAGCTCGCGAACGAACGGCACGACTTTCTCGTAGATCAACTGCGCACCCTTGGCCGCCGCGAAGGCCACGCGCGTTTCATCGAGCGACCGGACACGCCACTGGCCCTTGCCGTCGTAGCCGCCGCGCACCGTCTTTAAAATCGCGGGAAAGCCAATCGACATTCCCGCTTCCGAAAAATCGTCCAGGCGATTGATCTCCGCAAAATCGGCGGTCGCGATGCCGCACGAGCGCACGAAGCGCTTCTCGAGCAGACGATCCTGCGTGATACGCAGCACGTCGCTCGACGGAGTAACGCGGAATCCGTGTTCCTCCAGATATTGCACGGCTTTGATCGGGATGTTCTCGAATTCGTAGGTTACGACGTCGCAGCGTTCACCGAGGCGCTCGATCGCCGCCATATCGTCGTAGGCTGCGACGATCTGTTCGTCGGCGACTTGCCCGCACGGCGAGTGCTCCTGCGGGTCGAGCGTGACGACATCGAAGCCCATGCGCTTGGCTTCGAGCGCGAACATGCGTCCGAGTTGGCCGCCGCCGATAACACCGATCGTGCGGATCACGGGGTGCTGGATGCAGCCGCGTCGTGCATGCGCTTTACGTAGGCGCCGAGCAAGGCAGCAACCGTTTCATCGTGCAACGCAACGATGCGCGCCGCGAGCAGCGCGGCATTGATGGCCCCATTGATTGCCATCGTCGCGACCGGGACGCCCGGCGGCATCTGCACGATCGACAGCAGCGAATCGACGCCGCTGAGCGCCCTGGATTGAATCGGCACGCCGATCACCGGGACGAGCGTCTTCGACGCCACCATGCCGGGCAGGTGCGCGGCACCGCCGGCACCCGCGATAATTGCCTGCAAGCCACGTGCCCGCGCGCTCTCCGCGTATTCGAACATCTCGTCGGGCATACGGTGCGCCGAAACGACGCGCATCTCGCACGGGATCTGCAGTTCCTCGAGCGTCTCGCGTGCCGGCAGTAGCGTCTCCCAGTCGGATTTGCTTCCCATGATGATGCCAACCAGGGCTTGCGTTGCTTGCGTCACGTTGCAGGCGCTTCGAGTCGTCGCGTGGGACAACCTACAATAAATGTCGACGTTTTTGCTTGGCGTCAACTACTGGCCACGTCGCAGCGCGATGTACATGTGGGAGCGCTTCGACCTCGGCGAGATACGCGAGGACATGGCGCGCATCAAAGGCTATGGTCTGGAGCTCGTGCGTTTCTTTCTGCGGTGGGACGATTTCCAGCCGGCGCCGGATCGCATGGACCCGACGATGTTGCGGCACTTCGATGCCGTTATGCAAACCATTGCCGATGCGCGCCTACGCGCAATGCCGACACTGTTCTGCGGCCATATGAGCGGGGTCAACTGGCTACCGGCTTGGTCGCTCGACCCGAGCACGCCGCACGGACGCTTTCGTACCGTCTCCCACGGCACGCTCTCGCCGTACGGTATCGGCGACTTCTATCACGATCCGGCGCTACTCGATGCGCAAGAGCTTTTTGCGCGAGCGGTCGGCGAGCGCGTACGCGAGCACCCGGCCCTCTATGGGTGGGACTTGGGCAATGAATTCTCCAATCTGCGCGAACCGCAGACCCCGGAACACGCCGCGCAATGGAGTGCGCGCCTGACGCTCGCTTTGTCCGAGACCTCGCACGGCGCGGTGACCGGCGGCACGCACGGTGAAGACGTCGAGCGCGACCGGCACTTGCGCCCGTCGACCCTCGCCGCGCCGTGGACGCTTGCAACGATGCACGGCTATTCGGTCTACGCGACCTTCTCGCGCGGGCGCCTCGATACCGGTGTCGTGCCGTTTTATGCGCAGCTCATGCAATCGTTTACCGGCAAGCCGCTGCTTTTCAGTGAATTCGGAAATCCCGCGTGCCCGCCGGGCGCGCGCGTTTCCGGAGCGTTCGCCTGTCTCGATGATGACGAGATGTGCACGTACGCGCAGAAGGTTCTCGAACGGCTGCACGCGATCGGTACGATCGGCGCAATGTGGTGGTGCTGGTCGGATTATGTTCGCGCGCTCTACGACGTGCCGCCATGCGACGAGGCGCAACACGAACGGTACTTCGGCATGATCCGTGCGGACGGTAGCGAACGGCCGGTTGCGCGCACGCTCGCCCGGTTTGCGCAACAGCAACACGACGTACTGCCCGCACCGCCACCGATCGCGCAGGAATCCGAATTTTATGCCCAGCTTCCCGGAGCTATCGATGCGCTCTATCGTCGTTACCGGAGCTAGTTCCGGCATCGGGGCGGCGCTCGCGCGTCGTGCGGCAACCAGCGGGTGGAGCGTGCTCGCCGTTGCCCGGCGCGCCGATCGACTCGGCGCACTGGCAGACGAATGCCACTGCGAGACCTTGGTGGCCGACGTGCTCGCGTCGCTGACGCCGCAGGCGATCGTCGACCGCGCATTGCACGCGTTTGGCCGGATCGACGTTGTGGTGAACAACGCCGGCGCTGCGCACGCGTCGACCTTGCTTGACGAGAGCGATGCGCAAATCGAACGGCAGTGGCAATTGCACGTCGCGGCCCCGCTTCGCATCGCGCGAGCCGCGCTGCCCTACGTGGAGAACGTCAGCGGCGGTTTCGTCTTCTTCGGTTCGGGACTCGCGCGCGTTCCGGCGCCCGGTTACGGTGCGTACGCCCCCGCAAAAGCCGCTATTCGCGCGGCTGCGATCCAATTGCGGCGCGAACTTCGTGCTCGCGGCGTCTTTGTCACCTACGTCGATCCCGGTGTCGTCGACACGGAGTTCTCGCATGCGTCCGGGATGGAAGAACGGCCGGCATGGTGGCACGCGACGCCCGATGGCGTCGCCACCGCGGTCTTGCGCGGAATCGAACGGCGCGCCGCACGCGTCAACGCGGTGCCATGGCAGACCGCGACAACCGTATTCGGCGAATGGCTGCCCGCGCTCGCCGACCGCGCGATGGCGTCGTTCGTCACACCGCCAAAGGAAGAACGACGATGAGTAGCTTCGCAGCAGCGCTCGAACCGCTACGACGCCGGATGGAACGCGTCAAACTTCCCGAATCCTTTCTACGCGAATTGCTCGTTCCTGCGACCACGATCCAGCTCAACGACGCGGCGATGCGCTGGGCCGGCATGCCGAACAAGAACGAGCGTGCAGCACTACACGAAGTGCTCGACGCCCTCGCGCAGGCGGGGTTCCTGGAAACGGAGGGCGACGAACGCTGGCGCGTGCTACGCGGACCGGAATGATTTGAGGTGTTTGACGCCGATCGCCGAAAAAAACAGCATGGTTGCGAGCAACACGATCGTCGCACCGCTCGAACTGCGCAGAAAATAGGAAAGATAGAGCCCACCGACGGTGCTCGCGATGCCGAGCACCACGGCGAGCACCATCATCGGCGTGAAGCGCTTAGTGAGTTGATAGGCCGCAGCCGCCGGGGTCACGAGCAGTGCCGCGACCAGAATGATGCCGACTGATTGCAGCGCGACGATGATCGTGAGCGCAAGCATTACGAGCAGAACGTACTCGATCGTCTCGACGTGTAGGCCGCTCGCCTGTGCGACGACCGGATCGAACGTAGTATAGAGCAGCCCACGGAAGAGCACGACGACGGTCAGTGCAATCAGCAAACTCAAAATACCGATGAAGAGCAGATCCTTCGAGCTGACGCTGAGGATGTCGCCGAAGAGAAAGCTCTGCAGGTCAACCGCATAGTTTTTCAATCGGCTCATCAAAAAGACCCCGAGTGCAAATGCGCCGGTAAAGAGCACTCCGATCGTCGTGTCGAGCGAGATGTTTCCGCGACGGTGGACGAAGCCGATCCCGAGCGCCGTAAGCACCGCGACGATTGCGGCGCCGACGTAGTAATCGAGCCCGCGGATGTACGCGATCACGATGCCCGCAAACGAGGCGTGCGCGATGCCGTCGCCGATGAACGAGAGCTTGCGAAGTACGACGTACGTCCCCATCACCGAGCAGAGCAGCCCAACGGCGATTGCCGCGACGAAGGCGCGCTGCATGAACGCGTACTCAAAGGGCACGAGCAGTGGGTTCATCAGGCGCTCCGCGCGTGGCCGTGCGTGTGCGTGTGTTCTCGAATCGAGGCATACGCGCCCGATTCGGCCACCTCGTCGGGCTTCCCGATTGCGAGCACGCGCCGATCCAGCACCAGCAACCGGTCGAACCATTCGTCCACGCGATCGAGATCGTGCGTGGTCATCAGCACCGGCATGCCGTCGTCGACGAGCGAGCGGACGACTCTGCGCAAGGCTTCTTCGGTTTCCGCGTCGACACCGGTCGTCGGCTCGTCGAGCAAGAGCAGCTGCGGACGCTGCGCAATCGCGCGCGCGACAAAAACGCGCTGCTGCTGTCCGCCCGAGAGTTCGCCGATGTGCCGCGCGCGCAGGTTGTACATATTCACGGCACGGAGCGCGGCTTCGACCGCGCTGCGGTCCTGCTCGCCGAAGTGCTGCCAAAAGTGCAACCGCGGAAAGCGCCCCATCGCGACGACGTCCCAGACCGTCGCGGGGAAGGACCAATCCGCCGCCTCGATCTGCGGCACGTACGCGAGCGATCCAGCCGGGATCTTCTTCGGCGGCGCGCCCAGCACGGTAATTGCGCCGCTCGCCGGCGTCAAGAGTCCGGCAATCGATTTCAGTAGCGTCGACTTGCCCGAGCCATTCGGCCCGACGATGCCCATCGCTTCGCCAAAGTGCACGTCGAGGGTCACGCCCTCGAGTGCAAGCGTCCGGTCGTAACGCACGACAAGGTTCACGACCTTGACGGCGTCGCCGGCCTGCGCGTTCACTTCAGTGCCCCCACGATCACGTTGGTATCGTAGGTGAGCATCGAGATATAATCGCCGACGCGCGGATTCGTTCCGATCGAATCGTCGTAGAGGTCGGTGACCACGCGCACCCCAGCGCCGCTCGCGATTTGCTCCGCAAGCTTCTTGCTGTACTCCGGCTCGCTGAAGATCGCGGGCACGTGATGCGTGCGTGCCAAATCGACTAGGTGCGCGACTTGCTGCGGGTTGGGATCTTGGCCGGGGTTGGCTTCGATGAAGCCCAGCGTAACGATCCCATAGCGGTCGTTGTAATACTGCCAGGCGTTGTGAAAAACGATCATGTACCGCCGGTCTGACGGAATCGTTTGCACCTGGTGACCGATCCAGGCGTTGAGCGCCTCGAGTTTGGCCTGATAGGCGCGCGCATTCGCGCGATATTGCGCGGCGTGCGGCGGATCGACCGCAATTAGCGCA
>DATJOM010000078.1:0-54332 GCA_035507095.1 Candidatus Acidiferrum sp.
ATGCACCACGCCACCGATCGTGCGATCGTCACCGAAGAGCTTCCCGATCGCGCCGCCCGGATCTACGGACTGCAGCGGCGGTTGACGGCGAAACCAGAACGGCACGCCATTCTGGAAAGTCACGATCGTCGTGCCTGCCGCAGCTGCCGCTTCGAGTTGCGGCATGAACGCCGACCATTGATGGGCTTTAAATGCAAGCAGGGCTACATCGAAAACGCCGAGCGCGCGCAGATCGTCGCTTGCTTCAACCGAAGCACGAAAGCCACCGAGGTCGCTGGAGAGTACCGCAATCCCGTCACGGCGTATGGCGTCAAGGTGCGCACCCCGCGCAATGACAGCTACCTGCATTCCGGCGCGAGCGAGCACGGCGGCGATATATGCGCCGATTGCTCCTGCGCCCACAACAACTATTCGCATAAACATTGGTGGCCCCGCGCAGCGCGTGGGGGGCGCGCAGTGCGCAGCACGTAGCGCCTTTTACAACGAACGGAGTCCCCGATTTGCGCAAGCAAATTGGGGAGAAAGGCGACGGGCAGATTTGAACTGCCGAATGGGGCTTTTGCAGAGCCCTGCCTTACCACTTGGCTACGTCGCCATTTCTGGAGCGGGTAGTGGGAATCGAACCCACGCGTCGACCTTGGGAAGGTCACAGGCTACCATTACATCATACCCGCAGACCACGGCAGCGGCCGATTCGTTGCAGGCGGCGACGCGTCCTGGCGGAAGTGCTTGCCAAATGACGTGGGTCTACACGATCCCGGTCTGGATCGTCTGCATTCTCTTTATTGGCGGCATGAGCGCGCTTGCGTCGGCCGGGTTGCTGTTGGCGCGTAGTCCGCGTACGGCCAAGCTGCGCCAGGCGTCGAACGACGTTGCCGGACCGATCATGGCGACGCTCGGCACCGTGCTTGCGGTCATGCTCTCATTCATGGTCGCCGGAGTCTGGCAAGAGTACGACCAGTCGGCACAGATCGTGCAAACCGAAGCCGATGAAATCTCGAATCTCTATCACGAGGTCACCGTCTTTCCGCAGCCACTACGCGATCAGACACATGCGGCGATCGAACGCTACGTGGACCTCGTCGTGGATAAAGAGTGGCCGCTCATGCGCACCGGCGGCGAAAGTGAGGAAGCGCATAAAGCGTCGTTGCGCATCGTCTCACTTATCGACTCCTACGATCCGACGACGATGGGGCAGCAGACGGCACAGGCCGATGCACTCGAACACGCGCACGCGATGATGGACGCGCGCGGCAATCGCCTCTTTCAGAATCAGCAGACCGTGCCGCCGCTGTTGTGGGTCATGATGATCTTCGTCGCGGTTGTCACGCTCGGCTCGTCGTATTTCTTCTACGTACCCGACGCCCGCGCGCACTTGTTGATGACCGCGGCGGTCGGCGCGGTGATCGGCGCGATCTTCGTGGTGATTGCGGAACTTGATCTGCCCTACCGCGGCGATCTGCAGATTCCGCCGACCGCGTTTGCGCACGACTACAAGACCTTTCTCGACGATCCCGTACCCACGCCAACGCCGAGTGTGAAGCCCTAGCTCAAGATATTGACCGAACGTGCGAGTATCAGCGCGACGGTTACGAACGAGATCAGCGATTCACCGAGCATCAGCATCTTCGCCGTGCGCGTAAGCGGCATCGTATCGGTCGGGCTGACCGCAAGTGCGTTGGTAAACGACAGATAGAGATAATCCAGGAACTGCGGTCGCCAGTTCTGCGGATTGACGCCCGTGATACGCTTCGGATCGATCGACATTTGCGGAAACAAGAAGTCAATCGACGGCGTTACGCAGGCCGAGGCATATTGGTCGCGATCGAACGGACCCTCGCCGTCGAGCTCCCAGTACCACAGCGCGAAGACGATGATGTTGGTGAGCCAGATCGCGCCACCATACTCGAGCAGTTCTTGCGCGGAGAGTCCGTGACCGCGCGCGTGCGAATTCACCAAGTCATCTATGAGCAGCACGACCGAGACAACATTGAAAAAGTTAAGTACTGCGCACAACAAGATCGAAAGCGCGCGCATCAGGCGCCCCTGGCTGAGTTTTGTCGGCGCCATCGCGACCAGCGGAATGAGGATGACTGCGACAAGCGCAGGCACGACCCACACCGGGCCGATCGTCAACCGGGGTGGCAGGACGATGTACAGCGCCACGGCCACGAACACACCGATACGGGCCTGAAAGCGATCGTTCACGGGGCGCTCGTTCGCCCGCATCCAGCAACCGCCTTCGACCGTGATGCGTTCTTGAGAGACATGGCTACTGATTTTCGAGACGGCAAAACCTTCCCACGCCGCGGCCGCGATGAGATCGACGGCATCATGTGGCTCAAACGGGTCTCCGACAAGGGGCGTGCCGCCGCCGCCGGCACGATTCACGACTACATTTATCCCTGCCCGATGGACAAGGGCGTCATGGAACGCTGGGGCATAACGCCCGACCAGTTCGACGCGGCGCTCGTCGGGTATCAGACCGACGAGGCGTTGCTCGCGTGGCTGCGTGACCGCGTTCCGCCCGAGAACATCCGCCGCGCCAACCAATGGCTCCTTACGGAGCGACTCGAGAACCTCGATCGGCAAGACGCCGAGGAGGGGGTTGCAGTTGGGTGAGATGATCGAATTCACGCGGCCGGACGGCAAAAAAGCCCCGGGATATTACGCGGCGCCGCCCGGAAGCGGGGGGAGTGCACCCGGTGTTGTGATGCTCGAAGAGTGGTGGGGCGTCACCGACCACATCAAAAAGACCGCCAACGAGCTCGCTACTGCCGGGTTTCGCGTCCTCGTTCCCGATCTGTATCGCGGCCGCACGGCTGCGGTCGGTGATGAAGCCAACCATTTGATGGAAGGCCTCGACTTCGGTGACGCCGCGACGCAAGACACGCGCGGCGCCGCGCAATATTTGCTTTCGACCGGTTCGAAAAAGGTCGGCGTCATAGGCTTCTGTATGGGCGGCGCGCTGACGTTCCTTGCCGCGATGTACGATCCGGAGTTCAGCGCCGCCGTATCCTTTTACGGCTTTCCGCCACCCGAAGCCGGCGACGTCGGCGCGATCAAGATTCCGATTCAAGGGCACTGGGCGCTGCGCGATGGGTTCTTTAATATCGAAGGCGTCGATAAGATCGCGGCGCGCCTGGAAGAAGCCAAGGTTGTCCACGAGTTTCACCGCTACGACGCGGAGCACGGATTCCATAATCCCAACGAAGCCGGTAACGCCGGCTTAGGTCACCATCATAAGGAGTCGGCCGATCAAGCCTGGCGCCGCTCGGTGGATTTCCTCAAGAAACATCTCGCGTAACTATTTGCTGAACAGCGTGCCTGCATTGACGGGTACGCTACGCAGCGCACCTTGTTCGAGCCCCCACTTCCTTAGCAGCGCATCGTAGGTACCGTCGGCGATGATCGCGTGCAGCGCGGCGACGATCCGTTCGCGCAGTTCTGCGTTGCCTTTCGGCACGGCGATACCGTAGGGTACGAGATCGAATTGCCGACCGGCGATTTCGTATTCGTGATCGTGCGTCGCGGCGAGATAGGCGACGACCGGGAAGTCGGTCACGTGCACGTCCGACTTACCGTCGGCAAAGGCCTGGAACGCCTCGTCGTCGGTTGCGAACTCGATCAACTTGATCGGCGCGAGCCCGACGGCGACGCAGTGTTTCGATTGTTCGTTGAGCGCGGTCTCTTGCGAGGTGCCGCGCTGCACGTCGACGCGCAAACCGCACAACCCGCCGAGATCGAAAATGTGCTTCGGATTGCCGGCCGGCACGAGCATCCCGCTGCCCGCGAGCAGATAGTCGACAAAATCCACTTGCCCTTCACGCGCGCGCGTATCCGAGATCGCCGAGATACTTATGTCAAACGTGCCGTTGCGAACTGATTTTAACAGGTCGTCGAACGTGTGATTGGTCAGCACGACCGGCTCGCCCAATTGTTTCGCTAGCGCTTGCGCCAAATCGACGTCGAAACCGAGCATCCGATGGTTTGGCCCGTAGAACTCAAGCGGCGCGTACGAAACGTCGGATCCAACCTTCAGTTGCGCGGTGGTAGCGCCGGCGGCAATGCACGCCGAGAAGACTGCAGCCAGCATAGCAGCGGCCGCCCGGGCAAAATGGCTCATGCCCCAACTATCGGATATAGCAAGGCCCGCCACCTGGGCGGGTCTTGTAAAAAATCGTGGTGCCAAGGGCCGGAATCGAACCGGCGACACCGCACTTTTCAGGCGCGTGCTCTACCAACTGAGCTACCTTGGCGGACGGGACCGCGCTTGGTTCTTCGTGGGGGGTGTGGGTCCTTCGGAAATGGCCACTCGGCCTTCCCTCTCGAAATTGGAACCCAGCAAGCGAGCAAGACGTTCCTCTCCCGGAGGTGCACCTATGAGACGATCTCTCTTCGGCTTTGTTATCGTTGCGATGCTTGCCGTGGTCGGGGCGCAACCCGCCGCCGCGGCGCCAAAATCCACCCCGGTCGCTTGGAACAAGACGACGGACGCATGGGCCTGGATAACGGCCTACAGTAGCGGCTCCATTCAAGGCGCGTGGTGCGTTCCACCCGGAAAGACCGACGCCACGCATTCCTTCAACCTCAGAATCACGGATCTGCGCGTGGAAGTAACGCACAAGAACTGCGCGCATCCCGTCATGCTCGATCGCACCATAGGACCGCGACGAGGATCGATCCAGATCAACGGTCTCCTCGAGGGCAAAGACGGCAAATACACCTGGCGAAACTTCTAGAAGGAGCGTGCAGTGGGAAGATATCTTCTCGGCTTCGTAACCGCGTTACTCATTTTGGGAACGGCTTCGTTGCCCGCCGGGGCGCAAGCCAAATCGAATATCGTCGTGTACAACTCATCCGACGCATGGGCGTGGGTCACTGCCTACAGCAGCGGGATCATCAAGGGCGCATGGTGCACAGATCCCGGAAAATATTCGAGCAGGCAGTTCTCGAACGGCATCACGAGCTTGCGCGTCGAGGCGACGCACAAAAACTGCGCGCACCCGGTCATGCTCGATCGGAGCTTCAAGCCTGCGAGCAACGCCGGCACCAACGCGCACCTGCGGGGTAAGAACGGCCGGTATACCTGGACGCCACAGTGACGAGAAGCCCCAGCGCCTTAGGCACTGGGGCTTCTCCAAGATGGCGACGCTGATGGGGCTCGAACCCACGACCTCCGCCGTGACAGGGCGGCGCTCTAACCAACTGAGCTACAGCGCCATACCGGCGCTCCGAATTTTAAGACATGGGCACGGTTGGGATTGAACCAACGACCCCCCGCGTGTGAAGCGGATGCTCTCCCACTGAGCTACGCGCCCCCGTCCCCCGGTCCGCGACCGGCCCGCAAGCATTGGACAAGCCGAGAGTTTATCCTACCCGAGGGGATGTTGTCCAGCGACCTCGGTCGAAACGGCCAGCCCATGCTCGAAGACTTCAAGCTCGTGACACGTTTCACGATCCCATTTTCTGATATTGACATGCTGCAGCACGTGAACAACGTCGCGTACATTCGCTGGTGCGAAACCGCGCGGACGGAGTATTTCGCGCGCGTGATGCACGCCGACATCAAGGGCCATAAGGGCATCATTCAGGCGAACATCAACTTTACGTACGAACGCCAACTGCGCTTTCGCGAAGCGATCGTCGTGGGCGTGCGCGTCTCGCGCGTCGGAACGAAATCGTTCGACTTCGGTTACGAAATCTGGAGCGATACGAACAAGCATCGCGCTGCGCACGGAATGACGACCGTGGTCGCCTACGATTTCCCCGCCCAGCGAACGATCGAGATCCCTCTCGAGTGGCGCAAAGAGATCGAAGCATTCGAGGCAGGCCCGCAGATCGAGTACATATGATCGCCGCCGTGGTGCTCGCTCTTGCGCACTACAGCATCACGACGACACGGCCACTCGCGCAGCAACGTTTCGACGCCGGACTCACCTATCTGTACGCCTTCGACGGGCCCGACGCTGCGATCGAGTTTGACGGCGCAGCTCTGACCGACCCGCTGTTGGCGATCGCATTTTGGGGGAAGGCGCTGGCCGACGGCAGCGATTTGAATCATCCCATAACCGAAGAGCGTTTTGCGCGGGCGCAGGCCGATATCGCGCGGGCGACCGCGCTCGAGACCCACGCCTCGCCGAGCGAACGCGAACTGATCGACGCCGCGACGCTTCGCTATGCGGGCACGTATCGAAACGCCGTGCGCGACGAAGCCGCCTACGAAACGGCCATGCGCGCCTACATCGCCGCGCATCCGAACGACGACGACGCCGCGATGTTGTTGGTCGAAGCGCTTTTGGAATCGCACGGCATGACCTGGACCGACGGCGGAGCGCCGGCAAACCCGGTGGGCGTCGAGGTTGTGAATATCGTGCACGACGTGCTCGCGCGCGATCCCACCCACCTCTTCGCGAACCATCTGTGCATTCACGTCTACGACACTGCGCCCGACCGCACGTTCGCGATCGACTGTGCGCGGCGTCTGGACGCGATGACGTTTGGGCCCGGCGAAGAGCACCTCGCGCATATGCCGGCCCATCTGTGGCTCGAGATCGGCGATGGAGAGAAGGCGCTCGCGTCGAGCGCGCGCGCTTGGGCACTGCATCCGACCGAGTATGCCGCGCACGATGCATACGTTGCACTACTCGCTGCGCTCATGGCCGGAGATCGCGCGGCCGCGCTGCAATGGTCGACGCGTCTTGCCGCACTTGGTCCCTATCACGAAGACGCCGTTATCGACGCGCGCACCGGCGATTGGAGCGGCGCCAAGAGCAAACTGCACTTCGCAGCGGGCTCCCCGAGCGCAGCCGTGCTCGACGCGCGATCGGACGAAGCGCGTGGTAATGTTGCAGGTGCGATTGCGCGCTTGCTACCGCTCGAGCACTCCGTGCGGCTGGCCGGTGAGATGCTGCCCTTCTTTCCGCCGGATGAGGCGCTCGGCGCGATCTACTATCGCGCCGGCCGCTTTAGCGAGGCAGCGCAGACCTTCGATACGATTCTCGCGAGCAGACCGGACGATCCCCGCGCGCTCTTCGGTATGTGGCAGACGTCGCTGGCGCTTAGCGATACCGCGAATGCAACGCGGTGTGCCGAGCTGTTTGCGCAGTATTGGGCCGGCGGCACGCTTACGATGAACGACTTCTAGCGCGGTCAGCTATAAAATGCCGGCGCCGTGTCCAGCGTGCCGCTGCCGCCGCGCCACAGCGCGTAGCGCAGCATGTGCTTGGTATTCATCGACATCGCGCCGACCTCGCCGCGCGGATTGATCGCGATCACGCAATACATATCGGTGTGTAAATCCGGTGCGGTGCGCGCCATGAAGCGCATCGTATTCTCGCACGCCTCTTGCGGATGCGCGCCCTGGCGCATCTGCTGCACGATGTACATCGACGTGCAGTAGTTGGTCATCACGTCGCCATTGCCGGTCGCTGACGCCGCGCCCGCGGCGTCGTCGGCGTAGTAGCCGCAGCCCACAAGTGGTGAGTCTGCAACGCGCCCCGGAATCTTCCACGCGAGACCGCTGGTCGAACAGCCGGCGGCGACTTTTCCCTTGCCGTCCGCAGCGACCATCCCGATCGTGTCGTGGTGTTCGCTGTCGATCCAAAATGTGTCGTGGTTGGGGGTGTTCTTCCACTTCTCCCACGCTGCAAGGCTGTTCTCGGTGAGCAATTGTTGGGGCGTAAATCCCATTGCGATCGCAAACTGCAGCGCCCCTTCGCCGGCCATCGTGGTGTGGCGCGTCTTTTCCATCACCATGCGCGCGACCGAGATCGGATTTTTGATCATGTGCAGATTACACACCGAACCGGCACGATGGGTCGTGCCGTCCATGATGCCGGCGTCGAGTTCGACCACGCCTTGCGCGTTGGGCAGCCCGCCATAGCCAACGGTCGTCACATTCGGGTCGTCTTCGACCTCGTTGATGCCTTTCTCGATTGCATCGAGCAGCGAGCCGCTGACCCCAAAGACTTGCGCAGCCTTCGCATTGGCGTCGACACCCCATTTCCACGTCGAGAGAAAGACGGGAGCATCGCTTGCCGCGACCGCGTCGCTGGTAGCGCTCAGCGTTGCGGCGGCTGCGGCTCCGGCGGCGATGAACGTGCGTCGGTCGATGGGCTCCATGCGTGCCTCCTAGAACGTGAATGCGATAATCGATGTGCTCTTTGGCTCGTTGCACCAGAACCGCCGCCCGTCGTAGGCCAGCGACACGGCGGCATACGGGAGTGACGCAACGACGTCGACGCGATCGCCGTTGACCCGGCCGATCTTCGGGCCGCCATCTTTGCCGAACCAGAGCGACGCGTAGAGCTCGCCGTCGGCATAGCACATACCGAGGATCTGCCCAGCGGCGTGAATCTCGCGACGAACCTCGGCGTTCGGACCGAGCAAGAGGATGCGTTTGTTGTAGCGCTGGCTCAACCATAATGACGCGCCGTCGTAGGCGAGAAATGAGCCGGTGTCATCGGGACACGGAATCTTATCGTGGACTTTAAAACCGTGACCCGGAACGTAGCGGCGGATGAACCGGTGATCCTCCTCCCCGCCTTCACTCATGATGCCGCGCAGTTCTTCACCGACGGGACACAAGCTCACTGGTTTGCCCGGTGCAGGCCGCTCTTCAAAGACGGTGAAATGCGCGCGGTCGATCCCGTAGATGCGATCGGTCTCCCACGAGCCCATCCAGAGTTGGTCCCCCGAACACGCAAGCGCTTGCGGCCGCGGCGCCGGGGAGGGCATCCGTAAGACCTCTTCGATCGTCGTCGTTTGCTCCATGAGCGCCGCTTCGACCGAAGCCAAGCGACCCCCGCAGGTGCGCTGCGGCCCCGAGAATAATCGTTTGACGCCGCCCAGGGCCTCTGCTATATTCGGTCGGGTCCCGCGTTCGGGAGCGAAGCTCCCAATGAAACTATGTGCGTGTAGCTCAGTGGGAGAGCACCACCTTGACACGGTGGGGGTCGTAGGTTCAATCCCTACCACGCACACCATCAAAACTTTGGAAGCGTGCTACTCACCCGAAAGTAAAAGGCCCTGATTTTATCGGGGCCTTTCAACGTTAAGACTCTCCGCCGTTTCCTCTAGGAAAACGCCTCGACGGGAGAGAGTAGCAGTCTGAACGGCGCGTCCGGCGCAACGGGAAGCCGCACCTCAACGATCACGCACGTGACGCCCCTAATCTCGCCGACCTGGATGCTATTTGCGGCGTCGTCTCGCTTTAGAAACCTGGCAAGAACGTCCCGCGCGATGCTGTTCGGAGCGCTGCCCTTTTCCGGGAACAATCTGGCGAGTGCGTCCCCCGCTTTAATTCGACCAACTACGTGAGGTTTGTCGCCTAAGTTAATGCCGCCGCCGACGGCGAAAATTGCATCGTCCCGCGGATGTTGTTGCAGCGCTACGAATACTTCATCGTTCGAGGCTGCCGCCCAGACGGCAAGTTGTTCCACCGCTGTCATGGGGGAGGCGTTCGACACGGTACTGCCGACTCCCGGGGCGGTCGCGCGCACCGCGGCTAAAAGGTTTGGCCGCGCAACTCGAACGTGAGGCGGCTGCCGGCTTTACCGTATGCGTAGTCGATGCGCAGCAGATGAAAGATCACGCCGATGCCGCTGTCGGGATGCCACGTGAAATACGAAAGCGCGTTGGTGTTCGCGCTTTGACGCACGCGGCTCGCAGCATCTTCGCTGAACAGGACAAACTCGAAGTTCTTGAAGTGCGCTTCGTTGATGCGATATTCCGCGGTCAAGCCCTGAGAGTCGGTACCGCAGAATCCCTTCGGGTAGCCGCGCACGACCGCGCAGTTGACAAAGCTGTCGGGAATCACGCCGCCGGTTCGCGTCGCGTTCGCGTGCACGACGAACGTCGAGGGGCCTACCGCCCAATAGCGCGCGACGTCGCCGAAATACGACTGGTAGGTTGAGGTGGCACCGAGCCCGCCGATCGCGTCGGTGACAATGAACCGGTATTGCACGTTACAGAATGGCGGATACCAGCGCACCGCGGGTACCGGACACGCGTGCGAAAGTCCCGCGGCGAGTTGTGTCGCTCGTCCCGGCGCCAAGTCCGTCCGGTAGATCGACGGCGCCTCCAGGCCCGACCATGCCTCATTGGTCGTATGCACGACGCGCAAGCCACCTTCGAATTGGTCGCCATTCGTGCGTTGCGAAAGGAACAGCGCCTCTTCGCCGGCGTTCCAGCTGTACACGTTGATCGCCGTCGGCACGCTGGTGCGAAAGACGCCTTTGCCGCCGAATGTGTCGACGACGAGCGATGATTCGGTGCCGCTATCTGGATTCACCTGAAAAGGCATCGTATAAAGGAAGCGACCCAAGTTCGCGCGTTTGCTCAACTGCGTGTACGCAGAAAAATATGAACCGTGCGAATCCATCGGCGGACCATTGACGATGAAGCCGACTCCCTGGATCGCGGCCGAGAGCGGCGCGTTGGCGTAAAACGGATGCTCGGTCGGCAAAAGCCATCGCGACGTAATGATCCAGTGCAGACGTACGGTATCCGCCGTCGATCCCGGTTCGACCACAAGGCGCGGGCGATAGCGATAATCGCCCAAGCGCAAGAGGTTGGCGTAATCCTGATCGACTGCAGACTGTTCGAGTCGAGTGCCCTGCTTGATCGTCAGGTACCGCTTGACGGTGACCAGCTTGAGTTCGCCGTAAATCTCAAAGCTGATGTCCTCGACCGTTGCGCCGGTTTCTGCCGGCGTCAGGGTCGGCGGGCCGTTGAGATTGCTGAGCGTCACCGGCGCGTTGATGGTTTGGGCGTGGGCGATCCATGGCGCGAGGACCAGGATAACCGTGATTGCGAATGCGCCTGTGCGTGAGAGGAAGCGGTTCATGATGATGGCGGTGGGTGTCTTATCCCCGCCGCGCCAATCCTCCCGCAAATGGCATTCCGTAACGGGGTCGAAAGGCCGAGCTGATGCAGATCGGCAGTACCGAGCACCGCGACCTCTTCTGTAGGTCCTTCATTGCGACACACGAAGCATACGAGCCGCGCGACCTGCCGTGGCCGGTACTCGATGAGGCGTCGCTCGAACTGCTGCGTTCGATCCCGATTTGGAGCATGGCGCTGCAGGTCGAGGTCAACGCCGGCGCAACGCTCGAGCACTTTGCCCGGTCGCAATCCGATCCGTTGATCGTTCAAGCGCTTCGCCTGCAGGGGTATGAGGAAAACCGGCACGGGCGCATGCTTGCAACGCTGGTTGAACGCTACGGTCTCGAAGGCGAAGCCGGACCGGCCGCACCGTATGGCGGACGGCAAGCCTTTATCGATTTCGGCTACAATGAATGCTTGGATTCGTTTGCCGGCTTCGGCATCTTCCGTCTTGCGCGCCAGGTGCGCTTGCTCCCCGAAGCCCTGACCTCACTCTTCGCGCGCGTACTTTACGAAGAGGCGCGCCATATCGTGTTCTTCGTCAATTGGATAACGTACGACCGCCACGTGCGCGGGTACGGGGCGAAGCCGCTGCAGGTGCTTCCAACCGCGATCGGCTACGTGCGCGCGCTGAAAAAGACGCTCGGACGCGCCGGCGCAGCCAACGTCTCCGATAAGGGCATGGCTGCAGCCGGCGACATCTTCGCCAATCTCACGCTGCAGACGTTCATTCAGGCCGCTCTCGACGAGAACGAGATGCACATGGCGAGTTTTGACCCGCGTTTGCTGCGGCCGCGCGTCGTCCCGACGCTCGCGCGCATGGCGCTCACCATCGCCGACGTACTGGACGGCGCAAAGCGAACGCTGCGCACGCGCGCACCGAAACACACGTGCGACTGAACGGCGCGAGTGCCATTGTCATCGGTGCGTCCGGCGGCATTGGATCGGCCACTGCCCATGCGCTTGCGCGAGCCGGCGCAAACCTCGTGCTGGCTGCTCCGGCATCCGAACGCGGCGCACTCGAAGCACTGGCCGCGACCCTTGCAGCGTATGGCGTGCGTGCAATCGCCGTACCTACGGATGTGACCGTGCGCGCCGAGATCGACAACCTCGTGAAAGCCACGCTCGATGCGTTCGGGCGCATCGACGCCCTCGCGTACATTGCGGGCGTCGGCTCGAGCCCGTCACTCTGCGACAGCACCGATGAGGAGATCGCGCACGTATTCGACGTCAATCTCGTCGGGTGCGCGCGCGCGATGCACGCGGTGTTGCCGGTGATGAAGGCGCAGCGCAGCGGCGCGATCGTCAACATCGGCTCGGTTGCCGGTGAAGCCGGCGTCATGGGCGTCTATTCGGCTTCGAAGTTCGGCGTGCGCGGTTTGACCGATACGGTGCGCCGTGAAGTGCGCGCCGACGGCATTGGGGTATCGCTGATTGAGCCCGGCTTCGTGCGCACGCAAATGAACGCGGCGATGGGCGACGGCTTGCCCGGACCCGAGGTCGTGGCCGACGCGGTCGTCGATTCCATTCGCAAGCCACGCCGCGTGCGCATCGTCCCGAAACGCTACCTGCTGCCGGTCGTGCTCGCTCGCGCGTTTCCGGGATTGCTCGACGTGATCTTCGGCGATGCGCGTATCCAGCGACGCTTGAATCGAGATGCGCGCGCAAGAACGCCTTAGCGGATTTCTGATGCAGCCGGTACGCTGGCTGAGCTGCATCGCGGCCGCGTGTTTCTACCGCGTCGCCTACCGCACACGCGCCTGGGGTTCGCTGCCACGGAAACGACCGGCGTCGTTGCTCGTTGCCAACCACCAACACGAAATCGAATCGGCGATCATCGTCGGCGACCAGACGATCCGTTCGCTGAGCTGGCGCCGGCCGATCAACACGGTTTCATCGCGGCGCATGTGGGAACCAGGTTTTTTTGCCGAGCGCATTCCCTGGCTACGCCCGTTCTTCCGCACCGTCAATCTCGGCTGGTTTTTTGCCGGTATCGGATTGCAGCCAATCGAGAACGAATTGCACACGCGACCGTTTGTCAGCATCGCATACACCCTCGTACGGTCGCACGGCGATCTGCCTGCCGCGCAGGTCTTCCGCGAACGCGTGCTCGCGCGGATTCCGAACGTTGCCTCGGTGCGCGACTTGCTCGCGTCCGCCAACTTCGATACGGCGCGCGGCACGGTCTCGCTCTCGGAAATCAACGAACCCTATCGCGGCGAGCTCCTGGCCCAAACGCGCACGCAGCTTGAAGCCGACATCGCGAACTTCGAGCACATCGTACGCAACGGCGGCACGGTTTTTCTGACACCTGAGGGCTTCTACACGACCGATGGCAAGATGCAGCGCTTTCGCGGCATTCTCTCGCGCTTAGCACCGATGGCTAAGATCTATGCAGTTGGCGTGAGCTACGACCCGTTCATCGAGGGACGCTTTACGCTCCTCTACCGCGTCCAAGAAGCCGATCCGGCTATTCCGCTCGAAACGACGATCAAACGCATCCGGCCGGTAACGGTCAGCGCACTCCTCGCCACGTTTCTAAAACACTGCAAAACTGCATTCAGCCAAGACGAAGCGGTCGCCATGGTGCGCAAGCATCTCTCCGAACTGCCGGCGCACCTCTTCGTCGATCCCAAACTCACGCGCGACCCGGCGCGCATGACCCGCTCGGCACTCGCGGGTATGACCAAGCTCCAGATTCTCGATCGCTTCGACGACCGGTACGCCCTCACCGAGCGACGCCGTCATCCGCAGTTTCCGAATACCGACGACATCGTCGAATACCAGGCGAACTTTCACGCCGAGACACTGTCGTGATCGATCGCGCGGTTGTCGTGACGGGCGCTTCGAGCGGCATCGGCGCCGCAACGGTCGCGGCGCTTGCCCAGCGCGGCTTCATCGTCTACGCCGGCGTGCGCAACGGTGCCGACGCGCAACGTGCGCGCGCCTCCCACCCAAACGTTCGACCGCTCTTGCTCGACGTAACCGAACAACGCGCGATTGCAACTGCAGCCGAGATCGTGCGCACCGGCGATGTTCCGCTTACCGGGCTCGTCAACAACGCCGGCGTCGCCTTCGGTGGGCCGCTCGAAACCTTACCCGTCGACGAGCTGCGCACGCAGTTCGATGTCAATGTCATTGGATCGGTGAGCGTGACGCAGGCATTTCTTCCGCTGCTGCGTGCGCAGCCTTCGCGCATCGTGTTCATCGGGTCGATCGCGGGTCGCATCGCCATGCCCTACCTCGCGCCGTACTGCGCATCGAAAGCAGCTCTCCGCGCGCTCGCCGATGCGTTACGGATGGAATTGGCACCCTCGAACATCGACGTATCGCTGATCGAACCGGGGTCGGTCGCGACACCGATCTGGAGCAAGGGCCTGGCGATGCGGGATACACTCCTCGCGCGGCTTCCTGCATCCGCGCCTGCCTACTATCGCACGGCGATCGACGCGATCATGCGCGCGCTCGCGGGCGAGGAACGCAGCGGCATGCCGGTGGAACGCGTCGCCGGCGCGGTTGTCGCGGCGCTCACCGCGCGCAAACCCAAAGCGCACTACATGCTCGGCACGCCCGCGCGCATCGGCGCGCTGCTCGCGTTGCTCCCGCCGTCATTACACGACCGTTTTCTGCGGGCTACGATGCGTTTGCCGTGACCTCGATCGTATACACAAAGTTCGCCGGATCGAGGCTATCCAAGCGTTGCCCGTTGACCTCCGCTTGCGGGTACATCAAGAACGGAACCGGTTTCCCGCTCGAACCCGGCAGCGCAACGTCGGCGGCATCGTTGTAGGCCATGTAGTTGCCTTCCCACGCGCCGAACAGCGTCTTGCGCGCATCGACGACTTTGGGATCGCTGGCCGGAAGATTGCCCGGTGGTTCCTCGAGGATCACCTTGCGCACGTCGGCCGGATCCGTCGGCACCCAGCCGTAGTCGGAAAGATATACTTCGGCCCGGCAGTGCTGCGCTTTCGTAATCGTGGTCGAATTTGCGCCGAGACTCTTGTAGCCGAAGCGCGACGGCGCAATACGGATGCCGTAGATATCCCGCGCCGGAATGCCGCTCGCGCGCGCTAGTCCGGCCATGAGGCCGTTGAGATCGGCGCATTTGCCGCCGAGATCACCGGTCTCAAGCAAAAAGCTAACATCGCCAAGGCCGCAACCGCGGACCGTCGCTTTGCGGTATGTATTCTCGACGATCCACGCGTAGATACGCTGCGCTTTTTCCAGATCGGTCGACGCGCCGGCGGTGATCTTGTCGGCAGTCGTCTTCACGATGCCGTCGGTCGGAATGTTCGTCGTCGGCGCGAGGTAGCGCGCGCGATCGCCGGCCGAGAGCGGCGCCGCGTGGCCGGGGCGCGCAAGGTCGACGCTGAGATCGCGCGTCGATACGCTGTTCTGAAGAACGAGCGTGCGCGCGGCGCCGTTCGTAGCATTCGCCGGCCACGTCGCATGCACGAAGGCTGCCTGTCCGTTTTGACCGGATACGACCTGCGCGGTCGCGGCGTTGCCGTCGTGCGACATCGCCGGACTCGCGCTGATCCAGCTCGCCTCGCTGAAATTCGGAATCGGAAGCCAGGCTTGGACGGGAGCACTCCCCGTAAATGTGACGGTCGTCGTTACCCGGTACGATCGCCACGGGCCGGGCGTGGGCGCAAATGGATCGGTTGCTGCAATCAGCGTCACCGCACCGGTCGTCGCAAGAAACTCACGTCTCTTCATCTGTTGTTAATCTCCAGCATGGCATGCGCATTGTTGCTGCGAAGTGCATTTCGAACTAAGGCTTGCCGAGAGGGTCGTCGTGAAACGCTTCTTCGTCGCATGTTGCGCAGCACTTTCACTTTTCGCGTCGTCGCTGCCGGCACCGGCACAGCCGCCACCGCCTGCACCGCAGATCGATCCTGCGCTGCTCGCGCTCGTACGTTCGAAGATCAAACACGTTTTCGTCATCTATCAAGAGAACCGCTCGTACGACTCGTACTTCGGTTCCTTTCCCGGGTCCGAGAACCTCAGCACGACCTTCGCGCAAACGCAGGGTTTCCGGCAGTACGACCCGCTCGGGAACCAATGGGTTACGCCCTTTCGGATCACCGCCGCGGATACGGCCGATGCCAACCATTCGCGGCCCGCGCTGATCACCAAAAGCGACGACGGGCGCATGGATCTCTTCGTTGCGACTGAGGAGTTCGGACTCCTGGCACACGGCTATTCGCGTGAAGATGCCCAACGCGTTGGGCTGCTCACGATGGCGTTCGAGGATTGCGACACGATCCCATATCTATGGATGTACGCCCACAACTTCACGCTGTTCGACCACTTCTTTCAGGCGATGTACGGGCCGTCAACGCCGGGCAACATCGATTTGATCGCCGCGCAGACCGGACAGACGCAGTGGGCGCGCCACGCCGACGAGCAGATCGGCGCCAACTCGACCGGCCCGGGCGTTCCCGTCGTCAACGACACCGAGCCGAGTTTCGGTCCCTACGGCAGCGGGAACGCGCCGCTTCCGAATCAAGGACAATACGACCTGAGCTTTGCGACGCTGATGCTCAGTCTATCCGGCAAAGAAGCCGTCAATGCGAAAAAAGACGATGACGATATCAAAGAAGACGTCGGCGATCTCGTGCAACAAGGGCACGACGCGGTACCGTGGGGTTGGTACCAAGAGGGCTTTGCCTTCAAAAAAGGCTCGACGACCAGCTACGCCTACGTCACGCATCACAACGCCGTGCAATACTTCGGCTATCTGCGCAACAATGCGTACTACTGGAACGGCGTGCACGATGTCAAGGAGCTGATCCCGCGCATCGAAAACGGCACGCTCGGCGATCGCGGTGTGATCTTCGTCAAGGGCGGCTACATCGATCCGTTCGGCTTCAAACCGGCCGACCCCAGTCCGTATGTCCAGACGAACTTCATGGGCGACGACGACCACCCCGGCTACTCGGATTCGCAAATCTCCGAGGCGTTCGTGGCCGAGTTCGTCAACGCGATTGCCAAGAGCAAATACTGGAACGACTCGCTGATCCTGATTACGTGGGACGATTCCGAGGGCTTTTACGATCACGTCGCCCCGCCGCAATTCGAGCGCTGTCCCGACGGCCATCCGTGTGGCGACGGTCCGCGCGTGCCGGCGATCATCATTTCGCCGTTTGCGCGCGACCATGCGATCGATCACGATCTCGCCGATCACACCTCGTTTGCCAAGATGATCAGCAAGATCTTCGAGACGAAACCGCTCGCGACGCTCCCCGATGAAGCGGAGTACATGCCCGAAGGTCCGCGCGACACGAACCCCGCGCTCTCCGACCTGCTCTCCGCGCTCGACCCCGAACGGCTCTCGGGCACGAAACAACCGATTCCCGCGAGCGCCGCAATCATCGAACCGATCGGCGTGCCGCCGAACATGTCATGCGCGTCGCTCGGCATTCGCCCCGATGTCATACCGGGCGAAGACAAACCACCCGCCGGCTTCGCCCCGCTAACCATGGAACATTAGCTCTCGTCATCCCGGGCGCGGCGCCATTTGTCATCCCGAGCGTAGGCTGAGCTTGTCGAAGCCGTAGTCGAGGGACGCATGCCAGCTGTTGCCAAGCGAAGGCTCGCGCTTCACTAGGACGCCAAGTAAGCTAAGTGTCGCGTTGCGGCTGCGACGGGAGGCTCTAACTTTTTGCGCATTGCCCGGATGGCAACTTCAAAACTTCGTTCTGCGCAAAAAGTAGCGCAGTAGAAAAGGCGCATGGATGCGGCTTTTTGAACGTCTCCCGAAGCAGGTGCAACGCGACGATTAGCCCCGCTGGCGATTGCCGCCGAGTTTATATTCCACGAAACTGCGCGCGAGCAGGTTCGTCAGGAATACGAAGATCATCAGCAGCGCGGCGGCGGCGTACGCGAGCTGGTGCGACGCTTCGAACGGCTGGCTGATGTACGTCCACACGACATAGGTCAGGTAGCCGACCGGCGCGTGCGTCGGCGCGAGCGTCGGCATGTAGTTCGACCAGCCGGCGGTGTAGATCAGCGGCGCCGTTTCGCCAAGGCCGATGCCGGTTGCAACGAGCACGCCGGTGAGAATACCGGGTAGCGCATACGGAAAATTGATCGATGCCACGACCATCGCCGGCCGCGCGCCGAGTGCAACCGCGCCCTCTTTGAGCGCGCGCGGAACATTCGTAAGCGCAACATCGGCCGCGCGCACGACGTAGGGCAGCATGAAGATCGCGAGCGCGAGCGAGCCCGCGATCAGCGAGAAACCCCAGCCGGCCAGTTCGACCAGCGCAACGTAGAGAAAATAGCCGACGACGATCGACGGAATGCCGGCCAGCACGTCGACCATGAAGCGAATGACCCTCTTCCCCCACCGCGGCGCGAATTCGACCGTCCACACCGCCGTGCCGAGGCCAACGACCACGACGAGAACCAAACCGACCAGCACGAGCATGAACGTGCCGACGATCGCGTTCGAAAGGCCGCCCGCGATGCCGTGCGTCGGCGTAAAGAACATTTCCGGTTTGAGTGCCGGCACGCCGCGCGCGATAACGAAGGCAAAGATCGCGAACAGAATGCCGATCACCGCGACGAGGCACGCGACCGAAAGCGCCCACCACGTGCGCGACGCCCACGTTTTTGGTGACGTGCCGGTAAGTACGGTTGCCATTATACGTGCTGGCCTTCCTTGCGATCGGCGCCGCGCATGATGCTGCGTGCAACGATGTTGACGAGCAGCGTGATAATGAACAGCACGCAGGCCAGTTCCGCGAGCGATCGTTGCGCCATGCCGGTCGAGTCGGTCAAGGCCGATTCGAGTTGCGACACGATCACCGCAGCAATCGTATTGACCGGCGAGAAAAGGTTCTGCGGGAAGGTATTGATTGCAGCGCCGCAGACCATCAGCACCGCCATCGTTTCGCCTAACGCGCGTCCGAACGAGAGCAGAATCGAAGCCACGATGCCGGTGCGCACGCTCGGCACCACCACCCGCGTCATCGCCTGCCAACTCGTACTGCCAAGCGCCATGCTCGCTTCGAAGAGCGAGTTCGATTGCGCGAGAATCACGTCGCGTGTCGTCGCGACCATGATCGGAATCACCATCAGCGACAAGATGAACACCGACGCCGCGAGGCCGTTGCCACTTCCCGGCGAGCCGCCGAAGAACGGAATGAAGCCGAAATGCGACGTCACCCATGGTGCAAGTACTTGACCGATCCACGGCACGAGCACGACCAAACCCCACAGCCCGTACACGACCGACGGCACGCCCGCCATCAACTCGACCAGCGCATTCGCAAGTGGGCGGATCGCACGCGGTACGCGATAGACCAGCGAGAGCGCAACCATCATCGAGAGCGGCACGGCGACCACCATCGTCAGGAGCGCCGTAATCGCCGAGCCGTAAATGAACACGAGCGCGCCGAACGACGCGCCGGGCGGTCCCGAGAAACCGTTGCGCGTGGTCACGCCGCTGCCGTACTGATTGCCGATGTTCCAGATCGGGCTGGTCAGAAACGTGAGGCCGTTGAAACGAATCGCCGGATACGCGTAGGCGATCAAAAAGAACAGCATCAGAAAAATGATCATGAAGCTCAGCAGCGCTGCGGCTCCGGTGATCACGCGTAAGAATGCTTGTGCGCCCGTGCGCTGGAGCGCCGCGGGGGATGCCGCGCGTGCCGTATCCCCTGCGTGAACGATGGCAGCCATTTGGCTCCTATTGGATCTTGGCGACTTGCGCCCGGCTCATCTTCTGCACGGCTGCCGGCAGCGGCAGAAAGTGCACGGCGTTGAGATACTTGCTCGATTGACCTTCGCTCAGCGCCCAATCCAGGAACTTCTTCAGCTCGGAAGCCTTCCCCGGATCGCCTTGTTTTGGATTCACGATCGCGTATTCGTAGTTGATGATCGGATACGAATTTGCACCGGGTGCAAAGATCAGCGAGAGCCGCTCGTCCGCAGGCGTCGATTTGTCGGTCGCCGCTGCCGCCGCAGCAATGTTCCCTTCCGTCGGGAGCACGAACTTGCCGGCTTGATTCTCAAGCGCGGCGTAGCCGAGTCCGGCCTTGTCGGTTTGGTTGAGGAAGCTCACGCCGATGTATGCGATCGATCCCGGCGTGTTCTGGCACGTTTGCACCATGCCCGGGTTGCCGTTCGCGCCGACCGAGGAGGCCACCGACGGCCAGCTCACGGTCGTGCCGTATCCAGGACCGCTCGCCCACGATGGCGTCGACTTCGAGAGATACTGCGTAAAGATGAACGTATCGCCCGACCCATCTGAACGGCGGATCGGTATGATCTGCGTGTGCGGCAGTTTGCTTGCGTACGCCTTGTTGATGCTCTTGATCTTCGCGTCATCCCAATACTGGATCTGGCCGGAATAAATCGCTGCGAGTACCGGACCCGAGAGATTCAAGTGCGACGTATTCAAACCCGGAATATTGTAGTTGATCTGCTGCGCCGAAATTGCAAGCGGAATATTGAACATCGGGCTGTTTTTGAGTTGCGCATCGGCCATGTACGCGTCGGATGCGCCGATTTGCGCGACGCCACCGACCGCTTGCGAGATACCGGTGCCCGAACCAGTGCTTTGCGTTGTGATCTGCACGTCCGAGCGGCCCTGCGTGTAGCTCGCAACCCAGAGATTCATCAGCGGATAGAGCAACGACGAGCCCGTCTCCAGCAAGTCTGTCGCCGCGAGCGCGCGGCCACCCGCCGACACGAGCAATAGCGCCGCAAGTGTCAGCGCCAAGGTCTTACGCATCAAAAAAAACTCCTAAAGACACGTGGGAGAAGTCAGGCGATGATAAAACACGCTCCGACACTTGGTATCGTGCGGCGTGCAAACTAAAGTGCGCTTAAAAGCGCCTTATCGGGGCCTTAAGCTTCCGGGCTCAGGGAGCGCCGCGACCGCCTGCCGAATCGGGGCCAGTCATGCCCGAAGCCCATTCCAATGCAACCACGCTACCCGCGCTTAGACACACGGCGGCGCACGTGCTTGCCTATGCGGTTCAGGAGCTCTTTCCGGAAGCCAAGCCGACCATCGGCCCGGCGATCGAGAACGGCTTTTATTACGACTTTGATCGCAGTGAACCGTTTACGCCCGACGATCTTGCAAAGCTCGAAGCGCGCATGCAAGCAATTGTTGACGCTGATTATGAAATGACCGGGCAAACGGTTACGCGCGATGAAGCGATTGCGCGTTTCGCCGGCAATCCGTACAAAGTCGAACTCGCCCGCGACATCCCGGAAGGCGAGCCGATCACGCTCTATACGATCGGCAACTTCACCGATCTTTGCCGCGGCGGACACGCGGATCGCACCGGCGAGATCGGCGCGATCAAATTGACCAGCGTCGCCGGCGCGTACTGGCGTGGCGACGAGCACAACCCGATGCTCCAGCGCATCTACGGAACGGCCTGGCACACCAAGGAAGAGTTAGACGCCTACCTCACGCAGATCGAGGAAGCCCAAAAACGCGATCATCGCAAGCTCGGGATTGAGCTGGATCTCTTCTCTATAGAGGAAGACGCGGGCGGCGGCCTGGTCTTCTGGCATCCCAAGGGCGCGATCGTCCGCGGCATCATCGAGGAGTTCATCCGCACGGGTCTGCGCGAACGGGGGTATCAGCCGGTCGTCACGCCGCACATCGTCAGCGAGAACCTCTACGAAATCTCCGGCCACCTCGAAAATTACGCGCACGGGATGTTCGGCGCGCTCGAGGTCGAGGATCAGCGCTTCCGTCTCAAGCCGATGAACTGTCCGGGCCACATCCTGATCTATCGCGCGCAGCCGCACAGTTACCGCGAGCTGCCGATACGCTATTCCGAATTCGGCACCGTGTATCGCTTCGAGCGTTCGGGCGTGCTGCACGGTCTGACGCGCGTGCGGGGCTTTACGCAAGACGACGCCCATCTCTTCTGCACGCCCGACCAGCTGCAAGGCGAGTTCGAGCAAACGGTCGACGAAGCGTTGCGCTTGATGAAAGCCTTCGGCTTCTCCGACTTCGAGTATTTTCTCTCGACGCGCGAGGAAGCGCTGCGCGAAGACACCGATGCCGTCGCCGAGGAGGCGATTCGTCGCGCGCTCGAGCGGTACGAACTTCCGTATCAAGTCGATGAAGGCGGCGGCGCGTTCTATGGGCCCAAGCTCGACATCAACGTGCGCGATGCGATCGGTCGCAAATGGCAGCTCGGCACCGTGCAGGTCGACTTCGTGCTACCCAAGCGATTCGAGCTGAAGTATCGCGGAAGCGATGGCTACGATCATCAGCCGGTGATGATCCATCGCGCGCTGGCCGGCTCGCTCGAACGTTTCTTCGGCATTCTGATCGAGCACTACGGCGGCGCCTTCCCTGCCTGGCTTGCGCCCGTGCAAGCCGTGCTCGCGCCGATATCTGAGAATCAGGTGGGATACGCGCGCGAGGTAGCGGCGCGCTTCGAGGGAATGGGATTTCGCGTCACCGTTGATGAGAGCAACGAGAAGCTCGGGTACAAGATTCGTCACTGGAAGACGCAGAAGGTCCCCTACATCCTCGTGGTGGGAAAACAAGAAGCTGCCGATAACACTGTTAACGTCAACGAGCGTGGCGTCGAGGAGAAGCGCACGGTCTCGGTGAGCGAATTCGCCGAAGAACTCCAGCGAAAGGTTCAAACGCGAGCATGACCCTTTTTGTCACCCCAAGCGTAGGCGTGAAGCGCCGCAGTCGAGGGGTCCTCTTCGCACTTTTTGCGCTCATGTTGAGTGCATGTCAGGGAGGTTTCGGCAGCGGCGGCACGTCCGCGCCGGGCGGCGTCAATCCGCCGGTTGCCTCACCCGGACCCAACGCGTTGCCGCTCACGCCGTCGCCGAAAGCCTCAGGTGCCGCGACCACGCCGTCGGGCGATGAAGTCACGTATCCCGTCATCGACGCTGCGAGCGGATTGAAGTGTCCGGAAGATCAGGGCTTCTCGTGCACCGTGCAGTTTGCGGTCGTCGGCCTCTCGCCGTCACCATCGCCCTCGCCGCGCTCGAGCGCATCGGGATCCGCATCGCCGTCGCCGACGCCGTCACCAACCCCAACGCCGTCGCCGACGCCGAGCGGTTCGGCATCCGCGAGCGCGTCGCCGAGTCCGACGCCGGCTCCGAGCGGACCGCACGTCACGCTGCGCATCGCCGGCTTGCCCAAAGACGCGCCGAAGATGGAGAATCCCGATCCGAAAGCGGTGGCAACCATCGCGCTCGTCACGCTGCGTCTGCACACCGACGCCGATGTCACGTTGGCGGGCAAGATGACGATCGACTACACGTTGCCCAAAGAGCAGATCGGTGGACGCGGCTTCGCGGTGCAGCTGTACCACGAAGGCACCAAAAAGAAAAAGACGACGGAGACCTTCTTCGGCTCGTATTCGGAATCGAAGCTGACCGGCACGACGTTGCACTTCGAAATCAACGCGCCCGCCCTGCAAGTCAAAAAAGACGAAGTGTGGTTGCTCGTGCTCTACGGCGACGAACTGCCGTCGGCCAGCGCATCACCCGCGGCATCGTCGAGCGCGTCGCCGAGTGCGTCGCCGAACGGCTCGCCGAGCGCGTCGCCGAACGGCTCGCCGAGCGCTTCAGCTTCGGCCTCCGCGTCCGCGTCGGCATCCCCAACGCCCAGCCCGTCACCCTGAACCTTCGCCCGCAACGGCGGTCACAATGCGCGCCGTTTCTTCGCTCTGACACAACGGAAGCTCGCTGGAGGGTTCGTCTATGACACCTATTCGCACGTGCGTCCTTGTGGGCGCCTTCTTTGCGCTTGCGGGAGCGGCCGGGGCCGATACGATGCCCCCGCTTTCGCAGTTTCTGATGCCTGCGCAAACGGAGATCGCGCTTGCGCGCAGCGCCGCACCCGCCTCGATCTCGAGCCATGCGACGATCATGGTGCTCGGTACGCACGGCTATACCGTTGCGGTGCAAGGCAGCGACGGGTTTACGTGCCTGGTCGAGCGCGCATGGATGCAACCCTACAATAAGAAGCCGTTCTGGAACCTCAAATTCCAAGCGCCGGTTTGCTACAACGCGGTCGCATCGCGAAGCGTGCTCTTATATACGTTCAAACGGACCGCGCTCGCGCTCGGCGGAGCGACGGAATCGCAGATCGAGCAGACGATGCAGGCGGCGATTGCCGCCAAAACGCTGCCGATCCCGCCGCCCGACGCATTCGCGTTCATGATGTCGAAAAACCAGGACTTCGGCGGCGGTACCGGATCGTGGTATCCGCACCTGATGTTCTACATGCCGAGAGCCGATATGGCGCACAACGGCGAAAGCTGGGGCGCCGATCGTCTGCGCTCGCCCGTGGTCTATGACGCGGCCGACATGATGCCCGAACCGTGGGCGCAATTCTTTATTCCGGTATCACACTGGTCCGACGGATCGGCCGCGCCGCTCTACTCGGGAACGTAGCCGCGGGACGGTGCCCCTAGAACCGGTAGTCGAACTTGACGTTGCCGAGCTGGCTCGAGAACCCGCTACCGATCGACAGGCCGTAATTGAACGTCCAGATCACGCGCGGCGTGCTGAGCTGCAGTCCGCCGAGCGCATGAAAGAGCACGCTCGGCATCGCGCTCGTGATCACGAACGGCGTCGCGCCCGCCGGTGAACCGACGAACGTCGACGTGAGCGTCCATTGATTGCTCGAGAAGGCGCTCACGCCCGCGTTGAGATACGGCCGCCACGTTACACCGCCGGGGCGCGCATAGGTGCCGCCAAGCTCGACGCCCGGAGTAATCACGCCGAGCACCTTGTTCATCGATTGCATGTTGAGGCCGAGTGCACCCGCATTCATCTCGGTAACCGCCGGACGTTCCACGTAGAGCACGTCCAACGCGCCATACGGCTTGATGTAGGTCGTACCGCTCCCGCTGTAGCGCGAGATCTCGCCCCGCGCGTCCAGGGTCAATCCGTTGCTTTGCGACGACGCCACGATGCCGGGAACTGGTTCGCGCAGCGTACTGAGCCAGTCGTAGGACGCGGCAAAGCCTTCCGCAAACGTCGTCGCAGCGCCGTGCTGCTGCTTCCAGGCGATGCCGGCGTTGATACCGTTGGACTGCGTCGACGCATCGCTACTGTCCATCGCGAACGACGAGTGCAGATAGCCGAGCGCATAGTTGACGAATCTGCCGCCGCCGAGTGAACGTTGCGAGCCGCCCGCGATGCCCTGCGAACTTCCCGTGAAGCCAAGTGTCGTCGACGAGTATGCCTGCTGCGCGCTCTGCCCGACCGCCTGCGCCCACGAACACGGTTGTTCGGCGCCGACGAACCCTACCGCGACCGGACGATAGCAGCTAAACAGGCTGTTCGTGAAGTTCATGTCGCTCAACATCAGCGGCGTCGCCGATGCCATGTACGAGCCCGGGCTCAAGTGATCGAGTGCCTGCGCGTAACTCGTGCCCGGATTGAGCTTGCTCAGATACAGCATCAACGGACCCAGTCCACCGAGCGATCCCGAATTCCAGGCATTGACCAAGTGCGCGCCGATCGCATTTTGATTCGCCGAGAGCATCGGGAACGTGAAGTTCACACCGGCGATCGCGATCGTGACGCTGTTGCTGCCGACGCCGAGCTTATAATTGAAGAACGGCGACCCGGCGAGGCTCACGCCGTCGTTCGTGATGCCGCCGCCTGCGGTCATGATCGTCATCGGCGCAGAACTCGCGGCAAGGCTCGTGATGTTCGGCACGATCGTTCCCGCAAGTGTCGCCGTGCCGCTGATATTGAGATCGCTCGCGCCGATTCCGGGCGCGATGTTCGCGCCGTACGCACCGGTCGCGGTCTGCATAAAGCTCCCGTTGAGGTTGGTCGTCGCAATTTTGCCTACGCCGCCGGGCACGATCGTCCCGGAATTGATCAGCATGCCGTTTGCACCGAGTGTGACCGTGCTTCCCGGATAAAAGAACCCGCCCGATTCGTTCGTAAACGTGCTTGTCGCGGAGGTCAAGATGTTGCCGGTAATCGTGCCGTAGTTCTGGATCGAAGCTGCGCCGGTTCCGGCGCTGTCGATTGCAACGCCGGAGTACGCGGAAATCGATCCGTCGTTGACAATCGACGTCGCGCCGCTGGTGTCGGTCACGACTCCGGCGCCGTTCGGTCCGTCGCCGCCCACGATCCGGCCGTTGACGGTGATCGTGATCGGTCCGCCACCGCTACCGCCTTCGCTTTGCGCAAAGATGCCGTCGGAATTGTTGCCCGCGGCGAAAATGCTGCCGCTCTGCGCGATCGTGATCGCGCCGGCGCTGCCCGTGCCGCCGTCGGAACCAATAAATGCAAGGCCGTTGCTGCCCGCGCCGGCGACACCGCCGCCGCCGCCGATCGATTGCGCGAAGATGCCGTCGGCATTTGCGCCGGTGGTATAGATCGTGCCGCTCGCGTTCACGTTCACGTTGCCGCCGTTGCCCGCGCCACCGCCGCTGCCGCTCACGCCGATCGAAAGCAGCGCACCGGTCGTGTCGCCGCCGATGCCGCCACCGCCGCCGATCGATTGCGCAACAATCGCCGACGCACCGACACCGCCGGTAATGATCGTTCCGGTGAGATTCACGCTGACGTTGCCGCCGTTCCCGGCCGCGCCGCCGCCGCCGCCAACCGAGATCGTGCCGGTCTGCGAACCGGCGCCGACGCCACCGACGCCGCCGCCACCGCCGACCGATTGCGCGAGAACGCCGAAGGCATAATCGCCGGCAGTCTTGATGTTGCCGGTTTGCGCAACGCTCACCGCACCGCCGTCGCCGGACTCGCCGCCGGCGCCGCCGACGGTGAGCGTGACGCCTTGGATGTTCGACGTACCGTTCGCGTCGTTGGCAATGCCGCCGCCGCCGCCGACCGATTGCGCGACGATTGCGTCGCTGCCGAAGCCGCTCGTCGCAATCGAGGCGTTGTTGGTGACGTTCACCGCGCCGCCTGCGCCCGACCCGCCGCCGGCGCCGCCGACGCCCACCGTCGCATTCAACGTACCGCCTTGCGATTGTCCCGACGAGAGTCCGCCTTCGCCGCCGCCGCCGCCGACCGATTGCGCGAACACACCGTATGCATTTGCGCCGCTCGTGCCGATTGTCGCGCCGTTGGTCACGTTCACGGTACCGCCTGCTCCACCGGTTCCACCCGTGCCGCCGACGCTGACGGCGAGCGCATACGTGCCTTGCGACGACCCCGATGCAGCATTGCCGTCGCCACCACCGCCACCGATCGATTGTGCAACGATCGCACTCGACGCATCACCTTGCGTGACGACGCTTCCGGAGGTAATTTGCACGCTCACCACGCCGCCGTCTCCGCCCTTGCCGCCAAATCCGCCGAGCGAAAAGTTCACGTTGCCGTTTTGCGCCTTCTCATCGGTGGAACCGGTCGCGCTCGATTCGGCCGTTCCGCCATTGCCGCCGCCACCGCCGACCGATTGCGCGAAGATGCCTTGCGAATTGAAACCGCTGGTCTGCACGGTACCGGCTGTCGTAACCGTCACCGCGCCGCCGGTACCACCGCCGCTCGCAAAGCCACCAATCGACAAGCCGACATTGATCGTGCCGTCGCTCGCATCGGTTGAACCACCGCCGCCGTTGCCGCCGCCGCCGCCGACCGATTGCGCGAAGATCGCCGCGGCGTCATCGCCGCTCGTCATCACCGCGCCGCCCGTGTTTGCAATCGCCACGCTTCCACCGTTACCCGACGAGCCGCCAAAACCGCCGACACCGATTGCAATGCCGGCACTCTTTTCACCCGATCCGCTTGCGGTCGCCGACGCTTCTGCGCCGTCGCCGCCGCCGCCGCCAATCGATTGCGCAAAGATGCCGTTGGCGGAATCACCACTGGTAACGATCGAGCCGCCGTTGGTCACTTGCACGTCACCGCCCGCGCCCGCGCCGGCACCGAGTCCACCGACGCCACCTCCAACGCCGATCGTTCCATTCGCGCTCGCGGTCGACGAACCGCCGCTCCCGCCGCCGCCACCAACCGATTGCGCAAAGATCCCGGCTGCGGCAAATCCGCCGGTCACAATCTCTCCGGTGTTGCTCACCGTGACTTGCGCGCCCGTACCACCCGCGCCACCGAAGCCGCCGAGCGTCAACGCCACGCCGAAACTCTTGCCGTCATCGTTCGATCCCGATGCGGTGCTCGATGAAAATCCACCGCTGCCGCCACCGCCGCCGACCGATTGCGCGTAGATACCGTACGACATCGCACCACTGGTTGCGATGTCGCCGCCGTTGCCGACGTTGACGGTGTTGCCGTTGCCCGACGAACCGCCAAAGCCACCGACGCCGAGCGTGACCGACACGACACCGCTCGATTCGCCGCTGGATCCGCCACCATTACCGCCGCCGCCACCGATCGATTGCGCAACAATTGCCGACGCTTGATCGCCGCTGGTCGCGATCGAACCACCGTTGGTAACGCTCACCGTACCGGCTGCACCGCCTTTTGCGCCAAAACCGCCGACACCGAGCGTCACGCCGGCCGATTTATCCAAGCCTTCCGATGCGCCGCTCGATCCTTCGATGGTTCCGCCGTTGCCGCCACCGCCGCCGACCGATTGCGCGAAGATGCCGGTCGACTCGTAGCCTTGCGTTGCAATCGTTCCGGTGTTACCGACCGTTACATCGCCACCCGTACCTGCAGCGCCACCGAATCCGCCGAGCGTCATGTCGACGCTCACCACACCGCCGGACGCTTGCGTGTTGCCGCCGCCGCCGTCGCCGCCACCGCCACCAACCGATTGCACGAAGATCGCGTCGGCATTCGATCCGCCGGTTGCAATCGATCCGCTGTTGGTCACGTTCACATTCGCGCCGTTACCGGATGTACCACCGAATCCACCGACACCAACGACGACGCTAAAACTTTTGCCTTCCGATGTCGAATCCGACGACGCACTTCCCGAGACCGCGCCACCGTCGCCGCCGCCGCCGCCGATTGACTGCGCATCGATGCCTTGCGCACCTTGCCCACCGGTTACGATCCATGCGGCGTTATTTACCGTCACTTGCGCGCCGTTGCCGCCCATACCACCTTGCCCGCCGACCGTCACCGTCAATGCGAATTGCCCGCTCGATTCGCCTTCGCCCAAGCCGCCGTTGCCGCCACCGCCGCCGATCGACTCGGCGATGATGCCGGTTGCACCGCCGCCGGTTGTCGTAATTGTGCCGCTTTGATTTTGCACCGTAACGCTGCTCGCGCTGCCGCCGCCGCCGCCTTTGCCGCCGACGCCGGCGGTGAGCGAAATCGATCCTTCCGGACTCGATGCTGTTGTCGAGGCGGAACCCGAACCGCCGTTGCCGCCGCCGCCACCGACCGATTGCGCGAGAATGCCGTACGCATCTTGGCCGCCGGTTGCAATCGTGCCGCCGTTGGTGACGCTGACCGTGCCCGACGATCCGCCGCTGCCGGCGGTGCCGCCCATCGCGAGTCCGATGCTCGCAGCGCCATCCGAACCATAGGCTTGCGACGTCGAGCTCGCATCGCCGCCGTTGCCGCCGCCGCCGCCAACCGATTGCGCGAGAATGCCGATACCATTGTCACCGGCGGTAAGAATTGCGCCGCTATTGCTCGCGCTGACGTTGGCACCGTTGCCACCGCCGCCGCCGCTGCCGCCGAGCGTGAACGTGATCGACACCGATGGAATCTCGGCAGCCGACGAGGTGCTCGTTGCACTTGCGGTGCCGCCATTTCCGCCGCCGCCGCCGACGCTCTGTGCAAAGATGCCGGCGCCGTTCTCGCCGGCGATGCTAATCGAACCGGTGTTGTTCACGCTGACGTTTGCACCGTTACCACCGCTGCCGCCGCTTCCGCCGAGCGCAAACGAAATCGCGACCGGGCCCGCGGATTCGGTACTCGCATTGCCACCGTTACCGCCGCCGCCGCCAACCGATTGCGCGAAGATACCGCTCGCCATCGCAGCGTTCGATGCGAGTGCACCGGAATTTGTAACGCTTACCGCGCCGGCGTTACCACCGCCGCCGCCGCTTCCGCCGATTGCGAACGAAAAATTCGGCGCGGCGCTTTGCGCGTATCCGCCGTTGCCGCCGCCGCCGCCGACGCTTTCAACGAACACCACCGTCGCACCGACGCCGTTGGTTGTAATTGCACCGGTGTTCGTAACCGTCACGCTTCCGCCGGCACCGCCGCCCGCGCCGTCACCACCGACGGCAAACAACCCCGTGCCGCCACCGCCGTTGCCGCCGCCGCCGCCGACCGATTGCGCCAACACGCCATACGCGGAAACGCCTTGCGTCGTAATCGTGCCGCCGTTATTCAGCGTTACGTTGCCACCGGTGCCGCCGGAGTTTGCACCGCCGCCAACGCCGATGAAACTCACGGCGTATCCTCCGGAGCCGCCGCCGCCGCCGACACTTTCCGCGAAAATCGCAATACCACCGGCGCCGGTCGTTGCAATCGAACCGGTGTTACTCACTGCAACATTTCCGCCGGGAGACGAACCGCCGCCCCATCCGCCGACGCCGACGGCCGCGATGCCCGAGCCACCGGTGCCGCCGCCGCCGCCGATCGACTGCGCGAGAATGCCGATGCCGCCGAGTCCCGACGTGGTGATCGAACCGGATGTCGCGACGTTGACGGTGCTTGCCGCGCCGCCGGCGAGTCCCGCGCCGCCGCCGCCAAATAAACTCCCGAAGCTGCCGCCGGATCCGCCGCCGCCGCCAATCGATTGCGCGAGAATCGCATCCGATTGCGCGCCGCTCGTTGCAATCGTGCCGGTTTCGGTAACCGTAACGGTTCCGGATGCGACGCCTGCACCGCCCGAGCCGCCGCTCGCATTAATGCCTTGGCCTGTGCCACCCGCACCACCCATGCCGCCGATGCTCGATGCACTGATGCCGTACGCATCCATGCCCGCGGTTGCGATTGCACCGCCGGCCGTGACGGTGACGCTTCCGGTCGTGCCGCCGTTACCACCGTTGCCGCCGTGTCCGCCCGCGCCCGAACCATCGCCGCCGGGGCCGCCCGAACCGCCTTGGCTCGTCGCGAAAATGCCGGAAGAAAAATCACCGCTTGTCGCGATCGTTCCGGTGGATGTCACGCTTACGTTTCCGGCGTTGCCGCCGTTTGCGCCGTCGTTTCCGTAGGCATCGGTTGAACCGGTAAATCCGCCGGCGCCGCCCGAACCGCCACCACTTTCCGCAACGATCCCGTCCGATGTCGAACCGGTTGTGACAACCGATCCGTTATTCGTAACAAAAACATTGCCGCCGTTACCACCGGCGCCTGCACCACCGCCTAAACCGGAGACCGCTGCCGAACTGCCACCCGAGCCACCGTAACCGCCGCTGCTTGTGGCAAAAATGCCGAACGCATTCGCGCCGCTCGTTGTTATCGTTGCACCGTTGCCGAGTGATAGCGTTACGGTGCTCGCGTTACCGCCGAAGCCGCCGCCGCCGCCGTACGCACCACCGGTGGCGATATTCGTTGCACTGCCGCCACTACCGCCGTTGCCGCCGAGACTCAGGCCCAACAATGCTGCAAAACCGGAAGCGCTGTAACTCCCGTTTGCGCTAAGCGTTATCGCGCCGGCGTTTGCACCGTTGCCCCCCGCGCCGCCGTAGAGCGAACCTGCGGCAAAGAGGTAGGCCGTTCCGCCGGCACCGCCGGCGCCGCCGAGCGTCTGCAACGAGATCGCCGATCCGCTGACGCCCGCAATAGCCGCGGCGTTGCTAATCGTAATCGTGGAGCTTGCGCCGCCGTTTCCGCCCGGACCGCCGTTGCCGCCGTTGGCCCCGGCCGTCCCGGCCGAGCCGCTATTGGTGATAGCGATCGGTGAGGCGCTGGGCAGTGGGGTCGCGGCACGCGCATGGGCCGCGCACAGACTAAAAAACGCCGCACACGCGACGAATCGAGCAACCCAAATGGCCCTGCGAACGACCATGCGTTTACTCTCCCGAACCCCGGCCTTTCGCCGTGCCGCCCAGGGTCCATTCTCAGGTTCCAAAGCGGTCGTCCTGAGCTTGTCGAAGGACCCTCACCGAAATGGTGATCTTAGGCATCGAAACCTCGTGCGACGACACCGCGACCGCGCTCGTCCGCGATGGTCGTTTTGTCGTATCGAGCGTCTCGACCAACCAAGACGCGTTTCACGCGAAATACGGCGGCATCGTGCCGGAAATCGCCAGCCGGCAGCACGTTGCGCTGCTCTCCGCCGCGGTCGACGACGCACTCGGTCGCGCAAACATGCGGTTGCGCGACGTCGATGCGATTGCCGTTACGCGCGGTCCCGGATTGATTGGAAGTCTCGTCGTCGGCGTTGCCGCGGCCAAAGCGCTCGCATTTGCAGCGGACAAACCGCTCTACGCCGTCAATCATTTGCACGGCCACATCTTCGCCCCGTTTCTCGATCGTGACGAAGCGCCGCCGTATCCATTTCTCGCGCTGCTCGTTTCGGGTGGGCATTCACAACTGGTCGACGTTCGCTCGGCAACGCAGATGCGCATCATCGGGCGTACGCGCGACGACGCTGCCGGCGAAGCCTACGACAAAACGGCACGTTTGCTCGGATTGCCGTATCCCGGCGGTGCGCAACTCGATGCGCTCGCGCGCAACGGCAATCCCAAAGCACACGCGTTTCCGCGGCATCGCCCCGATGCGGGCACGCTCGACCTCTCGTTTTCCGGTTTAAAAACGTCGGTCCGCTATTTTCTCGAATCCGGCGCAGGGCGCGACGCCGATCCGGCCGACGTCGCTGCCTCGTTTCAAGCCGCGGTGATCGACGTGTTGATGGCGCGCGTGGACGGCGCCTTTGCGAGCGGTGACTATCGCGCGCTCGTCGTCTCGGGTGGTGTCGCCGCGAATTCCGAATTGCAAGCACGCGTGCAGGCCTGGAGCGCGCGGCACGGCGTGCCGGCGTTTATTCCGCCGCCGAAATACTGCACCGACAACGCCGCAATGATCGCGGCGGCCGCCTACCGCCAGCACGCGATCGCGCTGGTCGACCCGCTCACCCTCTCGGCCGACCCCAACCTGCCATTCGATCTGTGTCACCCTGAGGTGCCGGCGTAGCGCGCCTCCAAGCGCGCTCCGCGTTGTCATCCCGAGCTACGAGGCGTCCATGCTTTGCTGAACCGTCTGCATCGGCGTCAAATTAATGCGGATGAGTCCGCGCTGCGGCCGGTCCAAGTCGAGCACGAGCCCGAAGACGAGCGCCACCATCACCGCAAAGATCGCCTTGAAGACGAGCGCGCGTTTGCCTTCGCGTCCGAAGCCGTAGCCCATCATCGCCGAAGCAATGAATGCAATCAGCAGCAACCAGACGATCACGACGTCGGGAATGTGCGCGTTGAGGATGGCTGCTTCCTCACGGCTGAGCGCGATCGCGTCGCCGAGTGCAGAAATATACAACGGCACCATGGTCGAGTGCGGGTCCCGCTGCGCAGCCGAGGTTGCCAGACCCCACATGTGCCGCTGCAGCATCCTCGACCTTGCATCCGCGAGCTGACGCTGCCGCGGGTCGGCATCCGATCGCGCGTAGGCAAGTCGCTGCTCGATGTACGCTCGGAGGTCGGCACGTTCGAGCGATGCGGTTTTTGCATCGAGCATTTGCGCGCGCAAATAGGTTGCGTTAATCGCGTTGGCTTCGCGTAGCAGCGCCGAACGCCGGCCGTCGTACCGCCCGAGCGCGAGCGAGAACGAGAATCCGAGCAAGAGCGCGAGCACGGTAAACGCGCTCGTCTGCACGAGAATCGAGGGGTCTCGACCGCCTTCGACTGCGCCTCTGCGGCGACCGAGTTGGAATCCGGCTTCGCTCATCGCGAAAATCAGCAGTGCCGACGCAAGCATGATTACCCACGTCGGCACCGGATCGAGGATGTTGGTCATCAGCCTCCGAGGGACCGTTGCCCGACAACGCGCCCGACTTGCGGCGTCGTGTCCGGGCCGTAGCCCCACGCGCCGTTGAAGCTATTGTTATCGTCGTTGAACCAGAACGAGAACCATCCCGTCTTTCCCGCGCCCCGCCACGTCGCGCGCACTTTGGTCCGCGTACGGAACTTCCCCTCGATCTTGTACGTGCCCGCATTGCAGACAACCGACGGTCCGGATTGCGAACACTTCATCGTACCGCTAAAGTACGCGGGACCGCCTGCACCCGCAACGTTCCAGCTTCCCTTCGGCGTGATCGGTGACGGCGGCAGCACTTTGTTGCCGACGAACGAGCCGTTGGCCTTGCGACCGTTGTACCCCCAGGTGCCGTTGAAGCTGTGGCCGTTTGGACTCACGTAAATCGTGAGCCAGCCGGCGCCGCCGGGCCCATGCCATTTTCCGTTGATCTGCGTCGCGTTGACGAATTCGCCGGTAAACCCGTTCGTCGTCGTCGGGCTGTTGCCGACGATCCCGTTGCCGGATTGTTTCAAGTTCACGACCGATGTCGTCGTGCCGTTGGTGCCGCTCTGCTCGATGTCCCACTTCCCGGTGAGATTCGGCTGAGCGCGTACAACGGTCGCGGACGTTGCCGCCAATGCGACGGCGGCACACAGTGCAATGAAAAATCGATTCATTCGCCTACCTTCCTAAGCCATCACAAGTTCTTCTTTTTCGGGTGCGTGGTGCAGTACCGGCGGTTTCGCGTTGCCGCCGTTCTTGCTCAGCCAGTTACACGCGTTGATGACGTCTTCCGAGAGCGTCTCGGCCATGTTGCGATTGATATGCGGGCGCACGACGATGCGCAGACTCGTAACCTCTTGCGCGTTGGGCGGCATCGAGTACGCCGAGAGCACCCAGCCTTTCTCTCGAACTTTGTTCGACACGTCGAACTCGTTGAAGTTCTTGACCTTCTTGTCGAGCGTGAGCGCGACGACCGGAATGCGCTGGGTCTCGTTCATGATCGTAAAATAGCCGCTCTCTACCAGCTTCTTGCGCAGCAGTCCCGCGTTGTCGACCGTGTGGCGCATCACGCGCTTATAGCCGTCGAAGCCGAGTCGCAGGAACTGATAGTACTGCACCACGACCTGGAACGCGTTGCGGCTGAAGTTCAGCGTCGCGGTCGGCGACTCGCCGCCGAGATAGTTGACATAAAAGACCAGATCTTCGTTGAAGATCTTGCGCTCGCGGAAGAGCACCCACCCGATACCCGGCGGCACGAGGCCGAACTTATGCCCCGAGGCATTGATCGACTGGACGCGCGGCAAGCTGAAATCCCACTTGTAATCGGGGTAGAGGAACGGGTTCACGAATGCGCCCGAGGCGCCGTCGATGTGCATCGGCACCGAGTGGCCGGTGCGCTTCTCGTACCCATCGAGCCATGCATGGATCTGCTCGATGTCGTCGTCTTCGCCGGTGAACGTCGACCCCGCAATCGCCACGACCGCAATCGTGTTCTCGTCCACATATTTATCCAGCTCGTCGGCGGTGAGCCGATAGTTGCCGGGTTTGAGCGGCACGATACGCGGCTCGACGTCGAAGTACTTCATGAACTTCTTCCACACGATCTGGACGTTGCCGCCGGTCACCAAATTGGGCCGCGTCGCATCTTTGCCGGCTTTCTGCCGCGCCTCGCGCCAGTTCCATTTATGCGCGAGCCCACCCAGCATGCAGGCTTCCGACGAGCCGATCGTCGCCGTCCCGTAGGGTTCCACATCCTTAGGACCGTGGAATAATTCGTGCAGCCAGCGCACCATGCGCTTCTCCATCGCATAACACTGCGGGTACATGTCGTGATCGATGTAATTTTTGAACATGTTGCGGCGAGCGATATCGATCGCTTCTTCTTCCGCAAACGTGGTCACGAATGACGACATGTTCTGCGCGGGATTTGCGTCGGTCCACGTATCGCTGACGGTGATCGCCTGCGCCGCGCGCGCCGACATGCCGGTTCGCGGGAAGACATTTTCCGGGATCGGAAGGTTGAACTCGTCGTAGGCCGTCGCTTTCTCGAACGAGGGCAGTTCCGATGCTTTGGTCGCGGTAGACATTTGAGGTTCTCCTTTACGTCATGAACATGACGATGAACATACCGCCAATGGTGAGTATGGTGTTACCGACGGCGTAGGTGACGGTGTAGCCAAGACCCGGCACTTGACTTTGCGCCGAGTCGCAGATCATCCCGAGCGCAGCGGTCGTCGTTCGCGCGCCGGCAATGGCGCCGAGCTGGATCGCCGGATCGAAACGGAACACCCATTTCGCGAGGACCATTCCGATGAGGAGTGGGATGGCCGTTGCCAAGCAGCCCCAGAGAAATACGCCGATTCCGAGTTGTTGCAACCCGGCGACGAATTTCGGACCCGCGGTAATGCCGACCACGGCGATGAACACGTTGAGCCCGAACGAATTCATAAACCACACGGTCGCCGATGGAATCCGGCCGAACGTCGGACGGGTTGCACGGTACCATCCGAAGATGATGCCGAAGATCAAAGCTCCGCCCGCGGTGGAGAGGGTTATCGGGACCCCTGCGATCTTGATAACGATCGCACCGATCAGTGCGCCGAGCGTGATCGCGAGTCCGATAAAGGCAATGTCGGCGACATCCGTCGGCCGATCGATGATGCCGAGCTTCTTGCCTGCGGCGGTCGTATCGACGCTGCGCCCGATGATCTGCATCACGTCGCCGCGGTAGACCTTCGTATCCGGAAGGACGGGAATCGGCGTCTCGGTGAGGCCGCGTTTGATGTTGCGAATGTAGACGCCGCGCGCGCCGGGCAGGTTGCCGAGCTCTTCGAGCGTCTTGCCGTCGGCGTCCTTGCTCGTAATATAGACGTCAATGCCTTCGATCTCCGACGCGAGCAGTTCCGGATCGTCGACCTCCGGACTCGTGCGCCCGACGAGCTTCATCACCTCATCGCGCGGCCCGACGACCGAGGCAACATCGCCGCTTTGGACCACGATGTCGCTCGTCGCGTCTTCGATCGTTCCGTTGTGGCGCACGCGCATCACATACATCCGCGCTTGCCCGGGGAACATCGCCTCGATCTCCTCGACACTCTTCCCCGCAACTTGTGAGTCGGGAGCGATCTTGAAGGCGCGCACTTCATACGCATGCCAGGCATCTGACAGTCCGCCCAGCGCGCGCTTCGCGCCGTGTCTATCCTCATAATCCTGGCACGCCTTTTTCAGGTTTGTTCGCAACAGCAGGGGGCCAATTTGCGCCAGGATGATGGCCGAGCCGACGGTCCCGAAGATGTAGGTCACCGCGTAGGCGGTCGGCATGATGTCGAGCAGCGCTTTCGCTTTGTCCGGTGAGAGCCCGAGGCGGCCGATCGCATCGATCGCAAGCCCCATCGACGCCGAGATCGTCTGCGATCCCGCGTACAGACCGGCTCCTGCGCCTGCATCGTAGCCGGCCAGCTTTGCAACGAAGATGCCGGAGCCGATGCACACGACCGACACGATCGCGGCAAAGATCGCCTGGGGCACACCGTCCTTGGTAATGCCGCGTACGAATTGCGGACCGACGCCGTAGCCGATAGCAAAAAGGAAGAGCAAAAAGAACACCGACTTTACGTCGCCGGAGATCTTGATCCCAAGCTGTCCGATCAGAATGGCGACGAGGAGCGTCGCCGTCACCGACCCGAGGGCGAATCCTTTGTAGCTCTTGGTCCCAATCCAATACCCGGCACCGATCGAGAGAAACAACGCGATTTCCGGATATTGCCGTAACGTCGCTACGAACCAATCAATGGGGTTCATGATTGTTGCCATCCTCCGCCGAGCGCGAGATAGAGTTGCACGAGGGCGAGCCGCTCGGTGAGCTGTCCTTGCGCGAGATCGGTCTGAGCTTGATACTCGCGCGTCTGCGCGTCGAGCACTTCGAGATACGAGGTGTAGCCGTTTTCGTATCGCTCGTTTGCCAAACGCACGGAATCGACCGAGGCGTTTTCATAGAGTTGCAGCTGCACGGTCCGCGCGCGCGAATCGTTATAGGCGGTGACGTCGTCGGAGACTTCCTCGAACGCGCGGTGTACGGTTTGCAGATATTGGATCGTGATCTGCTGTTGTTGCGCTTCGCTCAAGCGAATCTGCGAGTGAATCTGACCGCCGTTGAAGATCGGCTGCACGAGTTGCGCGATCACCGAGAAGATCCCGAACGGGCCGTACCACACGCCGTTGGCGTTCGAGAGCGCCGCGAGCGCAGGCGGGAGGTTCGGATACTCTCCGCTCGCGACCGATCCCCCGGCCGCCGCGGAACCGCCGAGCGTTATCGACGGGTAGAGCAACTTCTTCGCAACGTCGACGTTGCCGGCGGCAGCCGCGATCGCATACTGGGCTTGCGCGATGTCGGGCCGCCGCTGCAACAACTCACTCGGCACCCCAGTCTGCGGAACGGCCGGCATCGCAACTTGCTGCACGAGCGGCAGTCCGCGCGCAATGTCGTGCGGGTAATCGCCGGTGAGCACCGAGAGCGCGTTCTCCGTCTGTGCGATGCTTTGCTCAATGAGCGGGAGGTTTTCGGTGACTTCATACAGCGACTGCTCCGCCTGGCGCTGGTCTTGCAACGACGACTCGCCGCCCTGGACGCGCAGCGTCATCAGGCGCACGTTTTGTTTGCGCGCCACGATCGCTTGCCGGGTAAACGCGAGCACGTCATCGAGCTCGCGCAACTGAAAGTACGCGGTCGCAACCTCTGCGACGACCGTTGCCAAGACCGTGTCGGTCGCCTCTTGCGTCGAGAGCAGCGTATTACGCGCCGAGCCGGTTGCCGACGCGAGCTTCCCGAAAAGGTCCAGCTGATAGCTCGCGGAGATGCCGGCTTGCGGTGAGAACTGCGAGGACGGCACGTTCGGCGGCCGCGGCTGCGTGATCGCCTCATACGGCGCCTGTGCGACGCCGTTGACGAACACCGACTGGTTCGCCGCGGTTATGCCGAGGCTGGCTTCGGCCTCGATGATCTGCGTGTAGGCAACCTCTACGTCGAAATTCTTGGCGAGCGCGCGTTCGATCAGCCCCTGCAACACCGGGTCGTTGTAGAGCTTGCGCCAAGGAACGGCGCCGAGTGAAGCGGCCGTCGAAGCTTCGCCTCGATAGGTCGAGGGTGCTTGCGCGTCCGGCGGTGCCGACGACGTCGACGCGCAGGATGCGCCGAGTTCGAGGAGCGCGATCAGCGCGACAACGATCCGCAGCTTCATTTGGCGATCGCCGGCTCCGGGGCTTCGTGTTTGCCGGTTTTCTTTTTTTGTCCGCGTTCGATCAGTTGCTGGAACACTTCATAGAGCGTCGGCGTGAAGAAGACGCCGAGCGCCGTCGCGGCGAGCATGCCGGCGAAGACGGTCGAACCGAGCGAATGGCGCGATGCTGCGCCCGCGCCGTGTGCAAACATCAGCGGAATCACGCCGATGATGAATGCGAACGACGTCATGATGATCGGGCGGAACCGTAGCCGCGCCGCGTCCGTGGCGGCTTCTTGAATCGATGCGCCGTGCTTGCGTCGTTCGCGGGCAAACTCGACGATCAACACGCCGTTCTTCGCCGCCAGCCCGATGACCAAGATGATGCCGATCTGGACGTAGATATTGTTGTCGAGCTTCCACAACAAGACGGAGAGGAACGCACCGAAGATGCCGGTCGGGATGCCGAGAATCACCGCCGCCGGCATGTACCAGCTTTCGTATTGGGCCGCCAGCGCCAGAAACACGAGCAGTATCGAGAAGGCGAAGATGATCGTCTGCGTGTTGCCGACCGAGACTTCCTGATACGCGGTGCCGGACCAGCCGTACCCGTAGCCGGCCGGCAGCGTCTTCGCGGCAACGTCCTGCATCGCGGCAATTGCCTGACCCGAGCTGTAGCCTGGAGCATTCTGGCCGAAGATCTCGATCTCGCGATTGGTATTGAAGCGCTGAATGAAATCGGTGCCGAGACCGCGGCGCACGTTTGCCACCGAGCGCAGCGGTACCATCTGCCCGGTGCCGTTGCGCACGTAGATCGAGTTGATGCTCCCGGCATTCGCGCGAAAGTCCGGCTCGGCCTGAATCATCACGTCCCACGTCCGGTTGAGGTAGGTGAAATCGTCGACGACCAAGCCGCCGAGATAGGCTTGCAATTGCTTGAACACGTCGCTGACCGCTACACCGCGGGTCGCGGCGTTTTCACGATTGATGTTGAAATCGAGGATCGGCACGGAGGTACGCGCCGTGTTGTTGAGCGCAGTGATCTCCGGGCGCTCGCGTGCTGCGGCAACGACTTTATCGGCGACGGCCGCGAGTTCGTTAACGGTGTGCGCACCGCGATCTTCCAGTTCGAAGGCAAAGCCCGACGCGTTACCCAGGCCCGGAATCGTCGGCGGAACGAACGGGAACGACGCGGCCTGGGGATAGGCGGCCATCGCCGTGTCGATGTGACTGATGATGTCGCGGAGGGAGATGTGCTCCTTACTGCGCTCATCCCACGGCTGAAGCACGATGATGAAACTCGACGAGTCCGGCGATTGGACCGAGGTCAGCAGGTTGTAGCCGGCGAGCGAAATGACGTCCGCGACGCCGTGCACCTTTTTGACGTCGTCTTCCATGCGATCGAGCACCGCGTAGTTGCGATCGAGGGACGATCCATACGGCAACTGCACCTGCGCGTAGACGACGCCTTGATCTTCCTCGGGAACGAATCCGCCGGGAAGCTTCATGCCGAGCAATCCGTCGAGCACGTAAAACACGGCGAGTATTCCCAAACACAATACGACACGTGCCATGAGCCAGCGTAGCCCGCCCATGTATCCCGAGGTCATCTTGGCGAAACCGTTGTTGAAAAAGTCGATCATCGTCCCGAGGAATCCCGGAAGCCGCGTTCGCTTTTGCAGGATCATCGCGCACAGCGCCGGCGTCAGCGTAAGTGCAACGACCGCCGAGAGATTGACCGAAATCGTGATCGTGATGGCGAATTGCCGGTAGAGTTGACCGGTGATGCCGCTGATGAATGCCGACGGCAAGAAGACCGACGTCAGCACCAGCGAGATGCCGAGAATCGGCCCGGTCAGCTCCTTCATCGCGCGCTCGCAGGCCGCGAGCGGCTCCATACCCTCTTCGATGTGATGCTCGACGCCCTCCACCACGACGATCGCGTCGTCGACGACGATGCCGATAGCGAGCACCAATCCGAAGAGCGTGAGCGTGTTGACGCTAAAGCCCATCGGCAGAAAGAAGATGAACGTGCCGATCAGCGACACCGGAACCGCGAGCATCGGGATGAACGACGAGCGGAAACTTCCTAGGAAGATGAAGACGACGATGATGACGAGCGCGATCGCCTCGAACAGCGTCTTGAGCACGTCTTTGATTGAATCTTTGACGAAGAGCGTGCTGTCGTAGGCGATCGAGTAGGTGAGGCTCGGCGGAAACGCCTTGGCTAGCTGATCCATGCGGTCGCGTACCGCTTGGGCCGTTCGCAGCGCATTCGCGTCGGGCGTTTGATAGAGAATGACCAAAGTTGCCGGTCTACCGTTGATCGACCCGAGCGTCTGATACAGTTGCGCGCCGAGCTCGACGCGCGACACGTCGCGCAGATGCAGCACCGAACCGTCGGGATTGGCGCGCACGACGATGTTGCCGAACTGCTGCGGGTCGGTCAGCCGCCCTTGCGCGTCGACCGAAAGCTGGAACTGATTGTTCTTCGGCGCGGGTAGCGCGCCGACGGCGCCGGTGGGAATCAGTACGTTTTGCGCGGTGATGGCGTTAGCCAAGTCGCTCGCCTGCAAACCCAGTTTGGCCAGGCGGTCCGGCCGAACCCATGCGCGCATCGCATAATCCTGTTGGCCGATCATATTCGAGCCGCCGATGCCGGGCACGGAAAGCAGCGGATTGATGAGGTTCAGCGTCGTGTAATTGCTCAAAAACAGACGATCGTAGGAGTTGGTCTTCGAGTAGAGCGCTACGACCATCAGGATCTGCGGCGACTTCTTCTGCACCGTGATGCCGAAGCGGTTGACCGCTTCGGGCAGCTTGCCGGTGGCTTGCACGACGCGATTCTGTACGTCGATGAGCGCTTTCTGGATATCCGCACCGACTTTGAACGTGCAGTTGAGCGTGTACTGTCCGCTCGACGTACTCGTCGACTGCATGTAGATGAGATTGTCGACGCCGACGACCTCGTTTTCGATTTGCGTCGCGACCGACTGCTCGACCACCTGGGCGCTCGCGCCGATGTAGGTCGTTTGCACTTGAATCAGCGGCGGCGAAATCGGTGGGAACTGTGCGACCGGGAGGACCAAGATCGCGACCGCGCCCAGTATGACGATCACGATGGAGAGAACCATCGCAAAGATTGGGCGGGTGATGAAAAAGTGTGCCATGCGTTATGTCGACTTAATGACGACTTTTGCGCCGGGCTGCACTTTCTGCGTGCCCTCGACGATGACGCGGTCACCGGCCTTCAGCCCGGATCGGGCGACAAACGACTGCTTGTACTGCGGGCCGAGTGTGACGGATCGCAGCACGACCTCGTTGTTGGCGTCGACGACATAAACCGTGTCGACGCCCTGCGACTTCGTGATCGCGGTTTGCGGAACGAGCAACGCATTGCTCCGGTTTTCAGTGACGACGCGCACGCGCACGAACCCGCCTGGGCGTAACAGTCCATCCGGGTTGGGAAAGCGCGCCTCGACGGCGATCGTGCCGGTCTTCGGATCGACGGTAGGATTGTAGGTATAGATTTTGCCCGGCAGCGGATAGGGTTGGTCGTTGGCCATGATGAGGCGGAGGTCTTGATCGGCAAGTCCGCGGACGCTGGGATTACTGCGATTGGCGAACAACGCCAAATAGGTCGGCTCATCCAGCGCGAACGTCACTTTGATCGGGTCGATCGCGCTGATCGTGTCGAGCACTTGCGTAGTGGGGCCGCCGACGACGTTGCCGATGTCGTAGTTGAGGAATCCGATCAAGCCGGTGACGGGCGCGCGAATCGTCGTATAGCCGAGGTTGATCTTCGCGTCATCGATTGCGGCTCGCGAAGAAGCGATCTGCGCCTGCGCGACGAGAACGTCGCCTTTTGCGATCTCCGCGTTTTGTATGGCGTTGTCGAGATCTTTTTGGGGAATCGCCTTGTCCGCCGCAAGCGGAGTGTCGCGGGCCACCGTCGTGTTCGCCCGTTGCAGGGCTGCCTCACGCGCGAAAAGATTTCCCTGCGCCTGTGCCAGTTGGGCTTGCGCGGCCTCGAGCGCCGCAACGTATTGGTTCTGCTGCGTCTGGAAGACCACGTCGCCCTTGTGAACCAACGCGCCTTCCTTAAAAGGCGCGCGGTCCAGCGTTCCCTCGACACGAGCGCGCAGCTCGACGCTCTCGATTGCGCCCAGCGCGCCCTCGTAGTCGTTGCTGATCGGCACCGTTTGTGCGCGCACCGTCGCAACGACGACTTCGGCCGGAGGCGGCGTAACGTTGGCTTCGTTTTCCGCGTTGCCGTGGCCGCACCCGGCGAGGAAGACGCCCGCTGCAAGTACCGCAGCGGCGAGACGCGTCATCCCTTCTTCCAGCGCTCGAGCGCCGTCTGCGCCACATTGGCCAGGTCGGCGCCGATCTCTTCATACGCGCTCTCGGGGAGATTCGCGAGCGACACGCGCACCGACCAGTCCGGCGCCGCGAACCCGTTGCCGTTCATCAGCACGATAGAATGGTAGGTCGCGAGTGCAAAGACGATCTGCAGCGGATGGTAGTTCTTGACCAGATACTCCATGAAGCCTTTGCCGTACTTGAGCTCGGCCCACTTCATCAGGTCCAATGTCGAGTAGTAGCCCGCGCGATTCGTATCAATCGGCAGCGTCTCGCCCACACCTTTCCATAACAGCGCGAGGCGATCGTTGCAAATCTTGCGCGTGAGGTCGCGATAGGCGTGCTTTGTATCGAGCAGGTCGAACAGCGCGAAGAACGTCATCATGACCTGCTGCGGCATCGAGAGTCCCGCCGTGTGATTGAGGGCGATCTGGCGGCTGTCCGCAACCATCCGGTCGATGAATTTGATCTTGTCCGGCGTGAGCGTGAGCGGACTGTAGCGCTTGCGCAGCTGCGCCTTTTCGTTCTCCGGGAGATTGGCGAGCATCTCGTCGATGACGTTATCCTGGTGGAGCGCAACGACGCCCAAGCGCCAACCCGTGCAGCCGAAGTACTTCGAATAGGAGTACACGGTGATCGTGTTGCGCGGCGCGTGCTTCATCAAGGATTCAAAACCCGGCACGAACGTGCCGTACACGTCGTCGGTGATAATGATCAGGTCTTTGCGCTTGGTGCGCACGAGGTTCGCGATGCGCTCCATCGAGGAACGCTGCATGCCATACGACGGCGGGTTGCTTGGATTGACGACGAAAAACGCCTTGATCTTCGGATCGGCGAGCTTGTCGATTTCGCTGTCGGGATATTGCCAGGAGTGCATCCCGTTTTCATAGGTGCTGCTCGCGTCGATCTCGACCACGTCGAATGCGTAGCGATCGAGATGGGCCATCTCGATGTACGGCGTGAACGTCGGCACGGCGAGCGCAATACGGTCCCCGCGCTTGAGCAAGCCGTTCTGCTGCAGCGAATCGAAGATGTAGCACATCGCCGCGGTGCCGCCTTCGACCGCGAAGATGTCGTAGACGCCGGGCGGGGGCGCGTCGCCGCACATCTCGCGTACGAGGTAGGCGCGTGCGACCTGCTCCATGTGCCGTCCCATGCGCATCGGGACCGGATACATGTCGCCGATGATGCAATCGGCGAGTTCGTGCACCCACGCGTCCTTATCGAACTTCAGCTGCTTGACGCCGTATTCGATACCGCCCTTGAGCATCGCGGCGCCGGGTTCATCGGCGTGCTTCGCGATAAACGCATCGAAGCGCGCGCCGATACCATCGCGCTTGGGCATGCCGCCGAGATCGGGCAAGTCCCACACGCGTTTCGATTCCTCAATGCCGAAACGCCCGAACAACCAATACGCTTCACGCGGCGTCGTGGCGATCCAGTTCGGGTTCCCGCGGCCGGCATCCAAGAACGCGTGTGCGCTCGCCGGATCCTTGGCGATCTTGATGAGGTCGTCTTTAAGCTCGAACGGGCTAAGGGTTTCGAATTTGCGGAAGCGCTCAAGCGGATCCGTGTCGGTGGTGGTGGGCGTTGTCATGGACGTCACTCCTCGTACTAGTGGTAAAAATATACCGGCTAGCGATGCGCGGAGAGCATCCTAAAATAGCGTTAGATTTACCCTGTAGATTTCGGGATAGTCAGCTCGCTGCGAGCGACACGATCGTCAGATTGGTTGTGTCGAGTTGGTACTCACCCGCCGCAACGGTTGCGTTGGCTTGTGCGCAAATAACGCTGTTCTCCGGTCCGAAGATGACGACCAAACCTTCGGGACCGCACTGCGTTTGCGTCAGCCCGTATGCTGCGAGCACTTTCGAGCCCGGACTGTCCTGCGCGACCTCGTACGACTTCACTTCTTCATGCGTTTCGACGTAGGTGTATGAGCCGTAATAGCCGGGGTAGTAACCGTAACCATACGGGCCCCAGAACCCGCCGCCCCAGTAGCCGTACGCGGGATACCAGATCACCCCGCCGTTCCAACCCCATGCCGGCAGTGGCGGAGCGATCGGTGCGACGGGCGGCCGATTCCCGATACCGCCGCCGTTGCCCGGCCGGTTGCCGCCGCCGTTTCCGACCCCGCCGCCGGGGCGATTTCCAACACCGGGACCCGAGGGCAATTGACTCGCGCTCGGCGGGCGACCGATATCGTTGTTAAAGTTGTAGCCGTTACTCGGACGTTGCACCGGGGTCGAGGGCCGTTGCGCCGGCGCGGCCGGCCGCGACATCGCGCGGCCGCCGCCGCCCATGCGCGCTCCACCGCCTCCGCGGCCACCGCGCGCCGGCGCGTCTTGCACGCCGAAGATCTGGACCAGCACGGCCGCAATCACGACAGCAACAAGTGCGCGCTTGTTCATTTTGTATAACTATCCAACGTCCCGGACCACGTGACGTAGGTTCCCTTTGGGCTCTTGAGGCTGCCGAGCACGCCGCCCGGCGGAAGTTGCGTTGAAGAATATCTCAGCGTCTGCTTCGCGTCGGTCGTATTGAAATAGACCGTTCCCCGCTCGAAATCCAACGACAGCTGCTTGCCGTTTTGTTTGAGCTGCACGCGATCCGGAATGCACCGCATCACGCCCTCTACAAAACACGCAGCACGGTCGATAATGAGCGTGCCTTTCTTGTTGGCGGTTTCAATCAGAAGCTGTCTGCCCGCAACTGCGATATTGACGTTTTCATAGAGTTGCACGGAGCCATCTGCTTGTTGCACGCGCATCGTGCCCTTGGCCTGCGCGAAGATCGGCATCGCAACCATAATGATACTGCAAATGACGATGAGCTTGCCATGGCGAGTTGACATGCCGTCCCCCTTTGGTATCCCAAGCAAATATTATACCGTTGCCATGGGACGGCACGTATCCAAATCGTGCAGAACGCTTTGGCTACTTTAGAATATTGATCGTGCGCGCAGCGACAATTGCGATCGTAATGAGCGAGATGCTGCTTTGAAGGATGACGAGCAGCTTCGCACGCGCCGTCAACGGCATGGCTTCTGTCGGGCTGAATGCCGTCGAGGTCGTGAAGCCTAAGAAAAGGTAATCGATCATGCCGGGCTGCCAACCCGGAGGAACCGGTGCCGAATCCCCCATGCCCGGAAAGTCAAAGTCGGGATACGGCGTTGCCCGGTTCACGCGGGCATCGGGGCCTCCGCTGTCGACGAGCCAATACAACAACGTGAAGATCAGAATGTTGCCGGTCCAAATTCCGACGGATGTGTAGAATAGCGGGACCGGCTCGAGTTTGCCCGGGTTTTCGATCAGGTTATACGCCGCAACGAACAGGTTGGCCGAGTTCACGGCTAGCGCCGTGCCGACGACGACGAACTCGGCGATGCGCTCGAACCGCCGCCAGACCGGGCCGCGCAGCAACCCGACAAGGATCATCGGCACCAGCATGAAGGCAACCGCCAGGTAGAGGAACCAATTCGGCACGAGATGGTAGCGCCGCGGCAGCAGTGTCACGAGCAGAATAATAGCCAGCACAATGAGTATTGCGCCCAGACGCGAGGCGGTGCGTTCGTGCGGTACGGATGCCACTGAGCTACTATGATACACGCCCTCACCCCGAGGCGCGAGCGTCACCCGCCCACGGCCGTTTCAGCGAACGAGTTCAATCTTGACACGGCGGTTTCGCCTTCCCTTGTTATCTATTTTTGCGATCCTGATTGGCAGCGACGCGTTTGTCACGCTGAGGTGCGTGCCTCCACAGGCCTGCCGGTCTAGGCCCTCGATGTCTATCACGCGGAAACGTCCATCGGGCGTCGGCGGCGGTGAGACTGAAAGGCTCCGGATTAGGCCTTTGCTGCGAGAAGCTTCGTCTACGGTGACGTAAACCGCGCGAACGGCAAGACCGGCCGAAATAACATCGTTGATGGGTTGTTCCAGCGATCGCAATCGGTCATTGTCGACGTCAGGAAGGTCGAAATCCATGTGCGCCGTTCCGTCGGCTGAGATCCTTGCGCCCGTAACGAGCGCGCCGTTGAATTCCTGAAAGACCAGCGCGTTGAGAATGTGTGTGTCGGTGTGAAGCTGTGAGATAATGCTGCGATTGGCGCGATCGATCGTGACGCGAACCCGCTCTCCGGCTGTGAGGGCGACGTCAACAAGATGCCAGACCATGTCGCCACCGCTTTCAACACCGGTAATGCGCCCGGCACAAGACGCACCTTCGATCGTTCCCCGATCGGAGGGCTGTCCGCCGCCCCCGGGGTGAAACCACGACTGCGAAAGTACGACCCGGCCTTCGCCGGCGCGCAGCACGTCGGCTTCAAAGGCATACACATCCGGCTCAGAATGGCATCGGTAGACCGACATCGCTACGCGTTCCTTCGTTATACGTTGATCGGGTGTGCGTATTGCGCCGGCGTTACGCCATAGACGCGCTTAAATAAATGATTGAGGCGGCTCTGATCGTATAATCCGCTCGCGGCCGCTGCCTCAGCCGCCGTTCGGCCGGTTAGAAGCAGTCGGCGAGCGTGTTGCACGCGCACTTGATTCAGGTAGGCATGAGGCGGCATTCCATACTCGAGCCGAAATGCGCGAATGAAGTGATAGCGGCTCACGTTCACCAGACGGGCCAGATCCTCGACCGAGATAGTGTCGCGGAAGTGCTCGGCAATATAATCGCGAGCACGTTGCACGGCGGGGCGATCGGCGCCGGCCGGTGCGGGCACACGTCTCGGATCGCCGTAGCGCGCAAACAGCGCGCTCAATGCGTCGTTCCAGGCAACTTGTTCCGTGGCCGCGTCAACACCATCCGACGCATGAGCTCGCAGAAGCATTCGCGCTAACCAAGGATCGTGGTGCAGGCCCGGTTTGAGCAAACGGTCACTGGAAGATGTTCCAAGCTGCGTCGCGATGGCTTCAAGCGCGTTACGCTCGAGGTACAGTGCACGATAGTGCCAGGTGCGTCCGTCCTCCACTCGTCCGTAGTGATACTCGCCCGGAGCGAAGACCCAGATCGTACCCGCGCCGCCGATCTCTACACCACGTCGAGTCCGTACTTCGCCGGCTCCGCGCTCCGAGAGCACGACCACTTGCTCGTCATGAACGTGTTTCTCCCACGTAAACGGACCGTATCTCGCCGCAACGAGGGTCGCTTCGCCAAGGTCGTGATGTCGCCAGTAGCGCAAGGCCTCGTTACGTCGATGGGTGACCGGTTGGGGATCGGAGCGCATCGTGATGATTGTAGCATCCGGGTCGTCTTCGATCTTGGCAAAAAGTGCGCTCCTATGCTATTTGGAGCCGGGGACGGGCGGCACTTTGTCGCCTTCGTCACGTGCCTCGCTAATGCCGATCGCGACCGCTTGCTTGCGATTCGTGACTTTCTTCCCGGAACGTCCGGAACGCAACTTGCCTTCTTTGAATTCTTCCATGACCTTGCGCACTTTGCGTCCGGCCTTGCGGCTATATTTGCGCGTGGATTTCTTTTTCGCCCCGGTTTTCTTTTTCGCCGCGGTTTTCTTGCGCGTCGTGGTCTTCTTGCGGGTCGCGGTCTTCTTGCGGGTTGCGGCCTTCTTGCGCGTCGTTTTGCGCGCGGTCGTCTTCTTCTTGCGTGTTGCCATACGTGTTAGTTCCTCCGTTGCTTGGCGGTCAAACGCCGCACTACGTCGCGGCTGCGGTGACTTTCGACGCGTCATCGATGTGCGAAAAGACGTCGTAGAGCGCCTCGTAGGCCTCGTCGATGTTCTCTTCGCTCAAGACGAGCGGCGGCGCAAAGCGCAAACTGTTACCGCCGGCAGTCCCGACCAGCAGGCCGTGATCGCGCAGCGCGGCGACGACATCGGCGGCCGTATATTTCTCGTTGAGCGGAAGCGCGCAGAGCAATCCCATCCCGCGCAGTCCGGCAACGATATTGGGAAATGCCAACGCAAGGTCGGCCAGACGCGCCATAAACTGGACCTCGCGAATCCCGACGTACGATTCCAGATCGATCGCATCGCGCACGCGCAGGTGAGCCAGTCCGGCCGCACACGGAACCGGCGAACCGCCAAAGGTCGAGCCGTGATCGCCCGGACGCAGCGCATCGGCCGCAGATTCGGCCACGAGCATCGCCCCGATCGGCAAGCCGTTGGCCAGCGCCTTGGCCATCGTGACGACGTCGGGCGTGATCTTGAAACGCTGGAACGCGAAGAGCGGGCCGAGCCGTCCCATGCCGCACTGAATCTCGTCAAAGATCAGCAGCGCGCCGCGCTTGTCGCACAGGTGCCGAGCCATCGCCAGGAACTCCGGAGTCGCCGGATGCACGCCGCTCTCGCCCTGCACCGGCTCGACGATGAACGCCGCAACCGTGTCGTCGAGGCTCTTATCCAGCGCGGCGAGATCGTTGAACGGCGTAAACGCGAAGCCTTCGAGCATCGGCCCGAAGCCTTCTCGATACGACTCGTTCGCCGTCGCAGCGAGCGAACCGTAGGTGCGGCCGTGAAACGAGCCCGTGCAGGCCAGGATCTTGATGCGATCTTTCTCACCGTTACGGTACGCGCGCTTGCGGGCGAGTTTGATCGCGGCTTCGTTCGCTTCGGTGCCGGAATTGCAGAAGAACGCGCGGGCCAGCCCGCTACGCGCGACGAGTTCGCGCGCGAGCGTGCCGGCGGGTTCGTGGTGATACAGATTGCTCGCGTGCACGAGCGTGCGCGCCTGTTGCGAGATCGCGTCGGAGATCCATGGATGGCAATGTCCGAGCGCAACGACCGCAATGCCCGCGATGAAGTCGAGATACCGCCGGCCCTCGTCATCGAAGAGATAACAACCTTCGCCGCGCACGATTGTGACCGGTGCGCGATTGTAGTTCGCGAGCAGCTTGTCGTCCATTACGTACGGTAGCTTGCGTTGATGCGGACGTAATCCTTTGAGAGGTCGCAGCCCCAGGCGGTCGCGTGCGCCTCACCGAGGCCCAGGCGCAGTTCGACGATGATATCGGTAAGCTCCAACTCGCGGTGCGCTTCGGCTTCACTGAGCACCTCGATTGCGCCGGGCTCGACCCACATCTTGCCGTTGAGCAACAGCGACCAGGTATTGGGATCGAGGCCCGCGTTCACCGAGCCCGCCGCCGCGATGATCCGTCCCCAGTTCGGATCTTCGCCGTAGAGCGCGGTGCGTACGAGATTGCTGTTGATCGACGCGCGGCCGATCGTTCGCGCTTGCGCAACATCCTTGGCGCCGGTCACGTGCACGGTCAGCGTTTTGGTCGCGCCTTCGCCGTCGGCAACCATCGCGAGCGCAAGGTCGGTGCAAACTTGCCGCAGCGCTTTCGAGAATGCCGCAGGGGGCTTCTTCTCGCCGGCGGGTGCGAAGGCGTAGCAGGCGTCGTTCGTCGACATGCAGCCATCGACCGAGATCATGTTGAAGGTCCCGTCGGCCGCTTCGCGCAGCTCGGCTCGGAGCGCATCCGCCGGCATCGGAAGATTCGTCGCCACGAAGGCCAGCATCGTCGCCATGTTGGGCGCGATCATGCCCGAGCCTTTGGCGATCCCGCCAACGGCATATTTCTTTTCTCCGATGTAGAACTCGTACGCCGCGAGCTTGGGCACGCGGTCGGTGGTCATGATCGCTTCGGCCGCGTCGTTGCTCGACTTCAAGCCGTTCTCGAGCTGTTCGACGGCGCGTTCGACGCCGCGCTGCACGCGGTCCATCGGCAGCGGCACGCCGATGACGCCGGTCGACGCGACGATGATGCTCGTTGCGGGAATTTTCAGCAACGCGCCGGTTTGGCGTGCGGTTGCACGCGCGTCGCGGTCGCCACGCTCGCCCGTGCACGCATTCGCGCAACCCGAATTGCAGACAATCGCGCGCATCGTCCCGCCGCGGCCGAGGTGGTCTTCGCTGACCAGTAACGGCGCGGCTTTGATCTCGTTAAGCGTGATGACCGACGCACAGACCTGCGGCGCGTCGAAGACGATGAGCGCGAGATCGCGCTTACGCGGCTTAATGCCCGCATGCACGCCGGCGCAACGCACGCCCGGTACCGCTCCAATCCCGCCGCGCACTGCGACGAGACGAATATCGTCATCCTGCAACAATTGCGCGAGCATGCAGACCCGTCTCCTCGGGATAGCCCAGCATCAGGTTCAGATTTTGCACGGCTTGACCCGCCGCGCCTTTGCCCAGATTGTCGATCGCGCAGATCGCGCGCACGGTGTTACCGCGCACGTCGACACGCACTTCGGCGTCATTCGTTCCGGTGACGGCTGCGACGCTCGGCACGCGCTCGCCTTCGACCATGCGCACGAAAGGACTGTCGCCATAGGCCGCCGCGTACGCCTCGCGCAGCGCTTGCGCGTCGAGCGCGCGATCGAAAACCGCATAGACGTCGGCAAGCATGCCGCGCGCGAGCGGAACGACGTGCGGCGTAAAGACGAGCGGCGTAGCATTGCCGTGGAGGCGCAAGATGCGTTCGATCTCCGGCTGATGCCGATGGCCGCCGATCCCGTAGGCGCGAACGTCGCCCGCGACCTCGGCGTAGAGCGAACCCGTCGCCGGCTTGCGACCCGCGCCGGTGATCCCGCTCTTTGCATCGACGATAAGTTGCTCGGGCGTCGCAACGTTGAGCAGCGGCAAGAGCCCGAGGAGTGTCGCGGTCGGATAGCAGCCGGGATTTGCTACCAACGACGCGCCCGCGATTTCCTCGCGATTCCATTCGGAAAGTCCGTAGGCCGCGCTCTCGTCAAAGCGATAGTCGGCGGAAAGATCGACGACGCGCGCTCCCGCATCGATAAACGCGGGCACGTGCGCGTGCGCTTCACCGTGCGCGCCCGCAGCAATGACGAAATCGCCGGGCCGCAACGCGTCGCGCACCGAGCCTTCCGCCGTAAAGGCGTACTCGGTCGTGCGCAGCAGCGGAAAGTGGTCGGCAAGAAACGCGCCCGCGTGACTGCGGCTCTCGAGCATGCCGATTTCAAAGAACGGGTGCGCATCGAGCAGACGAATCGCTTCGGCCGCGCCGTATCCGCTCGCACCCCAGACATGCACGCGCGTCATAACGTGTCTAATTCCGCGGCGAGCGAGGCAAGGCCCGCGCGCACGGCCTGCGGTGACGTCGAGCCGCTCGTCATTTTTGCCGCAATGCTCTGTGCCGGCGTTAGCGGCGCCTTAAGCTCCTTAAGACCAGCTTCGTTTGCGAGCGCCACGAGGTCGCGCTCGTCGAGGGCGCGCCCCGCTTCTTCTGCCGCGCGCACGAGCGCGCCGACCAGCGCATGCGCCTCGCGCGCGGTGACGCCGCCGGCGATCAGGGCGTCCGCCAGATCGGTCGCAATCGTATAGCCGGTCCCGGCACGCGCTTGCATCGCGTTGCGAACGAAGGTTGTATCGCGCAGCGCGCGTTCGAACGCATCGAGTGCGCCGAGTGCGCGTTCGCAGGTCGCGATCGCCAGACGTTTGGTCTCTTGCAAATCGCGATGGTACGAGAGCGGCATGCCGATCGTCGACGTCACTGCGCCGAAATAGAGGCCCGCGGCTTCGCTTGCAAAGCCGCGTACCAATTCAAAGATGTCGGGATTGCGCTTTTGCGGCATCAGGCTCGAACCGGTCGAACTCGCGTCGCCGAGGCGCACGTAGCCGAAGCCGGGCGTCGCCCAGAGCACGATCTCGGCGCTCACGCGTGAGGCGTCGGTCAGGGCCCGCACGCACGCCTGCGCGACATCGAGCACAGCATCGCGCGTACCGATTGCATCCATCGCGTTGCGCGAGGGCGCGTTGAAGCCGAGACGTTTGCACGCCGCGTCACGATCGAGCGGCAAGGTCGAGCCCGAGACCGCGCCGGATCCGAGCGGGCACCACTGCTTTGCGGCCGCCGCGGCGCTTGCAAACCGGTGCGCAGCGCGCACGAACGGTTCGGCCGCAGCCTGCAACCAAAACGCCAGCAGCACCGGCTGCGCCGGCTGCATATGCGTCGTTGCTGCGAGCAGCGTGCCTGCGGTCAGTTCTTCCGACGCGCGCGCGAGCAGATGGCGCGCGATCGACTTTGCCCGCTCCGCACCGTGGCGCGCGCGATCGTGCGCGTAGAGCGCAAGCGTCGTCGCGACCTGATCGTTGCGGCTGCGCCCGGCGTGCAACAGCGCACCCGCCTCCGGCTGCAGTTCGCGAACGCGTGCATCGATAGCACCGTGTACGTCTTCGGCGCCGCTTCCCTGCGCATACGCGACAAAGCGCCCATCGTCGATCTCTGCCGCGATAGTTTTGAGCGCATCGTGCAGCGACGCGGCCGTCGGGGCATCGACGATCTTGCCGCCTGCAAGTGCATCCACGTGTGCTTGCGACGTGCGCACGTCGAACGGCGCGAGCACGAGATCGTCTTCGAGTGAAGAGCCGAACGCGAGCAATGCGGCATCCGGCGCCGCGCTAAACCTACCGCCCCACTGGAGCGATCCCTTTGTCATCCCGAGCTCCGCCTTGTCATCCCGAGCTCCGCCTTGTCATCCCGAGCTCTGCCTTGTCATCCCGAGCGTAGCTGCGAAGCAGCGTAGTCGAGGGAAGCGCAACGCGGCCATAGCTCGCGAAGACGCTCCTCGCTTCGCAACGGCCGCGTTGCCCTTCTCTTGCGAAGCCGTGTGCAACATTATCACGTCGTCACTTTGTCACCCTGAGGTGCGAGCGCAGCGAGCCTCGAAGGGTGGCTTTGCATCGCTAATTGATCGGTCGGCAACCCGTAGAGCGTGATGAACCCGTCTGCTGCGTGGTGATCGAACTTGTCGGCATTGCTGTATGTCGCAAGCGACTCGTTGTACAGGGCGAAGGGCGAGCGCACACCCGCCGTCGCCACACTTCCGTGGAAAAGCTGCACGCGCACGTCGCCGGTGAGCCGCGACGCAAATGAGGCATTGAACGCATCGAGCGCATCGCGCAGCGGCGACATCCACAGCCCGTCGTAGGCAAGCTCGGCGTACTTTTGATCGCAACTCGCCTTAAAGCGCAGTTCGTCGCGGGTGAGCACGAGCCGCTCGAGCGCCTTATGCGCCGCGATCAGCACGGTTGCGCCGGGCGCCTCGTAGACTTCGCGCGA
>DATJOM010000079.1:0-8711 GCA_035507095.1 Candidatus Acidiferrum sp.
CACGGCGATCGCTGCGGTGGCGCCCTCGAGTGGTGCGGGTCCGGCTGCAACCTTTACCGTGACGCCGTCGAGCGCGGGTACGTGTGCGGCGACATTCACCGACGCACACGCAAATAAAGTCTCGGTCGCTATTACCGTCACGACGACGGGCTTCTCGGTGCAGATGCGGTGACGGCGCGGCGCATCGTAGCGCTCGCAACCGCGCTCGCGTTGGCGGCGTGCGGTGGACGCGCGGTCACGCCGAGCGCCGCCGGCTCCAATCCGGCACCGCAGCCTGGCGGTTCGAGTCTCGTACGCGAGAGCTTCACGTTTTTGCCGCCGTCGTCGACGTCGAGCGCTGCGCGGCATCCGCATTATATTACGGCAAACGTTGCCTCGGTCGAAATTACGCTGAACAGCGTCAATGGTGCCGCGCCGTCGACCGGCGCTTCACTCAGCGTGACCACGAACATCTCGATGTCGAGTTGTCCGTGCACCGTCCACGGCCCTGATGTTCCGGCCGGCAGCGACACGTTCACGCTGGCAGCGTACGATCAGCCGAATGCGGGTGGCAATCTCATTGCGACCGCATCGCCGACGTACACGATCGTTGCAGGGCAGGCAAACAACGAAACCGTCACGTTGAACGGCGTCCCGTCCTCGCTCGCGCTCGCGCTACCGAGTGCAACTGCCGGCACGGCCTTTGCCTCGCCGCAGAGTATGTCGGTGACGGCGAAAGACGGGGACGGCAACACGATTCTCGGCACGTATGCGATTCCAATAACGATCGGCGATTCCGACACGAGCGGCGCGACGTTAATCGCAACGAGCGGGAGCGACACTCCACCGGCCAACACACTGCTCAGTTCGAGCGACGCAGCAACAATCGCATATTCCGGTTTGGCCATCGCACCGGCGACGATTGCGTTGCGCGCCAACGCTGCGGCCGGGAGCGCTGCGTTTGCGCCCGCGTTACAACCGATCGTCGTAACGGTCGCTGCGACCCCGGGCGCGCTGAACCCGAACTCCACCGGCGTCGATCTCACCGCTGGAGCGTCGACGGGATCGTTTACCGCAAGCGAAGCCGGCTGGACGAATGCGCCGTACAACAAATCACTCACGCTCTCGGTGGCGAGCGGATGCGCGTCGATCGCAAGCGTGGCACCGGCGAGCGGCACATCGTTCACGGCCACGGTTCGCGCATCGCCGGTTGCCGGAAGCTGCATCGCAACGCTCACCGACGGCAACGGTCAGAGCCAAGCGGTCACGCTTGCGTACACATCGTTTACGTACACAGATGGGCCGCAATCGTTCACGGTGCCGCCGGGGGTAACACTCGTTGATGCGACGGTAGCCGGCGCACAAGGAAGCCCGACGTCGGGCGCCGCGCAGGGCGGCTTGGGAGGCGAAGTGCTGGTGACGATCCCCACCATAGGCGGAGAGGTACTCTGGGTGTACGTCGGCGGAAGCGTAAGCGCCAGTGGCGGCGCTCCAGGCGGGGGCTACAACGGCGGCGGCGCCGGGTTCGTGCCTGGCGGCGGTGCGTCGGACGTGCGCACGGCATACAACGATCTCGCGTCACGGCTCGTCGTTGCACCTGGCGGCGGCGGCGGCAGCTTCAGCGGTGCGGTCGGCGGCGGCGGCGGCAGCTCCGGAGTTGCTGGGGGCGGTAGCAGCGGCGGAGCCGGGGCAACGCCGTCCGGACCAGGTCTCGGAGGCACGAACGGTTACGCCGGCCAGCTTGGGAACGGCGGAACGGGGAGCGTCACAACCAATCACACCGGCGGCGGCGGGGGCGGCGGCTACTATGGCGGCGGTGGTGGGGGCGACGACAGCGGTGGTGGCGGCGGTTCCTTGTACATCGATCCCTCCTGCTACACCATTAGCTTCTTCCCGTATCCCGTGAACGCGGGCAACGGCTACGTGCAAATAACCTTTTAGCGCATGGTACGATAACGCTCGATGCCCGTTTCTGCCGACGTCCAATCCACGATTTCCCAGCGCTACGCGCAACTCAGCAGCGCGGTGACGCACGATCCGACGCAGGAGCGTGGTGTGCTCTCGCCCCACTTCAACGACGCTGCCAAGTTGAAGCTCTCGACCTTCGAATACGATCCGCTTACGGTCGTGATACAGCGGATCGATTCGCGACCCGACGGCCTGTACGTCCGCGCCGAATATGTCGGCGTCCACGGGCGCAACGAAGTGACGCTCGATCACTGGCAAATGGTCGGCGGGCAATGGGTGCTTGCCGCGCGCCATAATCCCTAAGTCTTCTAAAATCCGGAGAGGGAGGGATTCGAACCCTCGAGACGCTTATCACGTCTGCTCGCTTTCCAAGCGAGTGCCTTCAACCGCTCGACCACCTCTCCATGTGGAAAGAGGCCCCCTTCGGGGCCTCTTTCGGTTTGCGCTAGGTGAAACGGAGTCCTTGCCTTACGGAGGTGTACCAGTCCCCGTGTAGTTCGCGACCCAGAAGCTGTAGATGTTGTCGGGATTGAACGTATAAATTTTTTGAATCGCGTTGAACGTCCATTGATTGCCCGACACGACCACCGGCGAACTAAGCGGTGTGACGGCCACCGTTAGCCCTTGCAGATCGACGTCGATCTGTACAAGATAGAAGTTCGCTACGGAGACGTTCTTGGTGGTGAACTTGCAGGCGGGGATTGTAACCGGTGCTTGCGGTACCTCCAGCGTCTCCAACGTTAGATACCATGGCGCGAGGAGCGGGATCTGCGGCGTGCACGAACGCACGTAACTCGGGACCGAAAGCGTGTAATTGGCGCCGACTTGCAATGGCTCTTCGAATTGCCAGGGACCGAGCAGATCGTCACGGCGCTTCTCAGCGTCGATCCGGTTGATCGTTGCGGTTGGCGCTTGCGTGAGTTGTAGTGGGCTCGGTGGCCCTACGTCCGGCGCCGTCGCGCTGTCGGTGCTCGCTGATGCGGGCATGTTCGAGGTCCCACCACCGCAGGCGCTCAAGGCGATCGCCGCGACCAAACTTGCGATGCCAACGACACGACGATGCCACATAGCCAAAAGCCCTCACAACAAGAAAAGGTAAAGACTACGCCCGCAGGGCCTCCTTTACGGATGCAGAGGGGCGGTCGCCTGTTAACTCATCATCGTGAATCAACAAGGGTTTGTAAAGGTTCGGTTATCTGGTCTGGGCGTCGAGCAGCAATCCAAACTCGTCCTCGGGAAGCGGCCGCCCAAAGAGGTAGCCCTGGGCGTACTCGCACCCACAGTCGGCTAGGAAGTCGGCTTGATCTTGGGTTTCGACACCTTCGGCCTGGACGGAAAGGCCCAACGCGTGTGCCATCGCGATGATCGCCGAAACGATTGCCACGTCGTTTGCGTCGTCGGGAATATCGCGCACGAACGATTTGTCGATCTTGAGTTTGTCGATCGGGAACCGTTTGAGATAGGAGAGCGAGGAGTAGCCGGTTCCAAAGTCGTCGAGTGCGAGTTGCAGTCCGAGGCCTTTGAGCTGACGCATGATGCCGATCGAGTCTTCGGCATTGTGCATGGCGACGCTCTCGGTGATTTCGAACTCGAGCGTGCCTTTGCGCAGATGCGAATGCCGGACGTATTCTTCGATCGAGCGCGCTAAATTGTGATGGAGAAACTGCCGGCTGGAAAGATTCACCGCGACCGTCAAATTCATATTGTAGAGACCTTGCCACTGACTCACTTGATCGATCGCGGTGCGCATCACCCACTCGCCCAGTTGCACGATGAAGCCCGACGTTTCGGCTTGGGTAATGAAGGTTTCGGGCGGAGCAAAAGTGGCGTCGCGCTGTGGCCAACGGCACAACGCTTCCATCCCCACGATCTCGCCACTTTGGAGTGAGACGACGGGCTGATAGAAGATTTTGAACTCGCCGTAGCTGAGCGCATTCGACAAACGCTGATGCGCCGGCAGACGATAGCTCAATGGACCACACCCTCCAGGACAGACCAATAGTACGCGATGCGGGCCGCTTCCTCGGCAAGATCGGTCTGAAGGAAGGCGTCGTCGAGATTTTGCGAGACGACCGAGAGCCCGTGACGCTCCATCAAGACGACATCAACGCCTTGGGCAAACTGCTCGGCACAGACGGAAGCGAGCTCTTCGCTGCCGTTGCGAAAATACGGTGTCCATGCACAACGCCGCAGGGTTTCGCTCGCGCCGACGGTGTCCCGCGGAAAAAGCGCTCCGGTTTTTGACCAAACGACGCACATTGTCGGATGCGTGTGCGCGACGCACGTGATATCGGAACGCACACGATAGGCTGCCAAGTGGAGTGGCAGTTCGCTGGTCGGCACCCCGCCCTCGCGGGGCAAACCGTCCGCACCCAGCGCGACGATATCCTCAGGACGCAGATCGCCAATCGATCGTGCCGAGGGCGTCACAAGCACGGTGCCGTCGTGCATACGATAACTGAGATTCCCGCTGGATCCGGTGACCAAACGGCGTTTCCAAAGCCGGCGTCCGCAGCGAACGAGGGCCGCGCGAACGTGCGCTTCGTTCAAACGCCGGCTGGATGCCAAATCGTCTTAATCTCGCAGTACTGTGCGATCTCGTCGAGGCTCTGCGCGCTCGGCGCAAACCACTCTTCACGCGAACGCATCGGGTACAGACGCACGCGTTTGACGTTCTCGGCCGACTCGCGCTCGACCAATTCGCGCAATTGCGGATCGCCGCGTGGAACGACGATCGCGTTGACGTCCATGTGCTTGGCCATCACCGGGATGATTTCGTTGCGGTAGCCGGTGAGCAGGTTCACGACGCCGGCGGGTATGTCGCTGGTCGCGAGGGCCTCGGCAAAGACGACCGCGGTCCGCGGGTCGAATTCCGAGCCAAGCACGACGACGGCGTTGCCGGCCACAACCGGCGGCAAGAGCACGGAGACCAGGCCCAGCAGCGCCGGACGATCCGGCGCGCAGATCACGACCACGCCCATCGGTTCGGCGGTCGAAAAGTTGAAATGTGGGCCGCCGACCGGATTGCGCGTCGAGAGCAGCGCCGCATACTTATCGCACCAACCGGCATACCAGACGGTGCGATCGATCGCCGCCGTAACTTCACGCTCGGCCTCGGTTTCCGAACACTCCGCGCCTTCGCGAATGCGTTCGTGCAACTCGCCGCGGCGCGCTTCCATCATTTCGGCTAAGCGATACAAAATGAGGCCGCGCGTCGCGGGCGCAGTCTTCCACCATCCCGGTTGCGCGCCGCGCGCTGCGACGACCCCGTCACGCGCATCTTTGCGTGAAGCGCGCGCAATGTTCGCGCCAAACTCTTTGCCGTCCCACAACGGATCGCTGCGCCCCGATTCGGAACGCACAAAAGCTCCATTGATAAAGAGCTTATACATCTTGCGGATCGCGAGCCTGACGTCACCGTTCTTGGACATGGGAGAGAACCCGTACGACGCAAGGGAGGGGCAGACCTCGGGCGAACCAGCCGCCATCATGCCTGCCCCGTCTACCCTCGGTCGCGTCGTCGTCGCTGAGCCCTTTGACGAACGCGGTGTTGCCGTTTTACGCGAAGCCGGCGCCGAGGTTGTCTCGCTCGTCGGAAGCCCGCGCGAGGCCCTCCACGAGGCGCTGCGCGACGCGCGCGGCCTCATCGTTCGATCGGAAACGCGCGTTGATGCGCAGCTCCTTGCCGCTGCGCCCCACCTCGAGGTCGTCGCGCGTGCCGGGGTTGGGGTCGACGCAATCGACGTCGATGCCGCGACTGCGGCCGGTATTGTGGTGGTAAATACGCCCGCCGCGAACACGCTTGCCGCGACCGAACACACCTTCGCGCTGCTCTTGGCCGCGATGCGCAACATCCCGCAAGCAAACGCAAGCGTCCACGCGGCGGCGTGGGAACGCAAGCCGTTCATCGGGCACGAGTTGTACGGCAAAGTGCTCGGGATCGTTGGTCTCGGGCGCATCGGCAGCAACATTGCCTCGCGCGCAGCCGCATTCGGGATGCAGGTGATCGCGCACGATCCGTATGTCGCAGCATCGCGTGCCGGTGCGCTTGGCGTCGAGTTGGTGAGCTTCGAAGAATTGCTAACCCGCGCGCAGATCGTCACGCTGCACGTGCCGCTGACGCCGCAGACGCGTGGGATGATCGACGCGCGCGCGCTCGCACGAATGCAGGACGACGCCGTGCTCGTAAACTGCGCGCGCGGTGCGGTGCTCGATGCTGACGCGCTGCTCGCAACGCTCGAAGCAGGGCGGTTGCGCAGGGTCGCGATCGATGTCGTGCCGCAAGAGCCGCCGCCGCCCGGGTCGGCCTCCGCGCGCATCCTTTCTCACGAACGCGTGATCGCGACGCCGCATCTCGGAGGCTCGACCTATGAAGCGCTCGAGCGTATCGCTTTAGAACTTGCGGGCGACGTAGTGCGCGTGCTCGGCGGACGTCCGGCAAGCGGTGCGGTCAACGCGCCGATGCTTGCCGGCGCCGACGCCGAACGTGCCGGCGCTTTTATCGACCTTGCGCATCGCTTTGGCGCCCTCGTCCCGCAGCTTTTCGATGAAGCCTTGCGCGAGGAACTTGCGCTCGTGCTGCGAGGCGAACTCGAAGGCGTCGACGCCGAACCTTTCGTTGCAGCCTTACTCGCCGGAGCGCTGCCGCTCGTCACCGACCGGCGCGTCACGCTGGTAAACGCGGGCGCGATCGCGCGCGAGCTCGGCGTGCGCACGGCGATTTCGCGGGAAAGCGACGCTTCGCCGTTCCGCGCCGCGCTCGTCGTGGCGGCCGGCGATCATCGCATCGTCGGCACCGTGCTTCCGCATGGCCCGCGTATCGTCGAGATCGACGGCTTCGAGATCGACGCTGTTGCCGAAGGCACGATGCTGGTGACCCGCCACCGCGATGTGCCGGGCATGGTCGGACGGATCGGCACGATCCTCGGTCAGGCGAACGTCAACATCTCAACGATGCAGGTTGCGCGAACGGTCCGCGGTGGCGAAGCGATGATGGTGCTCGACGTCGACCGCGAGATCGAGCGTAGCGTCGTCGATGCGATTGCGCGCGTCGACGGGATGGACGACGTGCGCTTGGTGCGTGTGTGATTTATGTTGCGCGTCACGGCGAGACCGATTGGAATCGCGAGGGACGTTATCAGGGACAACGTGAATCGCATCTGACGCAGACCGGCGACGCGCAGGCGGGGGCGCTGGCGCAAGCGCTCGCGCAGGAACGCATCACGCGCGTGATCGCGAGTCCGCTTGCGCGCTGCGTCGAAACCGCGGCGCCGCTTGCGCGGGCCCTTGGCGTGACCGTTGAAACCGATCGCGATTTGATCGAGATCGCGCATGGAAGCTGGGAAGGACGCCTGCGCGCGGAGATCGAGCGCGACGATCCGCAGACGCTACAGCAGTGGCGCGAGCATCCGCAGCTCGTGCAGTTTGAGGGCGGCGAGTCGCTGCACGACGTGGCGCATCGCTGGCGAGCGTTTATGCAGCGCCTCGGCGACGCCGACGATGTCGCGATCGTGACCCATGATGTCATCGTGCGCCTCGCAATTCTCGCGGCGCTCGAACGGCCGCTCGCGCATCTATGGGAAGCCCATGTCACCAACGGCGCCTATGCGCGCTTTCGCGGCCGCGGGTCGTGGGAGTTGCTCGACGCATGCGTCGATGCGCACCTCGGAACGCTGATCGTCGATACGGCAGCGCAAGCGCTGTAGTGGCTTAGGTGGAGCTCTTTCTCGTGCGTCACGGCGAGACGGCATGGAACGCCGAGCGCCGCTTTCAGGGGCAGAGTGACGTGCCGCTGTCCGAACGCGGACGACTGCAAGCGGCAACGATCGCATCGGCGCTGCGCAGCATCCCATTCACGCACGCGTATGCAAGCGATTTGCAGCGTGCGACCGAAACCGCGCAAGCGGTTGTGGCTGGTCGGAGCCTCAGCGTGCAGGCCGACACACGCTTGCGTGAGTTCGATTTCGGCGCATGGGAAGGCCTCACGTGGGCGCAGATCATCGAACGGTGGCCGGAATTCGACCAGCGCCTGCCGACACAACCGCGCCGCTACGAACCTGTCGGGGGTGAGCGTTTCGAACACGTCATTGCGCGCGTGCGCGCGTTTCTCGACGAGCTGGTCGCAAACGTGACCGGAGGCTATGCGCTGATCGTTACGCATGCCGGCGCTCTGCACGCGGCGATGGAAGTGCTCGCACCCGAAGGCTTCGACCCGCTGGGCATGGTGTTCTCGACCGCCGGCATCAGCCGGATCGCCATGGAAGATGGACGGGCGCGGATAATCACCCAGAACGATGTCAGCCATCTCGATTCCCTTACCTGACGCCGCGGCGGCACGAGCGGCGCGCGAGCGCATCGACCAGCTCACCAAACCGGTCGGCAGTCTCGGCCGCATCGAGGAACTCGCGGAGCGCCTTGCAGGCATCCACGGCGGCTTGCCGCCGGTCTACGAACGGCGCGCCATCCTCGTTGGCGCGGGCGATCACGGTGTCACCGCGGAGGGCGTGAGCGCCTATCCGAGCGAGGTGACGCCGCAGATGGTGGGCGCGTTTCTTGGCGATTTCGCGGCGATCAATGCCTTCGCGCGCGTCGCCAGAGCAGAAGTGTTCGTTGCAAATTTCGGTGTCGCCGCAGACTTGCCGGTACACGAACGTCTGCTCGGCGTCGCGGTCGGACGCGGCACGCGCAACTTTGCGCGTGAAGCGGCGATGGATCCTCTCGACGTGGATCGCGCGCTGCAAGCAGGAATGCATGCGTTCGAAACG
>DATJOM010000080.1:0-66730 GCA_035507095.1 Candidatus Acidiferrum sp.
CGAGCTCTCGGAGTCACACGGCGCACGTGCCTTTCATATCGAGGGTCCGGACGAGTTGAAGTCTGAGTGGTTCGACGGCGTGAACGTCGCCGGATTGATGTCCGGCGCATCGACGCCCGGATGGCTCGTCGACAAGGTGCAGGCGCGTATGGAGGAGCTCGCTGGACAACCCGTCTGAGCGCTTCGAAGCCCATCTGTACGCGTGCATCCGCGATTACAGCGGATCGCCCGCAATCGGCGATATGCTCGCCTATCATTTCGGATACGAGCCTCACGGCCCGGCGCGGCGCGGAAAGCGATTGCGCCCGACGATGCTCATCCGGGCGTGCGAATCCGAAGGTGCGCCGGTTGAACGTGCGCTCGACGCCGCGGTCGCGGTTGAGCTTCTCCACAACTATTCGCTCGTGCACGACGATATCGAGGATCGTGACGAATTTCGTCACGGACGCCGTACGCTCTGGAGCATCTACGGGATCGCGCAGGCCGTCAACACCGGCGACGCCATGTGCGCGCTCAGCTTTCTCGCGCTCACGCACGTAAGAGCGATACTTGGTTCGGGGCGCGCGCTCGAGATGATCGAACGCTTGCACCGCGCGCACCGCACGATGTGTGACGGGCAGTCGCTCGATCTACAGTTTGAGGGCGCCACACACGTGGAACTCGCTGCGTACGACACGATGATTGCCGGGAAGACGGCCGCGCTTTTTGAAGCAGCATGCGCGCTCGGAGCGTGTTGCGCCGGCGTCGACGATCCCGTCGTGCGTAGCTACGCCGAGCTCGGGCGTGCCTACGGCATGGCCTTCCAAGTGCGCGACGATGCGCTTGGTATCTGGGCAACGGCGGACGCGACGGGCAAAGCCGTGGCACACGATTTGGTGCGGCGCAAATGGAGTTTCCCGATTGTCTGGGCGCTTGCCCAGCCGCCCTCACCCGCGCGGGAAGCAATTGCCGCAGCCTACCGCTTGCGTCGTCCGCTCGACCTACCCGAGGTTGAACGCGTGGTGAGTGCGCTCGAAGAAGTGGGCGCCCGAGAGGCCGCAGCGCGTGCCGTTGCAGAACCTATGGCCGTCGTGGAACGTCACCCCAACCGCGCATTGCGCGACTATCTGCTCGAGACGCTCGCCGAACCTGTCGGCTGACCGGAGGCTAACCGCACTGTGAACGCCAGGACGAACGTCCAAACGTCCGTCTGGGAGCGCATGCTCCCGTACGCGCTGCCGATGCTGCTGCTCGTGGGCTTCGCCCTGCGCATGGCCTTTGTCGGTAGGAGCGGTTTCACGACTGATGTCAACACATTCGTCGCTTGGACGCTTTCACTGATCAATAACGGCCTCGGGAATTTCTACACCCCGAAGACCGGCTTTGCGGATTATCCGCCGGGCTATCTCTACATTCTCGCGCTCTTCGGCCACCTGTGGGCACCCTTCCGCGGGTTGGATCCGCAGTACAATCTACTGCGCGCCGTCGTGAAGTTGCCGGCGATCATCGCGGATCTCGGTGTCGGCTGGCTCATCTACACGATTGGCCGCCGCTTCGCGACGCAGGCAATTGCGCTTGGCGCAGCGGCGGTCTATGTGCTCAACCCGGCATCGATCATGAACTCGGCGGATTGGGGCCAGGTCGATTCGGTCGGCGCCGGATTCGCGCTGCTCGCCGCCTTCCTTCTTCTAAAGAGCTACGACGAGCCGGCAGGGGGCATCCCTTGGTTCGTTCCCGCAGCGTGGGTTTCGCTCTCGTACTCGTTGCTGGTAAAGCCGCAGGCGGCGGTATTGATCGTGCTCTTCATTGCGTTCGCGTTTGCCGACCGCGCGCGGATGCGCGAACGGCTAACCGGTACCGCGATCGGCATTTTTGCAGCATTCGCCTTTGCGATCTTGCTCGTGGTGCCGTTCCACCCGACGGCCAACCCGATCGAAGCCGTGCGTTGGTTGCTCGAGCGGTACGCGTTTGGTTCGAGCGTCTACCACTACGGCAGCGTCAACGCATTTAACTTGTGGTCGGTCAACGTTTGGTCGGCGCTGCCACCCTTTTGGCAAGACGACAGCAAGCTGATTTGGCTATTTCCGCAATATGCGTGGGGCATTGCCCTTGTCGTCGCCGCGCTCGCGCTCGTCGTGTGGCGCTACTTACAGGAGCGTACCGCAGCCGCGCTCATGGAATCGTGCACGATCGCGCTGCTCGCGTTCTATATCCTGTCAACACGCATGCACGAGCGCTACAGCTTCGACGCGTTTGTCTTTTGCATCGCGTGCATACCGATCGCGAGGCGCTATCTCTGGGGCGCTATTGCGCTCAGCACGGTGCTTTTCGCGAACCAGATCTACGCCTTGCAGTACCTGCAGGTCGTCACGAATTCAACGCCCGGCGTCGATCCGCACAACCTATGGGGATCGCTTACGTCGTTCTACTCGATCATTGCGGTGGGAACGTTTTTTGCGCTGGGCTACGTATTTCTCGGCACGGCGCCTGAAACCGCGATCCAGCCGAAGGGCAAAGAAAGAGACGACGAGGAGCCTGCCGCCAAGCGGCACGTACGCGATTACTTCGATCCGCGCGAGGGCCTCTCGATCATGACGGCGGTCGACTACGTCGTGATGTCGGTGCTCGGCGTGGGCAGCTTCGTGCTCTCGTTCATTCGGTATTGGTATCCCAAGGACAAGATCTTCGACGAGATCTACTTCGCGCGTGCGGCGGAAGAATATCTCAAGAATATGCGTATCTACGAAAATACGCATCCGCCGCTTACGAAGCTGCTGGTGACGCTCTCGGTGCTGCTCAATGGCGGCCTGGCCCACGGCGACAACTCCGGGGGCTGGCGTTTCCTCGACGTCGTCTTTGGCGCGCTGGTCGTCATGCTACTCTACGCGTTTGCCAAACGCGTCACCGGTTCGACGATGTTCGCCTCGATCGCGGCGTTCTTCCTGATCTGCGACGGCATGCATTTCGTCCAATCGCGCATCGGAACGCCCGAAGGGTTCGTCGTTGTCTTTTCGCTTGGCGCAGTCTACGCGTTCTACCGGTTCTGGATCGCGTCGCAAGTCGAATCGCGCGCACACACGGTTGTCCCGGGCTGGGGCTTCGCCGGCGCCGTGGTCGTCTCGCTCGCCGCTGGTGGGCTCGTCGTCGGCGTCTGGGATCTGATTTGGAAGTCGGTGGTGCATCCGCCGCTTACGCTCGATCTTGCTTCGAGCATCATCGTGCTGCTCTATGTCGCGCTTGGTGTCTACCTGCTGTTGCGGTACGTGCTCTTTCGCAGTTGGTTTGCCGATGGTGCCCAAGAGTTCACGTTCCCCGAGGGCTCCTACGCGCTGGTTAGCGGGAACAAAAGCGCGCTCTACGCGCCTGACGGCGGTTCGATCGAGACGACGGGCGGCAAACCGCGGATCAACATGGGCGAGATTTCGCAGAATCGCGGTGGTGCGCTTGTCTATCCGGGTGACGACTACAGCTTCACGTATCGCGCCGATCCCAGCGTGACCTACGAAACGCCCGTCGCGACGGCAACGTATGTCGAGAACGAAATTCGCGAAGGCGGCGCGCGGGAGCAAGGATCGTCGGCGCAGTTATGGCTCATCATCTTCACGATCGCGCTCGGGTTGCTGGTGAGTTCGAAGTGGTACGGCGTCATGGGCTTCGGCGTGAGTTTCCTTGTACTTATTCTCGTATGGCTGCAACGCGTTTTTGCGAAGAAGCGCCCCGCGCTGTGGGGCAACGCACGCGGCTTCCGCCTCGATGGTGCGCTGGCCACGATTCTTTTTGTAAGTGCGACGGTTTACGCGCTCGCGTGGGTTCCGGACTTGGTGCGACAGTCCCCGGATCCGAACGAGATACACAACTTCAACGACGTCGTCTATCGCCAGTACACGATGTTCGAGTACCACGACAAACTTGTGGCCAAGCATCCGTACTCGTCGTTCTGGTACCAGTGGCCGATCGACTATATTCCGATCGCCTATTACTACCAAGACCATCGTACGAACAAGAACGACAACAACGCCTGCTGCATCGAAGAGATTACCTCGATGCCGAATCCGTTCATTCTTTGGTTTGGCTTGCTGACGGTCCCGATCGTCGGCGTTCTCGCGTGGCTCCGAAAAAGCAAAGCCTACGCCTTGATCGTGATCACCTACTTGTTGCAGTGGCTGCCCTGGATGAAGTCGCCGCGTATAACGTTCGCGTATCACTTTTACGTCGATATTCCGCTGATCTGCCTGTGCAACGCGATCGTGCTGCAGCAGATCTGGCAGTACGCGAAAGATCGCGATGCCGGAGCGCGAGGTTGGGCAGTCGCCGGCATCTCGGCGGTGGTCCTGCTCATCGCGGGCGCATTCATATTCTTTTATCCGGTTCTTGCCGCCGTCCCGATTTCGTGGGACCAGTGGCATGCACGGATGTGGTTCCAGTATTGGATCGTCGGCCCGTACGGGTAGTAGAGTAGAGGTGTAGTTATGGGTCGTAAGTGGCAGAACATCAAGCTCGACAAAGGCAAGACCGATCAGCAGCGCGGAGCGCTTTTTACCCGTCTCAGCCGTGAGATCACGCTTGCCGCCAAGACCGGGTCGCCTGATCCCGAGTCGAACCACCGCCTGAAGATCGCTGTCGAGAAGGCGCGAGAAAACAATATGCCCACGGACAACGTCAAGCGTGCGATCGCGCGGGCGAGCGGTGCGGGCGAAAAAGAGATCGAGGAGATCCGCTACGAGGGGTACGGCCCGCACGGGCTTGCCGTGGTCGTTGACGCCGCGACCGATAATCGCAACCGTACGGCGGGCGAGCTGCGCTTTATGTTCACGAAACACGGCGGCCAGCTTGGCGAGACCGGATCGGTCGCGTGGATGTTCGACGCAGTCGGCACGATCGAGGTGGATCCGCAAGGCAAATCCGAAGATGCGTTGACGGAAGCGGCGCTCGTCGACGGCGTCATCGACGTCGATTATAGTGAGGAACGTGCCTACATTTATACGGCGACGGCACAGCTTGGTGCGGCGCGGACCGCGCTGCAGGGTGCGGGTTTGAAGCTCGTCGACGTCTATCTCGGGATGCGTGCGAAGCAGACCGTCGCGCCGGAAGGCAGCGAGCTCTCAGCAGCGCTCGCATTTCTCGATGTGCTCGAAGAGCACGAAGACGTGCAGCACGTTTTCAGCAACCTCGACGTGAGTGAAGCCGCGCTGGAGGCTATAAGCTGAACAGAACGCGCGAGTGGCAGGAGCTGGTCCGCCAGTACGTCCCGCGCGACTGGATCTTTCCCATCGTGCTCGCCGCGTTCGTCGGCGTAATGGTGTGGTTTGGCCACCAGATCTACGAATTTCTCGTGCCGCCCGCCGACACGATTACGATTCCGTCGTTCGTCGGGCAGGCGCAAAGCAACGCGAGCGCGGCGGCGCAACAAATGAACCTCGTGCCCGAGGTCATCGATCACGCGACGAGCGATCGGTATCCGCAAGGCGTCGTCATGGGGCAGCGTCCCGAAGCGGGGACGACCGTCCGTGCCGGGCGGCAAGTCGACTTTGTGATCAGCGACGGGATTATCACGCGCGTGATGCCGGATTTGCGCTACCAATCGCTGCGCGAGGTCAACCTCGATCTCATTCGGGCGAAGTTGACGCTCGGGCGTGTGACCTCCGTCAAGAACGAGATCGTGCCGGCCGGGCACGTGATCGAACAAGATCCGCAGCCGCTTACCAATATCACCGAAGGTGAGACGGTGAATTTAGTGGTCAGCAAGGGCGGGACGACCACGGTCAAAGTGCCGGTCTTTACCGGGATGAAGATCGACGACGCACGGGATCTCGCCGATAAACTTGGGATCAAGCTCGGACAGATTGTTTGGACGCCGCTTGGTAAGAACGGTCCCGGACACGGCGTCGTCGCGCGGCAATCGATTCCGCCGCAGACAAAGATCTCGTCGTACGAACCGGTCTCGCTGCAGGTAAGCGCGGGCCCAAACGAATCCGGCTACATCATTCGTCAAGTACATGTCCTTGCATCGATTCCCGTTTCGGGCGATGCGGAAGCGAATCAAGTCGTGCAGGTTACGTTGCGCGTGCGCGACGCAACCGGTCAATACGATGCCTATCGTGCGTATGCGCAACCGGGACAAAAGCTCGACTTCACCGTGACCGCGGTCGGAACGTCGGTCGTGCAGCTGTTCGTGGATAATACGATGGTGGGCGAAACGCGGCTGGGCGACGAACCCCCGCGTATCTACAATCAGTCACCGACGCCCTCTCCCTCCCCCGGAGGTTAAAAGGACGAATGCCGCCGGTTGTCATCGCGCCCTCGCTCCTCTCGGCCGATTTTGCGCGCATCGCCGAGCAGATTGCCGCGGTCGAGGCCGGCGGCGCGGATTTTCTCCACTTGGACGTGATGGACGGCCGCTTCGTTCCCAATCTGACTTGGGGCCCGAAAATTATCGGCGATCTGCGCAAACTCTCCAACTTGCTGTTCGACGCGCATTTGATGATCGTTGAGCCGGAACGATACGTCGATGATTTTCGCGCGGCAGGCGCCGACATCATCACCTTTCATTACGAAGCGACACCGCACGCGCAGCGGTTGCTGACGCACATTCGCGGACTCGGCGCGAAGGCCGGCATCTCGCTCTGTCCGCAAACGCCCGTCGAAATGCTCCAAGACATCATCGAGGATTGCGACCTCGTCTTGATCATGAGCGTCAATCCCGGTTTCGGTGGGCAGCGTTTCATTCCGCGATCGCTCGAAAAATTGCGTGAGGCGCGAGCACTGATCGACGCCCGAAATCCGCAATGCATCCTCGAGGTCGACGGCGGCGTTGGTACCGACAACATTCGCGCCGTGGTCGACGCGGGTGCGCGAGCGATCGTGATGGGATCGAGCATCTTCGGTACGACCGATCCCGCAGCAACCGTTCGGGTGATGCGCAAGATCGTTGAATGAATGAGGACGAGTTCGTAACCGCAATCACTGCGCTTACCGACGGTGCCGGCTCGCGCGTGTTGTTGGGCATCGGGGACGATGCCGCGGTCTGGCAGCCGTCGCGTTCGCAGCGCAGTGTGATCTCGAGTGACGCATTGACCGAGGGCGTGCACTTCTCGCGCGACTGGATGAGCCCGGAGGAGATCGGCTGGCGCGCAATGGCGGCAAACCTTAGCGATCTCGCGGCGATGGCGGCGCGTCCGCGGCTCGGCACGGTAGCGCTGGGCGTATCGCCGCAATGGTCGCCGGAGGCGCTCTTAGCGTGTTACGCCGGAATCGCTCGTTGTGCGCGCGCATACGGGCTCACAATTGCGGGCGGCGATCTGGTGCGCGCGCCGGTGCTGACGATCGCGATCACGGTTGTCGGGGAAGTGCGTGCGACGCATCTAAAAACACGCGACGGAGCGCGGTTGGGCGACGTGTTTGCGGTCACGGGTGTACTCGGGGCGAGCCGAGCGGGACTCGACGTCGCGCGTGGCGCCGTGCAGCTCGACGAGCGGCTTGCGGCCGGAGCGCGCGCCGCGCACTGCACGCCCGAGCCGCGTATTGCAATGGGGCGTTGGCTTGGCGCAAGCGTACACGTCCGCGCGATGATGGATTGCTCCGACGGGCTCTCCACCGATCTTGCACGCATGACGCGTGCGAGCGGCGTCGGTGCGCGCATCGAGCGGGTCCCGGTTGCGGATGCAGCCACGGCGGCTGCGACCGCACTCGGCGTCGATCCGGTCGGCTACGCCCTCGCGGGTGGTGAGGATTTTGAACTACTGGTCGCGGTTGAGGCGCGAGCCTTCGCCCATCTCGCCCGGCGCTTCCGCTCGCGTTTCGGCCGTTCGCTCGAACGCCTGGGCGAAGCTTGGGCGGACGAGCGCGTCGTTGTGGTGAACCAGGGGCGGGAAGAGCCGATCTCACGCACCGGCTGGGACCACTTCACGCCATAGGAAGTACGCTTTGTTCGACGACGACGTTCAATCGTTTCCGCTCATCGGCAGCATTCAGAACACCGTCGGGATGGGCTTTCTCGGCAATCAAGCCGCGATTGCGGTCGCAAATGCGCTCGGCTCGCGCACGGTGCACGCACAGTCGCAGTTTGCGAGCGCACACGGCGGTGTCAGCGGTCGCACGAGCACGATTACCGAGATCAACCAATTTCGTCGCGATGTCGACTTCGTAATTCGCGCGCGCCCGGCGATCTTGCATATCGGGTATCTGCCCAAGCCGATGCACGTCGACGTGGTTGCGTCGGCGCTGCACGAGTACAAAGGCGTCGTGTTGGTCGATCCCGTGATCGGCGACTATAAGAAAGGCCTCTTCGTTTCTGAAGAGACGGCGCGCGCGATCCGCGAGCAACTCGTGCCACACGCGCAGGTCGTCACGCCCAATCGCTTTGAAGCCGAGGTGTTGCTCGGCACGGGCGACCGTTCGCTGACCGAACACGCATACCTCAACGGCATCTTCGATCTGGGACCGCAGGCGGTGATCATTACCTCCTTTTCACGCGATCCCGAAAAGCATCGCTCGACTAGCCTCTTTACGAACGGCTATTCGTACTACTTGATCAACGGGCCATTCTTTCCGCGCTACCCCGCGTACGGTGCGGGCGACGTCTTCGCGGCATCGATCGCGGCGTTCATGGCAATTGGCGGCTCACCGTTCGCTGCCACGCTACTGGCAACGGCGCTCACCTCGCGCGCCGTTGCGAATACAACGAACTATGCCGGCGCCAGCGTCGATCCGATCGCGGCGCTTGCTAAATGGAATCCGCTCGGTTACCAAGTCGACGACGATCGCACGATGCGCTTCTGCGAGCGCACGAACGTCGACAGCGAGGCGCTCAAACCGACCGCCGCCGACGGGCCGCGTCTGAAGTTCGCGCCGCCGAAACACAAAATCATCTACGGTTGATCTCCGGGTAAGAACGTACCAATGCAGTCATATACCGTTCGCATCGGCGAGAACGAACCATACGTCGCGATTGAAATAGCCGGGTACGTGCATCCCGAGGTTGCCGAGCCGGAGGGCATGGATCTGCTCGATTGCCTCGTTCACGCGTGCGCGCCGCCGGTCAACGCAACGTTCCCGGTCTCGATCCGCGTCGACGAGTTGCGCGCGCTCGGCACGTATCTCACCGAGATCAACAGCGGCAACGGTCCCGCCGGCAGCTTTTCGATCTCCGGCGGCCTCTTCGATCTTTCGTTTGCACCAAGTCGCCGCGGCCCCGTGCTCTGCGCCGTCGGCCTCAAAAGCATCGAAGCCAGCCACGTGCGACTCGAATACTTGGTTACCTTAGAGCCCGAAGAAATCACCCGTCTCGTCCAAAATCTCGCCGCCATCGACCGAGCAACGGCAGAGTAAAATAGAAAAACCGCACGGATGCGGTTTTTCGAATGGTTTTCGAGTGAGGGAGCCTTCCGGCTCAAGCAAACTCTAGACGGCGCGAGTAACCCGCTTCGAGCGCATGCACTGAGCGCACACGCGAATGGTGCGATGCGTGCCGCGAATGTCTACCTTGACCGACTGCAGGTTGGGCAGCCAGCGACGCCGGGTCTTGTTCATCGCGTGGCTCACATTGTTGCCCGTCATCGGGCCTTTGGAGCACACTTCGCAGCGCTTCGCCATCGGGGTCGGGTCCTTTCAAAAATCTACCTAAGGGACGAACTTACGGATGATATCACGGGCCCCCGAGCTTGACAAGGATTCCGATGGCGGGGGCTCGCAGACCGCTCCACCGTGGACGTCACCAGCCTGGATGGCCGCGGCTACGCTAAGTTCCTCGTCGCCGGGACCTACTTCCTCAGGAAGTACCGCACGGTCCTCAACGACCTCAACGTGTTCCCGGTCCCCGACGGGGACACCGGCACGAACATGTACCTGACGGTCCGCTCCGCCATGCTCGAGGCGGGGAAGCTCCAGACCCGCAATCTGGCCGAGGTCGCCGCGGCCGCCGCCCAGGGTAGCCTGATGGGGGCCCGCGGCAACTCCGGCGTCATCATCTCCCAGATGCTCCGCGGTTTTGCGCACCACGTGCGGCACCGCAGCGAGATCGACACATTCGTGCTTGCGACCGCCCTGCGCGAATCGGTCGCGGCGGCGCGGCAGGCGCTCTTGCGTCCGGTCGAGGGGACGATTCTCTCGGTCGCCGATGCCGCTGCCGAAGCGGCGTACAAGCTGGCGCTGCACGAACGCGACTTTTATCGGCTTGGGACCGGCATCGTGCGCGCTGCGAACGAGGCGCTGGATCGCACGCCCGAGCAACTGCCGGTGTTGAAGGAAGCCGGGGTCGTCGATTCGGGCGGTGCGGGCTTCGTCTATTTTCTCGAGGGCGCTCTGCGCTTTCTCCCGGAATCGCGCACGCGCACGACCGCATTTCCGCGCCGTCCGACCCGCAAGAGCGCGTTTACCCCGGCGCAAGTCGTCGGCGAGAACAAGTTCTGCACCGAGTTCTTGCTGGAAGATGCGACGTGCACCGCCCACGATCTACGCGCGTTGCTCGAGCCGCGCGGCGAATCGCTGCTCGTGATCGGCGCACCGCCGACGATCAAAGTACACGTCCACACCGATGATCCCGATCGTGTGCAAGATCTTGCGGGTAAGCACGGGCGTCTGACCCGCGTCAAAGTCGACAACATGGAGCGGCAACATGAATTGCTCGTCGTCGAGCCGCCGACCGTCGAGCGCTCGATCGTTGCCGTTGTGCCCGGCCCCGGCTTCGAGCGCATCGTGCGCGAGCTTGGCGCAGAAGTAACGGTCAACGGCGAACGCAATCCGAGCGTGCGCGAGCTGCTGCTCGCCGTTAATAAAACCTTGGGCAACGACGTCTATCTTTTTGTCAACGACAAGAACGTTGCGCTTGCGGCCAAAGAGCTCGAGGCGATGACCGACAAGCGCGTGCACGTATTGCCGACCACCGACATCGTCGAAGGGATCGCGGGCCTCTTTGCGATGCGTTCCAGCGCAGACGGCGTCCCGAGCGATGACGCGATCATGGCCGCCGCGCGCGGAGCGCGCAGTGCGCACCTCTTTTTTGCCGGGAAAGATGCCGAGCTCGGCGGGGTCCGCGTCGAACGGGGCAAGCCGGCCGCGATTCTGGGAGGACGCCTGCTGAGCGCACCTACCGCTGGGGAGGTTGCGGCCCTCGTGTTGCGCGAGATGGGCGCGGGCCGTGGGGGGCTGATTACGCTCTACTATGGCGGCGCGCAGCGCGAAAAGGATGCGCAACGGTTGAGCGAAGAGCTGAGTGCCCTCTACGCGAATACCGACGTCGAATACTACTACGGCGGCATGAAGAACGCGGAGTACTGGATTTCGCTCGATGAATAGTCCACGGATAGCGATCGACGCTATGGGCGGCGACCATGCGCCCGAAGAGATCGTAGCGGGCGCATTGCTTGCTGCAAACGAGTATCCGAGCGCGTCGCTCACGCTCTTTGGCGACGAGGCGCGCGTACGCGCGTTGTTGCACGGCCCCGGTGCAGATCATATTGCCGTCGTACACGCGCCCGAAGCCGTGCCCATGGATCAGCACGCTTCGCAGGCGCTGCGCTCGGCCGATCGCACGTCGCTCGGCATGGCGGTCAGCGCGGTCAAAGCGGGCGACGCCGACGCCGTCGTGTCGGCAGGTAATAGCGGCGCGTTTCTCGCGATCGCGTTGATCAAATTGCGCACCATCGAAGGCGTTGCTCGTCCAGCGATTGCGACGGTGTGGCCGGCAATGAACGGGCCGACCGTGCTCCTCGACTCCGGCGCAAACGTTGATTGCCGCGCCGAGTGGCTCGAACAATTCGGCATCATGGGTTCGGCGTACGCTTCGGCGGTACTCGGTATCGAGAAGCCCAAAGTTGCGCTGCTCTCGATCGGTGAAGAACGGACCAAGGGAAATGCGCTCGTGTTGGAGGCAGCGGCACTGCTCGAAAACGCCCCAGTCAATTTCATCGGCAACATTGAAGGCAAGGATATCTTCCACAATGCCGCCGATGTTGTCGTCGCCGACGGTTTCGTAGGAAATATCGTGCTCAAGACCGGCGAAGGCATGGTCGCGGCGATGACCGAGTTAGTCAAGGACACCCTGCTGCGCCGGAACGTCATGAACTTGCTCGGCACCGCGCTGCTTGCGCCGTCGCTGCGCGGTCTGCGCCGAAGGTTCGATTGGGAAACGTTCGGCGGCGCGCCGCTGCTGGGCTTGCGGGGCAACTGCATCTATACGCATGGCCGCGTTTCGCGCCGCGGCATCAAGCATGCCATCCTCACCGCGATCACCGAAGTCGACCACGATGTTGTCGGTCGGATCGGCGAGATGGTGACGCCGCACTTGACTCGCGAGACCACTGTAGAAAGCGCTTGAGGTTTCCACCATTTGATCCGCGTCGTTACCGACAGCACCTCGGACATCGAGCCGCAGCGCGCGGCGGCCCTCGGAATTAGCATCGTTCCGCTCTTCGTTGTCTTCGGCGACAAGAGCTATCGCGACTACCTTGACTTGAGTCGTCGCGATTTTTTCAAAATGTTGAGTACCGAAAAGATGCTGCCGACCACGTCGCAGCCGACGTCGCAGATGTTCGAAGACACGTTTCGTCCGCTGGTCGAGGCCGGTCACGAGATTCTCTGCCTCACGATCTCGTCGCATCTCTCCGGAACGATCAATGCTGCACGCGCGGCAGCGCAACAATTTCCCAATGCGAAGATCGTCGTGTACGACTCCGAGAGCGCAGCCGGCGGACTCGGCATCATGGCGCTGCGCGCGCAGGAGATGATCGCATCGGGTTGCGGGTGGGACGAACTCTTGGCGGCACTCGATAGCGAACGCGTAGTACAACGCATCTACGCGTGCATCTCGGATCTTTCGCATCTGCAGCGCACCGGACGGATTGGCAAAGCACAACAGGTGCTTGGTACGCTTATGAAAATCGTGCCGGTAATCGTGTTGAAAGATGGTCAAGTTTCAGCGGAGGCGCAGGTGCGCACGTTCGCGCGCGCGCAATCGTCAATGATCGATCTTGCTTTGGCGGCTGTCACCGACGCTTCCAAAGCCCGTTTTTTAGTCATGCATACCGACGCGCCGCAACTCGCAGAGCATGCGATGGCACAGTTGCGCGCAAAGCTCGGCGACGCGCGGCCGCGCCTGCTCGACATTCTCGAGGCGGGCCCGGTAATCGCAACGCACGCCGGCCCAGGCGCCGTGGGCATCTGCGTGGCACAAGATACGTAAGGGGGACAAGGATGGCGACGGTTATCGTCACGGATAGTGGAAGCGACCTGACGCGCGACGAGGCGCAGCGCCTCGGTATTGAGATCATTCCCGTATGGATCATCTTCGGCGAGGAACGCTTTCGCGACGGCGTCGACATCGACCGGGCAACCTTCTTCGCGCGCATGGCAAAGGGTGAGAACCCGCGTACCGAACCCGCTACGCCGGAGCAGTTTCGCGAGATGTTCGCAAAGATCACCGGTGCTGGAAACGAGGCCGTGATGATCACGCTCTCGGGGCAGATTTCAAAAAGCTTCGAGCTTGCGAGCACCGTCGCCAAGGAGTTTGGAAGCAAAGTGGCCGTGGTCGATTCGCGCGGCGCCTCGGGCATGGAGACGCTGCTTGCGTATTATGGGCTAGAGCAAGCCAAAGCCGGTGCGTCGGCGGCCGACATCGCGAAGAAGATCGATCCGCGCGCGCTCAAGTACGCAATATACTTCGCCGTTCCGGACGTGAGCATGCTCGCGCGTAGCGGGCGCCTGCCCAAGGCGGTTGCGGCTCTCGGCTCGATGCTTAATGTTAGCCTCGTGTTGAAGATGAACGAACAAGGCGCGATCGGGCCTGCCGGGCAGAGTTTCTCCTTCGACAAGACGTGCGAGATCATGGTCGACGCGGTGGTGCGCACCATCGAGCGTTCTCCGAGCGTACGCGTCGCTATTGGGCACATTCAGGCGGCGGAGGGCGCTGAGAAGCTGCGTAAACAACTCGAGACGAAGCTCGGGCATCCGCCGGCACAGGAGACCGTGCACGAAGGCACGCTCACCGTTGCCGCACACATGGGATCGGGCGCCATTGGGATCTTCGCCATCGTGCCTTAGGTCTACACAACGACTTCTTCGGAGCGTCCCTAGCACGCAAATGCTCGGTATCTACGTCCATCTGCCGTTTTGTCCGTACATTTGCCCGTACTGCGATTTTGCAAAGTGGCCGATGCAACGCTCGCGCGCATCGAGGTACATGCAGGCATTGCGCGCCGAGATCGCTGCGGGGCCGGTCGAGCCTGCGGCAACGATTTTTTACGGCGGCGGTACGCCAAACGCGTACGACGCCGGAGAGCTTGCGGCCCTGACCACGTTCTTAGGCGAGCGTTTCCCGCCAATTGCGTCTCCGCGTGAAATCTCGATCGAAGTCAATCCCGAACTCGTGGGCCCGAACGATTTTCGGACGTACGTCGCGGCGGGAATCGATCGCGTCTCGATCGGCGTCCAATCATTCGTCCCCGAAGAGATCGCAACGCTTGGGCGCAAACACGTTCCCTCCGATGTCGAGCGCGTCATTACGCTGGCCCGCGACGCGGGCGTGCGCTCGGTGTCGCTCGACCTCATGTTTGCCGTGCCGGGCCAAAGCCCGCAAAGCTGGATGCAATCGCTGCGGTCGGCGATCCGGCTCGATGTCGATCACGTCTCAACCTACGGCTTGACGATTGAGCCCGGAACGCCGTACGAGCGCTGGCACGAACGCGAGCCTCGTGCATTTCCGGATAACACGCTGGAGGCCGAGCTCTACGCGCTCGCAATCGAGGCGCTCGAAGCCGCCGGCTACGAGCACTACGAGATCAGCAACTTCGCCCGTCCCGGTCATCGCTGCGCGCACAACGAGAACTACTGGCGCAACGGCGAATACCTGGGCTTTGGGGTCGGTGCCGCCTCGTATCGCGACGGGGTGCGGAGCGTACACACCCGCGACATCGCCGCGTACGTTCGTGCCGCGAGCGCCGGGCTGGCTATTCCGGGCGAGGCCGAACGGCTCACGGGAATCAAGGCCGTCGGCGAGGCGATCATGATCGCACTACGCACCGCGCAAGGGGTTGCCCTTGGGGAGTTCAAAGAGCGCTACGGCGTCGACATTGCCGAACGCTACGCTCCCGTCGTCACGCGTTACGAAAACGACGGGCTGCTCGAGCGTACGGGCGACCGGCTCGTGTTAACCAAGCGCGGGCGGTTCTTCGCCAACGACGTTTGCGGAGCGTTTGTGACATTTAGTGACCCGTGATGCCAGGATATATAGTGCCGCTGCCCGGTTTTCGAAATGAAAAACGAGGAGCGATGAGCGACAAAAGCTGGACTTTGCGAGCGAAGAGCGACGACGTTCCTCGTTCGAAAACCGGCAGCCCTTCGGGTCACGGGCAGCACGGGCGCGCCGGCTGCGTTGCTCGTCGGTCACAGAGCCATGGCTATGCTCCTTCCTCGCGACTTGCCGATCGCACCCGCGGTGCCCGTGACGGCGCTGTACATCCTGACATCGCGGGTCACTCGTGAGTACCAGCAGCCTTTCCACCACGGTGTTGCGCACAGCGTTCGCCATCGTGTTCGGCGTTACGGGCTTTTTGCTTGGACGCGAGGTCTACATTAACGTCCTCTCGCTCCATTTTGCAAGCGACTGGTTGCAGTGGGCGATGGAGTGGGGCACGCCCGTGATCGGCGCGCTCTTGGGCGTCGTGGTTGCCCCGTTCGCGCAGTCGTTTTTCGAGGACGAACTCAATCTGGTCGAACGCGCGATCGAGCGTCTTGCGCCGGCGGAGATCGCGGGTGGTGCTGCGGGATTGCTCGTCGGCCTCGGCACGGCACTGCTCGTGAAGAGCATTCTTTTCGAATTCATCTCGATCACCGGTCGCGCCGGAAGTTATTTCGCGATCCTGCTCTACCTCATCGTGACGATCTTCTTTGCGTATTTGGGTGCGCGGGTCGGGGCCAAAACGCGCCTCGTGCCGATTCCAAAAGGCACGAGCATGCGTGGCAGCAGTGCGAAAGTCGTCGACACGTCGGTGATCGTCGACGGTCGCATCGTCGAAATCGTGCAGAGCGGTTTTATCGAGGGCCCGCTAATCGTTCCACGCTTCGTGCTCCATGAGTTGCAGGCGATCGCTGACTCCGAAGATCCACAGCGTCGCACGCGTGGCCGTCGCGGTCTCGAGGCACTGACCAAATTACAAGAACTGCGAGCTATCGAGATCAACGAGCGGGAGTATGACGATCTTCCGTTGGGAAGCGTTGATACAAAGCTGGTGCGCCTTGCGCGCGAACTGCAGGGGCGCTTGCTGACCAACGACTACAACCTCAATCGCGTCGCGCAAGTCGAAGGCGTCGAGGTGCTCAACATCAACGAGCTGGCAAACGCCGTAAAGCCCGTCGTGTTGCCGGGCGAGGAATTGCACGTACATGTCATTCGCGAGGGTAAAGAACCGCATCAAGGTGTCGCCTATCTCGACGACGGCACGATGATCGTGATCGAGCAAGGCCGGCGCCTCGTGGGATCCAGTACCGACGTCGTGGTGACGAGCGTTTTGCAGACGGTCGCCGGCCGCATGATCTTTGCGCGACCGAAAGCCGCGAGCGCGGCGGCGCGATGAACTGGGGCGCGGTAATTGTCGCGGCTGGGCGCGGTACACGCTTCGGCCGGCCGAAACAGCTAATAGAAATCGGTGGGCGCCCAATGCTCGCCTGGTCGCTGCAAACCTTCGCGTCGGTGCCGGAGATCGCGTCGATTGTCGTCGTAACCGAGCGTGACTGGATCGAGGATGTGCGTGCGCTCGGTACGCGTCTAGCGCCGGATCGCAACGTGCGCGTTGTCGTTGGCGGCGCGACGCGTCAGGAGAGCGTGCGTTGCGGGCTTGACGCCCTGCCCTCGGACTGTAACGCCGTATTGATTCACGACGGGGCGCGTCCACTCGTACGCGGCGACGACGTGCGCGCGGGGATGCGTGAAGTGCGCCCAGGGCGCGCCGCGGTGCTCGCTGCGCCGGTCGTCGACACGATCAAGGTCGTCGATCCGCAGACGATGCTGGTGCGACGCACCCTCGAGCGCAGCGAGCTGTGGGCGGCACAGACGCCGCAGTTTGCGATGCGTGACGCGCTCTTGCGCGCGCACGATGCGGCCGCGGCCGAAGAATTGCAGGCAACCGACGACGTGGCCTTGCTCGAAGCGATCGGCATCGAGGTGGTGGTGGTGCCGTCGAGTGGCGAAAACTTTAAGGTAACGCATCCCGGGGATATTGCGCGGGCACAGGGGTTCTTGTCGTGATGCGTGCCGGTCACGGCTTTGACGCGCATCGCCTCGTCGAAGGGCGGCGCCTGATTCTCGGCGGCATCGCCGTGCCACACGATCGCGGTGCGCTTGGGCACTCCGACGCCGACGTGCTGGCGCATGCTCTCTCGGATGCGCTGCTTGGTGCGGCGGCGCTCGGCGATCTCGGCGGACACTTTCCCGATAGCGATCCGCAATGGAAAGATGCCGATTCGATTGTCCTCCTCGAGGCGTGCGCCGCGCGCGTGCGCGAAGCCGGCTACCGGATCGTCAACGTCGATGCGACGATCATCGTCGAGCGGCCCAAGCTGGCGCCGTATATTGGGGCCATGCGCGAACACCTCGCGACACGTTTGGGCCTTCCCCTCGAGTGCGTGAGCATCAAGGCAAAGACGAGTGAAGGTATGGGCTACACCGGCGACGGCAGCGGTATCGCCGCGTTTGCCGTCGCAGCGATAGAACGATGAGTGAGGTAACGCGCGCCACGCTGCTGACCGCGATGCAGCGCTGGGGCTTTCTCGAGGATCCCGCGCCGGACGCAGCGCTGCGCTGGATCGATACGTTCATTGAAGCATATCGCACAAAGCTGGCGCGGGTCGATGACGCCTTCGCGCATGTCGCCGCGTTGCGAGCTGAGTCGTGCATCATCCCGGCACTGGAACTCGAACGCCTGCGAACACGGGCCGTGCTGTTCTTTCTCGATTCCGTCGGGCAATACATCGATCATCAGCCTGAGCTGCGCGGCCTACCGCTTGCACACGACCTCCCCGCAATTGCCGACGAGTTCGGCATATCTAAGGAAGACGCGTTTGCCTCGGTACGCATGGCGCTCACCGGCGAAAAAGAGGGCGCGCCGCTCGAGCTCCTCTTCCCACTGCTCGGGCACGACCGGATGCTGATTCGTATCGGTGCAGTGAGCTCGCGTTTGCTTCATGGCCGCGGTCTCGAGCCGATCAAGTTCGGCCCTGACGGCAAGCCGTTCGAGACGATCGAATCCAAGCCGGTTGACCCGTAGGTTAGACTATCTGCAGTGGCTGGACCATTACGAACGTTTTTAGGAGACCTGCGAGCTCCGCTCGAGCGCGACCCCGCCGCGCGCGGGTGGATCGACGTCGTATTTTCGTATCCGGGATTTCATGCGCTCACGTTTCACCGGGTAAACCATCGACTGTGGTGCTGGGGTCTACCGCATCTCTCGCGCTGGCTTGCGCACATAGCGCGCTTTCTGACCGGCATCGAAATCCATCCGGGTGCTACGATCGGGCAAGGCGTGTTTATCGATCACGGCATGGGCGTGGTGATCGGCGAGACTGCCGAGGTCGGCGACGGGTGTTTGCTCTACCAGGGCGTGACGCTCGGTGGGACGAGCCAGGCGCACACAAAGCGTCACCCGACGCTTGGTCGCAACGTGACCGTCGGCGCGAGTGCGGTGGTCATTGGCGCCATCGTCATCGGTGACAACGCACGCGTCGGCAGCGGCTCGGTGGTCGTGCGCGATGTGCCTGCCAACGCCACCGTCGTCGGCATTCCCGCGCATGTCGTCGCGCAAGACGGGAAACCCGTGCGCGTCGTGCCCGATCGGCCGCAAATCGAGATGCCCGATCCCAACGCCGACGCCATCAACCATTTGCAACGCCGGCTCCAAGCGCTCGAAGCGCGCGTCGCACAGGTCGAACGCGAGGATGGCGAAGAGACCTGGTCGTGGGTTATCTGAAACTCTATAACACGCGCACCCGCTTGCTTGAGACGTTCACCCCCTTGCGTGGCAACGAGGTGCGCATCTACGTTTGCGGCCTCACGCCCTCGGCGCAAGCGCATCTCGGCCACGCGCGGTCGTTTCTGTTTTTCGATTTGCTTCGCCGCTATCTCAAGCACAAAGGCTACAACGTCACCTACGTGCAGAACGTGACCGACATCGACGACCGCAGCATCAATCGCGCACGCGAAACTGGCGAGCACTGGTACGACATTGTTTCCGGCTACTACCAAGAGTTCAAGGACTCGATGCGCAAACTCGGCGTGCTCGAGCCCGACGAGGAGCCCTACGCAACGGCCTACATCCCTCAGATTCAAGCGATGATCGATGACCTAATCGCAACTGGGCACGCGTACGTCGTCGAAGACGGAATCTATTATCGCGTGAGCAGCTTCGCTCGCTACGGACAACTTAGCAATCGCAAGATCGACGAGCTTGAAGCGGGCGCGCGCATCGAGGTCGGCGAGTTCAAGGAAGATCCGCTCGACTTTGCGCTCTGGAAATTCGCCAAGCCGGGCGAGCCGAAGTGGCCTTACCCGCCATATAGCGACGGCCGGCCGGGATGGCATATTGAATGCTCCGCGATGTCGCACGCGCTACTCGATCCACTCGGCATGGGTTTCGATATCCATGGCGGCGGCGCCGACCTGATCTTTCCGCACCACGAAAACGAGATCGCCCAGAGCGAGCCGTTGATGCCGCGGCCGCCAATGGCGAACTTTTGGGTGCACGGTGGATTGCTCAACTTCGAGAATCGCAAGATGTCGAAATCGCTGGGCAACTTCGAGCCGCTCGCAGATTTGCTCGCGCGGCACGATCCGCAAGCGATTCGTCTGACGTTTCTCTCGACCGGCTATAGCAAGGTGATGAATTTCACCGAAGAGTCCCTCGGCGCGTCGTACGTGACGCTCGACCGGCTCAAGAAAATGTATCGCGCGTCCTCGCGCGGATCGCAATCGACGGGATTGCTCGCGCGCATGGAAGTGGCGCTCGATGAAGACATGAATACGTCGGTCGCACTGGCGGAAGTCTTGCAGTGGGATCCGCAGAAGGGCTCGCGTGAGGAGCTGGAAACCGCGCTCTGGCTGTTGGGCATCGTGCCGAACGAAGACTGGCTGCGCGAGCCGCAGGGCACGCTACCGCCGGATTTCCTCGAACGGCTGCGCGCGCAGCTCAGTGACGAAGTATCGCTGAACGGTTCGAGTGCGGAAGAAGCGATTGCGAAAGTGGTCGATGCGCGGTCACGCGCACGCGCGGCGAAAGATTGGGCGGCGTCGGATCGACTGCGTGATGCACTGGCAGCCGTCGGCATCGACGTGAAAGATTCGAAAGACGGCACAACGTGGACCGTCGCCGGGTAAAAGCTCGCGGACGCGCACCGCGTCAGCCGCGCATCGACTTCGATGACGTGATGTACGGCATTCACGTGGTAGAGGAAGCGCTCGCTGCAGGTGAGCCGCTGCGCGAAATCCGCGTCGCCGACGAGCGCAAACGCGACCCGTTGCTGCGCAAGATCGTGGCCGAAGCGAAGGAACGCAACATTCCCGTGCGCTTCGAGAGCAAGCAATTCTTCGCGCAGCTGCCCTTCAAGACGCACCAAGGTGTTGTCGCGATGGCGCCGCCGTTTGACTACGCGAGCCTGAACGACGTGATCGGCTCGCGCAAGACCGGGCACGCGCTCTTCGTGGTCCTCGATCACCTAACCGATCCGCATAATGTCGGCGCCATCATCCGAACCGCCGAAGTGGTCGGCGCAGACGCGGTGATTCTGCCCGAGCGCCGCTCCGCCGGTGTGAACGCGACCGTGCGTAAAGCGGCCGCGGGAGCCGCCGCTTACCTCCCCATCGTGCGCATCGCGAACGTTAATGAAGCTATCCGGACGTTAAAGAAGGCCGGTATCTGGGTCGCAGGGGCCGCCGCGGGCGAGGGCACGGTGCCGATGCGCCAGGCGGACTTCGATCGCGACCTGGCGCTGGTGATCGGGGCCGAGGGAGGTGGGCTCGCGCCCCTGGTCCGCCGGGAGTGCGACTACTTGGTCAGCATACCGATGCGGGGCCGGACCGAATCGCTCAACGCCTCCGTAGCAGCCGCCGTGCTACTTTTTGAGGTCCTCCGCCAGAGAAGCCATTGACGGCGGCAGGAGCCCCTCCTATAATCACCTGGATGTGCCGCGCCCGATGAGGCTCCGGCCCGCTTTTGCGGCACGTCGACCTACGAAGGCAAAAAACTATGGCTATGACCCATCCCGTGACGGATGGTTTGGAATACAACGAGAGAGTAGACGAAGATCTCGTTGCCATCGCAAAATCGGGCGACAACCTGGCGATGGAATACCTGCTCAACAAATACAAGAACTTCGTCAGGATTAAGGCCAAGAGTTACTTCTTAATCGGTGCGGACCGCGAGGACATCATCCAAGAAGGTATGATCGGCCTCTACAAAGCCGTACGCGATTTCAAGGCCGACAAGCTCTCGAGCTTCCGCGCGTTCGCCGAACTCTGCATCACCCGGCAAATTATTACGGCGATCAAGACCGCGACTCGACAGAAGCACATCCCGCTCAATCAGTACATCTCGCTCAACAAACCAATCTACGATGAGGACAGCGAACGAACGCTGCTCGACGTCATGGCGTCGCAAAAGACCTCCGACCCCGAGGAACTCGTGGTCACGCAAGAGGTCTCCGATGACATCCGTCAGCGCATTCGTCAGAATCTCTCTGAACTCGAATCGCAGGTGCTTGAATCGTACCTCGAAGGCAAGAGCTACCAGGAGATGGCGCGCGATCTCGGGCGTCACGTCAAATCGATCGACAACGCACTGCAACGCGTAAAGCGAAAGATAGAGAAAAACCTGGCCGAGTTCGAGTTTCAATAAACGCTCCGCCTCGTGCGGATAGGTCCGGTAAATACAAAGAAGCTCCCGTTTTTACGGGAGCTTCTTTACGTGCTACGGCGAGGTGCCTAGAAGACGCCGTTAGCCTTGAGCAGTGGGGCGTCGTTTTTAACGAATTGAATGAAGGCCGCAGCTGCAGCCGGTCCGTTCTTGAGCATGTAGAGATGCTCGTCGGTCGAGAAGGAGTACGTGTGGTTGCGGATGTTTTCGGGGGTGGGCATCACGCCTTCGTAGCTGACGATGAGGTCGTCGTGACCGTCGATGAAGCCGCTCGCCAGATAGCCGAGCGATCCGGGTGTTTGTGCGACCGCGTCGACGACAGCCTTGGCGTTCTTTTCAATGGTGATCGGAATCTGCGTTTTGGCGACCTTGTCCTCGAACACGAAACGCGTGCCCGTGCCGATCTCACGCCCGATCAGGACGATCTTCTGGTCGTTTCCGCCGATGGCTTTCCAGTTGGTGATTTTCCCAGCGAAGATGTTCTGAAGTTCGCCGCGAGTAAGGTTCTTGATTCCGACATCGGGGTTCACGGCGAAGGCGAACCCCACGACGCCCAGGATCGTGTCGTTGAAATCGGCGTCGTTGACCGCGACGTCGGACATTGCAACGTCGGCCGAGTGGTCCTTGAGTGCGGCGATACCCGCGCCCGAGCTATTGCCCTTGACGTTGATCGTGACGCCGGGATTGGCCTTTTGATAGTCGGCGGCCGCGATAGCGACCAGCGGCGCGAGGTTGGTCGTGCCTCGTACCGTCACGGCTTGAGCTGCGCCGACCGGCAGCATCAGGGCGCTCGCGAGCAGCAACGCGCCCAGCGGCGTGATGATGCGATGATGCAATCTCATATGGAAGCTCCTTAGAGCGGTTTTTCCGCTTTGTAATTAATCGGTAAAGTGGTTAAGAAGGTTAACATCGGATGTCCCGTCGGGGGTCAGTAGATTCCGGACGACGCGAGCGTCGCGCGTTGGGCGGTGACGAAGGTTACAAAGTCGCGCGCGCTGGCCGGCGCGTCTTTACGAACGTAGATATGCTCGTCCGTCGAGAAGCCGTAGGTATGATTGCGAATGTTGTCGGGCGTCGGCGCGACCCCGTTGTACATGAGCAGCAGCTCCGGATGGGCGGCAACGAACTGGGTTGCGATATAGCCAAGCGAACCGGGTGTTGCGGCGATTTCATTGACCGTTTCGACCGGACTAACCGGGGCCTTCGTCGGCACCGTGGTCTTCGCGACCTTATCTTCGAACAGGAATCGCGTTCCGGTGCCGATCGCACGCGAGAAGAGCACCATCGATTGGTCGGCGCCGCCGAGGTCCTTCCAGTTCGCAACCTTTCCGCCGTAAATTGCAATCAGCTGGTCGCGCGTGAGGTTTTTTACGCCGCTGTGCGGGTTTGCGACAACCGCAACACCGAGCACTCCGATCGTCGTGTCGACGAAATTTGGATAGTCGACGGCGATGTCCGAGGCGGCAACATCCGTTGTGCCCGCGCGCAGCGCAGCGATCCCTTCACCGGAGTTGGTCGGCGTGACGTTGATGGTGACGCCGGGGTGCGCCGCCTCATACGCCGCGGCGATCTTTTGCAGCGCGGGGATCTGGTTGAGCGTCCCCTGGACACGCACGGTCGCGGTTGCGGGCGGTGCGGCGACAGCGACGATGCCGCCGGCCTTGAGGATTGCTGTCTGCGTCGCTGCGTAGGCAACAAAGGCCTTGACGTCAGCATTCGCCGTCTTGAGCGTATAGATGTGTTCGTCGGCCGAGAACTTGTACGTGTGCGTCGCGATGTTTTCGTCGGTGGGCGCGACGCCTTCGTAGTTCACGACGAGATTCTGATGGTCGCCGATGTAGTTCACGGAGGCGTAGCCGACTCCGCCTGGCGTTTCGGAGACGGCATTGACCACAGCCGTCGCGTCTTTTTGTTCCTTCATATCGACCAGCGTTTTGGCGACGCTGGTCTCGAAAACGAAGCGCGTACCGGCGCCGATCGGGCGGCTGAACGGCACGATCGCCAGGTCGTTGCCACCGATTTGCTTCCAGTTCGTGTATTTGCCGGAATATATCCCGGCGACTTGCTCGCGTGTGAGATTCTTCAGGCCGGCCCCGCTGCCCACGACGAAGGCGATGCCGATTACGCCGACGGTGGTGTCATCAAATGCGGAGTCGTCGACGGCGACGTCCGAGCAAGCGATGTCGAGCGTGCCCGCTTTAAGCGCGGCGATGCCCTGACCGGAACTGCTACCGGCAATGGAAAGTGTCGTTCCCGGATGCGCCGCCTGATATGCGGGAGCCATCTTTGAGAGCGGCGGTGTGATGTTGGTCGAGCCACCGACCCGAATGGTTGTGCCGGCGGCGGCCGGTGCCAACGGTGCGCAAAGCGCAACGAGAGCAACGACTGAAGCAAAACGCGCGAGAAACCTCACGAAAATAGCCCCCTACCCATAAGGCGGAAGTGTGCGTGAACTCACCCGCAGTCCAATAGCGCACTCTACATAGAGCGCCCTACTTCTGATGTTTTCGGTACAGTTGGCCTGACGATTTACGTTAGAGGAGGCTTTTTGCCCATCGAATCAATGATGATGTCGTAAAGATTCGCCCGCTCCTCGATGGGATCAACGGCAAGAATGCATGCCGGATCTCCATTCTTCGGATCGAGGCAAACGGTTACTTTGCCGATTGCGCACACGTCCATACAGGTAGTGGATATAACACGAATCGGTCCCCACTCGCCGCGCGCCTTGAGCTCCGCCTTGAGCCAGTCGCGTAGATTGAAGTCCCCGATCCGCGCTGCGATATCGGGTGTCTCTTCGGGAATGCGTTCTTTGAAACAACGCTCGCAGACGAGCACGAGTCCGCTTTCGAGCCATTTAGGATTGACGGGTTGCATGAATGCTTTCGAGAGAAGGCTGGAGCCGGCGGTGGGACTCGAACCCACGGCCCCCAACTTACAAGGTTGGAGCTCTACCACTGAGCTACACCGGCGGAAGCTGGAGTGACGGCTCCTCCGCTTCTATCAACGCAACGAGCTTCCTTTGAAGCGAACAGAATATCGCGCTAGGGATATCGTAGCGTCGTAGCGTGCCACCTGTAAGTCAGGTTGTTTTCGCGCGAGCCAAGCGCTCTTTTTTTACGCGGCGAGCCCGCGAAGAAATTCTTCCATTGCCTTTGCAAATGCGTTGAAGTCCGTGCGATGCAGATTGTGCCCCTGATCCTCGAGTGTGACAATTCGCACCGGCGCGCCGTGATGCGCGATGATTTCGTCCATGACCGGCTTGGGAACGATCGTGCCGTCGGGCCCCGCAACGACGAGCAGAAGCGGTGTAACGTACGCCGCGATGTCACCGCGCAGATCCCACACGCCGCGGTTCTGGTCGCGAAGGCCGGCAATCGGCGCAGTGGACATCGTGTGCACGGCATGTACCTTGCCCTCGACGTCGTCGGGGTGCCAGTCCGCATAATCAGCGCGTATTTGCGCGTCACGTGCCTCGCCGGTGAGCGTAAATGTTTCCTCGAGTTCGTCGATGAACTCGGCGTACCAGTCATCGCCGACTTGCACGATCATCGGATCGATTGCCACGACGGCATCGACATCCAGCATCGTCCCGCCGCGAATCACGACGGCGCCGCCCCAGGAGTGCCCGACCAAAATGTCGGCACCGCTGATCGCCGCGACGTTGCGTAGATCGGCGACACCGCGCTCGAGCGACATCGGGCCTTCGATTTCGGCGCTGTCGCCGTGGCCGCGTTGATCGTAGGCGAGCACCTGATAGCGATCGCTAAAACGCTTCGCGAGTCGTTGCCACGACTTGCGCGAGCTGGTCATGCCGTGCACGCAGAGCATGATTGGCCCGGTTGTACCCCAGCGCTCGAGGGTCGTCGCCGCGCCGTCGTCGAGGGTGATCGTTTGCAGCGTCGATTGCATCTGCATCTCCTTATTCGCGCAGCATGACCCGCGCGGCGTTCCAGCCGGGCGCGCCCATCACGCCGCCACCCGGATGCGCGGCGGAGCCGCATGTGTACAGGCGCTTGATCGGCGTCTTGTAGTTTGCATACCCCGGAACCGGGCGAAACATATACAGGTTGTGCAGCGGCATCGTGCCCTGGAAAATATTCCCGCCGGTCAAGCCGAAGGTCTCCTCGATGTCGACCGGGCTGAGCACCTGACGGGCGATGACCGACGCGGTGAATCCCGGCGCGTAGCGTTCGACGAGTGCAAAGCAGCGATCGGCAAACGCATCCTTTATCGCTTGCGTCCATGGGCCGGCCTTCAATTTGTAGGGCGCATATTGCACGAACATCGACACGAGGTGTTTGCCCGGCGGGACGATCGTTGAATCGAGAGACGAAGGCAAGCAGCACTCGACAACCGGCTCGCGCGACGGGGCGCCGTACTTCGCATCGTCGTAGGCGCGCTCGATGAAATCTTGATCCGGGCAGAAATGCACGGTGCCGTGATGCTGCGGTCCGGGATCGTGTCCCGGCAACGCCGTGAAACTCGGAAGCCGTTCGATCGCGACGTTGATTTTAACCGATGCGCTATCATATGCGATGCGCGCCACGGCATCGCGAAATTCCGGCGGTAGTATCGATGGATCGATGAAGCGTTCGAACGTGTGGTGCATATCGACACCGCTCGCAACCTGTTTGGCCGTAAATTCGTCGCCGTTGCGCAGCGCTACGCCGGTAACAACGTTGTTGCTCGTAAGAATCTTCACGACTTCGGCGTTCGTGCGAATTTCGACACCGAGATCGTTCGCCGCACGTGCGAGCGCCTGGGTCAGGCCGCCCATGCCCCCGCGCATGTACGCCCACACACCGCGCTTGCCGTTGGTCTCGCCCATGACGTGATGGAACAGCACGTACGCGGTGCCGGGCATCGATGGCGCCATGAAGGCGCCGATGATGGCGTCGGTGGCAAGCGTGCCTTTGAGTTCCTCGCTCTCGAACCAGCGGTCGAGGATCGGTCGCGCCGCGCCGCTGAGCATCTCGATCGCCTCGTTCATATTCGGTCCCATTTTTTGCAACGCGCGGCCCATCTTGCCCGCGTTGACCAGGTCGCCGACGTTTGGATGCAGCACGTCGGGCGGGATCTGCGTTAGCGTGGGTTCGATCACCGCGGCGACGCGCTGCAGCATCGCTTCGTACCGGGGATACGCTTGCGCGTCGCGACGGCTGAACTTTGCGATCTCTTCCATATCACGCTCGCTGCCGCGTCCGAGCATGAGGTAGCGGCCGTCGAGGAACGGCGAAAACGACGCCGGATCGCGTTCGATTGCTTCGAAGCCGTAGCGCGCCAAGTCGAGATCGCGCACGATCTCGGGACGGAAGAGGCTGTTGACGTACGCGGCGGTTGAGACTTTGTATCCGGGCCATGTCTCCTCGCTGACGCACGCGCCGCCGACGATCGGCCGGCGCTCGAGCACGAGCACCCGGCGCTTCGCGCGCGCCAGGTAACAGGCAGTAACCAGGCCGTTGTGGCCGCCACCGATAACGATTGCGTCGTATATTTTGGCCATAGAGGCGGTCTTTAGTCGGAGGGAGAGGTGCCCCTGTGAACGGTAGTGTGGCGGCTATGGACATCACCGTGCGCCGCGCGACGGCAAGCGATGTCGACGCGCTCTTGCCGCTCGTGCGCGCATATCGCGTCTTTTACGAGCAAACGCCCGACGCGCCCGGCGAACGGCGTTTCATCGGCAAGCATCTGCGCGAGGCAACGAGCACGATCTTTTTCGCGAGCGATGGCACGCGAGCGCTCGGGTTTGTGCAGATCTTCGAATCGTGGAGCACGGTGCGGCTTGCGCCGATGCTGATTCTCGAAGATCTCTTCGTCGAGCCGTCGGCGCGCGGGCGCGGAATCGCGCGTGCGCTCATCGACGCCGCGATCGCCTACGCGCGGGAAGCCGGCGCGGGTGGCATGTTTCTCGAGACCGCGGTGAGCAACGAGCGCGCGCAGCAGGTCTACGAGCGCGCTGGCTGGGAGCGCGAGCGAGCCTTCGTGAAGTTCAACGCCCCGCTCTGACTTTTGGCGCGGTTGCTAGGACCGAGCGCCCGTGGTATCGTACCGTGGTTAGCCGTCCGGAAGGGGCTGCTGTGGGTCGGTGGTCGAGTGGTTAATGGCACCGGACTGTAAATTCGGCTCGCGAAAGCGATACGCTGGTTCAAATCCAGCCCGGCCCAAATTCCCCAAATTCTGCCGGCAGAAATTTGGGGACCCCGTGCGCGGGCGTTGCATAGTGGTAGTGCCTCTGCCTTCCAAGCAGATAGCGCGAGTTCGATTCTCGCCGCCCGCTCCAACCTTATACAACTGAAAAGCGAACGCCGTTGTAGCTTAGTGGTAAAGCACGTCCTTGGTAAGGACGAGAGCGTGGGTTCAATCCCCACCAACGGCTCCAGTTGCGAGATGGACCTCGCGTCGCAGACGCGAGGTCCATCCATTTTGGGGCCACAAGCCCCAACCAAATGAGGCCGCCTGACTTTGGTGACCCTTGGATTGCCTGGGCTACCATCCAGGTGCATGAGCACGTCGCAGATCCTCCGCAGCGCTCTGTGCGCTCTCAGCGTTTTGGCCGGGTTCACCGCTTGCGGCGGTGGCGGCGGCGGTAGTTCGTCGCCGATTCCGACGAACGCGCCGACAAGCGCACCGTCGGGCGGCCCTTCAGCGGGTCCCTCGGGCGCGGCGCCGCCAACGAGCAGCCCGTCGGGGATGGCTACCGCAACACCCACGGCGCCTAGCGCGTCGTCGCAGACGATCACGACGGCGCAAGGCGCCGTCGACGGCCAGCCAAACATGTTCACGCCGACCGAGGGCGACACGGCAACCGGCGGCCAAGGCTCGCCGGTCGACGGCATCACGTGCGATCCGACGATGTCGAACAATTACCACGTGCACATCTTCCTCGGCGTGTACTACAATGGCCAACTCATGGCATTGCCGACGGCGATCGGGATGGAAAATCCCGGCGCAGCAAGCGCGGGATTCGTTGACAGCGCAACATGTTTCTACCACATCCACACGCACGATTCGAGCGGCATCGTCCACGTCGAAGATCCGAATCCGAACAACATTCCCATCACGGGCACGATGTATACGTTACAGAACGTGCTCGACGTGTGGGGCATCACGACCGACGCAAACCACTTCGGACCGTTCACCGGCCCGGTCGAGGTTTTTACTTCCGGTCAAGTGTATCGCGGCGACCAGAACAATCAGGTGACGCCCGCGACCGATCTCACCTACTGGGGCCAGAACGCCGCAACCGTGCCGCTCTATTCACACGAAGTGATCTACGTCGAAGTAGGGCCGACGTATCCGACGACGCTACCCAACGTCAGTTTCTATCTTGAATATTAGATCGGCGAGCGAACCGTCTAGCCGTTGCGTTTGAGCGTCTCGACGATCTCGGCGAGCACGCGATCGGCGTCGGCCGGCGCCGGCTGACACGTGCCCGCGCCCACGTGGCCGCCACCACCGTGTTCCGCCAGCATATCGCCGATCGACGTCTTGCAATCGCGCTTGAGAATGTTGTGTCCGACCTGAATTGAGACGAACTCATTGTTGCGTCCGTCGGCTAGACGTACCGAAACGTTTGCCGTCGGGAACAGGTCGTAGATCAAAAAGCGATTGCCACTCGGAAGATTCTTGCGCCCGCGTACGTCGGTGATTACGACATTGCCGTCTTGTCGCGACGTGGCTTTGAGGTGCTCGCGGAACGCCGGCTCCTCGGCCTTGAGGCGCTCGACTTGCTTGCGTACTTCGGGATCTTGCAGAATCTGCTCGACCGTTTGTTGCTTCGCCAGTTGCATCAAGTGGCGGAAGTAGTCTTTGAATGCGCCGAGGCCGCTGCGTGGATCGAGTGTGTAGCCGACAAGAATCCAGCCTTGCGGGTCGACGATATCGTCGTGCGTCAGCAATGCCGCATCGAGCCGATCCGTCGCCTCCATAAGCTCCGAAAAACGGCCGAACTTCTCGGACTTATAGTGATCGGCGATTACCCGCGCTGCACTTGGAGCTACGCCAAACTCTCCGCGCATTTGCGGATTCCACGCGGCGTCCGACTGGCTTACGTGGTGGTCGAACCACAACGCAGCGCGTTCGTCGTAGGGGAGATTTGCGAGAATATCGTTGGCGGAGAGGGCAAACTTGCCGTCTTGCACGTCTTTGGGATGAGCGAAGTCGACCTCGTCGATCGGTTCGACTTCTTGCAGCAGGATGGCTGACGTAAGGCCATCGAGGTCGGCACGGGTGATCAGGCGCATCGCGGTTCCTCCGAGGCGCTCCAGGTTCGCGCAACCAAGGAGGCGCTCCTTATGCCTTTGGACGCATCCGGACCCCGGGGCGGCGACGTTCTATAAGTGGCATGAAACACGACATCACCCCACCGATCACCAAGAGCGAAGAGCAGTGGCGCGAAGAGCTGGGTCCACAGCGCTACGCGATTTTGCGCGAGGCCGGGACCGAACGCCCGTTCACCGGCGAACTCCTGAACGTTCGCGAGGACGGCACGTACCTGTGCGGCGCCTGCGGCAGCGAGCTGTTTACCTCGACCGAGAAATTCGACTCACACTGCGGCTGGCCGTCGTTCACGCGTCCGGAACAGCAGAAGAACGTACGTCTCCTCGAAGATTTCAGTCACGGTATGCGTCGCACCGAAGTGCGCTGCGCAGGTTGCGATTCACATCTCGGGCACGTCTTTGATGACGGACCCGGTCCCGAAGGCACGCGCTATTGCATCAACTCGCTCTCGCTCGCGTTCAAGAAGGGCTAAAACGACCGTAGTCCAGTCCCGAGGCTTTCGCTCCTTTGAGCCGAAAGCCCCAAAGCGCAGGGGAACCCAGTGTGAAGGATCATCTGGTTGACAAGCGCCCGGAGGGCGGAAACGATCGTCTGCTGATACGGCAGGCGGCGTCGCTATTGTCGACCGATCTCTCGCTCGGAGAGCTGTTCGAGCGGCTCACGACGATGCTTCCTCAATACATCGATTGTTCCGTCGTCTTCATCGCGCTCGCGCATCCCGAAGGCAGTCACGCAATCGAGTACATCTACGATCATGGCGAGATACGCCGCTATCCGCACATCGCTTTGACGGAACGCTCGCGCGCCCGCGCCGTTATCGACGCGGGCGACCTCATTTGGGGCAATCGGCGCGACGTGTGGGCGCCGCAGGGCACCTATCCAATCAATCCGGATCGCCCTTGGACCGACGATACCAACTCGGCAATGTTCGTACCGATGCGCGCAGGCGGCACGATGGTCGGTGCTCTTTCGGTTCAGAGCGTGCGCGAGAACGCGTATACGCAGCAAGACCTCGAAGCAATCTCGGCAATCGGGCATTTTCTCGGAGTCGCGGTGCAAAACCAGCGCATGTATCAGGCGTTACAGCGTACGGCGGAATTTGATCCGCTCACCGGGCTGGCGAGTCACTCGCGCATCTCACGCGAACTCGACCGCGCGCTTACCGATGCCACGTCGATGCACCCGATCGTCGCCATCATGTTCGACATCGTCAATTTTTCACAGTTCAACGAACTCTACGGCTATGCCGAAGGCGATGACGTGCTGCGTCGTATTGCCGGCGTGCTGCGTGAGTTCGAGGACGCCGACGACACGATCGTCGTCGGGCGCTTCGGCGGCGATATCTTCATGGCCATCATGCGCGATGGTGCCGGCGACCTGGCCCGGCACAGCGTCGAGCGGATTATGGGGCGGCTTTCCGATCTCGCGTACGTGGCGCGCGACCAAACCTTGCCGATCACCATCGCTTGCGGCTACGTCATCGCACCGTTCGACGCCGGGACGCGTTCGGAAGTCGTGGCGCTCGGCGAGCACCGTACGTTGCTCAGCCGCAAGCTGGGCGGCGTGCCTGTCGGGACGGACGAGGTCGCCGCGTACACGACGCACGGATCCTTCGATGGCCTCGAGACGATTGTCGAGAGCCTTCTCGATCGCGATCCCTTCACGCGCGTGCATTTGCTGCAAGTCAATACGATGGCAAAACTTTGGTCCGAGTACAACCTCGAACTCGATCGCGCGTCGCTGGCAAAACTGCTGCAGGCGAGCTTGCTGCACGACGTCGGCAAACTGCTGATCTCCGACCGCACGCTTAGCAAACCTGGCCGCCTGAGCCACGGCGAGTACCAGGCGGTGATGCGCCACGCAGAGTACGGCCGGCACGTGTTGCTCCAGCAGCCGGGATACGCTGAGGTGGCCGAGATCGTCGGCCAGCACCACGAACGTTGGGACGGCGACGGCTATCCGCGGCGGCTTATCGGCGAGGCGATCGATCCGCTGGCGCGGGCGATCGCCATTCTCGACGCCTTCTCGGCGATGGTCGCCGATCGCCCGTATCACCGCGGGATCACCGAGGACGCGGCGCTGGCCGAGCTGCAACGCTGCGCGGGCAGCCAGTTCGACCCGCGCCTGGTTGAAAAGTTCGTCGCCTGGCGCGAAGAGGGCAATCCCCCTCCCCTGGGCTAACTGGGGTAGCGCGCGCGCTCGTAGCTCAATTGGATAGAGCAAGGCACTCCTAAGGCCGAGGTTGGCGGTTCAATTCCGCCCGAGCGCAAGCTTGCCGGGGCCTCGACCCTCCGCCCTTGCGGACGCGAGGCCCCTATGGTACAGTCTTGTGGCTAAGAACGGTCCTCCGGGCCGTTTATTTCATGTCGCGTGGTAAACTAACAGATGGCCAAAAAAGAGAATCGCGTGATGGTTGTGATGGCGTGCACGGAGTGCAAGCGCCGGAACTACAACACGCAAAAAAACAAGCAGAAGACGACGGACCGGTTGGAGCTCAATAAATATTGCCGCTTCTGCCGTTGCCACCGTGCACACCGCGAAACAAAGTAACGACGCGACCAACGTAGGCAAACGTATAGACGGTTTCTGACGCTGGTTAGGCGACGAAGGCCGCCGTGTGCAAGGGCACACAAGGCCTGAGGCAACGACACCAAGGGGCAGAAAGCGGAGGGCGGTAGCTCAATTGGTAGAGTAGCGGTCTCCAAAATCGCCGGTTGCAGGTTCGAGTCCTGTCCGCCCTGCCAAGTTTACACACCCGGGAGCGAAAGAAGTTTGGTGAACGAGAAAAAACAGTCCGCAACGGCGACCCGCCAGCAGCAAGCCGGCGGCGATTTCGTACGCGGCGTGTTCACCGAGTTACGTCGAGTGACGTGGCCGACGCGCAACGAATGGGTTTCGGCAACCGTCCTCACGCTGCTGCTGGTGATCGGGATCGGCTTGTACACCTACGTGCTCGATCAAGGCTTCGGCTGGATACTCGATCAGCTCCATGTCCATAACATCTAATTCATGACTTCCAATATCGAACGCGACTATCACGATGGCCCTGCAATCGAAACGCAGCCGGCTGAAGAGAATCTTTTCGAAGCTGCCGTTGAGGAGTCGCAAGAGGCGCCTGCTCCAAGCGAAACCGTCGACTCCTTCGAAAACGAAGTTGACGACCTAGCCGACGCAGCGGTCGACACGCCCGACGCGCTCGAAACCGATGCGCCGTCGGCGGCCAAGAAAGACAACCGCAACTGGTTCGTCATTCACACGTATTCCGGCTACGAGAACAAAGTCAAAGCCAATCTCGAGCGCCGCATCCACTCGATGAATATGGCCGAGAAGATCTTTCGCGTGCTCGTGCCGATGGAAGACGAAGTCGAGTTCAAAGACGGCAAGCGCAAGATCACGCCGAAGAAAGTGTTTCCCGGCTACGTGCTGGTCGAGATGATCATGGACGACCAGTCGTGGTATGTCGTGCGCAACACGCAAGGCGTGACCGGCTTCGTCGGCAGCCCCGGCCCCGGCGAAAAACCGGTGCCGCTGCAAGAGAAAGAAGTCAAGACGATCCTCAAGCAGATGGGCATCGAAGCACCCAAGCTCAAGATCGACTTTGCCAAGGGCGACCGCGTCAAGGTCACTTCGGGACCGTTTTTCGACTTCACCGGCGTCGTCGACGAGATTCAACCGGAAAAGGAACGCCTGCGCGCGCTTATCTCGATCTTCGGCCGCGAAACCCCGGTCGAACTGGAATTCTTCCAGGTCGAGAAAGTCTAGTCGGCCCTCGTCCCTCGACTACGCTTGTCAGCGCTGCGCGTTGACAAGCTACGCTCGGGATGACAAAATACGAAGGTTTCTTATGGGAGCGACCCCGGCCCATAAGCATTGAGGAGGGGAAGGGACGCTTTTTCGCAAGGCGTTCCGCAACGAAGGAAGACTTGGGACGCGCTGGAGCCCCGGATGGGCGGGAAGCGCGGCCACATACCCGGCGGCAACACGATGTTGCCCCGCGTCTTCCAAGTGCGGAACGCCGTGCACGAAAAGCGTACCGTACCAAACGAAAGACACACACATGGCAAAGAAAGTCGTAGGCAAAATCGGCCTACAGATTCCGGCCGGCAAGGCAACGCCTGCGCCGCCGATCGGCCCTGCACTGGGCCCATACTCGCTCAATATCATGGACTTCTGCAAGCAGTACAACGAACGTACCGCATCGCAGGCGGGCATGATCATTCCGGTCGAGATCACCGTGTACGAAGATCGCACGTTCACGTTTATCACCAAGACGCCGCCGGCGTCGTTCTTGATCAAACAAGCGCTGAAGATCGAGTCCGGTTCGAAAGAGCCCAACCGCAACAAGGTCGGTAAGCTGACCCAGAAGCAGCTCGAGGATATCGCTAAGGTCAAGATGCCGGACATCAACGCGAACGATATCGATGCCGCGAAGAAGATCATCGCCGGAACGGCGCGCTCGATGGGCGTGGAGGTAGAGTAATGCCGCAACATCACGGAAAGCGTTACAAGAACCTTGTCGCTAACTTCGATAAGAAGGCGCTCTATACGCCGGCCGAAGCAATCGGTTTCGTGAAGAAGAATGCCAACGCGAAGTTCAACGAGACGGTTGAGATCCACATTCGCCTCGGCGTCGATCCGAAGAAGAGCGATCAGAACGTGCGCGGCACGGTGAACTTGCCGCACGGCACCGGTCGCGTCGTGCGCGTGATTGCATTCGCCAAGGGCGATAACGCGAAGGCTGCGCAAGAAGCCGGCGCCGATATCGTCGGCGATCAGGACTTGATCGACAAGCTCAAAGCGGGCTTCACCGACTTCGACGTCGCGGTTGCGACGCCGGACATGATGGCGCAAGTCGGTAAGGAGCTCGGACGCATCCTCGCGCAGAAAATGCCCAACCCGAAAGCCGGTACGGTATCGCCAAACATCGCCGGCGCGATTCGCGACATCAAGGCCGGCAAGGTCGAATATCGCCTCGACAAGGCGGCGATCATCCACACGATCGTCGGTAAAGCGCAGTTCGACGAGCAGCAATTGCTCGAGAACGTGGGCGCATTGCTCGACGCAATCGTGCGGGCGAAACCGGCAGCCTCCAAGGGCACGTACCTCAAGAGCGTCACGCTCACGAGTACGATGGGCCCGGGCGTGAAGGTCGATCCGAACCGCGTCAAAGCCACGGCGTAAGCCACCACCCGATAAGAGATCCGCCCCGGACCCCACGCCGCAAGCGTGGGGTCTGCTGTTTCTCCGGAAACTTGGATATTGACGTAGGGCCACGTTATTCGGTAAAAATATCTAGGACTTACAGCTGTGATTCAAGGTGGGATTATGACTGTGAACGAGGCCAGATATGAGAACGACGCGCGGCGCGGCGATCGTGGCGAGTGGTCGGCTGTCGACGCACACGAACGTGCGATGTCGCTGCCGATCGAGCAGGTCGTCAAGGAGCTCGTCACCCTGCTCGGGCTCAGCACGGTGGCCATGATCGGCGGCGTGGGCGAAACGCGCGCGGTGTCGCAGTGGGGCAACGGCCGCAATCCTCAGCGCCCGAACGTCTTGCGGTTCACGTTGCAGATCGCATCGATGATTCTCGACGATTCGGATCCGGACATCGCACGGGCGTGGTTTCACGGGAGCAACCCGCACCTGCGCGACCGGGCGCCTGCGGTGGTGTTGCGCGACGAACCCTTGGCCGAAGTCCAGGGTGAAATCATGGCCGCCGCGCGAGCGTTTGCCGGGCGGTAGTCATCTCGCGCGCAGCGCGCGCTACCTAAACGTACCAAGTTGTTTGTGATACTGCGCTTACTCTACGGTTGTAGTCGTGGTGATGCGAGACGAGCTCGTCGACGAGAATCTGCCGTGGGCGCACGTGCTGGCCGCGCACGGAGACCTGGACATCGGCGTCGCTCAGGCGTTTTCGAAAAGGATTGAGGATCGGCTGCGTCAGTCGCCGCCGCTCATCATCGACCTCTCCGGTTGCCGGTATTTGGACTCGACGATTCTCAACGTCTTGATCCGTTGCGCGAACGCGGCGCCAGGACGCATCGGCATCGTGGTGCCTTCCACGGCACGGATTCGTAGGATCTTCAATATTGCCGGGCTCGAGGATGCGTTGCACCTCGCTGAATCACGCGACGCGTTGCAGGTGCGCTTTTCGGCCTAGCCCAACTCCCCGGGGGTGAATTCGGCCTGGAACACGCGGCGCCGCCGTAAAGACGAGCGCCTGGCACGCGTCGCGCACTTGGTTCGCGATCGACGATTCGAAGGCCGCGATGCGGTCGCCGTGCTCCAGGAGCTCATCGAGCCGGGCGATCGCCTGTGCCTCGAGGGCAACAATCAGAAGCAGGCCGACTTCCTCTCGCGGTCGCTCGCGGCCGTCGATCCGCAGCGCGTGCACGATCTCCACCTCTTGATTTCCGTGATTGCCCGGCCGGAGCACATCGCGCTGTTCGAGCGCGGAATTGCCACGCACGTCGACTTCTCGTATTCGGGGCCGCAGTCGCTGCGGCTGGCGCAGCAAGTCGCCGACGGTCGCGTGCAGATTGGCGCGATTCACACCTATCTCGAATTGTTTGCGAGGTATTTCGTCGATCTCACCCCGGATATAGCGTTGATCGCGGCGGACGAGGCAGACGCCCACGGCAATCTCTATACCGGTCCGAATACCGAAGAAACGCCGACTATCGCCGAAGCGACGGCTTTTCGTGACGGGATCGTGATCGCGCAAGTCAATCGCATTGTCGATACCTGCACCCGCGTCGACATTCCAGGTGATTGGATCGACCTCGTCGTCGTCGCGGATAAGCCATACTACATCGAGCCGCTCTTTACGCGCGATCCCGAGCAGATCAACGACGTACAGGTGTTGATGGCGATGCTCGTGCTACGCGGCATCTACGAGCGACACCGCGTGCAGAGTCTTAACCACGGCATCGGTTTTGACACTGCGGCAATCGAGTTGATCTTGCCGACGTATGGCGAACGCCTCGGTTTGCGTGGCGAAGTCTGCACGCACTGGATTCTCAACCCGCACCCGACGTTGATTCCGGCAATTGAAAGCGGCTGGGTGCGCAGCGTGCATTGCTACGGTGGTGAACTCGGCATGGAGCGTTACGTTGCCGCACGACCGGATGTGTTCTTTACCGGGCGCGACGGATCGATGCGCTCTAATCGAGCGTTTGCGCAAACGGCGGGTCACTATGCAACCGATCTCTTTATCGGTTCGACGCTGCAGATCGATCCTGACGCGAATTCGTCGACGGCGACGCTGGGCCGCATCGCCGGTTTTGGCGGCGCGCCCAACCTCGGGAGCGATCCGCGCGGCCGGCGCCACCCAAGCGTACCCTGGCTCGAGATGACGTCGGGTGATGAAGAAGTGCGGCGCGGGCGCAAGATCGTCGTGCAACTGGTCGAGACGTTCCAAGGAAGCGGGGTTCCAACGTTTGTCGAACGGCTCGACGCCGTCGAGCTCGGGCGCAGTGCCAACCTGCCGATTGCTCCGGTCATGATCTACGGCGACGACGTTACCCACGTTGTAACCGAAGAGGGCGTCGCCTACTTGTATCGAGCGCAGAACATCGATGAGCGCCGGGCCGCACTGGCCGCGATTGCCGGCGTGACGCCGGTCGGTTTGCGTGCCGAAGAACAGCGTACCCAGGCATTGCGGGCCTCCGGCGTCGTAGCGTTCCCTGAGGATCTTGGCGTGCGGCGTAGTGATGCGAATCGTACCCTGCTTGCCGCGCGTTCGATTCGCGAACTGGTCGAGTGGTCGGGTGGCCTCTACGATCCACCGCGGCGGTTTAGGAGCTGGTGATGATCGAAACGTTGAGCTACGAATATCCGGCGAGCGACGCGGTCGATCGCCGCGCACACGTCGGCGTTGTCGCGTCCGGCAATTGCGAGATTCTCCTCGAGCCCGCCCGGAACGGAAACGCTTCGGTCGTCGTTCGTACTAGCGTAACGGGCTTCGGAGCAACCTGGAACGCCGTCCTGGCGCGTTTCTTTGTACGCAATCCGGTCGCCGTGCAGATCGAAATCAACGACTTCGGCGCAACGCCGGCGGTCGTCGCACTCCGTTTGGAGCAGGCGCTCGAGGCTGCGCGATGAGCGCCCTGCTCCTCGCCGAGTCGTTCGCGGAACGCGGCGCGCGTGAACGCGCGCGCGCCTTGCTCGACGCCCAGTCGTTCCGCGAGCTAATTGGTCCGTTCGAGCGGCTCGCGTCGCCGTATCTCGCCGCCCAGGGCGTCGTGCCACAATCCGACGACGGTTGCGTTGTGGCGCGTGGAACGATCGGCGGGAAGCGCGCGTGCGTCGTTGCTACCGATGGCCGCTTTCTCGGTGGATCGGTCGGTGAGATCGGCGGTGCCAAGATCGCCGGCGCACTCGAGCTCGCGCGTCGCGACGCGGAGCGTGGAACGCCGACGCGCACGGTGCTTGCGCTCGATACCGGCGGCATCCGGTTGCAGGAAGCCAATCTCGGTATCCTGGCAGTGACGGAGATTTGCGACGCAATCGTTGCACTGCGCATGTTGCAACCCGTCGTTGCCGTGATTGCGGGGCGTGTCGGCGTCTACGGTGGCCTTTCGCTTTCAACCGCATTGTGCAGCCAGATCATTGTGAGCGAAGGCGCGCGCGTCGGACTCAACGGGCCCGACGTCGTCGAAACCGAGTCGGGCATCGAAGAGATGGATTCGTCGGACCGCCCGCTGATTTGGCGCGTGACCGGCGGCCGCATGCGCTTCGAGCAAGGCTTTGCAACGGCGCTCGTGGCCGACGACGTCGAGGCGATTCGCGCGGCTGTGCAACACGCGTTCGAAGCACCACGTGAACTTGGACCGCTCGAGCCGCAAGCGTTTCCGGACCCTCGGCTCGATCTCGACACATTTCTGCGCGCAATGGGGATCGAATCGTGAGCAGCGTGCGCGGCCGTGCGTGGTTCGAACGCATTACCGGCGGCGCCGAGCTGGTGACGGGGTTGCCGCCCTCCGTCCTTGCGGCGGATATGACGCTTGACGGACATGCCGTGCGCGTAATCGCAGTCGTTCCCGATGCCAACGCGCGCTTTCCGCTTGCGCGCAAGGGCGACGTTGGTATCGACGAGGGCTTCGGCGTCGCGCATGCGGTCAGCGGCACGCCGCTCAAGAGCGCAATTCTCGCAATCGTCGACGTCCCCGGACAAGCATTCGGGACGCGCGAGGAAGCAGTCGGATTGCAGCGCGCGCTTGCGGCATCCGCCAACGCCTACATTCGCGCGCGGCGCGGTGGGCATCCCGTATACGCGCTCGTCGTCGGCAAGGCGATCTCCGGTGCGTTTTTGGCGCACGGGCTGCAGGCGGGTTGGATCGGCGCGCTCGACGATCCCGGGATCGAAGTGCACGTGATGTCCGAGGCGGCGGTCGCGCGCGTCACGCGGATGGAGCGCGCCGACATCACCCGTCTTGCCAGCGAGATTCCGGCCACCGCGCGCGACATTCGCAGCTTTGCGACGTTCGGTGCAATCGATCGAATCTTTGAGGTCGGCAATCCGGACGCACCGAGCGACGTGGACCTGGAAATGGTCGTGCGCGCGCTAGCCGGCGCGCTACGCACGCCCGAGCTCGGGTTGCGTAATCCTCGCGAGCGGCTCGATCGGCCGGGCGCATTGCAAACGCGCGCGCTTGCGCGGCGCGTACGCGAGGAGCTGCAGGCACAGTGGGATGCATGAACGGCTGCGCCCGCACGATCTCGTTCGGCTAACGCCGCATGCGGTGGCGCGTATCGCGCGAGACGCGCCGGCCTGGGTGGCGGCGAGCCTGGAGCGCGCACCGTGGGCGGCCGTCCGCCGCGCGCATGTTCGTGAAGGCACTGCCGTCGGCGTCCGCGGCGTTGCGCGCGATCAACGTTTTGCTACGGTCGTCGATGCCGACGGCGTCGATGCGATCGTCACGCCCGAGAGCCTTGCGAGTGTTCGGCCGGCGCGCAGGCACGATGCGTTTGCGGCGATGGGGGCGGTTCTTTACGAAGCGCGAGCGCGCGGACTGAGCGTTGGTCCAATCGGCGCAGCGGGGTTTGAACTTGCAACCGGTGTAGCCGCGCTGCATGACGCAAGTGATCTCGACGTGCTCGTGCGCGCGCAGCCGTCGCATGGCGCGCTGCCGTCATTTGCGCGGACCATCGCGGATCTGCCGGTCCGCATCGATGTAGAGCTTGCCTTCGGCGATGGTTACGCCGCCGCGCTCGAAGAGGCGTTGCACGGCGGCGCGCTGTTGGTGAAGACGCCGGGAGGCCCACGTTTACTTCCGGTATTCTCGCCCGCGCACGCTGCGGTACAGGCGCTGATCGCGGAAGCCGAACTGACGCCCAAACCGGCGCTGGTCGATCGCCGCGGTAACGGTGCGCACGATGACCTCACGCTGGAACTGCTCGTGCGCTCGGCGCAGGTGCTCGGCGCGACGTTCGACGCTGTCACTGCGGTTGCACGCGGTGCAGCTATCGATGCGAAGCTGCGCGAGCGGCTTGGTGGGATCGGTCGCGATGGCGAACGCGCGATGCTGGAGGTGACGGGTGGAGTCAACACGCACCGCGGTGCGATTTGGTCGCTCGGGCTCCTGGTTGCGGCATTCGCGAGTGTGGGATCGCGGGATCCGCGGGCTATCGCGCGCGTGGCTGCGCAGATCGCGTCGCTTCCCGATGCTGCCGGCGAGCATTCGGGTTCGCACGGAGCACGTGCATGCGAGCAGTTCGGCGTGCGCGGTGCACGCGGCGAGGCGCAGGCGGGGTTTCCGCACGTTGTAAACTGCGCATTGCCGGCGCTGCGCGCCGGCCGCGCGCGCGATGCCCGCGAGTCGGTTGCGCGCGTTGACGCGCTGCTTGCTATCATGAGCGTGCTCGACGATACGTGCCTTTTGCATCGCGGCGGTCGAGCAGCGTTGCAGTCTGCGCAACGAGGAGCGGCCGCGGTCTTACGCGCAGGCGGCGTTGGCGAAGTCGCGGGCAGAGCGGCGTTTTTTTCGCTCGAGCGGAGATTGCTCGACCTGCACGCGTCGCCCGGGGGCGCGGCCGATCTCCTCGCGGCGACGCTGCTCCTCGATTCGATCGAGCGCGGAACGTGGGCATGAGTGTGCTGCTAGCGTTTTTATTTCCGGGACAGGGTTCGCAGTATCCGGACATGCTCGCGCGCGTTGCGAGCGATCCGCGCGCGGCCGCAACCTTCGAGGAAGCGCAGCGCGTGCTCGGCTACGACGTGCGCGACCGCGATGACGTCGCCGCGCTTGCTTCGACGATCAACGTGCAACTCGGTCTACTCGTCGCAGGCGTTGCTTCCGCACGCGTGCTCGAAGCGCATAACGTGCATCCCGATGCGGTCGCGGGGCATTCGGTTGGCGGCTTCGCTGCTGCTGTCGTCACGGGCGCGATGCAGTTCGCCGACGCCTTGCTCGTCGTTGGTGAACGCGCGCGCACGATGGAGCGGCTCTTTCCATCCGGGTACGGGATGGGCGTGATCGCCGGCATACAAGAACGCGTCGTGCGCGAGATCGTGCGTGCGCAAGAGCGCGCCGGCGATCGCGTGTACCTTGCGAATGTTAATGCGCCGACACAGTGTGTGATCGCCGGTGAGCGGGATGCAATCACCCGCGCGCTCGAGGCCGGCACCGCGGCCGGCGCGCGCCGCGCCGATCGGCTCGACGTCGCGGTGCCTTCACACTGCCCGCTACTTGCTCCCGTTCGGGCACGTTTGGAAGAAGTGCTGGCCGATGTCAGGCTGCGCGATCCCGAAAAACTCTACGTCGGAAGCGTCGGGCCGCGGGTCATTCGCGATGCGGGTGCGCTGCGTGACGATCTCGCGGCCGGCGTTGCGCACGAAGTACGATGGCACGACGCGTCGACGATGCTCGTCGAGATGGGCGCAACGATGCTGATCGAGACGATCCCGGGTCATGTCCTCACCGATCTTGCGCAACAGGCATTTCCCCACGTGCGCGCGATCGCATTCGACGATGCCGGTGCGCAGGCGGTAGCGGCGCGCGTCGCGCGTGCCTGAGCTGCCGGATATTCGCGCGTACATCCACGCGCTCGAGCCGCGCATCCTCGGGCAGAGGCTCGAAGCCGTGCGCGTCGCCACGCCCTTTCTGCTCCGCACGGCCGAGCCACCACTTGGCGCCGCGGCCGGCAGCACGGTATGCGAGCTGCGACGCATCGCCAAGCGCATCGCGATCGGGCTCGACAACGGTATGTGGCTCGTGTTGCACCTGATGATCGCGGGACGTCTGCACTGGCGTGCGCCGGGAGCGCCGCTACGCGGACGCAACATGCTGGCTGCGTTCGATTTCCCAAACGGATCTTTGGTGCTCACCGAAGCGGGTTCCAAGCACCGCGCGTCGCTCGTTGTTGTGGGCGATGAAGCGGCGCTGGGGGCGCTGGACCCCGGCGGTATCGACGTCTTCGCAAGCGACCTTGGGGCATTTCGCGGCGCATTGCAACGGCAAAACCGGACGCTCAAGCGCGCGCTGACCGATCCCCACATCGTCGACGGGATCGGCAACGCCTACTCGGATGAGATTCTGCACGCGGCAAAGTTGTCGCCAATCATGCTCACGCCGAAGCTTGGGCCGGCGCAATGGGAGGCGCTCTACGATGCGACGCGTGCAACGCTGCGGTGGTGGATCGAGCGTCTGCAGCGCGAGGCCGGCGACGGGTTCCCCGAGGGTGTGACGGCGTTTCGTCCCGAGATGGCGGTGCACGGCAAGTACGGCAAGCCGTGCCCGCGTTGCGGTGCGCCGGTCCAACGCATTCGGTATGCGGACAATGAAACCAATTATTGCGCGAAATGCCAGACCGGCGGCAAGCTACTCGCCGATCGTAGTCTCTCGCGCCTGCTCAAAGGCGACTGGCCGAAGACGCTGGAGGAGCTGGAAGAACCCTAGCCGCACGCGGGCGACCGGATTTGTAAAGGGCTTGGCAAACCACGCAGGGGTTGGTATACCAGATACCATATCCCACCTTCCCCGCAGGAGGGTATGGGCATGGCTCTTGGGCTGGTGCGGCTCGCATCCGAGGCAAGTTTCGCGCAACGCGCGTATGCTGCGCTGCGTGCCGCCCTGCTCGAGATGAACATCTACGAGCGCGCCGATCAGGACTTACGGTTAGACGAGCGCGATCTGGCCAAACGCTTGGGCGTGAGCCGCACGCCGATTCGTGATGCCCTTGCGCGCTTGGAACATGAAGGACTGGTCGAGAGCGTCCCGCGGCGCGGCTATTTCATCGTTCGTAAGAACCGCGAAGAACTGGTCGAGATCATCAAGGTGTGGGCTGCGCTCGAAAGCATGGCCGCACGGCTGCTCGCCGAGCGCGCCGGCGACGCGGAGATATCTTCGTTACGCACGATCTTCGCGACGTTCGAAAACGGCGAGCTTGCGGCGAAACTGGACGAATATTCCGACGCTAACCTCGCCTTCCACAACCGGATCATCGAGCTTGCGCGCTCTACGACACTTTCCAAGATGGCCGAGACCTTGATGATCCACGTGCGCTCGATACGCCATCGCACGATTGCCGAGGACCATCGCTTCGAGCGCTCGATGGTCGATCACATCCACATCATCGAAGCGCTTGAGGCGCGCGACGCGGCGCTCGCGGAGCGTCTCGTTCGCGAACACGCACTTGGTTTAGCAGCACACGTAGCGGAGCACGTTCATGATATCTAACACTGTTCGTACCGAAGCACTCGAAGTCAACGGTGCGGTTCCCGTAAAGAAAATTTCCGGCGGCCATCTCGTCGCCAAAGCGCTGAAAGCGGAAGGCGTCGATACGATCTTCACGCTGTGCGGCGGCCACATCATCGACATCTACGACGGGTGCATCGATGAAGGCATTAAGATCATCGACGTGCGCCACGAGCAGGTTGCCGCACACGCGGCTGACGGCTACGCGCGCATGACCGGGAATTTGGGCTGCGCGGTTGTCACCGCCGGACCTGGAACGACCAATGCAATTACCGGGGTGGCGAATGCGTTTCGTGCCGAGAGTCCGATGCTGCTGATCGGCGGCCAAGCCGGGCTTTCGCAACATCGTATGGGTGGTCTGCAGGATCTGCCGCATGTCGAGATGTTGCGACCGATCACCAAGTTCGCAACGAGCGTCACCACGACATTGCGCGTTGCGGATTTTGTGTCGATGGCCGCTCGCGAGGCATTCAACGGTGCATTCGGGCCGGTCTATCTCGAGATTCCGCGCACGGTTCTCGATCATGAGATCGAGCCGGACAGAGCCGTGATCCCGAAAGCCGGCCATTACCGCGCGTCGACGAAGAGCTTGGGCGATCCAAGCGACATCCAACGTCTGGCCGACATTCTGTCGGCGTCGACCAAACCGTGCGTTCTTCTCGGACAACAAGTATGGACGTGCCGCGCCACGGAAACGGCGCGCGAGTTCGTCGAGCGGCTCAATATTCCAGCCTACATGAACGGCGCGGGTCGCGGTACGCTGCCGCCCGATCATCCGCTCAACTTCCAGTTGACGCGGCGCGACGCGTTCGAAGCCGCCGACGTGATCGTCGTCGTCGGGACGCCGTTCGACTTCCGTCTGCGCTACGGCAAGAGTCTCAAGGCCAAGACCGTCGTCCAAATCGACATGTCGTATGCAACGGTCGGGCGCAATCGCGACGTGGATCTCGGCTTGGTGGGTGATGTCGGCGTGATCTTGGCTGCCGTCACGCGTGCAGCCGGGGGCAATAAAGATGCTGCGAAAGCGCGCAATGCGTGGGTTGGGCAACTTCGCGAAAAGGAGAACGCCGCGATCGCGACGCGTCTGCCGAAATTGCGCAGCGACGCGCGGCCGATTCACCCGTACCGGCTGGCCTACGAGATCGATAACTTCCTTACCGACAACTCGATTTTCGTCGGCGACGGCGGCGATGTCGTCACGTTTGCGGGCAATGTCGTGCGCCCGAAGGCGCCGGGTTTGTGGATGGATCCGGGACCCCTCGGCACACTCGGCGTCGGGACCGGCTTTGCGATGGCGGCGAAGCTCGCCCACCCGAATCGTGAAGTCGTCGCACTCTTTGGCGACGGCTCGTTTGCGATGACCGGCTTCGACATGCAAACTGCCCTGCGTTTTGGCCTGCCATACATTGCGATTGTCGGGAACAATAGCTACATGAATCAGATCCGCTGCGGTCAGATCCAGAAGTACGGCAAAGAGCGCGGCGACGTGGGCAACTATTTGGGCGATGTCGACTTCGAGAAGTTCGCCGACATGCTCGGGTTTTATGGTGAGGCCGTGCGTGAACCCGACCAGATTCGCCCGGCACTGGAGCGCGCGCGTGAAGCCGGTACCTGTGCGGTGATCAACGTGTGGCTCGATCCCGATGCGTACGCTCCCGGCACCGAAAACCAAACGATGTACAAATGATCGAACAGAAAACGAAGCAGGCACTCAGCGGCGTTCGGATCCTGGACATGACGCACGTCCAGTCCGGGCCGTCGTGCACGCAGATTCTCGCCTGGCTCGGGGCCGACGTCATCAAGGTCGAGCTTCCGGGCCGCGGCGATATCACGCGACAGCAATTGCGTGACATCCCCGACGCCGACAGTCTCTATTTTGCGATGCTTAACGGCAACAAGCGGTCGTTGACGCTCAATACCAAGACGCCGCAAGGCAAAGCGATCTTTACCAAGCTGGTTGAAACGTGCGACGTGTTGGTCGAGAACTTCGGCCCCGGTGTGCTCGACCGCCAAGGATTTCCGTGGGAGAAGATTCGCGAACTCAACCCGCGGATGATCTACGCGTCGATCAAGGGCTTCGGTCCCGGGCAATACGCCGACGCCAAAGCCTATGAGCCGGTGGCGCAGGCGATGGGCGGGTCGATGAGCACCACCGGCATGGAAGATGGGCCGCCGCTCGTCACCGGTGCGCAGATCGGCGATTCCGGCACCGGCATTCATTCCGTCGCCGCCATCCTCGCCGCACTCTATCAGCGCGACGTGCACACGGGCGTTGGGCAACGTGTCGTATGCACGATGCAGGATTCGGTGCTCAACCTGTGCCGGGTGAAGATGCGCGACCAGCAGCGTCTGGCTCGCGGACCGTTGCGCGAATATCCCAATCGCACGTTTAACGGCGTCGTTCCACGCTCGGGTAATGCCTCGGGCGGCGGTCATCCGGGCTCGGCGCTGCGCTGCGCGCCCGGAGGTCCAAACGACTACGTATATTTGATCATTCAACCACAGATTTGGGAGGGTCTCTGCAACGAGATGGGCCGCCCCGAGCTGATCACCGACCCGAAGTACGCGACACCCGAAGCGCGCGTGCCGGTCCTCGATGAAGTTTTTCGCATTATCGAGACATGGACGCAAAAGTACACAAAGTACGAAGTGCTCGAGCGCTGTAATGCGCTTGATATCCCGTGCGGCCCGGTGCTTGCAATGAGCGAGCTCCTCGAGGATGAATCGCTGCGTGCGCGCGGCATGGTTGCCGAGGTCGAGCATCCGCAACGCGGACGCTATTTTACCGTTGGATGTCCGCTAACGCTTTCGGATTCGCCGGTCGACTACCGGCGCGCGCCGCTCTTGGGCGAACACAACGAAGAACTGTTAAAAGAACTAGGCTATGATGCTGCGCAGGTTGCAAGCCTGCGAACGGAAGGGGTTATTTGAGTGCCTCGTTTCACAAAACGACGACTCCGGCCAATCGCGGCCCAGCCCTTCGGGTTGCCTCATCGGCATTCCGCGGGCATCGTTACTCTTCGCTTGCACAGCCCCGCTTTTGTCGCTCATCGTGCCTCGCCCGCGAAAGCCGATGAGTGCAACGAATGTATCGCTATTTATGAAATGAGGCACTAATCATGGCAATGGCCGCAACGCCGAGCGCGCTGATTCGGATTCCGCAGACGAAGCTGCTGATCGACGGAAAATGGGTGGATGCGCTTTCAGGCAAGACGTTCGAGACACATAATCCCGCGACGGAAGACGTAATTGCCGACGTCGCGCAGGCCGACGCGGACGATGCCGCGCTTGCGGTGAAAGCCGCGCGCAAAGCGCTCGAAGAGGGACCATGGGGGAAGATACGCGCCGCCGACCGCGCGCGGATCATGGTGAAGTTTGCAGCTTTGATTCGCGAGCGCCAAGACGAGATCGTCGCGCTCGAGTCGCTCGACGGCGGGAAGCCGATTAGCTCGGTGCGCCGGCAAGACTATCCCGCGATGCTCGATTGCATCGAATACTACGCGGGGTGGCCCGATAAAATCACGGGCGATGTCGTGCCGGTTCGTCCGGATGCGCTCACCTACATTGCGCGCGTTCCGGTCGGAGTGGTCGGCGCGATCGTCCCATGGAATTTCCCGTTGATGAATTCGATGTGGAAGATCGCACCGGCGCTCGCGTGCGGGTGCACGGTCGTGATGAAACCGGCGACCGAAACGCCACTCACCGCGCTCTTGCTCGGCGAACTCGCGCTCGAGGCCGGTGTACCGCCCGGTGTGCTCAATATCATTCCGGGTCCGGGATCCACGGCCGGTATGGCGCTTGTGCGCAATCCTGACGTCGACAAGATCTCGTTCACCGGCTCGCCCGCCGTCGGCAAGTTGATCATGGAGAACGCCGCGCCGTTTGTCACGCGCTTGACGCTCGAACTCGGTGGTAAGTCGCCGAACCTGATCTTCGACGACGCCGATATCGATGCAGCGGTGAAGGGCTCCTCGGCGGGCATTTTCTTCAACAGCGGGCAGGTCTGCTCGGCCGGGTCGCGCGTGCTCGTGCAGCAGGATATGTACGACGAGTTCTGCGACAAGATGGTCTCGCGTTCGAAGACCCTCAAGGTCGGCGATCCGCTCGATGAGAGCACCTACATGGGGCCGGTCATCTCGAGGAAGCAGATGAACTCGATCATGGACTACATCGAGAGCGGAAAGTCCGAAGGCGCGACGTTGAAGTCCGGGGGCGAGCGCATCGGAACGAAAGGTTACTTCCTTGAGCCGACGGTCTTCACCGAAGTCGACAACTCGATGAAGATCGCACGCGAAGAAATCTTTGGGCCGGTAGCCGCCGTCATTCGCTTCAAAGATGAAGACGATGCGGTACGCATCGCCAACGAATCAGATTTCAGTCTCGCGGCGGGCGTGTGGACCAAAGATATTGCCCGCGCGCATATCATGGCGCAACGCCTGCACGCGGGAACCGTGTGGGTGAACACCTATGGGCAGAGCGATACGCGCTTGCCGTGGGGCGGTTTGGGAGGCGATTCCGGCATGGGACGCGATCTCGGCGAGACCGCTCTTGATAACTACACGGACAAAAAGACCATTTGGGTCAATCTTCGGAGGTAGTTGTGAGAACGAAAAATCCCGCTTCAGGAAAGGGTGTGAAATAATGGCCGCTCAAGGTGCCGCGGCGGTGCCGCGTACAAGTCTATTAGCTAATCCCTGGGTCCAACTCGTCGCCGGCATCGTCTGCATGGCGATGATCGCGAACCTTCAGTACGGCTGGACCGTCTTCGTGAATCCGATGCATACCGCGATGGGTTGGTCGCGGGCAGCAATTCAAGTGACCTTCACGATCTTCGTGCTGGTCGAAACATGGCTCGTACCGTTTGAGGCCGCGCTTGTCGATCGCTACGGCCCGCGCCGCATGGTCATTATCGGCGGCATCTTTGCCGCGCTCGGATGGGTGACCAACTCTTTTGCAACATCGCTCCCAGTACTCTATCTCGGCGGTATCCTTGCCGGCATCGGCGCCGGCATTGTCTACGGCACGTGCGTTGGGAACGCACTCAAGTGGTTCGCCGGACACCGTGGCCTTGCGGCGGGATTGACCGCGATGGGATTCGGCGCCGGTACTGCGCTCACGATCATTCCGCTGACGTGGATGCTGAAGACCAGCGGGTACCAGCAGACGTTCCTCGTCTTCGGCTTGCTGCAAGGCGCGGTCGTGGTGATCGCCGCCTTATTCCTAAACACGCCGCCCGCGACGGGCGTCAAGGAAGCGCGACCGATCAAAGTGCTGCAAGGCAATCACGACTATACGCCAGGCGAGACGTTGCGTTCACCGATCTTCTGGGTGATGTACGTGATGTTCACGCTGGTCGCGGCGGGCGGCTTGATGGCCGTCGCGCAACTCGGTCCAATCGCCAAGGATTTTGGCATCGCCGCGACGCGCGTTTCGATCTTCGGTGTGACGATGGCGACGCTGACCTATGCGCTCTCGATCAACGGCCTGGTCAACGGCTTCACCCGACCATTGCTCGGATGGGTCTCGGATAACATCGGGCGCGAGCTTACGCTGTTCCTCGCCTTCTTGCTGGAAGGACTCGGCATCTTTGCGCTGATGAAGTTCGGCCATTCACCGGTGGCGTTCGTGCTGCTCTCCGGTGTCGTATTCTTCGCATGGGGCGAGATCTTCAGCATCTTCCCGGCAACAACGCGCGATCAATTCGGGCAGAAGTACGCCACGACCAACTACGGCATGCTCTACACCGCAAAGGGAACCGGCTCGCTCATCGTGCCGCTGGCCAGCGTGCTTACTGCGATGACGGGAAGTTGGACGCTTGCGCTCTCGGTTGCGGCCATCTTCAACATCGTGGCGGCGCTGCTTTCGATCGGCGTGCTGCGCCCATTGCGCGTGATGGAGGATCGCAAGACTAGTCCAACAGCCTAACCCTGCCGGTATGGAGATCGTAGACCGCGGCGGCGACGCGAACGCCTCCCCGGGTCACCGCCGCGCGAACGATCGACGAGCGGCTAACGAGTGCGCGCGCTGAGGCGCGCGCATTTGCTTCCACCGGGTGCGCATCGCGCGTTGCCGGCGCTATCGCCTCGACGAGCAGGCCGATGTGGCCCGGCGGCGTGTTCCCGGACGCGGCGACCGAGATAGCCGCCTGTACTGCACCGCATCCCGTATGTCCAAGCACGACGACGAGGCCGCACCCGAGGATCTCGATCGCATACTCAATCGACGCCAAACCTTCGGCAGATACGATATTTCCGGCCAGACGAATGACGAACAGGTCCCCCGGGCCTTGGTCGAAGATCGTCTCGACCGGCACGCGGGAGTCCGAGCACCCCAGTACGATCGCAAACGGCCGCTGCGCGTCGGCGAGTTCGACGCGGTGCGCGGAGGCCGTGGCTGCGCGAGCATGACCCTCGTAATAGCGGCGATTTCCCTCGAGCAGGCGAGCCAGAGCCGCGTCCTGTTCAACTGAATGCATATCGGGTGGGGTTCCTCCGGTTGCGCGAAGGGGCGCGCTGTGATAGTCTACCCCTTGGCTCCGAAGACCGTAGGGCTGCCGCTGGCAGTTAATCGAGGCGAAAGCCGAGCCCTACCGAGGTGCGTCCTTCGACAAGCTCAGGATGGCAGCGTTTCTGCCATCGCGTAGCGTTCGAGTAAGCGCCCTCCGGACGGATGGAGCGCTTTTTAGTTACTCGGGGGCCCGTGCTGCGCAGTCAGCGCGGGGGCGCGCAGCCGAATTTCCGGCGCATAGTGCCGGAAGCGAGGCGAAGCGCCATGCATCGCGCGATAGTGCGATGCTCTTTTAAAAGAAAGCAGCAACAACGTCAATGCCAACCGCACGTAAAGAAAACGCGGTGAAAGAGTTGCGCGACCGGCTCGCCGGTTCGCAGAACTTGTTTTTGACCGATTTTGCGGGACTCACCGTCGAAGAGATCACGAAGCTTCGCGGCGAGCTGCGCAAAGACGGTAGCACGTATGCCGTCGTCAAGAACACGCTCTTCAAGATCGCTGCGGGCGAAGACATCGCCAAGCAGCTCGAGGCGTTTCTGGCCGGTCCTACCGGCATCGTTTTTGCGGGCACCGATCCGGTCGCGCCCGCCAAGGCGATCAAACAGTTCGCAGACGACAGTAAGAAGCTCGGGATCAAAGCTGCGTACATCGACGGCAAGCTCGTCGATAAGAAGCAGGTCGAGACCCTCGCCGCACTGCCGCCGAAACTCGAACTTGTCGCCAAACTCGTTGGTACGCTCGCGAACCCCTTGCGCGGTCTTGTTACCGTACTCTCGGGCAATCAGAGCGGCCTGGTCCGCGCACTCAATGCTATCCGCGAGCAAAAAGAAGCCGCGGGTTCGAACGCTTAAGGAGATTCATCTATCATGGCAGTTGCCGAACTCATCGATCAAATCGATAAACTCACCGTGCTCGAGCTCGCGGACCTCGTGAAGCAGCTCGAAGAGAAGTACGGCGTCAGCGCAGCAGCACCGGTCGCGATGGTTGCGGGTCCGGCTGCGGGCGGCGGTGCCGCTGCACCGGCGGCGGAGAAGACCGAATTCGACGTGATCCTGTCGGAAGCGGGACCGGAGAAGATCAAGGTCATCAAGGCCGTCCGCGAACTCACGAGTCTGGGGCTCACCGAGGCGAAAGCGTTCGTGGAGAGCGCGCCTAAGGCCGTCAAAGAAGGCGTCACCAAAGACGAGGCCGAGAGCGTCAAGAAGAAGCTCGAGGAAGCCGGCGCCAAGGTCGAGATCAAGTAATCTCGGCGAGAAGCAAAACGGGGTCGCGGTAACGCGACCCCGAAGTATTTTGAATGAACCGCGAAAACATTCTGATTTTCGTTATCATCTTGGCGCTCGTACTGTACCGTTCGTCGCGTCCGCAGCGCACGAGCGTCACCCGCATGTGGATCTACGCCGGCATCCTCATGGCGATCGGCGTGCTTCTGCTCTATGAAAGCGTTGCGCTGTTTCACCCGCCGATTTGGGAGATCGTGGCGGCAATCGTGCTCGGGCTCGCCGCGGGGATCCCCGTCGGCTTGCTGCGCGGACACCACACCCAGGTCAGCGCCACCGACCGCCATGGCGTCATGCAACTCGGCCCATCGTGGCAGACGGCCTTAATCTACATCGCCGCATTTGGTGCGCGGTTCGCGATTCGCGCCGAATTACCGCCGACAAGTGCTATCGGCAACGTTGTCGGCGACGGGCTGCTCTTCTTCGCGATCGGTATCATCGGCGCGACGTACTATGCGGTCTACCAGAAGTACGAAGCCTTGGACCACGCAACACAGCCGACGTAGTCGATGGACCCGACTGCTGAACTGCGCGAGCGTAACGAGCTCCTCGAGCGGATCGGTACCTACGTCGACCAGCATGGCATTAGCGCGGTGACGCTGGAGACGCTTGCAACGGAACTCGGGATCAGCGCCGGCCGGCTCGAAGAATTTTTTCACACCAAGACCGAGCTGATCGTGGCGCTGATCGCGCGTAACCGTATCGCGCTGCGTACCAGGTTTGCGACGCTCGATGCCTCGATGGACGCGGATGCATTCCGCCGGGTGATGTGGGACTTCTATGTGGAAACGGCGAGTGCGTCTCGGCTGTTCTTCGAGGTGTACGGACTTGCGCTCGCCGACGAGCACTACGGTGAATTTCTTCACGGCATCAACGATTGGCTTGGTATGCTCAAGGAGTCGCTCACGCGCCGCGGCGTCCCGGGCGACCGCGCCGAAGCGTTCGCGACGCTTACGCTCGCGGTGTACCGCGGCATGATGATGGATCTGCTCGCGACCGGCGAACGCCCGCGCATCAATGCGGCGATGGAGCTCTGGTTCCGGGCCGCGACCGCGCTGAGCGAGCCGTAGCGTAGCCGGCTTAGCATACTTGAAACAGTTGTTTCAGGTATGCTAGGGTGGCCCCATGACCCGTCCGGTCGACGTTCAAAGTCGCGCTGCGCTGCTGGAACGCGTGACAGGCTACGTTCTCGAACACGGCTTCGCCGATCTCTCGCTACGACCGCTCGCCGTGGCGGTCGGTTCGAGCCCGCGGATGCTGCTCTACCATTTCGGCTCAAAAGAAAGCATGGTCACGGCGGTGTTGCGCGCGATTCGCGAGCGGCAACTTGCGGTGTTCGAGCAATTGCGCGGCAGCCAGTTGCCGACGCCGGTCGCCGTCTGCAAGGCCGCGTGGGCGTACATGACCCAGCCGCAGGTCGGTCCGATGCTCAAGCTCTTTTTCGAAACCTACGCGCTTGCGCTGCGCAAGCCCGAAGCATTTCCCGGTTTTCTCGAAGGCGCCGTCGAGGACTGGTTGGCCTTTCTTTCCGATCCCATCGGCAACAGCGGCGGCGGCCGGGAAGAGGCGCGCGCCCGCGCCACCGTCACACTTGCTATGTTTCGCGGGTTCATGCTCGATTACGCCGCTACGGGCGATCACGAGCGTATCGGCCGCGCGATCGACCTGTGGAGCGAAAGCTGTGCTCAACAAACGTAATGCCGCAATGACGTTTATCTTCGTAACGGTGCTGCTCGACATGATTGCGCTCGGCATCATGGTACCGGTTTTTAATCCCCTCGTCTTGAGCTTTACCCACGGTGACTTTGCAACGGCATCGCTCCTCTCAGGCCTTTTTTCAACGATCTTTGCGCTGGTGCAGTTCTTCGGATCGCCGATCCTCGGCACGCTCTCCGACCGCGTCGGTCGCCGTCCGGTAGTACTGCTCTCCAACTTCGGGACCGCACTCGATTATGTGATCCTCGCGATAGCGCCGAATCTTGCCTGGCTCTTTGTCGGTCGCGTGCTATCCGGTGCCACGACGGCCAGCATCACCGTTGCGAGCGCCTACATCGCCGATGTCACGCCTGAGGATAAACGTGCGGGTGCGTACGGCATGATCAGCGCAGCGTTCGGCGTCGGGTTTGTGATCGGTCCCGCGATTGGCGGGTTGCTCGCGGTACATGGTCTGCGGTTGCCGTTCTGGGTTGCGGGCGCCTTGAGTCTCGTGAACTTTCTGTACGGACTCCTCGTGCTGCCCGAATCGCTCGCACCCGAGCATCGCAACGCTTTTTCGTGGCAACGCGCCAATCCGCTCGGCGCGATTAACATGCTGCGACGTCACGCCGAATTGGCCGGACTTGCGACCTCGAACTTGATCGGCTACATCGCGCACGAGGCGCTGCCGCAGCTCTTCGTCCTCTATACCATGCTGGCTTATGCATGGACCATGAGTACGGTCGGCGTTTCGCTTGCGATTGTCGGCGTCTTTACGATCCTCGTCTCGGCCTTCGTGATTCAGCCGGTCGTCGATCGAATCGGTGAACGCCGCGCTGTGCTGGCTGGATTGTTGCTCGGCGCCGCCGGCTTCTGTATGTACGGTGGCAATCAAATCCTTTTCTGGATTGCCATCCCGATCAACATGCTCTGGATGATCGCGGGATCGGCGTCGCAGTCGCTGATGACGCGGCGCGTCGGCAAACACGAGCAAGGGGAACTGCAGGGCGCGATCAACCTCCTGCGCAGCGTCGGCATGCTGATCGGCCCGGCGATCTTTACGGGCACGTTTGCGTATTCGATCGGTTCATTCCACGCCTGGAAAGCGCCGAGTGCAGCCTGGTTCCTGGGTGGCGCAATGTTGGTCGTGGCTGCAATGGTGGCGTGGCGCGCTACGAGTGCGCGCGATGACGTGCGCGACGAAATTGAAACGAGCGCCGCCATGCAGGCTGCGCTCGTTTCGGAGACGCCGCTCGTGGATTAGTGAACTAAGAAAGCCACCAACAACAAAGCCACGATGTTGAGCACCTTGATCATCGGATTGATCGCGGGGCCCGCCGTGTCTTTGTAGGGATCGCCGACCGTGTCGCCGGTGACCGCAGCTTGGTGCGCAATCGAACCCTTGCCCCCGAGGTTTCCATCTTCAATATATTTCTTCGCATTGTCCCACGCACCACCGCCGGTGGTCATCGAAATTGCGAGGAAGAGCCCGGTGACGATCGATCCGACGAGAATGCCGCCCATCAGTTGCGCGCCGGTGTCGCCTTTGAGCACACCAAACACCGAGAGCAACACGACGACGATCGGCACGCCGACCGGTATGAGCGCCGGGAGAATCATCTCCTTGAGCGCGCCCGCGGTGACGATGCTTACCGTTGCGCCGTAATCGGGCTTCGACGTACCTGCCATGATGCCGGGGTTCTCCCGGAATTGCCGGCGAACTTCTTCGACGACTTTCCCGGCTGCGCGCCCAACCGCTTCCATCGCAAGCGATGCGAAGAGATACGGCAGCAAGCCACCGATGAAGAGGCCTGAGAGCACGTAGGGATTGCCGATGGCGAAGAGATTGGTCGTCGCACCTGCGCAATCGGCGGCAGCCGCCGCACCGCACTTGGCTTTGATCAACTCTTGCAAGAACGACGCGAAGAGCACGACCGCCGCGAGCGCCGCAGACCCGATCGCGTAGCCTTTGGTCACCGCTTTGGTCGTGTTGCCGACCGCGTCGAGCGGATCGGTGACACTGCGCACGTCTTCGGGCATCTCGGCCATCTCAGCGATACCACCGGCGTTATCGGTGATCGGACCGAACGAGTCGATCGCGACGACGATTCCGGCGAGCGAGAGCATCGCCATCACCGCGATACCGACACCGTAGACGCCGGCCAGGCTGTAGCTGGTCAGGATGCCGAGCACAATGACGATGGCCGGTAGTGCAGTGCCCTGCATCGAGACGGCAAGGCCGGCGATGATGTTGGTCGCGTGCCCGGTAACCGAGGCTTCTGCGATGTGCCGCACCGGCGCGAACTGCGTGCCGGTGTAGTATTCGGTAATGACCGTGATCAGGCCGGTGATGAGGACACCGACGAGCGCGCAGAAAAAGACGCTGGTTGCACTGATGACGTCTGAACCGCCGAATTCTTGCTGCGCCACGAACCAGAAGCCGATGAGCGCAAGCAGGCCGGCGACGATCATGCCGTTGTAGAGCGAGGCCATGATGCGGTTCTTTGAGACTTTGCCCAAACCGACGACCCACGAGCCGACGATTGAGGCAACGATCGAGACGGCGCCGAGCACGAGCGGAAACGTAACCGCGCCGGGTACCTTATCCCCGAAGATGAGATTGCCGAGCAACATCGCGGCAACGGTCGTGACGCAGTACGTCTCGAAGAGGTCGGCGGCCATACCGGCACAATCGCCGACATTGTCGCCGACGTTATCGGCGATGACTGCGGGGTTGCGCGGATCGTCTTCGGGAATGCCGGCTTCCACTTTGCCGACGAGATCGGCGCCGACGTCAGCTGCCTTCGTGTAAATACCGCCGCCGAGACGCGCGAAGACCGAGATCAGCGAACAGCCGAAGGCGAGGCCCACCATTGCAGCGAGCGTGCGCGTCGTATCATCGGCATTGACGGTTTGCAAAAACCAGAAGTAACCGGAGACCGCCAAGAGCCCGAGGCCGACGACCAACATGCCCGTGACGGTGCCGCCGCGGAACGCGACGTTGAGCGCCGGGCCAAGACCCTTGCGCGCCGCCTCCGCGGTACGCACGTTGGCGCGGACCGAGACGATCATGCCGATGAAGCCCGCGGCGCCCGAAAGGATCGCGCCGATCAGGAAACCGAGCGCGGCCTCCCAGCCGAGCGGCTGCGGGGCGAAGAAGATGACGATCGCCAGCACAACCGCGACGATCGCGATCGTTCCGTACTGGCGTCTGAGGAAGGCCATCGCGCCTTCTTGGATCGCCGCAGCGATCTCTTTCATGCGGGCGTTGCCGTCCGGTTGGCCGAGCACCCAGAAAGTGAGCGCGATGCCATACAACACCGCCAGCGCACCACCGATAAGCCCGGCCCAAATCGCGTATTGTGCCGTCATGTACGAATAGGTCCTTGAGGAAGCAGCAGTGCGGCGCCGGAGGGGCGCCGCTTGATGTAGCCGGGTACTGCGATTTGCGAGCTGAGTCCTTGTGGCACAGGACGGCCCTCCCAAACTCCGAAGGCAACACGCGCTTGCTGAAACGGATATACGCCCGGCTTTTTATCCTTATGCTGGTGCCTGCACTCCTTGGGCAGGCGCGCTCAGCTTCGTTCTCTCTCAAACCGGATTCGGTCACGATCGACGCGCACGCGCGCGTCGCAGAATTCGAATTCTCCAGCCTGAGCGCGCGCCCGACGGTGTTTGAGGTCGAGATCGAAGACGGCAAGAATTTCGTGATTGTTCCGCCGGTATTTCTCGTTAAACCCTACGAGACGGAAACATTTCGCATCGCACTGCGCACGTTCGCCTTGCCCGCGAACGAAGAGCGTTACAAAGTTTCCGTGGTTGAAGTCGTTCCCCATACCGCGACGCCGCCTCCCTCCGCACGCCGCTACACGGCGACACTCGTGCGCGCGCCGGCATCGCCGAAGCCGTGAAACACGCAGTTATCCTGCTATTGGCCTTTTGGCTCTGCGCCGCTCGTGCGCTCGCAGTCGAAGCCGTCGAAGATGATTTTACCGTCAAATACCATATCGAGCATTATCGCGTCGAGATCAATAATGCCGTTTTCTCGACCGACGCAGCGGTCTATCTCAGCGACGAGGAGATCGTCTACGTGTCGGACACGGATCTCGACGCGTGGCAACTCAAACGCCCGCGCACCGCATCCTTTGAACGTGATGGGCACCGCTATTATGGCTTGCAGACCGATTTGAATTTGGCGGCATCCTACAATCGGCACGACAAAATGCTTGAGATCGTAGCACCGGCTTCGGCCTTCCGCGGCGAACCCGAACAGCGCAAGCCTCCCGCACCGACCACGCCCGGACGCGGCGCCTTTTTCAACTACAACCTCAACCAAGCAAACCAAACCTACGATTTCTACGCGGTGAGCCAAGGCGGCATCTATCAGCTGAAATTTCAGAGCACGACGAGCACCGAATTCCGATTCTATCGTTCGTTGCTGCGCTGGTTTCAACTCGACTCGGCGACACACCGTGCCATCTCGGTCGGCGACGGGAATACAAATGGCGGGTGGATCGGCTCGAGCATCCCGTTCGCGGGCGTGCGCTATGCAAGCGACTATACGACCGATCCAACCTACGTCTCCCGTGGTGCACCATCGGTTTCGGGATACGCCACGTCGCCGTCGCTGCTCGAGGTCTATATCAATAACGTGCTTGAGATTCAGCGCTACGTTCCCCAGGGTCCCTTCACGGTGGACGGTCTTCCGACATCGGCAGCAGATAGCGACATCGTCTTGGTTCTCACCGACCAAAAAGGTGTCAAGACGACGCAAGAGGCGCGCCCCCTCTACAACCCAACGTTTCTCGGGCGCGGGTTCTCGCAGTGGCGGTTAGACACCGGCGTTCCTACCGTGAACGCCAATCTTCCAACGCAAACGTATCGCGGCTTTGTCACGCAAGCGGACGTGCTTTACGGACTCACCGACAGCGTCACGCTCGCGGCGCTCGCCGAGACGATCAATAGCAACAACTTTGGCGACGTCGGTCTCGACGTTGCACTTGCCAAGGACAACACGCTCGGCTTTCGAGTCGGCACGGGCAACATCCGCCGCGCAAGCGAATATCGCCTCAATCTCCAGAGCGGAAAAGTAACCTTTACCGAGGTCTACCAACTCAACTCGCAGACCACGCCCTCGGTCGAGTCATCTGACAGCGACAACGTGATCCAAAACCTCACCGAGCAAAGCAGTCTGAACTTCCCGGCCGGCGAAAAGTGGAATTTTCAGCTTAGCTACAACCGCAGCCGCTCGAACCAGGGAAGTGATTCGTCGGACGTCTCGAGCTCGGCGACCACGCGCATCGGGAAGTTTAACATCACCCTCACACCGATGTATAATTTCATTTCGCGCAACTATAGCGCCAACGCCAGCGTGAGCCTGCAACTCGATCCGGCGCACTCGCTTAGCGCTACGAGCGCGGTTGATGAGTCGGGGCAGACGTCGGGCGCGGTCACGTGGAGAAAATCCCCGGTGGACCCCGACGATCCCATCACGATGAGCGTCAAGTATTCGGCGTCGAAATCCCAGGACAAGCAATTCGACATCGAAGATGAAATGGATTGGGCGGACGCGAGCTTCAACTACCAGCAACAGTTCAGCCAGAGCATCTACGATCCGCAGTTGAAGGGGGCGGTCGCGCTTGTAGGCGGGAAGGTCTACGCGCTGCGAACCATCGGCGAAGGCGAATCGTTCGGTATCCTGCAGATTCCCGGGGTGAGCAACGCGCGCGTCAAGGTCAACGGATCCGACGCCGGCACCACCAATGGGCAAGGCTGGCTCTTCTTGCGCAGCCTTCAGCCCTATAAAGAGAATACCATCGAGGTCGATCCGGCGGATCTGCCGATCTGGTACAACGTCGAGGATCCACTCGAAGTCGTTCCGCGTAAGTCGGCGCTCGTGAAGGTGACCACACTCGTAACCTCACGTGGCGGCTTTACGTTCGAGGCTGTCGACGCACACGGCGTACCGCTTGCCGCAGCGAGTTTGATCACGTCGGGAATGGATCACTATCCCGTCGGATACGGCGGCCGTGTGTACGTCGGTGGCCTAGCAGCGGGAACGGCGCGTTTCCAGGGAAGCGCCGACGGGAAAGCGTGCACGATTGAGATCATCGTGCCCAAGGACACGACGATGATACCCGACTTAGGACCTACGCCTTGTCGTTAAAGCGCTGATAGGACTCGGCGACCTCGCGCCGCGCCGATGCCGCGTCCCGCCAATTGCCCACGCGCGTCTGTTTGCCTTCGAGCAGTTTATAGGTTTCGAAGAAGTGCGAAATCTTGCGCAAGAGGTGTGGAAAGATCTGCGTATAGTTGTGGACTTCGTCGAAGTTTGGTTCGCCGACGGGAACCGCGAGAATTTTGTCGTCCTGTTTATCACCGTCGACCATTTCGAGCAAGCCGATCGGCCGCGCGGCGACCAAACATCCTGGAAACGTCGGCTCGATTGCAAGCACGAGGATGTCGAGCGGATCGCCGTCCAGGGCGAGTGTTTGCGGCGCGAAGCCGTAGTCACCGGGGTAGTGTATCGACGAATGCAGCGCGCGGTCGAGGCGAAAGATATCGAGCTGCTTGTCGTATTCGTACTTATTGCGCGACCCTTCCGGAATCTCGACCACGACGTTGATTTCGTCGGGCTGGCGGTCGCCTAGCGGCAATAATAGATAATTACGGGGATCCGGAAGGCTCATGCTGGCGCAGGGTGTTCGCCTAACCCGTATAAGGGACCTAGTGGCCTGCGACTCTCGAATACGGCGCACCGCTGTCCGCGTTCGGGATCAGGCACAAGGAACGATGAGTGACAAAAGCGATGCTTTGCGAGCGAAGAGTGACGACGTGGATGACCCGAACACGGACAGCCCCTTTGGTCGCGGCGGCGCGGTCGCGCTATCGTCGTTGCTCGTCGGTTACAGAACGCCCCGGTTATGCGCCCTCCTCGCGCCTCGCTATCGCAACCGCGGCGCACGCGACGGTATGCCGCATTTGAGAGTTGCAGGCCACTGAGTAGATGGAAAACGTCGAATTTCTCATTGTTGGGGCTGGACCGGCGGGTGCGACTGCAGCGCGCGAAGCTGCACGTGACGGCATCGAAACGTTGGTACTGGAAAAGGACGCGGTGGTGGGTCACAAACGCGTCTGCGCGGCCGGCCTACGTCCCGACTTCTGCCGCACGTTCGATTTGCCGCGCGAACTCGTGCACTGCGACACCCCACGCCTGGCGCTCTTTGACACGCGCGGGTGCGAACACGAAATCTTTTTCGGTCCCGGACACACCACGACGCGCGAAGAACTCGACGGCGAGATCGCGCGGCTTGCCGTGAGCGAGGGCGCGGTCATCCGCACGCAAGCGCTGTGGCGTTCACTTCAGCGTGACGAGGGTGGATCGACGGTCGAATATGCGGATTTACGCACCGGCGAACGGCGGCACGTTCGGGCGCGCACGGTCTTCTTTGCGCAAGGTGCGACCGCGCGCTTCGATAGCGCGTTTGACGATCCGCGCTGGAGCGAGGGCTTGATGACGACGCTGCAATACCGCGTCTACCTCGATCGTCCGGCGCTGCCGGTCACCTATAAAACGCTGGAGCTTCATTATTATGCGGCGCGAGACGGGCGTCAGATCGTCGGATGGATGTTTCCCAAACGCGATCATCTTGCGATCGGCCTTGGACTCGTCGGCAAGCTCGATGGCGCGCGACTGCGCGAGGAACTCGACGCGTTCGTCGGTCGCGTGCGCGCTCGGCTCTATGCCCATGCCAACGTTAAGCACGTTAAGGAAGAGGGCCATCTGCTCTACGGCGGCTGGCCGCGCGCGCAGATTTCGGCGCAAGCGGCGATGGTCGGGGGTACGGCCGCCGGACTTGTCGATGCGACCAACGGTGAAGGCATTTTTGAGGCAGCCGTCAGCGGACGTCTCGCGGCGGCTGCAGTGCGCGAGTATCGCGCGCAGCCCGATCGCGCGGCGCTGCACTATGCAGCGCGTCTGCGTGGACGGTTTCAGCGTCGCCTCGAGCATCGCGTTCGGCTCATGCGCTATCTCGAGGCGCGTCCGGCGCGTTACGGCGTGCTCTTCGAGCAGCTTGCCGCCAGCCCGCGCTTTGCGGACGCTTTGCAGAAGGAAGATCACGAGCGCTCGTCGTTTGACCGGCTGGTGCTCTCGTTCAATGCGCTGCGCTTTGCCACGCGGGCATCGTTTGCATAGTTGTCGAAGCCAAGAATAGTACGGATTCTATCGCGTGTCGACTATTGCTATATCGGAACACGAATTCCAGGCGTTGCGCGATCTGATTCGCGAGCGCTTCGGTATTTTCTATGACGATACGAAGCAATTTCTGCTGCAGAGCCGGCTGCAGACCCGCCTGCTCAAGGTGCGCGTCTCGGACTTTGCAGCCTACTATCGCTTTCTGATCGCGTCGCCCGACCGCGAAGGCGAGTGGTCCGAGTTGGCCTCGGTCCTTTCCAACAACGAAACCTACTTCTTTCGCGAGCGCGCGCAATTGGACGTGATTGCGACCGATGTGCTCGAAGAAGCGCAACGCGCGGGCACGCCGCTGCGCATCTGGTCCTCCGCGTGCTCGACGGGCGAAGAGCCCTACACGATCGGTATGTTGCTCCACGAGACGCGTCGGATCGTATCGTCGAGCCTGATCCTACGCGCAACCGACCTCTCTCCCCGGGCGCTCGAGCGCGCGGCGACGGGCTTTTATCGCGAGCTTTCGTTTCGCGCGACGCCGCCGGAGATGGTCCAAAGGTACTTCCGCCCCTTTGAAGGCGGATTCTTCATCAATGATGAGATCAAGCGCATGGCGGAGTTCTCACGCATCAACCTTATGGATGAACATGCCGTCGCAGCAATGGGTACGTTTGACGCGATCCTCTGCCGCAATGTATTGATCTATTTCGAAAAGCCGACGCAAAAGCGGGTGGTCGAGGCGTTCGCGCAGGCGCTACGGCCCGGCGGGTTTCTCTTCTTGGGGCATGCGGAATCCATTATGCGCGTGACGGACAAGTACGAGGCGGTCGTGACGCCGAAAGCCATCTACTACCGACGGAAATAAGTGACGAAACATGGCACAGATTAGCGTACTCGTTGTCGACGACTCGGCGTTCATGCGCCGGGCGATTGCAACGATGATCGAGCAAGAATCCGATCTGCGGGTCGTTGCGACCGCGCGCAGTGGCGAGGAAGCGATCACCAAAGCGCTCCAGATGAATCCCGATGTCATCACGATGGACGTCGAGATGCCGGGCATGGGTGGTCTGGAAGCCGTGCGACAGATCGTCGCCGATCACCGCATCCCGATCATCATGTGCAGTTCGCTCACGCGTGAAGGTGCGGAGACAACCTTCCGGGCGCTTGAACTCGGTGCCGTCGATTTCATCTCAAAACCGGACGCCGCCTACGTCAATATCACCGACGTTGCGCGTGACCTCATCGCGAAGATTCGTGCGGTTTCGCGGCGCGGCGCGCAGCCGGCGCAGCCGATCGTGCATGCTCCGCCGCCGATCGAACAGGCGCAACGGATCATCGCGCCACCGCCGGCGGCGCGGCCGCGCCTAAGCTTCACCTCGCAATACGAGATCGTGGCGATCGGCACGTCGACCGGGGGCCCGGTCGCGCTCTCGCACGTGGTGCCGATGCTTCCGGCGAATTTTCCGCTGCCCGTGCTGATCGTGCAGCACATGCCGATGGGCTTTACCCGGCCCCTCGCCGATCGCCTCAATGCATCGAGCAAGATTGCGGTGCACGAAGCCCTCAACGGCATGATCCTGGAGCCGGGGTCGGCGCTCGTGGTGCCCAGCGGCAAGCAAGTCGATTTGCGCCGTCGCGGACCAGGGGAGACCGAAGTGCGCCTCGTTGACGACGACGGCTCGTCGCTGCACGTTCCCAGCGTCGATCACATGACCGCAGCGGTCGCGCAGGCATATGGCAAAGCGGCAATCGCCGTGATTTTGACCGGCATGGGCAACGACGGCGTGCGAGGTTTACGTGAACTTAAAGAACGTGGCGGCTACGTGCTCGGGCAAGACGAGGCGACGTGCGTCGTCTACGGAATGCCGCGTGCCGCCGCGAAGGAGGGCTTGGTCGACCGCGAAGTACCACTCGATGAGATTTCACCCGCCTTGGTGAACCTCGCAGGCGTATCGAAGTCTTAACCTGCTTGAAGCAGAACGCTGACGTAGCACGGTAGGAGGGTCATGGAGGATTCTGAATACGGACTGCGGACGCGCGATATGCGCGCCCTCGGGGTTGCATGAAGCTGAACCGTAGTCCGCGTGCCTACGTAATCGGCGGCGTCGAACTCTCGCGAGAAGAGATCGTTCACAAGTACTTGCACTTGGTCAAGTACGTGGCCGGTCGAATCTCGGTCAACCTCCCGCCGAACGTCGAGATCAACGATCTCATCAACGACGGGATTTTGGGTTTGATCGACGCCATCGAAAAATACGACGACGCACGTGGCGTGAAGTTCGAGACCTACGCAATCACTCGTATCAACGGGGCGATTCTCGATGCCCTGCGTTCGCTGGATTGGGTGCCGCGCGCCGTGCGCCAGCGCGCTCGCGAACTGGAGCGCACCTACCAGGAGCTCGAAGTCGAACTGGGCCGCGCGCCGACCGAAGCCGAGGTCGGGCAGCGCCTTGGCCTTTCCAAGAAAGAACTCGACCAACTGATTCAACGCGTGCGCGGCACGGCGGTGCTCTCGCTCGAGGAGTTCTTACCCAACGAAAAGGGTTACGAGATTCCGCTGGTCGACACGCTGCGCGACGACGACAACGACGTGATGAGCGAGGTCGAGTCGCGTGAAGTCCATGCCGAACTCGTGCGTGCCGTCGAGAATCTCCCGCCGCAAGAACGCACGGTGATCACGCTCTATTACTTCGAGGGACAAACGCTCAAGGAAATCAAGGGCGCGCTAGGCGTTTCCGAGTCGCGGGTCTCGCAGATCCACGCGCAGGCGGTCATCCACCTCCGGCAGCGGTTGCGCGAACTGCGCAACGATCTGGGGTATCGCGACGACGACCCGACGATCAAACAGAAGTACCTGCGGCGTCCGCCTACAACTCCGGCCGAAAATGCCGATTGTAAAGAAAATAAAGTAGAACGGACGCTACGAGGGGAAATACTCGATCATGGCGATTCGTCCCGCGGATCTGCAACTGGCGTACCTGGCCGCCCCGCAAAACGCGGCCCAGGTTAGCGCTGCGCAACAAGCCGCTACAAACGCCCAGGCAGCCGCCCAGGCCACCTTCGCCGCGCAAGTACAGGAGCGCGAAGAGATGGTCAAAGAGACCGAGCACGCCGAACGCACCGCACTTCGCACCAATCCCGACGGCAGCAACGGTGGAAAGTATACGCCCGAAGGCCGCCGCCAGCAGCCGCACCACGAGCAGGACGCGGCGGAAGAGTCGCCCCTTGGACTCTCCGGCGAAGGCGAGCATTTCATCGATTTCACCGCATAAAGGCTGACGATGTCCGGCCTCGATCCGCTCGCTGCACTCGCTGCTCAAGCGGTCGCGAACGCGCAAGCGGCCATGGACGAGGCTGTGCTCAGTCTCGGCGTCGACGTCACCGTACTGCAAGCCCAAGTCAACGTCGGCGAAATCATCGCCGCAACGGTTTTGGCACCGCAAGCCGGTACGGACCTGCTCTCGTTTCTCGGCCAGACGGTCACGGCGCAGATTCCGCCGGGTATCAATCCGGGCGAGACGATGTTGCTGCAGGTTACCGGGTTTACGAATTCGGCCGTCATCGTGCGAAATCTCGGAACGGCGGACCCCGGCGATCCGCTGCCGACCGTCACCGTCGAACTGCCGCCGCAGGTGCCCGGTGCTCCGCAGAGCGGGGTGCTCACCACGACGATTCCGGTCAATACCCCACCGGCGAATCCGGCGCCACCGGCGCCAATCCCGGCGACGGGCACCAACGTTGCGCCGCCGCGCGAAGTGTTCGTCGCAGCATCGGTGCGGCCAAATGCGCCCGCCGAACCCATCGAAGCAACGATTGCGCAAGTGGTGGAACAGGCGGAAGATGGTCGTAGTGCCGGGAGTGATGTCGAGGCGCGGCTCGCGTTGTATCGCGCGAGCGCTCCCGCGCCGCCGCCCACACCGTCCGCACCGCAGACGCCATCTACGCCTGCAGCGGCAAGCACGCCGGCAACGCCGCCAGCGCGAGCGCTACCGCAGTCGTTTCCGGTAGCGCCCCCGCCGATCGTGCGCGCGGCGCAATCTCCGGCCGCGCAGACACCGCTTGCGCCGACACCTGCGTCGGTACAACGGCAGAGCGCGTCGGTGCAACGGCAGAGCGCGCCGGCGAGCTCGGAAGGCGCGTTGCTCGCGCGTTTACGCGTGCCGATTACGCCCGTGACGCTCGCAGCGGCCCGCACGATGACGACGGCGGCGCAGAACGTCACCGCGGCATACGAGCAGCTCGAGAGCGCGCTCACCAAACTCGCGCCCGAGGATAACGGTGCGCTCCGCTCGATGTTGGCCTTCGTAGCGCGCTTCGATATGCGCAACGTGCGCGCTATGCCCGAGCAGATCGCCACATTTGTCTCCGATGTGCTCGACGGTGCCGAAGCAAAAATCATGCAAGCCATAAGCGCGTGGAGCGAGCTCGAATTGCCGCCCGTGCCTTCGGCACAAACACCCGTCGCCGAGCAAGCTGCGGTACCGCAACTCCCCGGATCCGCGCAACCAGCGCCTGCGGCGCAACAACCGCCGTCGGCGCAGCCTGCGCAACAAACGCTCACGCCACAACAAGCCCCGGTTACCGCGGCCGCGGTCGCGGTCGCGGCGCAGGCGGCCGAACGTACGGCGGCGATGGACTACGATGTCAAGTCGGCGATCCTCGCGATGATCGCCTCGCCCGCGGGCAACGATGGACCGGCAATTGCCGGCGCGTTGCGTGACGCACTTACCGCAACGACCGCGTTACAGCTCAACGTCCTCAATGCGCAAACGACCGATCCGCGTGCGATTACGATTCCGTTGCCGGCCTATTTCCATGAGGGCGGTGAGCCGGTGACCATGCGCATCTCTCGCGATGCGCCCGGCGGCAAGAATAAAATGGACGCGGATAACTTCCACATCGCCTTCGTGCTCGATACAAAGTCGCTCGGCACGGTCGCGATCGATTTGCAAACCGTAGGCCGTGCGGTCAAGGTCGATGTAAAGACGCAGGCGACGTCTGCGGCGGATCGCTTCCGTGCAACGCTCGGTGAACTGCGGTCACGTCTCGAGCAGATGCACTACCAGGTCGCCGCGATCGCTGCGGGCGTCGCGCCGCCGAGCGGCGAGCACGTGCAAAAGAGCGAGCCGCTCGCGCCAAACGAGCGCAAATCGTTTTGGGATATGCGCGCATGAGCCGCTTCTTCGATTTTCGCAAATCGGTCTTCAAGCG
>DATJOM010000081.1:0-13097 GCA_035507095.1 Candidatus Acidiferrum sp.
TTGAAGCCCGACCAGGTTGCGCGGATGCGGCCTTGCGGATCGACGACGACGATCGTGGGGAAGCCGTCGATCTGGAAGAAGCCCTGCGAGCTGCTGCTCGGGTCGAGCACGACGCCCTTCAGCTTATAACGCTGTGCGAAATGCGCCGCAACCGCCGCCGGTTCGCCGACGTCGATCGGCACCACGGCCGCTTGCGGATTCGCACGCGCGTACCGTTCGATCATCGGCGTTTCCAACTGACACGGCTCGCACCATGACGCATAGAAGTCCAAAAACACGACCCGTCCACGCTCGTCACCGATATGGAATGTCCCGCCGTCGAGTTTGGGATAGGCGATGCGCGGTGCGGGATACGCTTTTGCAACGTCGAGCGCGCGCGGTGCGAGAAGAATCTTCCACACCGCGAACGCCACGACGCAGAGTGCGAGGACGTCAAGAACGCGTCCCCATTTATTCGACCAAAAGAACCGCCGCGATGCCCTGTCCTCCGCCGATGCACGCCGCGGCGACACCGTAGCCGCCGCCATTCGCGCGTAAATCGTTGAGCGTGGTGAGCGCGATACGCGCACCGGATGCGCCGAGCGGATGCCCGAGCGAGATCGCGCCGCCGTGCGGATTCAACCGCACGCCATTCGTCCCCATCTCTTTCAAACACGCGAGCACTTGCGGCGCAAACGCCTCGTTGATCTCCATCACGCCGAGATCTTTCTCCGCGATGCCGGCGCGCGCAAGCGCCTTCGGAATCGCGTAGGCGGGACCAATGCCCATGATCGTCGGATCGACACCAACCACGCTGTAACTCACCAACCGTCCAAACCATGCGTGACCGTCGGCCTTAGCTTGCTTTACCGTCGTTAGTACCACGGCAGCGGCGCCATCGGTCAACCCGCTGGCATTCCCCGGCGTCACCACGCCGTCTTTTGCGAAGCGCGCCGGCAATTTCCCGAGCTTCTCCATCGAGAGCCCCGCGCGCGGACCTTCGTCCTTGTCGACGACGGTCTGCGTGCCTTTGGGTCCGGGGACATTCACTGGTGCAATCTCGTCGGCGAAAAATCCGCTCGACTGCGATTCCAGCGCCTTTGCCTGCGATGCAAGCGCGAATTCATCGCACGCCTCACGCGCGATGCTGTACTTCTTTGCGAGATTCTCGGCAGTAATGGCCATCGGTGTATTCGAGTACGAATCGACGAGCGCACTCCACAGCGAATCTTCGAACTGCACGTTCGCACCGAACGGGAAGCCGCGGCGCGCGCCGCGCACCACGTGCGGCGCTTGCGTCATGTTCTCGGTGCCGCCGGCAAGCGCATAGGTTGCTTCGCCCAAACGCAGCGAGCGCGCGGCTTGCAAGATCGCTTCCAGACCCGAGCCGCACAGACGGTTCACGGTGACGGCCGGGACATCTACCGGGATGCCGGCGCGCAACCCAACGTGGCGTGCAAGATAGATTGCGTCAGGGCTGCTCTGCACGACGTTGCCGAAGACGATATCGTCGATGGTTTTGGGGTCGACGCCGCTGCGCTCGATGGCCGCGGTCGCGGCGGCGACGCCGAGATCGGTAGCGGTCAGGTCGGCGAAGGCGCCGTTTAGGTTGCCAAAGGGCGTACGGGCGCCCGCGAGGATGACGACATCGTCGTCGGAGGGTCTGATAGTCATGGGCCGGAGGTATTCCGCGCTCGGCCTCCTAACCTTCGCGGGTCATGCCAATCACACGAAACGCCGCGATCACGCTCGATGCCCGGTCGCTCTCGCCTGCCAGCAAGACCGAGCACATTCTCGAGGCGTTCGACAAGCTCCAAGTGGGAGGCGCCCTCGAAATCACCGAGGAGAGCGATCCGCGCGCGCTGCGCAACGAAATGACCGAGAAGCGGCCCGGACGCTTTTCGTGGGATGCGCGCAATTTGGGCGGCAATCGCTGGGCGATTCGCCTCGAGCGGATCGACGAGCACGCCGACGGCGAGACGTTTCTGGCGCACGCGCCACAGTTCACGCAAGCTAAGGCGTCGACGATCAAAGAACTCGCGGGGCAGATGAGCGAGCGCTCTTATAAGTCGGGCGACACGATCTTCGACGAGGGCGAGATGTGGCCGTACCTCGGCATCGTCAAGAGCGGCAAGGTGATCTACACGCTGCTTTCACCCGACGGCAAGACGCATACGATCGGCGAACGCCTCACGCACGACACGCTCAACGAAAGCGGCACCTTCGACGGCGGCGGCGCCACGACGCGCGCCGAAGCGTTGACCGACGCGACCATTGTTACGCTGCCAAGCGAAGCCGTGATGCATGCCATCCGCAATGATGCCGAACTCGCGCTCGGGTTTCTCATCGCAAGCTCGCAAGCGCGACGCCGCTCGATCGATACGATCGCTGACCTCGCCTTCGCGCACGTCTTGCAGCGCGTTGCGAAATTTTTGCTCGGCTACGCGCGCACGTCCGTGGGCATGACGCGCGGGCTTCCCGGGGTCGAGAGCCTCTCGCAAGCGCAGATTGCGGCCGCGGCCGGCACCGTTCGCGACATGGCTGCGCGTGCGCTCTTGCGCTTGAAGAACGCGCACGCGCTCGAACTCGACCGTGGCCGCGTCAAGGCGATCGATCGTCAGCGTCTCGAGGCCTTTGCGCACAACGTCCAAGCGCCGCCTGTGTGATCGAAGTCATTCGCGCAAGCGACTATCGCGAACAGCCCTGGAAAAACGGCGGCGGTCTCACACGTGAGATCGCCGTTGCCTTTGCTGACGATGCATCGAAGCGCGTATTGTGGCGTGTCTCGCTCGCGACGATCGATCGCGACGGGCCGTTCTCTGAATTCCGCGGCTACGACCGCACCATCGTCGCGCTCGACGCCGATCCGGTCGAACTCGAGGTCGACGGCACGTCCGTCCTCCTCGAACGCGGACAGGCCCACGAATTTCGCGGCGAAGCGCGCGTCGCATGCCGCCTGCGCGGTACGGCAACGCGCGATCTCAATGCGATGACGTTGCGCAACGCGTTCGTGCATGATGTGGAAATCGTCACGTCCGCGCAGCGCTTTGTCCTGGATGAGGACGAAATCGCATTCGTCTACGCGATCGAAGGTGACACGGCTGTCGAAAACACGCCATGCGCGGCCGGCGATACGATTTGGCTACAAGAGGCCGACGCGATCGATGTGCGCACCGGCGGCAGCGCGGCCGTGATTCGGATTACGCCGATCTAGGGTTCGAGCGGGGCGCCCGGCGGCGTCATGATACACGCCGGCTGCAAGATCTCGGGATCGACTATCGCCCGACTTTTTGGATCGAGCGCCGGATTCACGTAGTACTGGTAGCAGACGAAGGGTCCGCTCGCGAGCGGAGCGCCATGGGCAAGGCGTGGAACCACGGCGGGTTTAGCCGGCTTGTTCGTCGGCGGTGGCTGGGGCCGCTTCACCGGCGCAGGCCTCGGCGCTTCGGGAGCGGGCCGATCGAAGACCACCGACGGCGCGTCCAGGACGGGGGCGTTCACAGCCGGCGCGCTTCCGGTGCGCACGGTATTGAGCAAGCCGGCGGTAATGATCGCGATCAGAAGCATGGCCGTCGCCCTTTCTCCTACACTATACCGAATTACACCGCAAGATTGCGATAGTGACGCTCCCCTGCACTCGCTACCCTATGAATATGAAGTACACGCCCATCCCCCAAGAAGTAGCTGAGCAAGCGCGGCGGACACTCCGCGACGAATTCGGCCACCAACTCCGCGTCGAGCGGAACCAGGGCCCCTGTCGTATCTGTTTAGGTTCTTCGAAGGAGCCTGAAGATCTGATACTGCTCTCCTATCAGCCACTCGCGGATACGAATCCGTACGCTGAGATCGGCCCGATCTTTATCCATCCGCATACCTGCGCACGCTACGATTCGCGCGAGTTTCCCGCGGACTTTCTCGATCGTGAACTCGTCGTGCGCGCATACGATGCAGACGGGCGCATCGCCGATGCGGCGGTCGCGGCACCGGGCGAGGCCGAGGCCGTCAGCGCGGCGTTTCTCACCAACCGCGACGTTGCCGAAGTGCACGTGCGAAGCCGATCGTATACGTGCTTCCTCTTTAAGGTTGAACGCCCGTGAGCGACGCGCCATTCTACGGTGTGCGCACCACCGGCGTCTACTGCCGCACCGGGTGTAAAAGCCGCCGTCCACTCCCGCGAAACGTCCGCTACTTCGCAACCATCGTTGATGCACAAGAGGCCGGGTTCCGCGCGTGCAAACGCTGCCGCCCCGATGCCGCCGCGGCGATCGACGAGCGCATCGCGCAGGCGTGCCGCATCCTGGATAGGAGTGCCGAAGCGGTGACGCTTGCCGAGCTCGGCGAGCGGGTCGGCTTGAGTCCGGGACATTTGCAACGCCGCTTTGCCGCAATCGTCGGCATGTCCCCGCACCGCTACGCTAAACTCGCGCGCGAAGAACGTTACGAACTACCGCGCAAAGGCGGCAAGGGTTCGACCGTCACGTATGCGATCGTTGATTCTGCGCTTGGGCGCGTGCTCGTCGCCGCGACGCCGCGCGGCATCTGCCGCGTCGATATCGGCGAGCGCGACGGCACGCTCGAGCGGTGTCTGCGCGAGGCGTTTCCCTCGGCGCAGCTCGCACGCAGCGACGATCGCCTCGAAAGCGCAACCTCACGCATCGTCGCATATCTAGCGAATGAAGGGCCGTGGCCGCTCTTGCCCATCGACGTCCGCGCGACGGCATTTCAGATGCGGGTGTGGGATGCGCTGCGCGACCTTGCACCCGGCAAGACGATGGAATACGGGCAACTTGCGCGCGCGATCGGCTCGCCCTCGGCCGCGCGCGCGGTTGCCCGCGCGGTCGCCGCCAATCCAATCGCGTTGCTCATTCCGTGTCATAGAATCGTGCCTGCGACGGGCGGCGTCGGCGGCTACCGCTGGGGAGCGCAACGCAAAGAGCGCTTACTTCAGCTCGAGCGGTGACTAGTGGACGATGTAGAGGTCGCTGGTCAATGCGCCATTGACCATCACCGAATGCAGGCGGACCGGCGCGCAACCACTGTGCGCCGCGAGGCGCATGGTCACGTGCGTCACCGTTTCGTCGATAAGATCGTGCGCACTGCACGCCGAGGTGTTGCCCGGCACCGCCACGTCGAGCATGTAATGTCCCGGTTGCAGCGGCATCTTTAGAAAGTAGCCCTTGTCGTCGGTCGTAGTCGTGGCAACGGCTTTGTCCACTTCGTGCAGCGGCAACCGGAAAATCGCCACGTTGGCGTTAGCAACTGGACGTCCGTCCGGATAGAAGACGTGGCCGGCGACTCCGGCGTCACCGGTGATCGCAAACGCGGGCATCACCGTCAACGCGAGTACGGCCAACAAGCCAATGATGGTTTTCATGGCTTCTCTGTACCCGCGCCGCCGGACGAGCTAACGCGTGTTAGCTCTTGTTATGCTTTAACAGCGTCGACGGATTCGAGCTCGCTCGTTTCCTGTGGAGCTTGCAAGTCAAAGGCCGCACGCTTACTCTTAGCTGCAGCGTCCGCGAGCGGTTGCTGCTGCGGCGCGGCAACGGGTTTCGGCGCATTTGCGAGCGCAGCGCGCCCTTTTTGCACCGAGCCCAGCGCTCCACTAAGGCGCGCTTCCATTTCGGCAAGCACTTGTGCGGCGTAGTTGTCCGCACCTTCGCGGATCTTTCGTGCACGCTCTTCGGCTTCACGCAGGACGACCTCGGCGGTCGTGCGCGCGCGCTGCAGAATTTCATGATCGTCGATCAGTTCATCCGCTTTTTCCTGCGCTGCACGCATGACGCGTTCTTGGTCCTTGGCAATGATCTGCGCGCGTCCGACTTCCTTAGGGAGCGTAGAGCGTATCTTCTCTACGAATTCTAGGAGCCGCTCCTCGGAAAGCACGCGAAAGCCCGCGGGAAGCCAGGTTCCCTCGTGCACGTAGCTCTCGAGTTTATCCAACACGCGATAGACCGACATTACGAACCTCCGTTACGCTTGTTTGAGTGCGGTCCGCTTCGTCGACATGACGTTCAGTACCGGCGCCGGTACGAACGGTGCGACGTCGCCACCGAGAAAGAAGACTTCTTTGACCAGGCTCGAGCTGACGAACGAATACTTTGCATCCGACATCAGGAAGAGCGTGTCGACGTTGGAGAGCGACCGGTTCATGAGAGCGGTCGACATTTCGGTCTCGAAGTCGGAGACGACGCGAAGGCCTTTGAGGATCACGTCGGCATCCTGTGCTCTGAGGTAATCCGCGAGCAGCCCTCGGAAGTGATCGACACGCACGTTGGGCAGATGTGCGACACACTCACGAAGCATATGTTCGCGCTCATCGAGCGTGAACATCGTATTGCGTTTCTGCGGATTGACGACGACGGCGACGATCACTTCGCCGAACGCACCGGCTGCGCGTTCGATGACGTCGAGGTGACCGTTCGTAGGTGGATCGAACGATCCGGGGTAGATGGCCCGCGTGACTCGCTGAGTCAACCTACGGTGAAAAACGCCAGAGCGACATCGCCGTACACTTCTTCGCGGGTCGAGCGATACCCCGGTATGTCGGGCAGAATCCGTTTTGCCGCGTGCTCGTAGATCACGAGTGCGTCGGGCGCCAAGAGCGATCGCTCGAGGAGCAGGCGGAAAAGCTGCAACGGCACGTCGCTCGCGTACGGTGGATCGAGGTACACGATGTCAAAAGGCCCCTCGATACGGTAGAGCGCGCGCTCGGCCGGTGCGGCAACGACGGTCACGCGATCGGCAATGTCGAGCTCGGCGACTGTTTCTTCAATCGCCTGCGCGGTCTCGCGATGCCCCTCGACGCTGACTACGCGCGCGGCGCCGCGCGACGCCGCTTCAAAGCCGATTGCGCCGGTTCCCGCAAATAAATCGAGCACGCTCGCACCCTCGATTCGATGCATCAAAATCGAGAAAAGCGATTCCTTCACGCGCCCGGGAGTCGGGCGCACGTGCATCCCTTTGGGCGATTTCAACTTCCGGCTCCCCAAGTCACCGCCGGTGATCTTCGGACTCAAACGCCTGCCTCCGCAGCGACCAAAGCAAAGACCTCCTCGAGCGAGCGGACCACGCAGGTCGGCGGCGGGAGGTCGGTTGGATACTTCTTCCCCTCGTGGTCGAGCCAGACCGCCTGGAACCCCGCACCAAGTGCGCCGCCGACGTCGGCCCAGGGATCGTCGCCCACGTAGAAGCAACGCGCAGGCTCGGCGCCCAACTCCCGCGCAAGCGCGGTAAATGCCGCCGGGTTCGGCTTTTGGACGCCGAGGTCGGCACTGGCCAGCACGACCCCCCCGAACCCGGCCAAGCGCGCCTTGGCGACCTGCAGCGGGTTCCATCCGTTCGAGAGCACCGCGACCGGGATACCGAGGCGCTGCAGCGCCTCGATCGTCCTGCGCGCATGGGGATCCGGCACGATGAAGCTGTCCGCCATCGCGAGCGCCATGCGCTTGAAGCCCGCGACGTGCTCGTCGGTCGGATCGACACCACGCTCCCGCACGAAGCGTCGCACGGCCTCTTCGATCGTGCCGCCGCCACTGCGCGCAAACACGAGCAACTCATCGATATGATCGCTCTCTTGCGCGAGACTCCCGCGCGCAATGCCACCTTCCTCGATAACGCGATTGAGGAGATGCAAAAACGCGACGCGCTCGAGCTTGTTATCGATGCAGAGCGTGTGGTCTATGTCAAACCCGACCGCGCACGCTGCGCCCACTACTTCGGTCCCGGGCCGGTAACGATTCGGACGAAGTCATTCGGACGAATCCACTTCGCAAACGCCGCTTGCACCTGCGCCGCGGTTGCACTTAAGAAGTTCTGCGCGTCGATTGAGTACTGGTCGAGCGGCAGCCCAAGCCCGGCGTAGCGCAAGAAAATCCCGGTCACGCCGTCGTAACTTGCCTGCTGGATCGGCACCTCACCCAACAGCAGCGCCTTCGAGCGCAGCAGATCGTTGTCCGAGAGCGGCGCCGTCTGTACGTGCTGCAGATCGGCGATTGCGGCCGCCTCGGCGGGCACGATGTTCTGCGGATCGCACGCGTACTCGACGCTGTAGGTCGAGCGCACTTTCCCGGTGTGCAGCGCACTTTGCACCGAGTAGGCATAGCCGTGCACTTCGCGCAAATCGTGGTACAGGATCGAGGAGTAGAAGCCGCCGGTGAGCGCAGCGTTGGCGAGTTGGAGCGGCGCCCAGTCGGGATCGGTCCGGCGCAGGTCGTTGAGTTGCACCAACTGCACCGACGATTGCACGCGTCCTTGCGCGGGCACGACAACTTGGGACGCCGTGTTCAACGGCACGCTTGGTGGCTGCGTTTTCGGCTTCGGTCCGCTCGCCGTCCAGACGCCGAAGTACTTCTCGATCGATGCGCGCGCCGCGTCGGGGGTAATATCGCCGATGACCACGATCGTGGTGAGGTCGGGACGATACGCCGCGGCATACCACGCCTTGACGTCATCCAGCGTGATCGAACTCACCGTTTTGACCGTCTCGAAGTTGCGATAGGGATCGCCCGCAGGGTAGAGCGCATCGGCCAGCGCAACGCCCGCGAGATAATCCGGCGAAGTGACTTCACCTTGCATCTGCCCAACGGCTTGGTTCTTGACGATCGCAAAGGCCCTCGCGTCGAACGCCGGATGCAGTTCTTGATCGGCGAGCAGTTGCACCCCGCGATCGAAATCCTTCGAGAGCACCGAAAGCCCAAAGTCCGTACCGGCGCTGACGGTTGCCGAAATCTTGTCGAGTTCGGCCTGATACTGCACGCGATTATATGTCGTTGTGCCGAAGGGGAAAAGGCCGGTTGTAATGTCATTGATGCCGCGCTGATCGGCGGGCTCTTGCACCTCCGGATTGTTCTCGATGCGCCCGGAAACGACAACTGTCGGCGTGATCGACTCGGGTTGCACGATGAGCTCAATGCCGTTCGCAAGCGTCATCGACGTTGGATCGAGGGTTTTGCCGGGCACCTTCAGATTTTTCAAGATGTCTTGCGCCCACGACGGCAACGGCTGATGGGTCTTGGGCGGTACCATGTTGTTCTCTTTGCCCGGTCCGCCGCCACCGTGGCTCGCCGCGCCGGCGTTCTTGGGCACGGCATATGCCGCCACGACGTGATCGTTGTCGAAATAGGTGCGCAAGACGCCGTTGACGTCAGCCGTTGTAACCTTCTCGAATGCGGCTTGCATATCGTCGGGCGAAGAGAGGCCTTGCACTGCGACGGCTTGGCTCCAACCAAATGCCAAGTCTTCGATCGAATTCCCGGCAAACGCGAGTTGCGCGATCTCGCGCTGCTTCGCCGCCTGGACTAAATCGTCGGGGACGCCGTTCTTGCGGTAGTTTTCGATCACGGCGCGCATCTCTTGATCGATGACTTCGGGCTTTACGCTCACCGGCACGATGCCGATTGCGACGCCGATCGCCGCTTTGCGATAGGTCGCTGATTGGAAGGTCGTATAGAGCGCCTTACCCGCGGCGGTGAGGTCGTAGAGATCACCGCGCTGGCTCGAGAGCACGTCTTGCAAAATCTGTGACGCTGCGTAGTCGGGACTATCGTAGCCGGGTAGGCGATATCCGGTGAAAACAATCGTGTACGGTTGATCCGAGAGATCGCGGAAGACTTTCGAAGCCAGCGGCGCAAGCTTCACACCCGGCTTCGCTGGAAGCTTTGCCGCCGGCAGATCGTTCCACAGCGCCTTGACTTTGGCGATCGTCGACGGACCGTCGACGTCCCCGACGATGATGTAGACCGCGTTGTTCGGATGGTACCACGTGTTGTAGAACGTTCGCAGCGCGTTCGTGTTGACTTGGTGCGCGAAGCCGTAGACGGTACCGAGTCCATTCTTCGCATACGGCGTACCGGCCAGCATCCGTTGTTGCATCTTCGAAAAAAGACGGTAGATCGCGTTGCTGTTGTCTTGCGTGACCTCTTGCGTGATTGCGAGGCGCTCTTGCGCCCACTGATCCGGCGCGAGCGTGAGACCGCTCGCGCGCGAGCGTTCCAAGTGCAACGCGATGTCGAGATACTGTGAAGGCACGGTGAAGAAGAATTGTGTGATCTGGTTCTCGGTGTCGGCGTCGAAGTCACCGCCGGTAAGGCTTACGGTGTCCATTAGTTGCGACGATGAGAGCGACGAGCTGCCGCGGAACATCATGTGTTCGAGCGCGTGTGCTTCACCATCGATCGTCTGCTCGTCGGAACCGGCCTCATAGTTGAGGACCGTGCTCACAACCGGTGCGAGCGGATCGCGCACGACGACGACCTTCAAGCCATTCGGCAGCGTTGCCCGCGTAACCGTGAGCGAGGACGCGTGGGCCGGAGCTGCAAAGGCGAGTACGGCAGCCATCATGGCCGCAACGACGGCGATCCGAATCTTCATGGCGCCCGGTTTGGCCGCGCACCCCGCGAGCCCCTATGAAGAAAGAACGAGCGCGCGGGTCGAGGGTGCGCGTTCGAGCGCAGCGCGCAGCGCGGCGTGCTCGGGACGGCGCAGCGCGGGGTCAGCGGCGACGATCTGCTCGGCTTGCGTCTTAGCCGCACGATAGATGTCGATGTCGCGCACGAGATCGGCGATCCAGAGATCGGCCGCGCCCGATTGCACCGTTCCGGCAAACTCGCCGGCGCCGCGCATGTGGAGGTCGGCTTCGGCGATTTTGAACCCGTCGGTCGATTCGGTGAGGATACCCAGCCGCTCGGTCTCGCCGGCATCGTCGGGATAGACGAGCAAACAGAACGACTTTGCCGCACCGCGCCCCACGCGCCCGCGCAGTTGGTGCAATTGCGCGAGTCCGTAGCGATTCGCATCGAGTATCACCATCACGCTCGCGTTGGGCACGTCGACGCCGACTTCGACTACCGTCGTTGCCAGCATGATGTCGATCTCGCCGCGCGTAAAGCGACCCATGACCTCGTCTTTTTCGCGACTCGTGAGGCGCCCGTGCAAGAGCCCGATTCGGCGATTCGGGAACACGTCGCTCTTGAGGCGCTCAGCTTCGGCGACGACGCTTGTCAATTCGCTCTCCTCGTCGATCGCCGGCGCTACGATGTACGCCTGATGCCCGCGCGCGACGTTGGCTTCGACGAACTCGTAGGCGCGCTCGAGACGGCTAGTACGAATCGCATACGTTTCGATTGGCGTGCGCCCGGGCGGCAGTTCGTCGATGACCGAGAGATCCAAATCGGCATAAACCGATTGCGCGAGCGTGCGCGGAATCGGCGTCGCCGTCATGTGGAGTGTGTGGGGCGCCGCGCCTTTGGCGCGTAACCGTGCGCGCTGCTCGACACCGAAGCGGTGTTGCTCGTCGATGACCACGAGTCCAAGCCGCGCGAAATCGACGCTTCCGGTCAAGAGCGCATGCGTGCCGATGGCGAGCAACGCTTCGCCGCTCGCGAGTCGTCCCTCGGCCGCGTGTCGAGCGCGCGCGGCTTGGCTTCCGTAGATCGCTTCGACGGTGATGCCAAACGGCAACAGCAACGGGGCGAGTTTGCTCGCATGCTGCGCGGCCAGAATCTCCGTGGGCGCCATCAGCGCCGTCTGCATGCCGTTGCGCGCCGCGAGCACGATCGCCGCCGCCGCGACAAGCGTCTTTCCGCTCCCAACGTCGCCTTGCAACAGCCGGTTCATCGGCACGTCGCGCGTCATGTCGTCCCAGATCTCGTTTATTGCCCTGCGCTGCGCGCCGGTTAGCGGAAAGCTCAAGGAGTGGGCAAACGCTTCGAGTAGATCGTGCGGAACCGTGAGCGCGCTTGCGTCATGCGAGCGCTCGCGCTCGGCGCGCCGCAGTTGTGCCCCGGCTGCGAGGATCAAGAACTCGGTGTAGATGAAGCGCTCGCGGGCGCGCTCCGCTTCCTCCGGCGTCTTCGGCGCATGCACCGCGCGATACGCATCCCGCAGCGCCGGATATTCGGCTTTCGCCCGCACGTCGCCGGGAAGCGGGTCGTCGCCGCTCTCGTCGAGCAGTCGCGTCAGGTTCTTGTGCACGACCGACGCGATCTTCCGGGTCGTGAGATCTTTGCTCGCGCGGTAGACCGGCACCATCTCGCCGTGATAGGTCTCGCCGTCGCGCAGCTGTGCGTAGTGCGCGACGTTGACCACCGCGCCGGCAAGCGTACGTTCCACGCGGCCCCGGACGAAAAGGCGCATTCCTTCCTTGAAGCGGCCGTAGACGTAGCGATTGCGGCCGATCCACTTTGCGGTAAACGCTCCGGCATCGTCGCGCATGCGCACCTCGACGATCTCAAGGCCGCGAACCCGTCGCTCTTTTACGTGCTCGACGACGCCGACGGCATTCTCCTCGCCCCCGCTCTGGCCGAGCGCGCTCGACGGCGTGGGAAAGCGCAGATCCTCGTAGCGGAAGGGGAGATAGTCGAGGAGATCGCGTGAACTCTCGATACCGAGTTCTCGAAAGAGCGGGACGCTCTTCGGTCCTACGCCCGCGAGCTCCCCGATATTCACGAGTAGGCGGCCATCTGCGAACGCAGTTCATTGTAAACCGTTCGCAGATGCGGGACGTTCACGCCGACGCCATCGGCGAGCTCGATCACGGCGCCGACGATCGGATCGAGTTCGAGCGGCCGACGCGCGAGCGAGTCCTGCAGCATCGATGTCTGCACGTCGGCGACGTGCATTGCGTAGGTGATGCGCGCCTCGACGTCGACCTCACCGACAACCCCGAGCGCCTGTCCCACTGCGACCGTCTCGCACATCAACGCGCGCACTTCCTCGCGCGTCACCGGGTCGGCGAGCATCTGATGGATCGTACGGCGGTGGAGCGTACTGACCGGGTTGAGACCTGCGTTGTTGATGAGCTTGAGCCAGACGAAGTGCCGGATATTCTCCTCGATCTCGGGCTTCAAACCTGCGTCGCGCATGTGCGTCGCCAGTTGCATCGTGAGATGATCCGCGTCGGGATCGAGTGCGTGCAAAATGTAGCGCCCACCGCCGCTCTGCCGGATCTTACCGGGAGCGGCAATGTGACCGGAGACATGCACCACGCCACCGATCGTGCGATCGTCACCGAAGAGCTTCCCGATCGCGCCGCCCGGATCTACGGACTGCAGCGGCGGTTGACGGCGAAACCAGAACGGCACGCCATTCTGGAAAGTCACGATCGTCGTGCCTGCCGC
>DATJOM010000082.1:0-8816 GCA_035507095.1 Candidatus Acidiferrum sp.
GAGCCATTGCGAACGGCGATACGAGTACCCCCATTCGAGCGACGCGTCGACTTCGGATGCGCGTTCGGGTTTGATCGTATTCGGAGCGTCGCTCAAGTACGTGTAGACGTCCGAGCCGCTCAAGTACGGCGCCGTTCCGACGAGCGCTTCAATGAAATGCCGCGTCCCGAAGAGGTGGCGATAGTGCACGACGTAACGAACGCCCGCAAGCCGCGACGAGACCTCTTGCGCTTGTGCGGGGAGCGGTGTGCGTTGATTGTAGATCGTCTCGCCGAGGCCGATCCACGCGCCGCCGTTGCCGAGCGCGTACTCGACGTCTCCGTTAAAAATCCCCAGTTTTGGTGTCGCCTGGCCGTAGGTCGCCGAGGGCCGTACGCCCGGGATGCTCACCACCGGAAGCCCTTCGAGATGCACGGCCACGTGCGAGCCGCCGACATGCACTTGCAGCAACGGCCCCGCACCGATACCGTACTGGCTTCCCGCAACGTCGCGATGTACGCCGACGAGCGCGAGGCCCTGAATGCCGACGTACGAGTACGGCGTTGCAGCCATCGTGCATACCAGTGCGCACGCGACGAGCCCGCGGGCGACGACGAGCTTAATTCTTGACGGCATCGACAAGTACGACGCCGCGCTGACCGGAGTCGCGCAAGGTTCGCGCCGCCGCGAGCGCCGCGCCGATCGGCTGCGCCGGATCGAGCGCTTGGCTGACGGTGAATCCCGTTCGCGCCTTGGCTTGCGCATCGATCGGGTCGCGCAGACTCTTTGGCAGCATGTCATACTTATCGATCAAACTGAGCACCGGGCCGGCCTTTTCTTCAAACGTCGACGGATCGAGCACAACCACGATCAGTTCACGGTTCTTTCCGTTGTCCTGGTGCGAGAACACTTGAAATTGCAATCCCATCGCTTGCGCATGCCGGTGCGCGGCGTCGACGCTCGATCCGCTTGCGGCGACGCTATAGCCTTGCGGCGGATTCGCGCTTACGTCGTGAAGCCAGCTTTCGAGCGTGCCGAGCGTGGCGCCCGATTCGGCGATCACTTCGCGTCCTGAGACCGCGGTCGAGCCCGCACTGCCATGCCAATCACGTGCGGTGAGCACCGTGCTCCCGCTGTATAGCGGAAAATCAATTGGATTGGTCGCGCCGGGCGAGGGTGAGGACGACGTTGATTGTCCCGACTGCGAACAGCCGGATACGAGAAGGAAGAGCGCAACGGCGCCAAGGGCTCGTCTCATGCGCGTCGCTTCGAGGAGAAGCCGTCCGGGCCCCGTAAGCGTGCGGTATGACCTTTGAAGAGTTTTGGCCACGTTATCTACACGCGCACAGCGACCGGCGAACGCGCGCGTTCCACGTCGCCGGCACGATCGCTGGTACTGCGCTGGTAGTCGGCGCGATCGCGCTGCGTAAACCCTGGCTGGTCCCGGTCGGGCTCGCCGCCGGGTATGGCCCAGCGTGGTTTTCGCACGCCTTCATCGAGCACAACAAGCCCGAGACATTCCGCGCGCCCTTTGCATCGCTGCGCGGCGACTACCTCATGGCTTGGCACGTTCTGCGCGGATCGATCGATGACGAGATCGCGCGTACCCAAGGAGCACACGCATGAAGCGATTCCTCGGAGCATTGTTTGCGGCATTGGCATTGGCCATTGCGCCTGCAGCCGCCATGATGCCCCATTCACCGGTTTTTATCGACAGCGATGCCCAAAACGGCATCACCGTGCGCGCAGGCGAGGATTTTTTCATCGCCCTCTCGGCCAATACAGGCAGCACGGGATACAGTTGGACGCAGACGATGACCAACCCGGAAGTCATCGCCTACGAAGGCAACGTTAGCCAGCCGCCCGCGCAGCAGATGCCGGGGTCGCCCGGACAACAGATCTTCATCTACCACGCCAACCGAACGGGAACCGCAACGATCGTGCTCGCCTACACGCGCCCCTTTGAACCCGACGCACCGCCGGCAAAGACGCTGACCTATACCGTCACCGTTCAGTGACGTGGACGACCGGCTCTCTTACGGCTCGTATCTAAAGGTCAACGAGCTGCTCGACCTGCAAGCTCCGCTCTCGCGCCCGGAGCATCACGACGAGATGCTCTTCATCGTTATCCATCAAGTCTACGAGTTGTGGTTCAAGCAATTGCTCCACGAACTCGACGCCGTGACCGAGGCGCTCGATCGCGACGACCTGCTGCGCGTCGGCAAGTATTTTCGGCGCATCCACACGATCCAACGCCTGCTTGAATCGCAGGTCGACGTGCTGGAAACGATGACGCCGCAGGAGTTCAACGCGTTTCGTGACCATCTCAATCCTGCCAGCGGCTTCCAATCGATTCAGTTTCGCGAGATGGAATTTCTCTGCGGCATCCGCCGCACCGAGACGCTCGGCTACATTCACATGGACGACGAGCAGAAGGCGCGTCTGTTAAAACGTCTCGAGGAGCCTTCGCTCTACGATCACGTTAAGGGGCTGCTGGCGCGACGCGGCTACGCGACCGAGGCGGGTGCACCGCTGGTTGAGTCGTTCCGCCAGATTTACACGCACGCCGATGAGAACTACGATCTCTACTTGTTGCTCGAAGAGCTGATCGAATTCGACGAGCGCCTGCTGCTGTGGCGCGGGCGCCACGTGCGCATGGTCGAGCGCATGATCGGCCAACGCACCGGCACCGGCGGCTCGTCGGGCGCGCAGTATCTGCAAGGGACGCTCGTCCACCGCTTCTTCCCCGAGCTCTGGGAGGTGCGGTCGCACCTCGGCAAAGGATCGTACGCGTGAGCACCACCACGACGCACGCACTGCATCGCGACCAATTCCCGATTCTCGCAACCGCGACGTATTTGGTGAGCCATTCGATGGGCGCGGCGCCATTGGAAGCAAAAGCCGCGCTCGAAGCCTATTGGAACGAGTGGGCCGCCGACGGACCCGAGGCCTGGGAACGTTGGCTGCCGCGCATCGGCGAGATTGCAGACGGCATCGGCGCGTTGATCGGCGCGCAGCCCGGCAGCGTGTTCCTCGGGCCCAACGTCTCGGTCTTGCAAGCGGCGCTCGCGACGTGCTTCGACTTCACGCAGGCGCGCAACGAGGTCGTCTACGAAGCGTTGCAGTTTCCGTCGCTGACCTACGTGTGGCGCGCGTGGGAGCGGTACGGCGCGCGCGCGCACATCGTCTCCTCCGACGACGGGCGCACGATTCCGACCGAGCGTATCATCGCGGCAATCACCGAGAAAACAGCCATCGCCGTGCTCTCGCACGCATACTATGTGTCCGGCGCCATCGCCGACGTGCGCGCGATTCAGGCACACTGCCGCAACGTCGGCGCGATCCTCTGCGTCGATGCCTATCAGACGACCGGCGTGTATCCCTACGACGTGCAGGCCTGGGATCTCGACATCGTAACCGGCGGCTCGCACAAGTGGCTGTGCGGCGGACCCGGCTGCGGCTGGATTTACGCACGCCCGGCACTGCGCGAGCAACTGCGCCCGGCCGTGACGGGTTGGATGGCGCATGCGCAGCCGTTCAACTTTGAAGACGCCCCAATTCGGTACGCCGACTCGATGTATCGCTTCGGCCACGGCACGCCGACGATTCCAGGATACGTCGTGGCGCGGAGCGGTCACCGCATGATCGCCGATATCGGCGTTGCGCGTATCCGCGAGCACAATGTACGCCTGACGACGACGATCGCACAGATGGCACTCGAGCGTGGGCTGCGCGTCAACACGCCGCTCGAACCCGCGCAGCGCACGGGTTGGATCGGTATCGACTTCGACGACGCTGCGCGCGTCTGTCGCGAGCTGATCGCACGTCGCGTGTTCCTCGACTACCGTCCGGGTTGCGGTCTACGAGTGAGCCCACATTTCTACACGAGCGACGACGAGATCGCGAACTTCTTTCGCGAATTGGATGCCCTTCGACGATGACCGCGGCGCAGTCCATGATCGTCGATCACACCAAGATAGGCGCCGCGCTGCGGCGCCTATCGCTGCCTCTTGCCCTGCAGATGCTCGGCGATCAGCTGCTAGGTGTAGTCGACACCATCGTGATCGGGTATATCAGCACCGCGGCGCTTGCCGGCGTGACCGCGGCGACGACGGTCTTCTTCACGCTGATCCTGATGCTCAACGGGCTGTGGAGCGGCATCGGCATCATCACCGCGCAGCGTATCGGCGCGCACGACGTCGACGGCTTTGCGCGCACCGTTCGCGCCGGCTTCGTTATTCCCGGGCTCGCCGCGATCGCGCTCACGCTCGGCAGCCTCGCCGGTGCACAGCCGCTGCTGTACGCATTGCTCGGCAACCTGCCCTCCGTTCACCCGAGCGCGATGTACTTGATCTTGCGCTGCGCATCACTCATTCCGATCAATGTCTCGGCAACGCTGATCGTCGGCCTCGGCGCGGCCGGCAATCGCAAACTCGGCGTGTACATCCTCGCCATCATCAATCTCGTGCACATTCCGTTGCTCGCGATCCTCGCGCTTGGATGGCTGACGCACCACCCCTACGGAATTACCGGCGCCGGCATCTCGACGCTCGCCTCGGAAACGATCGCGGCGATATTCGCCCTGATCTACGTCGCTCGCAAACCGATCTATCGCATCTTTGCGCAGCGCAGCTTCGACGTCGGGCTCGCACTTCGTTGCGCATGGCTCGGGCTTCCCGAGAGCGTTTTTGGCTTCGCGCTCGTCGCGCCCGACGTCGCGATTGTTGCGATGCTGGCACCGTTCGGCGCAACGCTCGTGGCGGCATTTCGCGCGCTCAACGTCGTTTCCGATCTGACGTTCATCGTTCCGGTTCCGCTCCAGAGCGCAACGCAGACGGTGATCGGCCAGCGCATCGGCGCCCACGATCCGCAAGGCGCACGTGCGTTTTTATCGCGGGCGCTACGCACCGCGCTTATCGTGACGACAATCACCGGTGTGCTCGTCGCGATCTTCGCCTGGCCGCTCGCCTTTGTGTTTACCATGAACGCTGCGGTTGCATCGGTCGCTGCACTCCCGATTGCGCTCCACATGGTGACATTGCCGATAAAAGGTTGGGCGATGGTCGGGCTGGCGCCGATTCGCGCTGCGGGCGATACGCGATTCTCGATGTTGGTCGGCTTGGTATGCGGCGTCCTGGTATTGCCGATCACCTGGTGGTGCATCGAACGGCTGCATATCGGCCTCTTCGCCGTGCCGGTTGCGTGGATTATCGCGTGGAGCGCGCGCGCTGCCCTGACGGCGCTCAAACTTCGTTATTCGGCCGGCGCCTGGGCCTCAGGTTTGATCGAGCCACGGCCGTAACCGCCATACGCGGCAACGAGTACGATCAGCGCGTGCAGCGCGATGTCCCAACCGTAGATCGGTATAACGCCGAAGAGCGTGTTCATGATCGGGATTGCGCCCAGAATCACGAGGATCAGATAGATCCAGGCGACGCTGCGCAAGTAGAGCACGGCCGCGTTGAACCGCAGGCTCGCCACCACGCCCCAGACGCCGAAGATCAGGTGCAGCAGATCGTGCGCGACGTTGAGCGGAAAGATCCCAAAGAGCATGCGGTACTGCAGGTCGAGCGTGATAACTTGCGCGTCGAACGGCGCCGCCGGCGCGATCCACGGCAGCAACCCGGCGACGGCGGCGACGATGAAGAGCAGTCCCAAGACACGGGCGATCAGCGGCGACTTCATGGCGCGTCCTTATCTTCATGCGCGAGCACGCCCTGCAATTCGGCATGGATTCGGCCGTTGCTTGCGAGAATGCTACGCGCATCGATTTGCGCGGGCTCACCGTTGACGCGCGTGACCGTTCCGCCGGCTTCGCGCACGAGCAACGTACCCGCGGCGACGTCCCAGGCGTGCAGATCGAATTCCCAAAAGCCGTCGAAACGTCCGCACGCCACGAATGCCAGATCGAGTGCGGCCGATCCGTCGCGACGTACGGCCTGCGCCCGCCCGGAGGCACGCGCAAAGTACGCCGCATTTCGCTCGTAATCGGCGGGATGAAACCCGGTGCAGACCATCGCATCGCCGACGCGATCGATCGTTGACACGCGGATCGATGCGTCGCCAAGGTGCGCGCCGCTGCCGCGTTCGGCGGCGAAACATTCATTGAGCGCCGGCGCGAACACGACGCCGGCGAGCACCTCGCCCGCACGCTCGTACGCGATCGAGACACAATAGAGCGGATAACCGTGCGCGTAGTTCGTCGTTCCGTCGAGCGGATCGATGACCCAGCGCTCGTCGCTCGCGCCCGCGGTACTGCCGCTCTCTTCGGCAAGGATCGCGGCGTTGGGGAAATCGGCGCGTAAGCGCGCGATCACCGCGCGTTCGCTCGCGCGATCGGCAACGGTGACGATGTCCGCGCGCCGGCCTTTCTCCTTGATTTCGAGCGGGCGGTGCGCGTACTCCAACAATGCAGCAGCGCCCTCGCGTGCGGCGGAGAGCGCTATTGTCAACGGATCGGGAGCGCGCACGCGGCGCCTAGTTGAACAGCGTGTAGACGGCGTTCGTGACGTAGGTCCCGTCGGTAACGGTCAAGGGGACCGTGATGGTGAGGTCGACGCAATACGTGGTTATGCCGGTTCCACTACCCAAGCCGGACCACACGCTGCCGTCGTCGGCGTAGACGATATAGGGGGTGGCCGTCGGCACCGGCGTCGCCGAATTCTTGTAGGTGTCGTTGGCCAGATCTTTGCCCGGGAAGCTCGCGGCGAAATCACTCGTGATGCCTTCCTCGAGCGACCAGGCTGTCGTCATATTGACCGTGACCGTCAAAGAGCACTTCGGCATGAGCGTTACCGTCTGACCCGGCGCGGCCGTCATAGTAACGTTCGGCACATTGCTGACGAGTATCGTACCCTTAGGATTGGGAGTCACCTCAGCCTGCACAAGGACCGGCTTCTGCACTTGTGCCTGCGCAATGAGCGTCGACGGATCGCTATCGAAGTGGAGCCCCTCCGCGCGAAACTCACGCTGCAGCGCGGGCATTGCGCGACGCAGCGCTGATGCGATCGTCAACCCACCGCGCGCGGGAGTCTGATGCGGGACGTAGCCTACGGGCGTTCCTACGACTTGCACGACCACGTTTATTGCAATCTGCGACTGCTGCGTTTGGATGGTCGCTTTCACGGGCTGCGCGAAAATGAGTCCAAGGAGCACTGCTCCAACGGCAATGAACAGGAGCTGAAAGCGCTTCATTGACCAACCACCGTGTAGACGATCCAAACGTAATAGTTGCCGTTCGTCGCCGTCCCCGGCACCTTGAATTGATAGTCGTAGTAAAAGTCGCCGTTTGAAAGACTGGTCTGCGCTACCGGCGATGGATAGGTTGCATACGTAATCGTGGGCGGCGAGCCGATCGAGTCACCGCCGCCAGTCACCATCCCGCTGGTCGGCGAAAACGGCAATCCGGGCGTAAAGCCGGTGTTGGAATCCGAGGTCGCGCCACTGGGAAGATAGTAGAGCGCCTGCGCGGGATACATACTTCCGTCGCTGGTGTTCGTGATCAGCGTGGCCGCTTCACCATAGACGGTGAAACCGTTGCTATCGTTCGTCGTCACGTGCAGATGCGCCGCGTACTTATAGAGGTAGGTGTCGCCGGCGAGCGTCTTGCCGAAATCGACCGTACCTCCACCGGGACTTGCGCCGGGCCCGGTTGTCGGCGCCGGCTGCGTACCAAAGGTCGCAAGCACCGCGCCATACGGGCTATAGTAATTCGGCGTCAGCGTAAAATTGACGATGGGAAGTGCATGCCATTTGACGTCGACGGTTCCGGATGCAGTTACTGCATCGGCCGGGGACACGACCGCCATCAACGCCATGCCGGCGAAGATCACGCCCAAGATTCCCAGATGGTACCGTTTCATTGAAGTGTCCTACACGCTCCCTGTGTTCACCTTACCGGTTAGTGGACGTCGAAGTTGATCTCGCCGCCCGTTTCCGTTTTTCCGCCGTAATCGATGGTCGCGATCGCCTGATAGGTGCCCGGTTCGAGTGCCTTTCCGGTGAGCTCGATGAGCCGTTCTCCGCCGCGCTCGACCAACATATTGTCGGGCATCGGCACTTGATAGATGACCGTTCCGGCTTTTTGCACGGTCACCTGACCGCGCAGATACTCGTGTGCATTGCCGACATTTTTGAAGAGCACCCGGTAGACTTGCCGGCCTGAACCCTTCGCACTTGACATTTTGCTGATCGCGCCGTTGATCTCGACCGTGTTCGGCACGGTGATATAGAACTTCGACGCGACCCGGGCCGAGAACGCGACGCCGCCGCCGCGGCGCTCGGGCCTGGTTTGGAAGAATACAATTCCCGCGTATTCTCCCTGGAGCTTGTCGTCCGATGGCATCGCGATCGTGAGCTGGACTTGTTGCGCCGTTCCCGGCGGAATGTCGAACTCACGAGGCCGGACCGACGCCCACTTCAGCAGCGAGTATTCGCTGACCCCAATCTTTTCGAACTCGTAGTTGCCAGCCGGCGAGAGTGCGAAGTCGGCAAGGGATGTCAGAATGTGGACGGAGCTATTGGTGGTGTTCGCGACCGTAATCGGAACGTTATAGGTGGTTCCGAGCGGGATTGCGGCTTCGAATTTTCCTGGCGTTACCGTGATCCCAAGTCCGACGGAGTCACCCGGGGTTGCCGAGGTGCCGAAGAGGACGAGGAGAGCAACGAGCAACGTGGCGAGTTTTTTGAACTGCAGCATATCCCGTTTCCCTTCGCCGCGGAACGTCTTGTGGTCCCGCGACGAAGGGCGCTCTTCCTCTATCCTAGTTGGTCGTCAGGGTGTAGGTCAGGACTACCGTTTGGGCGCCGCTCTGCATCTGCGGTCCCATGTTCAGCTG
>DATJOM010000083.1:0-6213 GCA_035507095.1 Candidatus Acidiferrum sp.
AGGTTGCGTTGGATGCAGTTATCCGCGCGACCGCGCGGACCAAGCGCGCCGTTCTGCCAATCCGAGAACCTGTCGAAGGTCATGATCGCAATGTTACTCGAAAACTCGCCGTTGCGATCGAGCGTCAAGCTTCCGAGCGAATTGCCTTGCGCATCGAGCAGTGGAAATTCGAAGACGATGCGGCGCGCCGTCAGCGGACTGAGGTTCTTAAAGGAAACGCAGGCGATCGCCGCAGTCCCGTCACGCTTGACCGCGGCAAAGCCGCCGAGGATCTGAATCTGGCCCTGTACGCCGCCTTCGAGCGTGGCGGACGCGAGCGGAATCTCGCGCCACGGACCGGGCGTCGGCGAGGGCGTTGGTGCCGCAGCATCGACCGGCGAGCGGCGCGGACCGATTTGATAATCGCTCGCTCCGCGTGCGTAGAGTGCCGAGCGACCGTTGCCTTGCAGCCACCATAATACCGCTTGGCGATCCTTATCTCCAAGCTTCAAAATATCGGCCTTCGTTTGATCGATGGCAAAACCGGTCGTATATGGCGCCGGCGCGCCATTACTCGCCCACGACGCGAGTGCGCTGAAATCACTATCCGAAAGTTGTTGCATTTCCGAGAGTACTGCTACGAGCGCACTCGACTGCGCGCGCACCGGTGCCGGCCCAGTTACGAATAGGCCGGCAACGATCGCTGCAATCGCGAGCGCGACAAATGCGCCGCGCCGGATCACGGAGTCTTGTTCTCGAGCTTCGCCAGTGCCGCGAGCGTGTTCGCGACGTGTTGATCCGGATGGAGATCGGTAAAGCTATAGACGATCGTTCCGTCTTGCGCAATCACGTACGACGTGCGGTTCGCGTACTCGGGCTTCTGCGGAAGAATCGCGTCGTACTCTTTTTCGACGGTCTGGTCGACGTCGGCTGCGACCGGGAATTTGCTGTGGCATTCGCTCACCGAGAATTTTTGGAGTTTCTCGATCGGATCGTGCGACACGCCGATTACCGTCGCGTTCATGGCCTTGTATTTGTCGATCGCGTCGGCAAAGTCGTGGGCTTCGATCGTGCATCCGGGCGTGAATGCCGCCGGATAAAAATACAGCACGACCGGCCCCTTCTTGAGCGCGTCGGCGAGATTGAACGTGAACGTGTTTCCGGCCATGGCGGCCTGCAGCGTGAAGTCCGGAGCCTTCGTGCCATCGTCGAGCGCTGCGGAGGCAGGCGCGCAAATGAAGGCTGCGATAAGTGCGGTCGTTGCGAGGGAACGTCGAAGCATCGGATAACCTCCCCCTTATGGCTGATTGGATTCCGTACGAAACGAGCGACACCCCATCGCTCGAAGTCTCTGTCGACGTTGATTTCGCGGATGATGATACCTTTCGCAAGGCCCACCCGAATCTCCTGACCATTACCGCTTCATCATTTGCGACCGATTCCGACGGCCAGCCGACCGACGCCAGCGCACAAGCGCTCTTTAGCCTCGAGCAACAACTCGAGGCAGTCTGTGATGAGCACGATGCCGCGGCGGTGTGCACCGTAAGTGGCGCAGCGAGCTACAAGATCTACGTCTACGCCGCTGGGGCCGAAGCCGCAGCCGCCTTACGCGACCGCGTCACGGGTCTGCAGATTCCGATCGACATCCAATCGCAACGTGACGACGCGTGGGCAACCTACGAGCGCTACGTGTTGCGCGGTGAGGAGCTCGAAGAAGCTCGCGACAACGATCAGATCGCGCAGATGGACGAAGCAGGCGAGGACCTTACGCAAGAGTTTGACGTGGTGTTCGACTGCGAAATTCCCGAGGGCAAAGAAGACGCCGCACAACGGGCGCTGCGCAACGCGGGCTTCGACACCGAGGAAGAATCCTACGACGGCATGATCGAGGCGAGCCGCTCGATGCGAGTGACGCCGGAGAATCTCAAAGCCGCTCGGAGGCAAATCGCGAGCGCAATTACGCCGCTCGGCGGAAGCTATGAGGGCTGGGGCATCGATCCCGACGCCGACGAAGCCCAGTACGAAGACGACGAAGACTAGCTACTACGACCAGCGGGCTACAACCCCATTAAGCGCGCGATAACCAAGCGCTGCACTTCGTTCGTGCCTTCGCCGATCTCGTTGATCTTCTGATCGCGATACATGCGCGAGACCGGATACTCGTCCATGAAGCCATAGCCGCCGTGAATCTGTACGGCTTCATTAACTACACGTCGCGAGATTTCGCCGGAGTACAGCTTGGCTAAGCTCGCGGTCTGCACGAAGTCACGATCGTTGTCTTTTTCCCATGCGGCTTTGAGCACCATCATCTTCGCGTGCTCGATCTCGCAGAGCATATCGACCAACTTGAATTGGATCGCTTGGAACTTGCTGATCGGCTTACCGAACGCGATGCGGTCTTTTGAATATCGCAGCGCCTCATCGTACGCGCCCATCGCCAGGCCGACCGAGAGCGCCGCAACCGAGATCCGTCCACCATCAAGAATCTTTAAGAACTGACGGTAGCCTTCGCCGCGTTCGCCTAGCAGGTTACCCTCCGGAACCGTCGCGTCGACGAAGCTCAGTTCGCGCGTGTCCGACGCGCGCCAGCCCATCTTCCGATACTTCTTGCTGCGGGTGAAGCCGGGCGTGTCCTGCGGCACGATGATGTTCGAGATCTCGAGCTTGCCGTCGGCGCGGGTGCCGGTTGCGGCGGTGATCGTCGTGCCGCCGCTGATCGAGGTCCCGGCATTTGTAATGAAGGCCTTGGTTCCATTGATGACCCAGCTGCCATTTTGCAGCGCCGCCTTCGTCTGGACATTACCGGCGTCGCTGCCGGCGTTGGGCTCAGTTAGCCCGAACCCCCACAGCATCTTTCCTTGTGCGAGCGGAACCAGATAGCGTTGCTTCTGCTCCTCAGTCCCAAAAAGATAGAACGGCGAAGCGCCAAGCGAGATGTGCGCGGCCATCGTGATCGCGGTCGAGGCGTCGACGCGCGCAATTTCCATCACCGCAAGCGCATAGCTCACGGTGTCGGCACCTGAGCCACCGTATTCCTCGGGGAACGGGAGGCCCATGAAGCCCAGCTCCGCCATGTCGGCAACGAGTTCGTAGGGGAAGGCCTCCTCCCGATCCATCTCCTCCGCGCGCGGGCGCACCTCGTTCTGCGCGAAGTCGCGCGCAAGCCGTTGGATTGCCTTCTGGTCGTCGCTGAGGTCGAAATTCATAGCCCGGAGGTATAGCTCTCGGCTTAAGGAAAATCCCTTTTACAGCGATGATTTCTCTGCGCAACGTTTCGCTGATCTACCAGAATGGCGTGCGGGCCCTTGATAACGTCACGTTGGAAATCGCCAAAGGCGACTTTGTTTTCCTCGTGGGGCATTCGGGTACCGGCAAGTCGAGTCTCTTGCGCCTTCTCTATCGCGAACAAGTTCCCAGTAGCGGTGAGATTACCGTCGACGGCATTCGCGTCGACCGTTTGAAGCGCAGCCGCGTGCCCGCACTGCGCCGTCATCTCGGCGTCGTCTTCCAAGATTTCAAACTGCTCAGCGACAAGACCGTCTGGGAAAACGTCGCCTTTGCGATGCAGGTCACCGGCGCGCACACAAAAGACGTAATGCGGCAAGTCCCGCGCGCGCTCGATCTCGTCGGGCTCGCGCATAAGAGCCGCATGTATCCGGGTGAGCTCTCAGGCGGCGAGCAGCAGCGTACCGCGATCGCGAGAGCGCTGGTCAACAATCCGAAGATCCTCCTCTGCGACGAGCCGACCGGCAACCTGGATCCGTCGAACACGACCGAGATCATGGAGTTGCTGCTGCGCATCAACCTCAAGGGCACAACGGTGCTCGTTGCCACACACAACCAAGCTGTTGTCGATCGCATGCGTCGCCGCGTTGTGCGTCTCGAAGACGGCAAGATCGTTACCGACGAAGAACGAGGCTACTACTATCTTGGACTCGGGCAAGGTCAAATTCTTTCTGGGTGAAGTGTTGCGCAACTTCACGCGCAACGCTGGGATGCAAGCGACGGCAATTGGCACGGTCGCAATGACCATCGTCCTCCTCGGTGCCTTTCTCTTCGTTCGACAAGCCCTCGCCGGACTCGGCAACGAGCTTTTGAGTCAGGTCGAGTTCTCCATCTACTTCAAAGACGATGTGACTACGGCGCAAGAAGACGCCACACGCGCTGCGATGCAGCACGATCCGCGCATTGCGTCGATCCAATTCGTTCCGAAAAGACAGGGTCTTCAAGAACTCAGTCAAGAGACGCACGGAAAGATCGATGCGGGCTCGCTTCTAACGGAAAATCCGTTGCCCGATAAACTGCGGGTTCAGGCCAAGGATCCAAGCCTCGTCCCGGCGATCGCGGCGAGCGCGCGCACTCTCCCCGGCGTCCAAAACGTTGTCTATCAAGGCGATGTCATCGCGCGCCTGGTTGCCGTGGTGGAAGTTTTGCGTCGTGTCGGCATCGGGGCCATCGCGATTTTTCTGATCGTCGCATGCGTGATTATCTCGAATACGATTCGGCTGACCGTCTTCGCCCGACGCCGCGAGATCTCCATCATGCAACTTGTCGGCGCGACCAACATGTACATTCGCGCGCCATTCATTTTCGAAGGCCTGATCGCCGGCGTGCTCGGTGCACTGCTCGCAGTAGTGATCCTCGCTATCGCCCGCTATACGCTGTGGCCGAATCTCTTGCTCTCGTTGCCGTTCGTGCAGTTCGGCAGCACGACGATCGACGCGCCGCTGCTCGTCGCCGAGTTACTTGGTGCGGGCGGCGCGATCGGCATCGCCGCATCGTGGTACTCGGTCGGCCGTCACCTGCGGACCTAGCCGCTTATGCACCTTCGCGTCGACGTCGATTTTGATGCCTTCGCCGATTGCATCTCCGACGGCATCGCATTTGTCGGCAATGAAGGTCTCGTATCCGCGTGGAGCAACGGCGCGGCGGCCGTCACCGGCATCGCGCGCGTCGACGCCGTCGGCAAGTCGCTCGATGAGCTCTTTGCGCGCATCGAGCCGCTGCTCGGCCTCGCGGTCGTCCCCGAACCGATCGAGCTCCTGAGCCGCGACGAGCGTCGCCGCGTCTTGCACGCGCAGGTACTCTCGATCGACGACGGGTGGCTGCTCTCGTTCGGCCGCGAAATGCGGTTTGCCGCGATCGAACAGCTCAAAGACGAGATCGTCGCGGCCGTGTCGCACGAGCTGAAGACGCCGATAGCGACGATCAAAGCCTACGCGACGACGCTGCGCGCCAACCCGGACGCGCTCGCTCCGGACGATCGGCACGACTTTCTTTCCACGATCGAAGAGCAGGCCGACCGGCTTGCGCGCGCAGTCGAGGATCTTTTACTGGTCGGACGCGTCAACGCGAAACACTTGCTTGCCAAGCGTGCAATCTTCACGCTCGATAATCTCCTGGATACGGCGGCTGCGCACTTCGGGCCGTCCGCGGCCGAGCGCATCGAGCGCAAGTCGACGGCGGTGAAGTTGAGCGGTGATCCCGATCTTCTCGGGAGCGCGCTGTGGCACTTAGTCGACAACGCGCTCAAGTTCTCGCCCGACAGCGCGTCGGTCGTGATCGAAGGCGCCGACGATGGTGAACGCGTGGCCGTGCGCGTACGCGATCGTGGCATCGGCATTGGTGAAGAGCACCTGCCCTACATCTTCGAGCGCTTCTACCGTGTCGAGCGCAATCTCACCGCCGCAACCGGCGGCAGCGGACTCGGCCTCACGATCGCACGTGAGATCGTGCAAGCACACGGTGGAACGCTCGCCGTCGAAAGCACCCCACACGGCGGCAGTACGTTCACCATGGTGCTTCCCGGTGCGCGAGCGACGTGAGAGAAATCGCGCAGGGAGCCGGCCATCGCGTGCTCGTCGTTGACGACGACCGCAATCTTCGCAAAATCATCGCGACGAATCTCGAGCTCGCCGGATTCGCGGTCGAAACCGCGGCCGACGGACCGGAGGCGCTGAAACTCATCGAGCAAGTGCAGCCGGATATCGTACTGCTCGACTTGATGATGCCGCACATGGACGGCTACGAAGTCGCCAAAAACATTCGCAACCATCAAAACCCGTCGATTGCCAACGTGCCGATCATCATTCTCACCGCCAAAGGTGAGACCGAAGACAAGCTGCGCGGATTCGAGGCGGGTGCGGATGATTATATCACCAAGCCGTTTGGCCCGCAGGAATTGCTCGCGCGCGTGCGCGCAAAGATCCGCCGAGTCGAAGTCGACTCCTCGCT
>DATJOM010000084.1:0-7605 GCA_035507095.1 Candidatus Acidiferrum sp.
CCCTCGTTGTCCACAATCAGCGACCTTAGCCTTGTGCAATCTGTGGAGAAGCACGCATGAGACGGACCAAGCCAAGCGTGGCGGCGACCGCGACTGCCGACCAAACGACGCCCGGAACCGTCCTTCCGTAGACGAAGGCCCCGGTCGCAAAGAGGACCCCGTAGATCGCCGCCAGCCCTAGGATCCACGCCGCGAACGCTTGTGTTGGCGAGTCGGGCGACGGTGGCAGGCCCCCGGCCGCGCGCACGCGCTGCCAGCCAGGGCCGGCCGGCCGAACCTTTTCGTAGAATCGGGCCAGCGTTTGCGGGTCGTCGGCGGGCGTGAGAAACGTTACGGTGAGCCAAACCACGGTCGTGACAAAAGCGGTCACCAGCAGAATCGTGGTGCTGCTTGCTGCATGGCCGAGCTTGCCCGCGGTAAAGAAGCCGAGCGCGACGATGAATGACGCGAACATCGCGCTGATCTCGCTCCACGCATTGATACGCCACCAGTACCAGCGCAGCAGATAGATCAGACCGGTCCCGGCACCGATCGAAATGAGCAGACCGAACGCGTCTTTCGCGGTATCCAGCAAATAGGTGACGCTGACACCCGCAACCATCAACAGCACGGTGACAAGACGGCCGACAAAGACGTAGTGATGCTCGGAAGCATCAGGGCGAATGAGCCGGCGATAGAAATCGTGCACGAGATACGACGTGCCCCAGTTGAGATGCGTCTCGATCGTCGAGCGATATGCCGCAAACAATCCCGCAACCATGAGCCCTGCAAAACCCGCCGGAAGAAAGACGAGCATCGCGGGGTAGGCAATATCGTTGCCGAGCAGGTTCGTGGCGACATACGGAAAGCGTGCGTGGATATCGGCAAGTGACGGATAAACGAGCGTCGACGCCAGCGCCACGACGATCCACGGCCACGGCCGCAGCGCGTAGTGCATCGCCTGAAACGCAAACGTGCCGAAGAGCGCGTCGTTCTCGCTGCGCGCCGCGAGCATTCGCTGCGCGACGTAGCTTCCGCCGCCGGGTTCGGCTCCCGGATACCACGCCGACCACCACTGTACGGTGAGCGGGATAACGAAGATCCCAAGGGCAGTCGGCCAATCGCCGAAGTCCGGAAGGACCGAAAGCAGGTTTGGATGCGTACCGGCGACGTGCGCGATCATCGCATGCAAGCCGCCGACGCCCGGTGCATGAATAGCGTAATAGGCTGCGGCGAACGACGCGGTGATCGTGATACAAAATTGAATCGTATCGGTGACCATGACGCCCCACAGCCCCGCGGCTGCGGCAAAAACGATCGGCACGATGGCACAGAAGAGCAGCGTCTCGGTCCGCGGCCAGCCAAAAAGCACGCTCGCGATTTTCACCGCGGCGAGGTTCACGCTCGCAATGATAAAGCAATTAAAGAACAATCCGAGATAGATCGCACGCACGCCGCGCACGAAGGTCGCGGGTTTACCCGAGTAGCGCAGCTCGTAAAATTCGAGGTCGGTCAAGACGCCGCTGCGGCGCCACAACCGCGCGTAAAAAAACACCGTCGCCATGCCGGTGAGCAGAAACGACCACCAGACCCAATTCTCGGCGACGCCGCCGTCGCGGACGAAATTGGTGACCAGGTTCGGCGTGTCGGTCGAAAACGTCGTCGCAACCAGCGAGATTCCGATCAGCCACCACGGCGCTTTGCGGCCGGCGGCAAAAAATTCCGCGGTATTTTTCCCCGCTCGTCGCGCGAGCACAATCGCCGGGATGAACGTGATCCCGAGCGAGACCACGACGATCCACCAATCGAGCGCGGTTAGATGCACGCGCTAATCTGGCAGCAGGGTAAACGTGACGGTGCGATCGGCTTCGCGGTGATTGGTCCAGAACCGGCTGCCATCCCAGGCAAGACCGCGCGCGCGGAATGGCACGGTCGCGAGATCGGTTCCGACGCCGCTGCGCAGGTCGATGCGCGAGATGTAGTAGTCCTCGGTGTCCTCGTCATCGGTGCCGAGCAGCATCGCCATGTCGTCGATCACGGCGACGCCGCAGATCTCGTGCGGCGCGTTCCAGGTGTGCGCGACCGCGCCGTCGTCGCTCAGCAGCAACAGGCGCTTGTTGTACCATTGACCAAGCAGCACGCGGCCGCCGTAGAGCGCGAGGTGCGATCCGGTATCGTCGGGACACGCGAGCACGAATTCGTCGAAACCCTCGCCTGGAATGTAGCGATGCACGCGGCGATCGTCCTCGTCACCTTCGCCGCACGTCATGACAATCGCGCCGCCCCCAAAATTCATGCCCCACGGCATGCCGGGCGGATCGATCTCGCCGGTCTTGCGCCAGCCTTCACGCTCCATGACGTCGATGCGCCGCGTGGCGCGAGACGCGATCCACACATCCTTACCGCGGACGGCGACGGAGTGGGGTTCGGGTGAAGCGGAGACGAGACGGTCGAGTTCGAGGATCGGCTTGAGCATGAAGGCGGAGGTTCTCGGCCCGGCAAAAAGCTCCGCCATGCGCGTACGGATAATCGAAAAGCGCACCGGAGCGGTGCTAGCAGATGCGACCGGCGACCAAGTCGCAAAGGTCGAAGGAAATTGGTATTTCGACGGCGCGGCGGTCAGCAAGAGATTGCAGCTCTCGTCGCACGACTACACCTGCCCATATAAGGGCAAGTGTTACTACGCCGATTACGTCGACGATCCGACGCGCGTAATCGACGTTGCGTGGGTGTACGGCGATCCCAAACCGGGGTGGGAACACATCAAAGGGAAGTATGGCTTTTATGCCGGCGAGATGCGTAATACCCGCGATGAGGTCACGCCGTAGTCTTTAACTCTGGAAACGATTTCTCCAGACGCGTACCATCGTATAGAAAATGAAGGCGGTGCTGATGCCGAAGAGCAGCATTCCATCACCGGCTTCCGTCGCGCCCATCAACCGCCATTCGCGGGTGAGTTCCAGGTCGGAGGCGCCGCGCGTCGTCATCGAGTCCACGGAGTAAAGCACAGCATCGGCAAATGAAGGGGTCGCGCCGAGAAGCAGATAGACCGCAGCCCAGATGAGTGCCTCGATTGCATGCAGCGTTGCAAGCGCCAGCGTAACCGCGACGATGATCGCGACGGAGCCCAAGGTGGTGTCGAGAAATGCGTTCTGCGCGCTCATTGCTCGAAGACGCTCGAAGATTCGAATGATCAGCGCGATGCCGAATGCGTGAATGGCGATGGTCACCGCGAATAGCAGCAAGCTCCAGCACCAGCTCGGCCCCCACGTGCCCCAGGTGTGCGTCATGACCCAGCATCTGCAGATGCACGTCCCGAATCCTGCGCGGCACAAAGCTGCGCGAATAGGATAAGGGCGAGGTCTCGATTCACGATACGATGTGATGATGCCTGACCGTCGCGACTTCTTGATGACGCTCGGTATGGCCGGTGCCATGCCGGCCGTGCTCGGCGCTGCGTCCGCTGTTCCGGCGCCGTTGCAACGCGCGTTGGTATTGAGCGGTGGCGGCGCGCTGGGCGCGTACGCGGCCGGAATCGTCGGGTGCCTTGCAACGGCTGCCGGCATCAAAGACGGCACTGCACTTCCGCCCTACGAGCTCGTGTGCGGAACCTCGATCGGCGCTCTCAACGGCTGGTTCGTCGCAACCGGGCAGCACACCAAGTTGCACGACCTTTGGTACGGCGTCAGCGCCGAGCACATCTTGCAACTCAAACCGCAGTTTGCCGCACTGCGCGAGCCCGAGAGCGGCGCCGGCGATCGACTTGCGGCGAAGATGCGAATGGCTTCGCTGACCAAGGATCAAACCGCGTTTTTCGATTCGAAGCCGATCCTCGATTGGGCCTCGCGCCACCTCGATCCCGAGCGGCCGCTGGTAATGCCGTTCGTGTGGGTGACAACGAACCTCACGATGCAACGACCCGAATACTTCTATATGCGGCCACCAAACGCGCCTTCGGAATTGAGAGATGAGATCGTGCGTTCCCTGCAGGTTGTGCTCGGCCCGCAGACCGTCGTCCGCGAAGCAAGTGCCGACCTGTTTCACAAGCAGATCTTCGCTTCGTTCGCCGTCCCGCTGCTGTGGGATCCGGTGCAGATGCCCGGCCCGGATGGAGCGCTCAATCAGTATTGCGACGGCGGCATTGCGGCGAACTCGCCCGTCTCGATCGCGCACGCCGTGTCAGCCGGCGCCGACGTCGTCTTGTTGAATCCGCCGCTCGAAGAGATTCCGTACTACGAAAATGCAATCGAAGTCTCCGCCGGCACGTTCGCCACGATGCAGCAGAAGATTCTCTCGAGCGATATGCGCGGCGTGTACTTCCAGTCCGAGGCAAAGCGGTCGCTGTTACGCCTTTCAAGTTCTCAGTTGGCTATCGTTACCCAGGGCTCCCCGGAGCTCGCTGCATACATCCGGTCCGTACCTGCGACTGAACTTACGTACATTCGACCGAAGAAGAAGCTCCCCGTGGGCGGGGCGGCTTTTGATGACGAACAAGGCATTGGCGAAGCCTATCGGATCGGATGGAACGATGCAATTGCAGGCTTCACACCCTACGATTGGAAGACATTCGAATCGTGACAAGCGTTCGCGGATGGGTGATCGCAGCGGCGGTTTTCGCCGGTGCATTCTTGCTCTGGAACGTACTCGCAGCGGCGCTTTCGGCGCTGCTGCTCTTGTTCACGGCGATATTGCTGGCCGCCGGGCTTCGACCGGCGGTCGCACGCGCGAGCAAACGCATGCCCTTCGGCGCGGCCGTGGGCACAATTTTCGGGATCACGTTCATCGTCATCTTGATCCTGGGTTTCGTGTTGCTCCAACCGCTCGGTGCCGAACTCGCAAGGCTCGTTGCAGCAATGCCGGGGTACGCGAGTGCGCTCCAGGATCAACTCACGGCTGCGCAGCGCTTCATCGAGAGCGATCAGACTGCGCGCCAACTCGCATCGCTTCTTGCAAACAGCGCGAGCGGGGCTGCAGCCTACATCGGCCCCTACATTCTCGGGGGACCAAAACTCGTGGCGGAAATGCTCGGCGATGCAGTGTTGATCGTGCTGCTCGCAGTTGGCTGGATGTTCTCGGCGGGCGAGCTCGAGCGTTTCGTGCTAAGCCTGATGCCTCCGCACACTCGCGCCGACTGGAACGCGGCGCTCGCCGACATCAGCACCAAGCTCAGCGCGTACGTGCAAGGCGTGGTGCTCAACGGTGCGCTCGTCGGCGTGGTTATGGGTGCAACGCTCGGGTTTATCGGCGTTCCTTACGCGCTATTGCTCGGATTTATTGCGGCGATTTTTCAGGCGATCCCGATGGTCGGCGCCGTGATTTCGGGACCGATCATCCTGATTGTCGTGCTCGCCACGAGCGGCTGGACGAAGATGCTGATCGCACTCGTCGTGTTCAGCGTCGTACAAATCATCGACCAAAACGTGCTCTCGCCGATCATCTTCGGTCAGCGCGTGCAGCTGAGTTTTCTGCTGATAATCCTTGCGACGGTAATCGGCGGTACGCTGCTCGGCATCCCGGGGGCGTTCCTCGCCGTACCGGCGGCAGCCGTGCTACAAGTGCTGATGGTACGCATCGTAGCACCGGCGATCCGCCGCGCTCACTAGCACGACGGATCGCCACCGATCTGCTAGGGGAGTGGGCTTGCGGGCGGACCTGCGCCGGGCGGCGGCGACGCGTACATCTCGCGGCGCTCGTGCGGCAGGTTCGGATTGCGCAGGTGCGTGCCGTCAGCAAAGGTTACAGCTAGCGCGATGCATTGCGGTAATGCCGTTTGCAACGGAAACGCGTTAATGCTGATCCCATACTTATGCTTGATCTCGGCCCCGGGTGAGAAAGTTCCGACGTCGCGCGCTTCAGCGACGAGTCGGCCGTTCGCGTACAATCCCCACACTACGTCCTTTATCACTTTGTCCGTGATGTTCGTAAAATCGACGTACATGGTGGGGTTGGTCGTTGTTACGGGTGGTTGATAGAAGCCGTAGCCGTATGGGTCGCCCCAATACCACGGGCGTGCATAGGGATAAAACCCGGGAGTGTATCCGGAATAGGTCGTCGATACGTTCGCCTCGGCGTCGCACCGGCCCACTTTGAAGAGCTTATGCGTGAAAACTAGATGACGCTGCTGCGCACTAGCGGGCGCGGCGAGCGCCAGAAAACCGAGGGCTAGGACCAGAGCAATATAGCGCATGTGTGTTCTCCCTCACAGGATTATGGCATCTTGGAGCACAGCCGAATGTCCCAAAGACGCACGTCCTCTAGTTATTAAACGCCCTCGTCGCAGTATGAACGCGATATGCTCGCACTTTCATTCTGCGCCGGGATGCTCGGAATCGAGGGCTATGTCGTTCGCGTCGAAGCAGATAGTTCCGCCGGTACGCCCGCCTTTACGATAATCGGCCTTCCCGACCGCGCCCTCGGTGAAGCGCGCGAGCGCGTCCGCGCAGCAATTTTCAACTCGGGATTTGCCTATCCCGCCGGACGGCTGCTCGTCAACCTTTCCCCCGCCGACGTGCGTAAAGAGGGGCCGGCGTTCGATCTTGCGATCGCTCTCGCGCTGCTCGCAATCGACGAACAGATCGACCGGCTCGCGATTCAAGGGTTTATCGCGCTCGGAGAGCTCGCGCTCGACGGCACGTTGCGCCCAGTCAACGGCATCTTACCGATGGTGCTCGGCGCACGCAACGCAGGCTTTTGCAAGTTGATCGTACCGGCTCGGAATGCCGATGAAGCGGCGCTCGTCGACGGGATCGAGCTCTACGCCGTCGACTCATTGCAAACCGCCGTCGCGGTAGTTCTCGGCAACGGTGCGCAGTGGCGACGGCATACGCAAGCACCGGCACTTGATCCGGCCGGCGCACTCGTGCACGGTGATCTGGCTGATGTGCGCGGTCAATTGGCGGCGAAGAGAGCATTGGAAATCGCGGCGGCAGGTGGACACAATCTGCTTTTCGTCGGACCGCCCGGATGCGGCAAGACGATGCTTGCGCGACGCCTGCCGTCGATTCTGCCGCCGATGACGCTCGGCGAAGCGTTGGACGTAACCAAAATCTATAGCGTCGCGGGCTTGCTCACGAACCACGCCGGCGTTGTGAGCACGCGACCCTTCCGCTTTCCGCATCACACGATCAGCCAAGCCGCGCTCGTCGGCGGTGGTCCGATGGCGCGGCCGGGCGAAATCAGCCTCGCGCATCATGGCGTGCTTTTTCTGGATGAACTTCCCGAATTCGGTCGCGGCGCGATCGAAGTGATGCGTCAACCGCTCGAAGAGGGCACGGTGACGATTGCGCGCGCGGCCGGGACGTTCACGTATCCTGCGCGCTTTCAATTGGTTGCATCGATGAATCCGTGCCCGTGCGGCTATCGCGGCTTACGCGGCGCGGAGTGCCGCTGCGACGATGCCAGCGTTGCGAAGTACATCAGCAAGCTCTCCGGCCCGCTGCTGGATCGCATCGACTTGCAGATCGAAATCGCACGCGTTCCGTTTGACGACATGGTTCGGCGCGATGGCGCGGAACGGTCGCCCGCGATTCGCGACCGCGTGGTTGACGCGCGCCGAGTCGCGCGCGAACGATTTGCCGGCACGCCGATCGGCGCGAATGCCGAGATTCCGCCGAGTTTGATGCGCAC
>DATJOM010000085.1:0-32549 GCA_035507095.1 Candidatus Acidiferrum sp.
TGGGTAAGAAGTGAATGATCCCGAGTGAGAGCTGGAAAAGGCAGCCCGGGGCAATGACCTGCGATCGCATCCTGATTGCAACAGCGGCGGCGTACGGCGCACGTTTTGCAACAAGGGATGCACGTATCCAACAATTTGCAAAAACGACCGGCCATATCGCATGTCTCGCCTGTTGAACCGTTTAGGGGTCTAGGCGTATAGGAAGAGGAACACAGCCGTTCGCACTAACCCGAATCGGAGGCTCCATGAAGCTCTCTCGCAGCGGCTTTGCCATCGCCGTAGTGGCGCTGCTCATCGCGCTCGCCGCGCCGTCGATGGCGCAGAACAACGACCGTTTGATACTCGCATATACCGTGAACAACGCGTCCGACGCATGCGCGTGGATCACGACCTATTGGTCGTACAAAAGCGAAGCGCACTGGCGCATCAACAATGGAAACGGCCGGCCGAACTGGGTTGCTCCCAATGGCGTACTCCAGGGGCAGATCGTGTTCAACTATCGCGGCCTAACGCCGCAAATAAGGTTCCTCGCGGAAGTGCGGCCCAGCGCGCAGTGCAGCGGAAGGGGCGGAACCCGGATCGGGTCGAGCACCAAAGACTACCCGGCCACCCAGAAAAATGGCTCACACGCCAGTGGGCGGCTGGTCGGCTCGCGCGCATCGGGCTATCGCTTCGAAATCCGGTAAAGCGGGCTTGGGTTCGTGCGGGCCGTCTTGACATGTGTCAAGTCCGGCCCTAGCCTGGTAGGGCCATGAGCCACTTTGCCGCCTCCCTCAACGCCGCGATCGACGCCGCGGGTCTTTCCGCCGCCGAGCTGGCGGCGAAGGCCGGGATCACCGAATCCGCGGTGTCGCTGTTGCGCGCCGGGCGGCGTGAGCCGTCGTATCGCACGCTGCAGCGCCTGACCGCGGTGCTGCCGGAGCTCGCACCCGCGCCTGGGCCTAGCGATCGCACCTCGCCGTTCGACGCCATCGAAGACGCAATCGAGGACATCCGCGCCGGCAAGATGGTGGTGGTGCTCGACGACGAGGATCGCGAGAACGAAGGCGATCTCGTAATGGCGGCCGAGAAGGTGACGCCCGAAGCGATCAACTTTATGCGCAAAGAAGCCGGCGGGTTGATCTGCGTACCGCTCTTGGGCTCGCGTCTTGACGACTTGCAAATTCCGCAGATGGTTCGCGATAACACGGCCGTGCATGAAACCGCCTTCACCGTCTCAGTCGAAGCGCGCGGACTCACCACGACCGGCATCTCCGCGCACGACCGCGCCGCGACGATAAAGAAGTTGCTCGATCCGGGTGCGGTAGCAGCCGATTTCTTGCGGCCCGGACACACCTTTCCGTTGCGCGCGCGCGCAGGCGGGGTCTTGGTGCGCGCCGGACAGACCGAGGCTTCGGTCGATCTCGCGCGTCTTGCCGGACTCTACCCTGCCGGCGTGATCTGCGAAATTATGGCTGACGACGGAACGATGGAGCGCCTCGACGGGTTACGGGACTATGCCGACCGCCATGGTCTGCGCCTCATCACCGTCAAGGATCTCATCGCCCATCGTATGCGCACCGAAAAACTCGTCAAACGCGTCGCCGAATTCAACCTTCCTACCACTGCCGGCGAGTGGAAGGGCATCGCATACGAAACCACGATCGACGGCAACACACACGTCGCACTCGTCATGGGTGATATCAGTAACGGCAAAGACGTGCTCGTACGCGTGCACTCGGAATGTCTTACCGGCGATGCGCTGCACTCGATTCGTTGCGACTGCGCGGCGCAGCGCGACGGGGCGATGGAGATGATTGCTAAGGAAGGGCGCGGTGTCTTTCTCTACCTGCGCCAGGAAGGCCGCGGGATCGGTCTGGCTAACAAGCTGCGCGCGTACGAATTGCAAGATCATGGCGCAGACACCGTCGAGGCGAATCTCGCCCTCGGACTCCCGGCCGACAAGCGCGATTACGGCATCGGTTCGCAGATTCTCGCCGACCTTGGAATCAAAGAGCTGCGGCTGATTACCAATAATCCGCGCAAGATTTTCGGCCTCGAGGGGTACGGGATCACCATCGTCGGTCGCGTGCCGATGCAGATCGCGCCGACCGTCCACAACAAGAAATACATGGCGACCAAGCGCGCGAAGCTTGGGCACATACTCGACGAGACGGTCGCGTCGTGAAGCCGAGCGATGCCAACGGCAAGACCGCGCTGCCCCAACTGGCGGGCCGGCATTTCGCCATCGTCGCGGCACGGTTCTATCGCGACGTAAGCGATTGGTTGATCGACGGTGCCGTGCGCGCATTGAACGACTGTGGTGTCGAGCGCGAGGATATCGACCTGGTCGAGGTGCCGGGCTGCTTTGAGATTCCGCTTGCCGCACGCAAGTTGATCGAAGCGGACCGCTACGACGGGATCGTTGCGCTCGGCGCGGTGATTCGCGGGGATACGCCCCACTTCGATTTCGTCGCCGGTGAATGCGCCCGCGGGATCATGGACGTGCAACTCGCGACCGCGGTGCCGATCGGATTCGGCGTGCTTACCACCGAGAACTTGGCGCAAGCGCAGGAGCGTGCCGACCCGGCACGCGGCGACAAGGGCTATGAGGCGGCGATTGCCGCGGCAACGCTGGTCACGATCCCGACGAAGTTGCCGCGCGCAGGGTTCCGCTCGTAGGATCCACTTAGATATCGCGCAGAGCGCGCACCACCGCGAACGACACGCCGGCAACAAGCGCAAAGAGCGCGAGAATAACGGCGAGCGCCAGCGGACGCGCGAAGCGATCGCTCGCTGTGAGCAACGCGCCACACGCGATGCCGAAATTCCGGAACCAAAGCGTGAATCGATCCGGCAAACTGCTGCGCTGACCGCTCGCGCTTTGCAATGCGGCCAAAATTTCACGCGGTTGCCAACTGTTGCCGGCGGTCAGCGAAACCAGCCGCTCCTGCGTATCGAAGACCGCGATCGCTTCGCCGTGTTCGAGCGTGCCCGGTGTGCGCCCGGGCGCTACCGTGACCTTGAAACGCTCGGCGAGGGTCAGCACGGTTTGCGGATCGCCCGTGACCAGCGTCCAGCGTTTGGGGTCGGCGCCGAAGAGCGCCCCGTAGCGGCGAAGCACGGACGGGGTGTCGTGCGCCGGGTCGAGGGTCACTTCGACGAGCCGCGCGTTGGCCGGAATCTCGTGCTGCAATCGCGCAAACTTTGCCGAGATTGCCGGGCATTCGGCGCTCTCGGTGCAGCGTGTGTAGATGAAGGTTACGGCAAGCGCCCTACCGTTTAGTTGGCTCCAGCGCAGCGCGTGCCCCGACTGATCGACGAGGCGCGGATCGGCAGGTAGACGTTCACCGATAACAACGGTGGGAACCCACGGCAGCATTCCGCCTGAGGCTAACGCAGCCGTGAGAAGGGCTCAGGAATTCGACGGTGGCCGGGAGGGAGGCGTCTTACTAAAGTCGCAAATTACCCGGTCTTAACGGTTGATTAGCTCCCGGAGGCTCCGACCCAGTGGAAGACAAGATGATCACTTGCAAGGACTGTGGCAATCAATTCGTGTTCTCGGCCCGCGAGCAGCAGTTCTTCGCCGAAAAGGGTTTTCAGAACCAACCCCAGCGCTGTCGTGAATGCCGTCAGGCCCGCCGGGCCCAGAACGGCGATCACGGGGCCGCGCCATCGGGAGCCCGCCCGAACTTCGAGGCCGTTTGCGCTTCGTGCGGCGTCAACACCACCGTCCCGTTCCGTCCGCGGGGCGATCGGCCGGTGTACTGCCGCACCTGTTTCACCGCCCAGGTTCCGGCCGGGGTCTAAGCCGGAAATCCCGAAAGGGATTCCGCCATGGCACCCCTACCCCCACATGAGCTCGTCGCCGTCGCCTTCGACGGCGACGCGTTGACCTACGTCGATCAGCGGCTGATCCCGCACACCGTCGAGCGCCGACGCGCGCGAACGGTCGACGAAATCGAAGACGCGATAAAAACACTTGCCGTGCGCGGCGCGCCCGCAATTGGGATCTTCGGGGCCTACGGCGTTGCGATGCTCCGCGACCTGATCGCGAGCGATGAGGAGTTTGCGGCAGCGGCGCGGCGCGTGCGCGACGCGCGTCCGACGGCGGTCAACCTCGCATGGGCCGTCGATCGCGTGCTCGCCGCCGGGGACATGCGCGCGGAAGCGGAAGCGATTCACCGCGAGCAGATTGCAATCGACGCCGCAATCGCTAACGCCGGGCTCGATCTCATTCCCAAACGTGCCAAGATCCTCACCCACTGTAATACGGGACCGATCGCGACCGCCGGCGGCGGCACGGCGCTCGGCGTCATCATCGCCGCGCAGCGCGCGGACAAACATCCGCATGTGTTCGTTGATGAAACACGCCCGCTGTTGCAAGGCGGCAGACTCACCTACTTTGAACTCGCGCACGCCGGCGTCGATGCAACGCTGCAAGTCGACGGTGCCGCGGCGCTAACGATGGCGCGCAAGAACATCGATCTCGTGATCGTCGGAGCCGATCGCATCGCGCGCAACGGCGATACCGCGAACAAAATCGGTACCTATGGGCTCGCGATCCTCGCCGCTCATCACGGCATCCCGTTCTATGTGGCGGCGCCCCGCTCGACCTTCGATTTCTCGATCGAATCCGGCGCGCCGATTCAGATTGAAGAACGTGCGGCAAGTGAAGTAACGTCGTTTGGCGGCTCAGCCGTCGCGCCCACCGGCACGAACGTCTTTAACCCGGCCTTCGATGTGACGCCCGGACATCTGATCACGGCATTCATCACGGAATATGGCGTCATCCACCCGCCATATCATGAGACCATTCCGGCCTTGGAATTGCGCCCGAACGCGAGTATCTTCGCGGGGGGCCCTTTCAAGTGAAATTCTATGATTTTATCGACAAGGCGCCGAAAATCGGAAGTCTCGTCGTCGTCGAGGGCACGGAACGGGCGCTCGCGGAGCGCGCGCTCGACGTCTTGCTCGAGCGTCTTCTCCCGCCCGACATGCGCGAGTTGAACCTCGAGCGCATTTCGGCGAGCGATTGGACCGATGCCGCACGCGCTCGCGAAGCCGTGCAGGCCATGCCGTTTCTCGCCGACCGGCGAGTGGTCGTTGTAACCGACGCGCAAACACTCAAGGCGCAGCAGCGGCGCGATCTCTTCGACGTCATGGAGTCGGTGCCGGACGGCAATACGCTGATCGTGATGGATCTGCTCTCACCGCGCTCGCAACGGCCGCAACCGCTCGGCGCGCAGGCCGGTCGCGCGGCCTTGCGGATCGATACTACCGCAAATGAAGACACGCGCGCGCGCTATGTCGACGAGGTTTTGGAACGCCTCGGCGCAAGTGCGGAGCCGCGCGTACGCAGCGAACTTGCGCGCAGTGAAGCCGATCTTGCCGGCGTGCGTAACGACTTGGAAAAACTCGCGCTCCTCGGCAAGAAGATCACCTATAAAGCGCTCGAGGGTGAGTCGCTTGCCATCGAGGATCCGAAAGCCTACCGCTATGCAAGTGCGCTGGTCGAAGGACACGTCGGTGAAGCGCTCGGCATCGCACACGAGTTCTTTGCCAACGACCCGCGCGGCGCGGCGATACCGCTGCTCTCGGCGCTTGCCACCGAGTGCGGACTGCTCTGGGAGCTCGCGCGGCCCGGCGGCGAGCTGCCGGCACGGGCCAAGTGGCGCGAACGGATCCTGCGGCCGATCGCCGGGCGCGTGGGCGAGCGCCGTGCCCGTATCGCCTACGAGCGGGCGGTGTTGGGCGTGGAGGCGATCGTGACCGGCGCGGCCGGCGGCGACCCCGACGATCACCGTACGTTGGTCGAACGCATCACCGCCGAGCTTGCCGGCCTGGGCCGGCGCTAACTGCCGATAACTGTAGAAGTTATGGACGTCGTCGATACGGCGCCGGCTGATTCGTACGACATTGACCCCAAGCAGCAGCTTTCGGACGATGTCGAGCGGGTACGTGCCGAGCGTGACGAGCTGGATAGGCTGATCGCTGCTGACCGCGAGCGGATGGTCTCGATTCGCACCTCCCTCGACAACATGGTCAACGCCGTGTGGCGCGACGTTTACGGCCAGCAACAGGCCATGCGCGAGCGCGATACGATCACCAACGCGTTGACCCTGGGGTGGACCGGTGCCTATCAGATCGTCATCGCGGCGGTGTTCGTGCTCGTCGCGGCGGGCGCGATCTATGCGCTGCAGGGCAGTGGCGTCGTGCTCGCGCTCGGGGCCTTCCTCGTCCTCGCGTGTATCGGCTACTTCGTCGCGCGCGATCAGTGCTTGGCGCCGATCAAGAAGGCTCGCACGAGTTATCTCGGAAGCGATGGGAAAGACGTGCGCTTCGTCGCGTTTACGCGCTATGAGCCCGGCCTGAATCATCCGTTAATTGGCTATGACGGCCCGACCGACGGCGCGCTCGAGGACCGTGCGTGGAAGATTCCCGGCGTTCGGGAAAGCGACGCGCTGACCGAAACGTTCGTCGAAGTCATCGACGAACGCCGCAGCAACGTCCTGCTGACGCGTTTTCCGGACAAGAAACCGACCTTGGTCCACGCGGATCTCGAGAATCCGTTTATCCGTTCGTACGGCGTGTTCTTCCAGCGCGCCCTCGAGCGACACTTGCCGCAAGTTGCTACGCAAGCCGAAGAGTTCCGTGAGATCGTGGCACGCGTCGGCGAGCGCAAAGCCCTCGACGACCGCGTGCGGCGGATGGAAGAAGAGTTACGCGAATACGACGGCACCGCGGCGATCGTCAAAGCGCTCCCGCTGCCGGCGACGGTGCGCAATAAATTGATCCATCAGATCATTCTGTTCCGGCTCGACGATCCCGCAGTGCGGCGCGGACTCTTTTTGATCGGCAGCGACCGCGTCGATCTTACCGATGTGATGCAAGCGGTCGCGCGTGCCGCCGCCGCGACGCTCCTACATTTGTCGTTCTCGCAGATCAAGATCGGTTACGTTGGGCAAGGCGCGTCGACGGTTGGACGGATTTTCGCGACGTCGAAGCGGGCGCGTTCGATCATCTTTATTGACGAAGCGGAACGCTTTTTCTCGATAACCGGATCCGCGGCGTACGAAGCGATGCGCAAAGAAGTGGTGCAAGCGCTCTGGACCGAGTGGGAGCAACTCGAAGGGCACATCGGCGCCTGGGTCGTCGCCGGAGCAACGACGCGCGACGGACTCGATGAGGGAGTCATCGCGCGCTTCGGCGCCGTTATTGATCTCGCACCGCCGGCATCGGCGGCGAACGCGGATGCGCCGACGATCGTGCTCGATACGGCTGAGGTGCACGATGGCGAAGAAACGCCGGCCGATGTCGCGCTCCCCGAGCCGGTGATCAAACGCAACCGCATGCTGGCTGCAATGTTCGCCCACGTCGGCACGATGGAGTCGCAAGGCATCACGGTGCCGCGAGCGGTGCTCATTGCCGGCCCCGCCGCCGATGCGCGCCAACGCACGCTGAAGAACATCGCCGAGCAGACCGGGCTGCCGGTGCTACTCGCCAACATCGATAAGATCGATACCGCGCTCTTGCAAGCACGCGAGGCAGCCACCGCGATCATTGCTGTTGAGGTTCCGGCCTACGGGGATCCTGGCTCGATCGCGCACCTCGCGGTGACAATTGACCAGTTGACCGAACGGAAAGAGCCGATCTTTATCGTTGCCGAGACCGCGGATGCCGGAGCGCTCGATCCCGAGCTACGCAGCCGTTTCCCCGAGTTCATCGATCTGACCGAGCTCGCGTCCGAAGCGCGACGCGCGAAGCTGCTCGAACTGCTCGGTGACAAGCCGCTGGGGTTCGACCTCAACGCGGCGATGGAGAGCCTCGAGGCGCAGACCGCCGGGATGACCGAGGAGCAACTGCGCCATTTCGTCGATGAGGCCGGTCGCGCTGCGGCACTTCGCGCAATTGACATCGGCGTGCCCGATCACGTGATCGTCGAGCTGGTGGACTTCCCGCGTCGCAGCGTGGCTGCCGAACCTCCGACCAAAGACGACGAGGCAGCCCTTTAGGCGAAGGCGAAGAGCGCCTTCGTCCCATGGATTATCGCACGTACGCCTCGCCGTTCTCTTGGAGATACGGCCGCGCCGAGCTACGCACGCTCTTTTCCGAGGAAGAACGCCGCAAACTCTGGCGTGCGGTCTGGGTGGCACTCGCGCAGGCGCAGGCGCGCGAGGGCCTCGTCTCCGCCGCTGAAGTTGCGGACCTCCGCGCGCACGCAGGCGACATCGATATCGAGGCGGCGCTTGCGATCGAGCGCGAGATTCACCATGATTTGATGGCCGAGATCCGCGTCTTTGCCTCACAGGCCACGATCGGTGGCGGCAAACTCCATCTCGGCGCGACATCGATGGATATCGAAGATACCGTCGAGACCTATCGGCTGCGCCTCGCGCTTGCCGAAGTCGGCGCTAGCCTGGATGGATTGCTGCAAAGTTTTGCGGGGAAGGTTCGGCAGCATGCGGACCTGGTTTGCATGGCGTTCACGCACTTGCAGCCGGCGGAACCGACGACCCTCGGCTACCGGCTCGCCGTCTACGCGCAAGATCTGCTCATCGACGACACCAATCTACGCTTCGTCTTCGAGCAGTTAACGACAAAGGGGCTGCGCGGTGCGGTCGGCACCGCCGCCTCATACGAACATCTGCTCGATCATCGCGGCACCTCGGCTGCGCTCGAAGCGTACGTTCTCGAGCAATTCGGCTTAGCGGCGCGGGACGTAAGCACCCAAACCTATCCGCGCAAACTCGATTACTTGTTGCTCTCAGGACTCGCGGGTCTGGGTGCATCTCTTTCAAAATTTGCCGCCGACGTGCGCATTCTGAGCAGCCCGGGATTCGGCGAAGTCGCCGAGCCGTTTGGTCGCGCGCAGGTCGGGAGTTCGGCGATGCCGTTCAAACGCAACCCAATCTTGAGCGAACGCATCGATTCGTTGGCGCGACTGCTCGCGGGGTACGCCGACGTCGCGTGGCAGAATGCCGCGACCAACTATCTCGAGCGTACCCTCGATGACAGCGCCAACCGGCGCACGATTTTGCCCGAGGCACTGCTTTGCGCCGACGAGATCGTTTCGCTCGCTCGCAAGGTGATCGACGGGTTGCGCGTTGACGAGCGTCGCATCGCGCACAACCTGCGCACCTACGGTCCTTTCGCCGGAACGGAGGCCGTCATGATGGAAGCTGCGCGCGCCGGCGGCGATCGCCAAGCCTTGCACGAACGCATCCGCGCTGCAGCCATGCAGGCGTGGGATGCACTCGCGCGCGGCGAAGACAATCCGCTCGCGCAAACGCTTGCCGGCGACACCACGCTGACCGCGCTCGTCGATCCGGCCGAGATTCGGCGGCTGCTCGACCCGGGCAAACACGTCGGCACCGCTCCACAGCGCGCGCGCACGCTTGCCGACCGCATCGATGCATTACCGGATTTCCCCAAGCAGAAGAGAGTAGAGCTATGATTTGTCATCCTTTTTCGACCCGGTTCCGCTTTCGACACGGTTCCGCGCCTCGGAAAAGGGGTGCGCGACCTCGTGTCGCGCGTGCGGTGACGCGAATGCGCTTCTCGCCCTCCGGGCTCCAGCGCAATCGCGAACTTTTCCTCGGTCGCGGAACCGTGTCTCTAGGGATGACGAATCATGAATAAGGGTGTGGAAATTGCATCGGGCAAGACGAAGGTCTTATACGAGAATCCGGGTCACGCCGATCAACTTGTGGTTGTGCAAACCGATAACATTTCGGCGGGCGATGGAGCCCGCAAGAATGTGATTGCGGGTAAAGGGCGGCTGGCGGCGCAGACGACGGCGCGGGTCTTTCGCTTGTTGAATCTTTGTGGCTTGCCGACGCATTACTTGAGCGGCGGCGAGGATGACGACAACAACGAGATGCTGGTGCGCCGAGCCGGCATGCTTCCGCTCGAAGTGGTCGTGCGCGGCGTCGCCGCGGGCTCGTTCGCGCGCCGAAATCCGGGCGTGCAGCGCGGGATGCTGCTGGTGCCGCGGGTTATCGAATTCTTTCTGAAGGACGACGCGAACCACGATCCCCAGATCACGGCGGAAGACATCATTGCGCGCGGTATCGCAACCCCGGCCGAGGTCGGCGCGATGAGCGAGCTTGCGCGGCTAACGTTCGACATTCTTGCGCATGCTTGGCGCAGACGCGACGTGTTGCTCGTCGATCTCAAGGTCGAGTTCGGCCGGTTGGCGGCCGGCAACGACAAGGGCCAATTGGTGATCGCCGACGTGATCGACAACGACTCGTGGCGCATTTGGCCGCAGGGACGTGAAGATCGCATGCTCGACAAGCAGATGTACCGAAATCTGCAAGTCGTCGATGACGAAGCGCTTGCAATGGTCAAAACCGCCTACGAACACGTCGCCGATCTGGTCGGCACGTTCCCCGTAATGCGGCCCGGTATGGCGGCGCTCGTAGCCGACAGCGCGGATCGCGGCGAGGATCTCAACGCAGCCATCGGCGCGCTGCAACAGCTCGGGCTGCCCACGATCCGCCACGTTGCCAGCCCTACGCGCACGCCCGGTTACGTGCTGCAACTGGTGCAGCAGCTCGAGGCGACGTTCGCACGATTGTTTTTCGTTGCCATTGCCGGCGACGACACGCTGCGCGCGATGCTGGACGCTGCATCATCGTCGCCGGTCTTGTGGTGGGACGGCGATCCTACGTCGCTTGCGTTGCAAGCCTCGAAGTTGCTTGCGCTCGACGACACGGTGTTATATGGACGGACGTTGCTGATGCAAGCCAATGCGCGCTCGACCGTGCTGCACGCAGACGCGGCCCTGCAACAACAACAACAGCAACCGCAAAATGGCTGAAGCCGCGAACGTCGCGCTGCGCTCGGATGAGCTTGCGCGGATTCGCGAGCGGCTCGGGCGCGAACCTTCGACGGTCGAAGTCCACGCTTTTGACGCGCAGTGGAGCGAGCATTGCAGCTATAAGTCCAGCCGCCATCAACTCAAACGGTTGCCGACGACCGGAACGTTCGTCGTCCTCGGACCGGCGGAAGATTCGGGCATTCTACACCTGGGCGAACACAACGGCGAACGGTACGGCATCGTGATCGCGCACGAATCACACAATCACCCCTCGCAAGTCGTGCCGTTCGAAGGCGCAGCCACCGGAATCGGCGGCATCGTGCGCGATGTGCTCTGCATGGGCGCGCATGTGATCGCCGTCGCAGATCCGCTGCGCTTCGGCCGCATCGACGACCCGCACGCACATCAGCGCTACGTCGCGCAAGGCGTCGTTGACGGCATCAGCGCGTACGGAAACGCGATCGGTGTCCCAAACATCGCAGGCGATGTCTACTTCGATGAGCGCTTCGACGACAATTGTTTGGTCAACGTCGTTGCGATGGGCGTCGTCAAGGAGTCCGAGATCATTCACTCGTACGCGCCGGCCGGCGCCGACGGCTGGGATCTCGTCCTCGTCGGGAAGGCAACCGATCCCAGCGGCTTCGGTGGCGCATCGTTCTCGTCGCTCACGCTCGATGCCGCGGATGAAGCGTCGAACAAGGGCGCGGTACAAGTCCCCGACCCATTTCTCAAAAGCGTGATCATGCGCGCGAGTTATCGTGTGTTTGCGCTGTTGCACGAACAACGAGTGACGGTCGGGTTCAAGGATCTGGGCGCGGGCGGCATTATGGGCTGCTCCGCCGAGATCACCGCGGCCGGCGGCTACGGCGCGCGCATCGATCTCGATGCGGTGAACGTCGCCGTCGACGGAATGCGTCCTGAAGTGATCGCCGTCGGTGAAACGCAAGAACGGCTTTTGTGGGCGGTCCCGCCTTCGGTAACGCCGCTGCTGCTGCGAGTTTATAACGAAGAGTTCACGCTCCCGGAGATTGCCTACAATGCGCGCGCCGTGAAGATCGGCACGGTGACCGCGGACAAGCACTACGTCCTGACGCACCAAGGCAAAACGGTGATGGACGTCGATATCGAGTTCCTCACCGGTTCGATCCGCGACGAGTTACCCTCGTCGGAGAGTCCGGCGCACGAAGCCACGAGCGAACGACCGCTGGTTACGGGCGTGCAACTCGACGAGTTGCTCGACCGCGTGCTGGCGCACGGGGACGTGTGCTCGCGCGAGCCGCTCTATCGGCGTTACGATGCGGTCGTGCGCGGATGCACGGTCATCCCGCGTGGCGCGGCCGACGCCGGTGTGCTGGCTCCGATTCCCGGAAGCAGGCTCGGCGTCGCGCTGGCCGTTGCCGGCAATCCTCGATACAGCCACATCGACGTGCGCCGTGCCGCCGAGCACGCCGTTTACGAAGCGGTGCGCAAAGTCGTCGCCACCGGCGCGCGCCCGATCGGGCTAACCGATTGCCTCAACTTCGGCAATCCGCGCAAGATCGATCATTACAGCGAATTCGTTACCGCGATCGACGGCCTCGCGCGCGCGGCCGAAAAGTTCCACACGCCGTTCGTCTCGGGCAACGTGAGTTTGTACAACGAGTCGGCGAGCGGCAAAGCGATCCCGGCATCGCCGATTGTTGCCTGTGTCGGCGCATTCAACGACATCGGCACGGTCGTGACGATGCCGTTCAAGGCAGCGGGCTCGGTGCTCTATCTGATCGGCAAGCCGCAAGCCGCACTCGGTGGTTCGGTGCTGCTCGACGTGCTCGGCCGCGGCGACGAACATCTTCCCCGGATCGATTACGAGACGGTTTGCGCGCAACACGATCTCCTTTACGAAGCGGCGCAGGCGCGGTTGTTGCGTTCGGCGCGCGCCGTCGGTAACGGCGGGCTGGTGGTTGCACTGTGCGAGATGGCATTTGCGACAATGCGCAAGGGACAGCCGTACGTTGGTGCGCAGATCGACGACTCGTGGCAATGGACGCACGGGAGCGTTGGCGATCTCGAAGCGTACTTCGGCGAGTCGGGCGGTTTTGTGGTGGAGGTCGCTGCCGACGACATCGAGGCGTTCGAGGGCATCGCCGACGACGTTCCCGGCGTCTGCGAGATCGGAGTCACGATCGATCGCCCGATGCTTGCGATTCATGACGAAGCGTTCGACCTTCATCGTCTGCGCCATATGTGGTACGCGCCGCTGCGCGAGGTCTACCCATGAGCAGACGCATCGCGGTGCTGGTCTTTCCGGGCACGAACTCGGAAGATGAAACGTTGCGGTTGCTGCACGACTGCGGTGGTGACGCGCACCTGGTGCACTGGAGCCGGGCGAAAACATTGCCCTCGTTCGACGCGTACGTGCTGCCTGGTGGATTTGCTTACGAGGATCGCATTCGCGCGGGCGCGATCGCCGCGCACGACACGGCGATGGATCACGTGATCGCCGGCGCGCAGCGAGGAAAACTCGTGTTCGGCATCTGCAATGGCGCGCAGATTCTCCTCGAGGCAGGCCTCGTGCCGGGCACCGGTCCGGTGCGTCTGCCGACGGCGGCCTTCACTCGCAACGGCCCCGTGGCGCACTTCGTTTGCACGCACGTACACGTCAAGCTCAATATCGATCCCGCGCGCTGCGCGATTACCGCCGCACTTCCGCGTGGGACGCTGATCCCGGCCTGGACTGCAAATGGCGAGGGGCGCCTCGCCGCCGATGCGGCACGCCTCCAGGAGTTGCAAGACGGCAACCACATCGCGTTTGTCTACGCGCATCCCGACGGCAGTGTCGATGACACAGCCAGTCCCAATCAATCGGCGCTCGGTGTTGCGGGCTTGATCAACCACAACGGCAACATACTTGCGCTGATGCCGCATCCCGAGCGTGATGCATGGACGTTCAACCATCCCGACAAGCGCCGTGGTGACGACATGCTCGCAACTTCCGGCGGTGCCGTGCTCTTTCGAAGTTTTGTCGAAGCGTTGGCCCGCACATGAGTACGCGTGCCGTCGCCATCAATCTCAAGATTCCCGACAACGCCGCGTACACGGCGCTGGTCACGCTGCGCCGCCTCGGCATCGACGTCGCGGGTGTCGAGCGCTCGCAGATCGTGCGTTTCGCGGACGCGCCCGAAACGCAAGCGCTCGTGACTGCCGTCGAGAAAGACGAGTCGCTCTATAATCCCAACAAGCATCGCGTCACGGTGCTCGAGGCTGACGCGCCGCGCGCGGGTGAAGTGTGGATCGTGCAAGACGATGCCGAGCGTCCCGTCGGCTGGCGCCTCTACCGCGCGCCCGGCGTGCCCGCGAGCCTCGACCTACTGACGCAGGCCGCGGAACGGCTGCTCTGCAATCCCGCCATCGAAAGAGCAATTTTTCCAAGGAGCCACGGATGAACCGACCCTACACTATCGCGACGCTTGGCTCGCACTCCGCGCTGCAGATTCTCAAAGGCGCGCACGACGAGGGCTTTCACACGCTCGCGGTCGCGAATCGCGACACCGAACGGCTCTATCGCTCGTTCGCGTTCATCGACGAGGTCATGGCGGTCGATAGCTACTCCGAGTTTCCGAACTTAGTTGGTGAACTCGAGCGCCGTAAGGTGATCATCGTCCCGCACGGCTCGTTCGTGGCGTATCTCTCGCTTGAAGAGCACAAGAAGATGACGATCCCATACTTCGGGAACAAAGCCGTGCTCGATTGGGAAGCCAGCCGCGAATTACAGCGCGAGTGGCTTACGCGCGCCGATATCAAGATGCCGCGCCAATTCAAGAGCGGCCAGGAGATCGATCGCCCGGTGATCGTGAAGTTGTATGGCGCGGGCGGCGGCAAAGGCTATATGTTCATCCGTGACGCGCGCGACTTCGAGCAACGCTCGAAAGAGCTGAAGAAGGCGTACACGATCCAAGAGTACATCATCGGCGTTCCGGTCTATATTCACTACTTTTATTCCCCGCTCGAGGATCGGCTCGAGATCATGTCGATGGATCGGCGCTACGAAACCAACGTCGATTCACTCGGCCGCATTCCCGCCGCGGCGCAAGAAGGCATGGACGTGAGCCCGTCTTATGTCGTCGTTGGGAATCAGCCGGTCAGCTTGCGCGAGTCGATGCTGGCCGAGGCGTTACGAATGGGCGACAACGTGGTACGAGTGAGCAAGGAGATCGCCGGTCCCAAGGGGCTCTTCGGTGCGTTCTGCATCGAGACGATCATCACGCCCGACATGCAATTCTACGTGATGGAGATTTCAGCGCGCATCGTGGCCGGCACGAACCTCTTTATCGACGGATCGCCGTACTCGTATCTCAACTACTCCGAACCGATGTCGACCGGGCGGCGCATCGCTCGCGAGATCAAAAACGCACTTTTGACCAACAACCTTCGTTTTGTCTTGGATGATGGCTCGGTGTTTTAGGAATCTGGGTGTCGCGAGCGCGTTGACCGCGGTCCTCGTTGCGGGTGCCCTGCCCGCGCGCGCGACGCTCGAAGCGGACCCCTCGACCCTCTACCAACAGATGAAGGCCGCCTACGATAAGGCCCAAGCCGCGCAGTGGGACTTTCTCGATCAAGAGATCTACCTCTCGACGATCTTCAATGCCGGCCGCGCATACTCGTTGCAGCGCCCGGATGATCCGGCACTCGCCGAACTCGAAACACTGACCGTGCAAATCGGGTCGGGTCTGCACTACGATCCGCTGACCAACCATGATGCGGCGGTCTGGTACGTGCGCGAGGCGGCGGTATGGGTCAGCCGCAACAGCAGCGATCCCACGCTCGTGGCGGATGCAAACGGCCTTCTCGACCGCGTGAACTCCGAGGAGCATCCCGAAAACCTGGCGCGGCTTGCCGACGAGGATGCCGCCGCGAACGCCGCGGCGTACCCGGCCGATGTCGATACGCGTCTGCAAACGGTCGAAGCCAATTGGCGCGCGTGGCTCCTGACCAACGACCGCTCCTGGCGTTCGCTTGCCTTTGAGAAAGCCGCGCAACCGGACTTTCCGCTCGCGCACCTGCCGACGACGTACGGGCCGGAGTTCTTGCGCGCGGTCGAGATTGCCGATGCAGGCAACGGCGATTACACCCAAGGCGATCGCGCCAACGCGCATAAGATCGAAGAACATATCAAGGATTTGAAGATGCCGCTGACGATCGTGAGCGTGACGGCGATGCCGCACGACGCGTATCTGACGACCCTCGCGCCCGCGGACGAATACTTTGGGCAGATGGGCTACTCGATCTTGGGCATCGAGAACGAGCTCAAGCACATCAACTTCATGCTCGACTACAACTACGGCAATCGCGAGGCGGCCCAGACCGAGCTGGTAGCGCAGTCGATCGACGACATGCACAAGGTCTATCCGCGCGACCGGGATATGCCGATGCTGCTCTACAGTTGTCTGACGACGCTTCAGCGGATGGACAGCGAGGACGCAAAGGCCGCGGCCGCACACATACGCTCGATTCTCACCGTAGAATATCAGGACTCACCGGAAGCGCGTAAGGTATTAAGTCCCAGCGGACCCTCGTAGCGCTAAGGCGAAAGGCCCAAGCACACAAGCGCTTCCACCGGAGGGACTATGGTGCTTCTTCGACGCTTCGCCGTTGCCGTATTTTGCTGTGTTCTGGCCGCCCTGCATATTTCTGCACAGGCGCAAACCACGACGCCGATGGGGAAACTCGTCCTCATTCCATATCAGGAGCCGGGAAGCGATGATCCGCATGCTGCCGCGGTGACGCAGGTTCTTTCCGATGACTTGACCGCAGCCGGCGTGACATTCGCGACGGCGGCGCCGACGGCGCACCTCGAAGCTGTTGCAAATGCCGCAAAGTTATGCGCCGACAATAATGCAACGGCGTTGCTCATCCCGGACGGACGCTACGAGCAATCGCAGAAGCGCTTTGCCGTCAGTCTGATAGTCGTTGTCAAGAACGAGACGCACGTCGAATTCCGTCTCGACGAGGTTGGCTGCGACGGCGTCGTGCGCTGGAGCAATGTTGCGACCGGCGATCAAGCACAGTCGGGTGTCTACAACGCCGGGAATGCCGGAGCGGCCGTCGACGCGGCATTCCGCGACGCGATCAAGAGCGAGACGGCGACCTTCGCGAGCGCCAAGATCGCCGACCCGCCCGCGGCGGCCGGCCCCCCGGCTGCTGCCGCCGCCGCCTCCGCACCCGCAGTGCAGACCTACCTGTTGATCCCGTTCGGGCAGCCGGGCGTCGCCGACCCTCGCGTCAGCGATATCACGCACTCGCTGCTCACGCAGATGCAAGCGAGAAAGCTCAAGGTAGTTGTCGCAGGGACAACGATCGATCATCTGACGGCAATCGCGACGGCGCCGCAGCTCTGCGCGGCGAATAATGCGCAGGCGATCGTCGTACCGTCGATTCGGCTCGAGCAGTCGATTTCGACCGGCCGTTCGCACGCAGTGCTTCGGATGTCGTTGTTGAACTGTGACGGAGCGATCGACGGTCAGTCGGTCAGCGACGCGGATATGGGGCAGCTGTTCATCTACAACTTCGGCGCAGCCCTCGTCGGCGTGGCCGAGCGAGCGATGGAGACCGGGCTCGATCAACTCTTTCCGTCAACGAAGAGCACAAACGGAGTGTAACTGATGGACGCGGAGCCTCGGGGGGAGCGCCGTTAAATGGATGTCGTGATCGCGGACCGCCTCCAATTCGCGTTCACCATCATGTTCCATTACCTGTTCCCCATCACCACGATGGGGCTCGCTCCGTTTGTCGCGCTCTACACCATCGAGGGGATCCGAGGCGACGCCGATGCGGCCAAGGCGGCGGCGTTCTGGACCAAGATCTTTGCGATCAACTTCGCTATCGGCGTGGTAACCGGCATTCCGATGGAATTCCAGTTCGGCACGAATTGGGCGGCGTTTTCGGCGGCCTCGGGCGCGGTGATCGGCCAGCCGCTCGCGATGGAAGGCGTGTACGCGTTCTTCCTCGAGTCGATCTTCCTCGGCGTGCTGCTGTACGGTAAAGGCCGCGTCGCGCCGCAGCTCCTCGGTGCGTCGGCCGTCTTGGTCTGGCTCGGCTCGTGGCTCTCGGGATTTTTTATCGTCGCGACCGATGCGTGGATGCAGCATCCGGTCGGATATGCAATTACGCCATCCGGCGTCATCGAGTTGACGAGCTTGGCGGCGGTACTACTCTCGCCGTTTGCATGGTGGCAATTTCTCCACGTGCTCTGCGGCGCGCTCGTCGCCGGCGGTTTTGTCGTTGCGGGTATCGGCGCGTACTACGTGCTCTCGAAACGCGAGCTGGCCCTGGCGCGACGATTCGTCGATGCGGGCGTGATCGTGGCGTTCATCTTTTCGATCCTGGTGATCTTTCCGACCGGCGACCGTAACGGCGACGACGTGACGAAGTACCAACCGATCAAGCTCGCCGCGATGGAAGGCCTCTTTCGATCCACCAAGGATGCGCCGCTCGCAATCATCGGTATGCCCGATTCGCACGATCACGACCTGATCGATCCGATCTACGTGCCCGACATTCTGAGCTTTCTCGCCTACGGAAATTTCAATGCCAACGTGAAGGGCCTCAACGCCTATGCCGACACGTTGGAGCCTCCGGTCGAACTCACGTACTATGCGTACCACGTGATGGTGGGGCTCGGCACGATCTTCGCGGCGATTGCGATGCTGGCCGCGTTCTATCTGTGGCGCAAGCGGCTCTTTGAGGAGCCCGCGCTGCTTTGGGCGTTGATGCTGGGGATGCCGTTTCCATACATCGCGAGTGAAGCCGGCTGGATCGTGACCGAGGTCGGGCGCCAGCCGTGGATCATCTACGGGCTGATGCGCACGTCCGCCGGCGTGTCACCGACGGTTGCGAGCGGCGAGGCCATCTTCACGCTGATCGGCTTTGCCGGTATGTATTTCTTGCTCGGCGTGTTGTTCTTATATCTGGTCTTGCGCGAGATCGCGCTTGGACCAAGCGCTGTTGCGGAGCATGCCGCGGCATGAGCGTCATTGCGTTTATCCTGATCGGCTTCATGCTGACGATGTACGTCTTGCTCGACGGTTACGATCTCGGCGTCGGAGCAATCACGCCGCTCGTAGCCCGTACCGGCGGCGAGCGCGAGGGCTCGATGCGCTCGATCGGACCATTTTGGAATGGGAATGAAGTCTGGCTGATTGCCGCAGGCGGCGCGCTCTTTGCGTTGTTTCCGAAGGCCTATGCCTCATCGTTCTCAGGCTTTTACCTCGCATTTATCATCGTGTTGTGGCTCTTGATGTTTCGCGGCGTGGCGATGGAGTTACGCGCGCATTTCCCGAGCGAACTTTGGCACCAGTTTTGGGACGCGTGTTTCTTTGGATCGAGCCTGTTGCTGATTCTGCTCTACGGCGTGGCGTTGGGCAATCTGCTGCACGGCGTGCCGCTCGGTCCACAGGGCTATTTCTCCGGCGATCTGGCCGAGTTGCTCAATCCGTACGCCGTGATGGTTGGGATCTTCGCGGTCGCGACGCTCATGCTGCACGGCACGACGTTCTTGGTGATGCGCACGCAGGGCCCGGCTGCGGAACGCGCGCGGCGGCTCGTGCCGCGACTGTGGCGGGTCGTGCTCGTGCTCTATGTGGCGGTCAGCGCCGCGACGATCTTCGAGCGCGGCATCGGCCTCACGTGGATTGACGTCATTCCACTGCTCTCGGTCGCCGCGCTTGCGTGGTTGCTTTTCGCTGCGCTCGGTAAACGCGAATACGCGGCGTTCGGCGCGTCCTCGCTCTTCGTGGCGTCGCTGCTACTGCAGGCAGCGGCAACGATCTATCCGTACCTTCTGCCGGCGCTTCCTCCGCGTCCAGGCGGCATTTCGATCTTCGATGCGGCGCCGTCGCCGGTCGCGCTGATGAGCGCACTCGTCGTGACGATTGTCGGGGTGATCGCAGTCCTGATCTATGGCACGCTCGTGCTACCGCAAATGGCGGGAAAGCTCTCCGTCGAGGACTAACCGGGCGGTCGTGGACGTCGCACAGACACTTTCCGGCTATGACCGGTCGCGCCTTGCACTCGCTTCGATCGGCAGCCACTCGGCGCTCGAAGTTGCGTCCGGCGCGCGCGCGCAAGGTCTGCGCAACGTCGTCGTAACGGCAAGGGGGCGCGAACGCACCTACACCGAGTACTTCAAACGGCGCGAGACGCCGGTAGCGCGTGGCTGCGTCGACGAGACGATCGAGCTTGCAGCGTTTACCGATATTTTGAACGACGGCGTGCAAGAGCAATTGCTCGCGCGCAACGCGATCTTCGTCGCCAACCGTTCGTTCGAAGTCTACTTGCACCAGAAGTTCAGTTACGACGAGATCGAACGCGGTATGCGCATCCCGTTTTTCGGGAACCGCTATCTGCTGCGCGCCGAAGAGCGCGACGAAGCCGGAAATCAGTACGCACTGATGGAGCGGGCCGGGATTCGCTATCCGCGGCAATTCGCCGCGCCTGACGAGATCGACCGGCTGGTGATGGTCAAGGCGCCGCACGCGAAGGTCAGCTTCGAGCGCGCGTTCTTTCTCGTCTCCTCGCCGCAGGACTACCGCACGACGAGTCAACGGCTGATTCGCGAAGGCATGCTCACGCTCGATGGCTTACGCGATGCGGTGATCGAGGAATACTTGCTCGGCCCTTCGATCAATCTGAATTTCTTTTACTCGCCGCTTCTCGGTGAGCTCGAACTCATGGGCACGGATACGCGGCGCCAGACGAATCTCGAAGGCTTCCGCAACGTGCCGCCGGCGATCTTCGAAGCGTTGCGCAACGTCCCGATGCGGCTGGAGGAGGCGGGACATATTGCCGCTACACTTACCGAATCGACGCTCGAGAAGGCCTTTGAGATGGGTGAGCGCTTTGTCGCAGCGGCGCGCGAGGCGAATCCGCCGGGCGTGCTAGGACCGTTTGCGCTGCAGTGCATCATCGTTGCGGGGCCGCCCAAAGAGTTCGTCTGCTACGACGTCTCGCTGCGCATTCCGGGCTCACCGGGTACGCGTTACACGCCCTACTCCGCATACCGGTGGGGCCGCGACGTATCCGTCGGCGAACGCATCGCGATGGAGCTCGTGATGGCGCGCGACGCCAACCGGTTGGAAGCGGTTCTTACCTAGCTCGGATAACCGTCGAACCCGGCAGTGCACCGTCGAGCGCATCGGTCACGGTGTAGCCCATTGCGTGCAATTTTTCGCAGATCGGTGCGGCGTCGGGCGCGCTCGATTCAACGAAGACCGCGTAGCCGCCAGGGAGCATCGCGGTGCGAATCGTGACGAGGTGTTGGGGCACGATCATTGCCAGGCTATCGATGCACAGCGCGCGGTCGACTAGGGGTCCGGCCGGCGTATCACCGACGACCAGATTTTCCAGGCGTTCGGCAACCGCACGTTCCGCGACTTCGGTGGTCGTCTCGGATTCGGTGTCGCAGACCACGATCAGCACGTCGGGCCGGGCCGCCGCAATTTCCAGGGCGTAGGGGGCCGTTAGCGAGCCAAAGGCGAGGATGCGGCCATCCACTGGGATCTCGAGCAAACCTAAAAGGTCGGCGGTCGTGAGCCGATCGGGTGCTTCCATGTCCGAGCGCTCTTCTCGCTTGGCCGGTGCGACACTTGCCGCATCGGGATAGTTGTGGTTTTAGCCCGGGCATGGTAGGCTGAGGCGTCTAGGTTTCGCGGTCTGGTTCCCATTGTTGGGCTAAACGAGTCGATTCCGAGAACATTTACTTCCGAGAACCTCAAGGAGTCCTCGTTATCCCATGTATCAAGATGAATATCTGAACTGCGTCGATTGCTCGCGTCAGTTCACGTTTTCTGCCGGCGAGCAAGAGTTCTTCGCAATGAAGGGCTTCGCCAATAAGCCGAATCGTTGCCCCGATTGCCGGGCTGCCCGCAAGGCGGCCGGCGGTAACCGTGGCGGCTCAGGCCGTTCGGGCGGCGGTGGCGGTGCACCGCGCGAAATGTTCCGCGCGACGTGCAGCCAGTGCGGCGGAGTGGCCGAAGTGCCTTTCCAACCGCGTGGCGACAAGCCGGTGTACTGCCGCGATTGCTTCCAATCGCGTCCTTCGTATCGTTAATTTCCGTCTGACTTCGTTGCCTTGAGCCTTATGTGCTAATGCACACTGCGGCTCCGAGCGCCTAATCAGCCGAAAATTTCCGAGTTGAAAGCCTGCTTGAAACAAGCGGGCTTTTTTCTTTAGATGCGAATCGGGGTCTAGTCTCAGGAGGACAACATGGCAACGCAAACCATCGAACGCGCTGGTCTTGTCACCGCGCGCGGGAACCCGATCACACTCCTAGGTCCGGAATTGCGCGTCGGCGATCAAGCGCCCGAAGTGCATCTGGTCGGCGCCAATATGGCCGTCAATACGCTCGACGATCTCACCGATCACGGCAAGCGCGCCGCGCTCTTGATCGTCGTGCCGTCGCTGGATACGCCGACCTGCGCGATCGAGTCGCGCAAGTTCAACCAACGCCTCGGCGAGCTGCCGGCGGGCGTGAAGCCCTACATCGTCAGCATGGACCTGCCGTTTGCCATGGTGCGCTGGTGCGGCGCCGAGAACGTCACGATCGATCTGCTCTCGGATTACCGCGACCATGCCTTCGGCTACGCCTACGGCGTGCGGATCAAGGAGAACGGGCTCTTGATGCGCGCGAACTTCGTCATCGGCAAAGACAAGCGGCTGACCTATGTCGAGCTCGTGCCCGAGATCAGTCAAGAACCCAAATACGACGAGACGATCCAGGCAGCGCAGGCGGCCGCTAAGTAGGCCAAACGGCGTCGAGGGGCCGGCGAGCGCAAGCCGAATGGGCGCTCGATGCCCCCGACGGTGTTTATCCTCGACTTCGGCGCGCAATACAGCCAGCTGATCGCGCGTCGCACGCGCGAACTTGGTGTCTATTGCGAGATTGTGCCCTATGACATTACGTGGAGCACGCTCGCAGCGCGCAATCCCGCAGCCATAATTCTCTCCGGCGGCCCGGAAAGTACGCTCGTTCCGAGTGCGCCCGGGCTCGATCCGCAGATCCTGCGCAGCGGTTTGCCGATACTCGGTATCTGCTACGGGATGCAGCTGATTGCGCGCGATCTCGGCGCCAAACTCGTGAAGCTCGATCACGCCGAATATGGACCGGCAACGCTGACGACCGTCGAAGGCGACTCACCGTTTCTCTCCGACGTGCCCCTGCGGTCGCGTGTGTGGATGTCGCATGGTGATTCGGTCGTGGAATTACCGCCGGGCTTCATCGGGCTCGGTTCGACGCCGCGGTGCAACGTCGCGATCATGGGTGACGCAAAGCGCAAGATCTACGGCGTGCAGTTTCATCCCGAGGTCGTGCACACGCACGCAGGGATTACGATGCTTGCAAACTTCTTGCACGGGATCGCCGGGCTCGGTGACGATTGGAAGATGGACTCTTTCGTCGACGGGGCGATTGCGGATATTCGCGCGCAAGTCGGCAACGACAAGGTGATCTGCGCGCTCTCCGGGGGCGTCGACTCCGCCGTTGCAGCGACGTTGGTTTCGCGGGCGATCGGTGAACAGCTGACGTGTATCTTCGTCGATCACGGATTGCTGCGCAAGGGCGAAGCGCACGCAGTGGTCGCGGCGTTTCGCGACGTGATGCATCTCAGCGTCATCACGGTCGACGCACGCGAACGCTTCTTGAAGAAACTCGAAGGGGTCGAGGATCCCGAACGCAAGCGCATCATCATCGGGCATGAATTCATTGCGGTCTTCGAAGAAGAGGCAGCTAAGATTCCGGGCGTCAAATATCTCGTGCAAGGCACGCTCTATCCCGACGTGATCGAGTCGAAGACGCCGGACAGTAAGGCCGGACACAAGATCAAGTCGCATCATAACGTCGGCGGCCTGCCTGAGGAGATGGATTTCAAACTGATCGAGCCGCTGCGCGCGCTCTTCAAAGACGAAGTGCGCGAACTGGGACGGGTGCTCGGCTTGCCCGAGCACATCGTGCAACGCCAGCCCTTTCCGGGTCCGGGCCTGGCCGTGCGGATCATCGGCGATATCACGCCCGAGCGACTCGAGATCGTGCGTGACGCCGACGCGATCGTGCGCGAAGAGATCGACGGTGCCAAGGGCCTCGAGCCGCACCCCTGGCAGTACTTCGCGGTATTGACGCCGGTGCGCAGTGTCGGCGTGATGGGCGATGGCCGCACCTACGCCAATCTGGTCGCGGTGCGCGCGATCACGAGCGAAGATGGCATGACCGCCGACTGGGCGCGCCTGCCGCACGACTTGCTCGAACGCATCTCGACCCGCATCGTCAACGAAGTGCAAGGCGTCAACCGCGTCGCCTACGATATTACCTCGAAGCCGCCGGCAACCGTTGAGTGGGAGTGAGTTTGTGATGACGTCCGTGCTTGCAATGCTCATGTCGATCCAGGTCATGGTATGACGTACGTCGACCCCTTGGGCTACCTGTGATGCGGATTCTCGTCGTAGGCAACGGTGCGCGCGAGGATGCGCTGTCGTGGAAGCTCGCGCAATCACCGTCGTGCGAGGCGCTCTTCGCCGCGCCCGGCAACGCCGGCACGGCGTCGCGCGGAACGAACTGGGAGATCGCAGCGACCGACGGCAAAGCGCTGCTCGAACGCGTGCATGCGGACCAGATCGATCTGGTCGTGCTCGGTCCAGAGTCGGCGATCGCAGCCGGCGTCGGCGACCGTTTGCGCGACGCGGGCGTGCTCGTCTTCGGACCAAACCGCTCGAGCGGGCGGCTCGAGTCGAGTAAGGTGTTTTCAAAGCGGTTTATGGAACGGCATGGTGTACCCACGGCGCGCGCGGTCATCGAGCACTCGTTGCAAGGGGCGAACAACGCGCTCGACGATTGGACGTACGGCGGCGTCGTAGTCAAGGCCGATGGCTTGGCAGCCGGCAAGGGCGTCGTCGTCTGCGATACCGTCAACGACGCGCGCGTCGTGCTTGCCGAGTGGTACGGCAAGAGCAAAATTCCCGGTGGCGGCAGCGACGTGCTGCTCGAGGAGCGGCTCGAGGGGCACGAGGTGAGCGTCTTCGCCCTCGCCGACGGCCGCGCAATGCTTCCGCTTGCCGCCGCGTGCGACTACAAACGCGCGGGCGATGGCGACACCGGACCCAACACCGGCGGTATGGGCGCGTATTCGCCGCCGCATGGATTTCCCGACGACCTGTTCGATCAGGTACGCGAGCGGATTCTCGCGCCGGTGTTGCGCGGCTTGCTCGCCGAAGGCGAACGGTACGTCGGGGTTTTATATTGCGGCTTGATGTGGACCGAGGACGGCCCCTCGGTGATCGAATTCAATGCGCGCTTCGGTGACCCGGAGACGCAGGTGTTAATGCCGCGCGTCAGCGGCGACTTTGCCGGTTTGCTGAAGTCATGCGCCGACGGCGCAATGGATCTGAGCCTTGCGTCGCTCTCGGCGCAGGAGTGCGTCGGCGTCGTGCTCGCCACAAGCAACTATCCGCGCAGCAACACGCCGCTCGCGGGTCTCAATCCCGACGTTGCGCTCGGCGACGGCGTGCAGGCCTTCTGGGGCGCCAGTTCGCTCGAAAACGGAACCGTCAAAAGCGGCGGAGGTCGCGTGCTGACGGTAAGCGCGCTCGGCGACGATCTTGCGACGGCGCGCACGCGCGCCTACGACGCGGTGCACGCGCTCGCCGGGCGCATCGGTACACGCGACCTCACGTATCGTACGGATATCGCGAAGCTGCGGGGCTGAGATGAACGGCGCGGTGGTCCGCGATCTGCTGCTCGCGGTGCAGGGATTAAACGTAAGCATTCTTGCGCTCCAAGATTGGCTTCCACTCGGGCGCTTCAATCGCGTGCGCAGCGTCCGTGCCGAACGCACGTTCACGCAACTGCTCACCGTGACCGCGCTGCAAACGCTCCCGTTTGCGTTTGGTCTCGTGTGCAGCTCGTTCTATCGCTACGTGCCCTATCCAAGTTGGCTGTACGGATGGCTGTGGATCAGTTACGGCGCGTTCTTTCTCGGACAAGTTCAGGCATGGTGGATTCCGTACATCATTCCGTCGCAGCGCGGACGCCGCAAGAGCGTGACGCCGAACACGCTGCACCTGATTTTGCATCTCACGACGATCGCGACGTTGATATTGCTCGCCTTCGAGCCGAGATAAGAGGGGTAAGGCCCCGTACGGGAAATGCCGAGGGCCGCTCAATGAGCGTCGACACCATCGAGACTCCCCACCGGCTATCTATCACGCGTTGGCAAGCCAGCAACACGCTCCACCGGGCGACCGTGTCGAGGCCCATTGAAGTGAGCATCAAATCGAGCGCCACGCGGGCGGCGAGCATGATGTGGTCTTTCATCATGCATACTTGACGAATGAATCACGTTAAAATCGACAGCGAGCCGCTCGTTGAAGCAAGAATTCGCGATCGCGGATGTTCTGCGCCATGGAAGCCGCGCGCTCGAATTCTGCACGCGCTTCGGACATGCGGCCGAGCTTCTCGAGAAAATCGGCGCGTACGCTGGGCAGTAGATGATACGACTTCAGGGCCGGCGCATCGAGCAGCGTATCGACCAGATCGAGGCCGGCCTGCGGTCCGAAGGCCATGCCAACCGCGACCGCGCGGTTGAGCTCGACCACCGGGCTCGGCGAAAGCTGCGCGAGCGCATCATAGAGCGCGGCGATGCGCTGCCAGTCGGTCTCGCTAGCCACCCTCGCGTGCGCGTGGCACGCAGCGATCGCCGCTTGCAGCGTGTACGGTCCGAAGGTTCGCCCGAGCCATTCGGCGCGCGCCAACGCGGCGAGGCCGCGCTCGATTGCAAGATAATCCCAACGCGCGCGATCCTGATCGAGGAGAAGAATCGGCGAGCCATCGGTCGCGATACGTGCATGCATGCGCGAAGCCTGAATCTCCATCAACGCCACGAGTCCATGCACCTCGGACTCGTCGGGCGCGAGATTGGCGAGCATGCGGGCGAGGCGCAGCGCCTCCTGGCATAACTCGGGGCGGAGAATGTCACCGCCCGACGTTGCGGCATAGCCCTCGTTGAAAATGAGATACACCGCGCCGAGGACCGCGTCGAGTCGCTGCATCCGCTCTTTGGCATCGGGGACTTCGAAGGGGACGTGCGCTTCCGAAAGCGTGCGTTTCGCGCGCACGATGCGTTGCGCGATCGTCGGCTCCGAAACGAGGAATGCGCGAGCAATCTCGGGTGTGGTAAGGCCGCCGAGCAGGCGTAACGTCAGTGCAACCCGCGCCTCAACCGAGAGAATCGGATGGCACGCGATGAACATCAGGCGCAACAAGTCGTCGCTAACCTCGTGATCGAGCGCTTCGAAGTCGGGTTGCCACGTTTCGCGCGCCTGCAGCTCGTGGCCGATCTGCTCGTGCTTGCGATCCATCATGCGTTCGCGTCGGAAACGATCGATTGCGCGGCGCTTTGCGACTGCGGTCAGCCATGCGCCCGGATTAGCAGGAACACCGTCGCGCGGCCACTGTTCGAGTGCCGCAACGAACGCGTCTTGGGCAAGTTCTTCCGCCAAATCGATGTCGCGCACGACCCGGGTTAGGGCGGCGATCAATCTGGGGGATTCGATCCCCCAGACTGTCTCGATCGCGTTTACTGGGCGCAGGCGGGCTCATCCATCTGCGCGAGCTGATGAATCGTGCACGTGCCGCCACCCGCACAAGCGAGAAAGCGTTGCGTGACTTCAAGCAGATGCGCGCGATCCTTGACATCGAGCACGGCGTATCCGCCGAGCACCTCTTTGCTCTCCGTAAACGGACCGTCGGTGACGGCAATCGGTCCGCGGCCGTCGCCGGTGACGCGCAAGCTCGTGCCGGTCGGTGCGACGCCGCCGGTATCGACCAGCACACCGTTTGCAGAGTATTCCTTGATCAGTTCCGTCATGTTGCAAATGGCCTCCGGCGTGGGTGGCCCGGCTTTGCTTGCGTCGACGGTAAAAATTGAAATAACGCGCATTATGCTTCTCCTTCAAAGTCTTCGGCTTCAAATAGGGGACGAATTTCGACCGTTTCACCGCGTTCGAACGGTGCGCGCGAGAGGCGTTCGATGACCTCTTCCTTCGAGCGCGCTTGCAGCAACCAGAATCCGGCGACCAGTTCCTTCGTTTCGGCAAACGGACCGTCGGTAACGGTGGGCTTGCCGCCGTCGTAGCTGATGCGCGCGCCCTTCGAACTTGGCTGCAGGCCCTCGGCGGCGAGCAGGACGCCGTCGCGCACGAGCGTTTCGTTGAATGCGTGCATCGCGGCGGTGGGCAGCTCGCCGGCCCACTCTTTGGTCGCCTTGACCATGACCAGAAATCGCATGGGGTCTCCTTATCGTTGGACGTGCATCTACCTACACATCGAACGACCTCGCCGGAAATCGACACGCTGCTCGACCCTCGGGGTGCGTCTATCCCCTCGGTCGCGGTTATCACCAACTCTCTAAGCCCGGGAAGATCGTCTGTATGGTTGAGATCCCCGTTAGGACGGCGACGATGACTACCGTGGTCCAAGCAATGATGTTGAAAGCGATTCCATTCGTCCATTTGCCCATCAACTGCTTGTTGTTGATGAGGAGCAGCATCAGGACCAACACCACGGGAAGCAAGACGCCATTGAGCACCTGTGAGTAGAAGATGATCCCGAGGAGCGGTGCTCCCGGAATTATTACGACCCCTCCGCCGATGATGATCAGTGCTAGGTAGAGTCCATAGAAGATCTTGGCGTCGCTAAAGCGGTGGTCGATACCGCGCTCGAATCCGAACGCTTCGCAGACGTAGTAGGCAGTCGACAGCGGAAGAATCGATGCGGTGAAGATCGCCGCATTGAGCAGGCCGATCGCGAAGAGCACGGAGGCAAACTTGCCGGCGAGCGGCTGCAAAGCGATCGCAACATCCCCGGCGTTGTTCACGGCGATTTGGCTCGCGGCTGGAGCGTGAAGGTTGTGGATGTAGATCGTCGCAGCGCAAGCGACGATGATGAAATACGCGATGACGTCGGTAAACACCGCTCCCGAGATCACGTCGATACGAGAGTCGCCGTACTGCTGCTCGCGCACGCCTTTTTCGACGATCGCGGCCTGAATATAGAACTGCATCCAGGGCGAGATGGTCGTCCCGATGACGGCGATGATCGTGAGCACGTAGGCGTTCGAGGTGGAGAATTGTGGGAAGATCGTCTGGCGCAGCACGTCATGCCAATTGGGGTGCACGACGATCGCGCTCACAATGTATGCAAGATATACGGCGCAAAAGGCGAAGAAGACGCGCTCGACGATCTTATAGTTGCCGCGTGTTACCGTGACGAACACGAGGACCGCCGCGCCGACGACCATGACCACCTTGAGTATGCCCGCGTTGATTGCGTGCGTGAATCCCGCGAAGATCGGTGCGGCTGACGCCACGCCGGCAAATTCGGTTGCGGTGTTGCCGACGTCGCATATGACGAACATCAAAAGCACCCAGAAGGTCACTTTGACGCCAAAGTTCTCGCGGATGAGGTCGGCGAGCCCTTTCCCGGTTATGGCCCCCATGCGCGCGCACATCTCCTGTGTGACGATGAGTGCAATGGTCACCGGAACGAGCAGCCACAAGAGCGTGTATCCGAATTGCGCGCCCGCTTGCGAGTATGTGAGGATGCCGCCGACGTCGTTGTCGGCGTTGGCGGTGATGATGCCGGGTCCTACGACCGAGAGGAACATGAGGATGCGGCGCCACGCGCTGTAGCTTGGCACCGCCTTCGTCGCGGTCACAGTATTCCGAGCATGGCGCGGTAAACACCGAAAGGAGCGCGTTCGTCGAATTGGCCGGCGCGTAGATTGTCGATGTGCGGGCGGTCGGCGCGGCGAAAGCGCGCGCCGGAAATGCGAAACAGCGATGCCAAAATTTTGTGCATGACACGGATCTCCAAAAAGTTACGGTTTGCCGCGCCGAATGGACAGACACGGCAGGATTGAATGGCTCATTGCGAGCCTGCGGCTAGATCGACTACTCGGTCCATCGTCCATGGCTTGACATCACCCCCTCTCAAAAATAAAAACCGTCGCTCGCGTCCTCGCAGGCGACAGCTCAGAAATCTCGCGCGGCACCACGTCCGCGAAATCTCCCCTCACTGTAGAGCTTTAGCACTGCACACCGTAGAGGTCCGAAGGCCTCAGCCGCGTTAGATTCCGCCTTGATTCGGCGGGATCTGGTCACCCGTTGGGGTCTCTCGACCTTTCCGGGCAGCGGCATTTTCTTGTGCAGACGCCTCACCTAACGAGGAATCCTCATAAAGACTACTCACGATCGAGGCGTTGTCAAGGCAAAGACATCAATTTGGCGAGCCTAAGATCTCGCGGGCGCTCTCGACTTTGCGCAGGCTATATCAACGAGAGCTGGACGACGGCCTCGCTGCGGATGCGCTCCAGCGCCCGCGCCGGGTTGCGGTCCAGCGCGCCGCGGACTTCGTTTTCAATCCGATTCGCGATCGCGCGTGGCGCGTACGTGCCGCGATACTCCTGCGCGTACTGTGCGATCAACTCCGGGCGGAACTCGCGCAGATACCCGAAGAACGTCTCGCGCGTGATATCGTGGAGATACAGCGTGTTGTGCCAAACCTTCGCTGCGCCGGCGTCGCGCGCGGCGCGTACGACAGCCTCGATATTCTCCGGTGTGTCGGTGAGATGCGGCAGAACCGGCGCGAGCGCGACGTTGACCGCGATGCCCGCGCCGGCGAGCATGCGTACCGCGCGCAAGCGCTGCCGCGGCGGCGCGACCGTCGGTTCGATTTCACGAGCCAGGCTTTCGTCGAGCGTGGCGATACTGATCGAGACGCTGACGCTTGCGGCACGCGCGAGCCCTTGGAGGACGTCGATGTCGCGCACGACGAGCGGCGAACGGGTGATGAGGCTCGCGGGTGATTGGTAGTCGCGCAGCGCCTCGAGGATCCCACGGGTCACGCGATAGCGCCCCTCGAGCGGTTGGTACGGGTCGGTCACGGTGCCGATTGCGACCGTCTCGCGCTTCCAGCTGCGCTTGGCGAGCTCGGTGCGCACAACCGCGGGTGCGTTGACTTTCACGTAGAGCTTTGAGCCCCGGTTACGGACGCCGTCCTGTTCCAAATACGTGTGGGTGCGGCGGGCGTAGCAGAAGCGGCACTGGTGGTAGCAGCCGGCGGTTTCCTGTATATGAGGTTTCTCAAAAGATTCACCCCTCGGGCGCCGACTCCAGGGTTTCGTCGTCGGAAATGGCCGCCATACGCCAGCTCGCGGCGACGATCTTCGGATCAAGGCTGAGGCGCCCGACAATGCGCTCAAGCTTCGTGTCGGCGCGGTCGCTAGCAATGACGACCGCCTTAACGACAACGTGATCATCTTGAAGATTGCGGCTTTCTAACGAGCGCAAGAGCAATGTTGTCACCCGAATTTGGGCAAGCACGTCGGCGCGCACGGTTTCCTCATGTGCGCCCGAGCAGCTCACCGTGATTTCATAGGCTTGTGACAGTTCGGTCTGACCGAATGGCTGACGGTTAATCCGTTGCACAATCGGGCGAAGGAGAACGTTCGCCGCGAGCACGGCAACAGCGCCAATCGTTGCCTCCGAAAGAAACCCGGAACCGCAAAGCGTTCCCACAGCAGCTGTTGCCCACAGTGTCGCGGCCGTATTTAGGCCTCGTACGCTGAAGCCTTCCTTGAAAATCACAGCACCGGCGAGAAAACCCGTCCCGGAGACGACGTACGCCGCTACTTGCGTAGGGTTTGTTCCGGCGTTCATCAGGATCGATATGGATGAAAAAAGCGCAGCGCCCAAAGCGACCAACGCATTTGTACGAAGGCCGGCCATGCGTTGGCGCCATTGCCGTTCGAGGCCGATCACGACGCCCAGCAGCAGTGCGACAAAGACATGCAGGGCGAAGAGCTCGGTGGCTGGCATGCCGTTAGTCAAAATCTTCCCCTTATGAAGCGAAGCACCACGACGATACCTCCGACGATGAGTATCGCTCCATAGACGAGCAGAGCGATGAGCTGCATCCGTTCGCGCTTGTCAAACATAGCATCCCACCTAGATCTGATAGTGAAATTGGAGCGTGTAAATTGATACGGGGCCGCGCACCGTGTTGTACGCCAGGTTAACGACGCGTTGGTAATCGCTCTTGAGCGAGAACCCCTTGAAGATCATGCATCTATAGTAGGTTTCGAGAACACTTTCGGGTCCATATGATAGTCCACCGTCGCCGATCAGGATTCCAAGACCACCGTCTGCTAAATACTGTTGCCGAACGGCGGATATCGAATTCTGGACGGCGGCAATTCCCACGGTATCATTCGGTCGATGCCACGGTGTCCCGTCGACCGAAAGGCCAAGTTCCGCCGAACGGTCGATCTCGGTGAAATCGAACGCTTCATACGAGCCGTTGTCTGCGCTCAAGCGTAGGAAGGCGCCTACGTGGGGCGCGAGCTCTTGCTCGATATTGACCCCTTCGCCGATCTTCCAGTGGCGATTTTGACGGAACAACAGCGGGTTTGGCGTCGTGCCAGAAGCCGCGGCATATGAGATCGTATCCGCTAGTGGCGCCATGTATCCGTAGTCGCCGTAGGTCAAGAAGCGAAATTTTCCCGGATGTCCGCCGAAGAGCGACATATTGCGATCATACTCCAACACTGGCGAATACTGAAGAAACGGGACCTTCTCGATGACCGTCGTGTTCGGCGTCTTGGACAGTTGAAAGAGACCAACGGTGAAGGCCGATTGCGCGCGGTTGATCGAAGCCGCTAGCCCGTA
>DATJOM010000086.1:0-16339 GCA_035507095.1 Candidatus Acidiferrum sp.
GCGCGAGCAATACGGCGTGGTCGCCTTGCCGGAGCCGCGCACGCCATTTGCGTTGATCGTGTGGGAGAATTGCGCGTATCTCGTCGACGATGAGCGGCGCAGGCAGACGTTTGCGAACTTGCGCAAGACCGTCGGCATCACGCCGGTAAAGCTCGTCGCCGCAGGTCCGAAGAAAATCGAAGCGGCGATTCGAGACGGCGGGATGCAGCCGCCGCATCGCGCCGCGAAGGTCTTTGAATCTGCGCAGGTCGCGCTCGACGTCAGCGGCGACGGATGGCGTGACCGCAAGGTGCTCAAGCGTTTCCCCGGCATTGCGGATCCCGGCGCGGACAAAGTCTTGTTGCTTTGCGGGTTTAGCGATGCGCCCGCAATTGACTCGAACGGCCTGCGCGTCCTCGAGCGGCTGCATGTCGTAGCGCCCGGTCAAAGCTACGCGGCGGCCTATCGGGCGGGTGTCAGGATGCTGAGCGAGGCGGGCGTCCGGGGCGACAAGGCAATCGAGGCCTTTGCGCTCCTCCGCGCGCATGGACGCGAGCTGTGCAAGCGAGCAACGCCGCTGTGCGGAGCCTGTTCGCTGCGCTTGAGGTGCCCCTCCAGCATGTAAAGAGGGCAACCCTTGTGGCAGGCGCTTCTTGGGTCTGAAAGCTATAATGGGGGTAATCAGGGGGCACGCAAAAGCCCCCTTCCCTGTCTCCCGCAACGGGTCTATCGACATGCGAATCAAGTACGAAGTGTCGGCCGGCGGCTTAGTATTGCGGCCGCGCGAGTCCGGTTTCGATGCGCTGTTGATCGGGCGCGGTTCGCCGCGCATCTGGACGCTCCCGAAAGGGCACGTCGAGGCGCGTGAATCGAACGAGCAAGCGGCCCTGCGCGAGGTTCGCGAGGAGACGGGTTGCTGGGGCGAGATCCTCACCCGGCTTTCGGAAATCGCATACTGGTTCTATGTGGGTAAGGCCAAACACAAAAAGAGCGTGACGTTTTTCCTGATGCGCTACCTCTCCGGCGACACCGCCAACCACGATCACGAGGTCGATGAGGCCCGCTGGTTTGAAGTTCGCGCCGCGCGCAAGGCTCTCAAATACGTCAACGAAAAGCGTTTGGTCGACATGGCACTCGAATACGTCGCGGCCAATCCGGCGCTCTTTCCCGAAACTGCCGTCGCGCTTCTGGCCGAACCGCAGAGCTCTTGACCGACACCGACGCCCTTCACGTTCGGCTCGACGTTTTCGACGGGCCGCTCGACTTGCTCTTAAGTCTTATCAAAGAACAGCAGCTCGACATCGCGACCGTTCCGCTCGCGTCCGTGGCGGAGCAGTATTTGGCGTACGTTCGCATGATGGAAGACCTCGACATGGAGGTCGCGGCGGAATATCTCGTTATCGCGGCGACGCTGGTGTTCCTCAAGTCAAAGGCCTTACTGCCGCCGATTCCGCAAGAGTTCCTCGACGAGAGCGAAGAGACGGCCGAGGAGGTCGAAGAACGGCTGCGTCGCCGGCTCATCGCCTACTCGCGCTATCGCGAACTCGGCGTGCAACTGCGCGCATGGCAAGATCAGGCGAGCGGTTTTCACTACCGCGATTCCGGCGATCCGACGAGCGAACTCGTGCAGCACTACCGGATCGATCCCGAGAAGCTCAAGCGGGCGTTCATTCTCATGTTGCAGCAGGCACGGCCTGAGAAGCGCGAGGTGGTGCGCGAACGTGTCTCTTTGCTCGCGCAGATGGACTACATCTCGCGCAAGATCAAAGAGCAGGGGTCGCTTTCGTTCTTTGGCCTATGTCACGAGCTCGGGATGACCCGCGAGGTGATCATCGTAACCTTTCTAGCGATCCTCGAACTCGTGCGCCGTCATCGCATCACCTTCGAGCAGCCGGACCTCGAAGATGACATCATGCTCCTTCCGTTTTCTCATACCAACGCATAAGGGTGAAACTTCCTTAACGTGGACACGCAAGAGTTGACCGACGAATCGCAAGACCTCAGCGCCGAAGCACAGGAGCTGCATGCCGCCGCGGAGGGCGTGCAAGCCGCCATCGAAGCGCTGCTCTTTGTCGCCAGTGAATCGCTTGATACCAAACGCATCGCGAAGCTCACCGGTGAGGACGAGCGTGCGGTCGCGCTTGCGCTGCAGGCGCTGGAAGAGCGCTACAGTAACGGCGGGATCGTTTTGCGGCAGATCGCCGGGGGCTATCGGTTTGCGACCTCGTCGAGCGTGCGCGATGTGGTCGAAGCCTATCTGCTGCCGCCGAAGACGACGCTGTCGACGCCAGCCCTCGAGGCACTTGCTATCGTGGCGCACATGCAACCGGTCACCAAGGGCGAGATCGAGGCGATCCGCGGGGTTAACTCCGATAGTGTGACCAGCACGCTCTTGGACCGCGGGTTGATCGCCGAAGCAGGGCGTAAGGATGTCGTCGGCCGCCCGATGACCTACAAGACGACACCGCTCTTCCTCGAATCTTTCGGGTTGCGTTCGCTCGACGATCTGCCCCAGCTCGAACTCGAGCCGGGGCAGCCGCTCGAGCTCAATCTCTTGGTGCCACAGGAGCCTGAGTGACCTCGTTTGACCAACTCGCTATCGAGTACGATGCGGGCCGCATAGGGTACGCCAACGACGTTTACAATAACCTCGTTGCGTTTGGGCTCGTGCCGCGACACGCGATTGTGGACATCGGGTGCGGTACGGGCTTAGCCAGCGCGCCGTTGATCGAGAATAACTTCAACGTTACCGGCGTCGATCCGTCGGAGGCGATGCTCGCGGTTGCGCGCGAGCGTTATCCCCAAGCGAAGTGGGTTCTTGGCACTGCGGAACGGCTGCCGTTTGATGATCGTTCGCTCGACGTCGCGATCAGCGCGCAAGCATTCCACCACTTCGATGCGCAAAAGGGCATCGACGAGATCAAACGCGTGATTCGGCCGGGCGGCATCGTCGCGATCTGGTGGAAAGGCTTGATGAGCGATTCGCCGATCAAACAGGTGCGCGACGCGGTAGCGCAAGACATGGGCATCGCGCCTCTCGCGAGCTCCTGGCGCGGAGGCTTTCGCGAGTTCTATTCATCCGGGCTCAAAGACATCGGGGTGCGCGTAATCCCGTGGAGCACGATCGTCACGCTGAATAAGTTCTTGCAATACGAGCGCTCGCGCAAGATCGTTCGCGATGAGTTTGGCACCCACGCATCAGAATATTTTGAACGGCTCGAAGAGCGGCTCCGTGAGACGTTCGGGGAGGGCGATCCGATCCTTCCGCTCGCATACACGCATTTTCTCTACCTCGCCAAGATCTGACGGATGTATCTCGGCGTTCACGTCCGCATCTCGGGCGGCTACGCGAAGGCAGTCGATTATGCCAAATCGCTGAGCTGCAGCGCGATCCAGATTTTTTCGAGCAATGCGCGCAGCTATCGCGTTGCTAAGGTCGATAAAGCCGCACTCAATGCGTTCGTGCAGTTACGTGGCGACGCCGGTATCGAACGCACCGCGATTCACACCGCCTATCTGATCAATCTCGGCAGCGAAGACCCTACGATCGTGACGAAGTCGCTCGGCTTGCTGCGTGGCGACTTGGCTGTTGCTGCCGCCGGGAAGATGGACTACGTCAACACACATCTCGGCTCGTACGGCACGCGCGATCGCGTTGAAGGTTTCGCGCAGATTTGCAGCGCGCTCGAAGTTGCACTCGAGGATATCGCGCCCGGGGTAATGCTCGTTCTCGAGAACTCGGCCGGAGCGGGCAATCTTGCCGGTGGAACCCTGGAAGAACTCGGGCGTTTCGTGCGAACGATCGGGCACCCGCAACTCGGCGTATGTCTCGATACCGCGCACGCGTGGGCCGCCGGGTACGAGATCAACTCGAAGCTCGGCGTCGATCGTTTTCTTACCGAAGCCGACGAGCAGATAGGGCTCGATCGCATTCCGATGTTCCATTTCAATGATACCGAAGTGCCGCTCGGCGGCAGCCGCGATCGTCACTACCATATCGGTGAGGGCTTGATCGGATTCGATGGATTCCGCGCGTTGCTCGCGCATGGTTCGGTGCGCGACAAGATGGCGATTCTCGAAACGCCAGGCGAGTTCGAAGACGACCTCAAGAACATGCAGACCATTTTGGCCATCGAAAATGGTGTTCGTCGCGCACTTTGATATCGACGCATTCTATGCTAGCGTCGCGGTGCGGGATGATCCGAGTCTGCGCGGAAAGCCGGTCGCGGTCGCGGGCCGCCACCGCCGCGCGGTCGTTCTGACTGCTTCCTACGAAGCGCGCCCCTACGGCGTGCATTCCGCGATTCCGCTATACCGCGCGCTCGAGCTATGTCCGCAATTGGTCGTCGTGCCTCCGGACATGCAGCGCTACAAGGCGATCTCGCGCGAGGTGTTCGCGATTTTTGGCGCGAGCGGACACGCAGTCGAAGGACTTTCGCTTGATGAAGCATTCGTTGCGCTCGGAGAGATGACGCTTGATGCAGCGCGCGATTGCGCCGCCGCAATTCGCGCGCGCGTTCGCGAGCAGACGGCGCTGACGGTAAGCGCGGGCGTTGCAACCGGCAAAATGGTGGCAAAGATCGCGTCGGATACATGCAAGCCTGACGGATTGCTTGCCGTCCCGGCCGGCGATGAGGCCGCATTTCTCGCGCCGTTGCCGGCGCGTAGTCTGTGGGGTGTGGGCCCGAAGACCGGGGCACGCCTCGAAACGTTCGGGATTACGAAGATTGGACAGATCGCGGCCCTCGAGGATGCACAGGCGCACGCGATTTTTGGGTCGTGGGGAATGCAGGTTCGCGACCTTGCGCGAGGCATCGATGCGCGAACTGTCGAGCCGGAACGTGAGACAAAGTCGATCTCGTCGGAAACGACATTCGAGTACGACGTTCGCGACGAACGCAAGCTGATCGAGGTCCTGCGTGAGCTCGCGAGCGAGATTGCGGAAAAGCTCGAGCGAGAGGACTGCAGCGCGTCGACGGTGGGCATCAAGGTCAAGCGCGCGGATTTCCGCGTCTTCGGTCGTCAGACGCACCTTGCGGAGCCGACACGCGAGGCGCGGCTGATCTACCGCGCTGCCTTGCACTGCCTTCGGCGCGCGCACTTGGCGGGGACACCGGTTCGTCTGCTTGGCCTGCGGGTCGCTTCGATCACGCTCGGGGGCGCAAAGCAGATCAGCCTGTTTGACGGCTCACGACGGGACGCGTAGCGCCGCCAACGCGTTGCTCACGTGGCGCTCCGGCAAGAATTGCGAATTGAAGCTGTAGAGAATCTTGCCATCGCGATTGATAACGAAGGTGGCTCGCCCCGGTAAAATGCCGAACGTGTTCGGCACGCCGAAGGCCTTCCGCGCAGCACCGCCCGGGTCGCTTAGCAGCCGAAACGGCAGTTTGTACTTCTCGCGAAAGCGCGCGTGGGATTTTGGATCGTCGGAGCTGGCGCCGATCACGTCGGCCCCAGCGGCCAAGAACGCTTCATATTCATCGCGGAAACGGCAGGCTTCGGCCGAACACCCCGGCGTGTCATCTTTGGGATAGAAGTACAATACGAGGGGCCGATCGATTAAGGACGCGAGCGGTATCTTCGTGCTGCTCTCGTCAAGCAGCATAACGTCGGGAACACGCGCTCCACGTGATAACATCGATCCTCCCCAATGCTCAGTGCACCTTTAGATGTGATCCGAGCTCCAGACACCGTCATGCTTCTCCTCAGCTGCGCCTTTCACCCAGCGCTTCGCCGCGGCACTCAACGGCGCTACCATGAACACCGCTGTGCTTCGCCTGCGCACCGATGCGCGCGGGAGCACGTCGCGTGTCGATTCGACCGGAAGCCAACCGGTTACGCGCTGCAAGTCGCCTGCCGCGCTGCGAAGCAACGCCGGTATGAGCGCCGCAGCTTGTGCATCAGCAAAGCCGAACTCATCGAGAATGTAGGCATCATGCTGCGGCGAGCGGGCGCCGAGCACGTACGCGGCAATCGCCCGGCCGCGCCGCACGACGAGGTTGGTCTCGACGCTGTCGGGATGTTCGGACCCCTGGCGCATCCGCAGGCGCAACCATTCCCACACCAGCGGCGTGCGCACGAACGCCCAAGTCCGATGGCGTTCTCCCAAATCGAAACAACGCGCAACGCCCACCCAATCGCGGTCGTCGAGGCGCGCGACCTCAACTCGCGTTGTCGGTAGCGCATCGGCGCGGAGGCTCATCGAGCGCGACGGCAACGCGACGAACCCAAGCGGCGCATAGAACTGGGGACGAATGTCGGAGAAAAGGTAGGCGAGATCGACGCCTTCGGCAAGCGATCGATCGAGTTCCATTGCGAGCATCGCGCTCGCATAGCCGCGACCGCGCAGCGACGGCGCCGTAAAAACTGCGCCGATACCGGTGGCGTGCAATCTTTGCGAGGCGGAGCGCAACGTGCGCTCATAGCGCTTGAAGGACGCGAGCAGATGCTTCCCATCGTAGAGGCCGACGGTGCGGTAATGGCGCCGCCCGTAGCCGCAGCGCGCGATCTCGCCGATCTGCTCGACGTAACGCTTCTGCGAACGGCTGCCCGCCCACAACTCGGCCGTAAGGGGAAGCACCTGGGCAGCGTAGGTGTCGAAATCGATATTCTTGAGGTTCATCAGCGGGGGCGCAGCTCTTCGAGAAACTCGGGTGCAGTGATGCCGCGGGTCGGCGAACCGCATGCCGTTACAAGGACGGAAGCGCGAGCCCGCGAGATCGCATACTCGAAGGCGCTGCGCTCTTGCGCGTTGTACGCCTCGCGTGCTTTCGTGCGATAGAGATAATAGCTGAACTTCGCCGTGCGCGATGCGTTGATCGAGCCTGCGTTCTCACGCGGAATCATCCCCAGCGTGGGACTCCACAGGAACGCATCGGGCACGTACCAGCGAGGAAATGAACCCGCGCGCGCGTCCGGGATCGCAACAAATGCAAACGAGCGGCCGCGCGCGGCATCGACGCTCAGTAGTTGCACGAATGCGGGATCGTGGGTTGCTTCGCACGACTCGCAATCACTTTCGCCGCGTTCGGCAATATCGCTCAAGAGGTCGCCGAGCGTTGCTCCCGGGTGGAGGCGGTGCAGTTCGAGCAGACGATCGAGAACCTGGCGCAAAATGTGCTGCTGCGTGCGTGCACGCGCCGAACCCGGGGCGCCATCACGTGCGAGCCCTTCCGACCAAACCTTGCGCACGAATTCCGCAAGCGGGCTTTCCGTCATCGCGCGGACCCAGCCTTCGCGCAATTTTCGAAACTCCGCAACGCGCGCGCGCGCCGTTTCGTTGAGCGACTGGTCCGTCTCGCCGCGTAGCACGTTCCAGCCTAGGCGCACATCGCGCTTAGGATTCCAACGGCTCGTTCGTTCCGTCGGCGCCTGTTCGGGATCGGGCGCAAAAAGCGCCGTCTGCGGATCGGGTGGATCTGCGCACAGCGCGGCTATCGACGCGTCGGAAAGTGCCATCGCTTTGCCCGATAGCGTACGCAGAAGCCAGGTATGACGAAACGGATCCGACACGTTCCAAAGTAGCGCAAGCGCGTCGAGCGCGTGACGCTCGGCGAATATATTCACGTCGCCACCGACGGCGGCGGGAATATCGCGATCGAGCAGAGCGTCGAGATAGACCTGCACGTCAGCGCAACTGCGGAAGAGCAGCGCAATCTCTCCCGGCGGAACGCCGCGTTCGAGTTCTTCTTGCACGCGCTGTGCAACATACGCCGCCTCGTCCGCGAGTGTCTTTGCGCGGTGCAGCGTTAGTGTCGCACGCGGAGGGCCCGGGGCCAGCGTGATCGTCTGCGCCGCGCCTGCCAGCGCGACTTCGGGCCGCGCACCTTTGAAACGGCTGGTTGCCGCTCGCGCGTCACCCGCGAAGGTGACTCCCCGCAGCGGTGTTCCATAAATCGCATCGAGCAGCGCGCGCTGCACCGGCGTCGCCTCTTGCATCTCATCCACGAAAACATGAGCGAAGCGTTGGCGCACGTCGTTTGCAAGCAGGGGCCTTTTACGTAAGGTATCCACGGCCGTCGCAATCGCATCGCTTTCGGAGAGCGAATCGCCCTCCTCCAAGCGCGCAAGGTACGTGTCATAGAGTCTGTGGACGATCTTGGCCAGATCGATTTCGCGACGGTACTGGCGCTGTAACTCTTCGGGCGACACATCGAGTGAGTCGCGATACGCATCTTTGGTGGCGGCGATCAGCTGTGCGTGTGCAAAGTTCGGCGGCTTGGCATAAAAGTCGGCTGCGCCCGCAAGCGAGCGCTCGAGAAATGTCTGCGGCTCGATGCCGCCTTCGCGCAGTTTGCGAACCAGCCGATACGCGGCGTCGAGAAACCATTGCGGCCCTCGCAGTGCAGCGACCTCGGGATCGATCGTCCCGTTCTTAAATTCCGGCCAGGCGAGGTCGAAGAGCTGCGCGGCACCTGCTGCAAATGTGCGCCGCGCTTCCATGGCGTCGGCAATACGTATCGAAGCGCCGGCCGCCTCGAGCACCGCCCGCGCGAGCGTCACCAACTCGCGTGGATGCGCTGCAAAGAAGTATTCCCGGCCGTGCTCGTTTTCATACCGCGCCGCTCGCGCGCGCAGCGCCGTCGTTTTGCCTGTCCGGCTTGCCCCCGCGATTTCGAGCGACTCCGCAAACGCAGCGTCGATGACCGCGCGTTGCTCGACGGTGAACTCTACGGTCATCATCGTCCGAAGCGCTCGCGCTCGTCGTGCGGGCGATCGGCACAAGCGTCGCGATATGCACAGTAGGTGCACGCGTCGGGGTCGGTTGTTACCGCAAAGCGTTGCAGCGAACCCGAACTTAGCTCCTGACAGATTTCGAGCATGCGAGCCCGGGCGCGTTCGAGGTCGGAAACGGCGATCGTGCCGGAGGCGGCGCCGTTACGCTTGCCTTCGGGAGCAGCAGCTTGCACGACTTCCAGCGAGATTGGGACGACGTCGAGCAATGCGTCTTTGAGCGGAATGAGCGCAAGGCGTGTAACGCGGTCGCCTGCGGCGCTGCGCGCCCAATAGTAAAACGGGAGCTGAAAGTCCTGGAAGCGCCGTACTTCCTCGCGGTACTCGGCGGCACTCGTGGCGATCGATCCGGTTTTGTAGTCGAAGATGCTGACCGCGCCGGTGCGGTCGTCGCGATCCAGGCGGTCGATGAAGCCGACGAAATCGAAGCCCTCGAGCTCGAGGTTGATCGGGATCTCGCGGCCGATCACCGTGAACGGCGCACGTGCGGACTCTGCAAGCAACCAATCGACGTAGCGTTCCGCGGTGCGCAGTGCGCGGCGGCGCTGCAGCTCGAATTCGACTGCGGTGTCGAATTGATCGCGAAAGCGCTCGAACGCCCAGTTGACGTAGACCAGGATCCGCGCGCGCATAGCCGCTTCGTCGCGCGCATTTGGTTGCGGAAACTCGCCGTGAAAATCTTCGAGCGCGGCGTGCACCGCGGTGCCGTACACCGATGCCGATGAGGGCTGATCCTCGACCGCCGCGCACACGTAGCGGTAATACCATTTGCGCGCGCATTCAGCGTATGCATTCAGCGCCGAGGCGGAAAAGTGTGTCTGGCGCGCGCGCACGCCTGCCGCCGGATCGGCCGTAGCCGTCTCCGTGAGGTCGAACGCGCGTGCATCATCACTTGTGTCGTCGTCTGCCTTTGGCTCGAGCGCAAAGAGCGTGTAGAGGTCGCTGCCGCGATCGATTGCATTGATGCGCTCACTGAAGAGCAGCAATGCATCGCGCTCCGCGGTAGGCACGGCCAACAGGCCGCGCGCGATTGCATCGAGCAGCGGAGGCTGCCGCGCTGCCGCAGTGGCGTACGCCGCCGCGGTGTCATGCGGCACGCCGGAGCACGGCGAGCGCAGCGCCCGGATCAGAGGCGCTTCGTCTCCGGTAGCAAACCAGGCGCGAAGGTCGGCAACGAAAGTTGCAGCAAGCGAGGCGTTCACGTTTCGCTAGTAGCAGTTTTAGGTCGCACCAGGCGCCCCTGCATGCGGCGTATAAGGGGGAGTCATGCGGCGCATCGTCATCGGAATCAGCGGCGCGAGCGGCAGCGCGTACGGGTACATGGCGTTGCAGGCTTTACGTGCGATCGGCGGCGTTGAGACACATGTCGTGATCACGGATGCTGCCCGTCGCACGATCGAGCTCGAGATGGAGATGAGCGCCGAAGACTTTGAGGCGCTTGCCGATGTTGTGCACCGCGGTGACGACCTCGCGGCGGCGATTTCAAGTGGTTCGTTCGTCACCGACGGGATGCTGGTGATTCCTTGTTCGATAAAAAGTGCGAGCGCGATCGCCTACTCGATGAACGACAACCTGCTCGTGCGCGCTGCCGACGTGTGTTTGAAGGAGAAGCGCAAGCTGGTGCTCGTCGTGCGTGAATCACCCCTGCACCTTGGGCATCTGCGGACGCTCGCTCAGCTTGCCGAGATAGGGGCGGTGATCCTTCCGCCGATTCCCGCGATGTATTCGGCGCCGCAGAGTGTTGACGACATCATCGCGCACACTGTTGGGAAAGCGCTCGACCAATTCGGCATTCCTCACGAGTTGTTCAAGCGTTGGAGAACGCCCACCTAACTCGACACGAGCTGCTCCGCCAGCGCGACATCGCTGACGCGATCGACGTTGACGCCGGTCTCGGGGTAGGGTGAAACCACGGCGCGCACGGGCGCGCCCAGCAGTTGTGATGCGCGCCGCTCGGCGCTCGCCATCGAAAGTTGCCCGAGCGCAAAACGCGCGAGCATATCCCAGCCGAAGAGCGATGCGAGGCGCAACGGATTCTTACGCGCCGCACCGAGCCGTTCGATAAAGCGTTCGAGCGCCGGCAGCACCCGCGGCTTGATCGCCACCAGACCTGCACCGCAAAATGTGCCGTCGCGCAAACGCGCCCAGGTGTGCGGCACATTCGGGAAGAGTGCTTCGTGCACGGTTCGCTCGATGCAGCCGTAGCCGAGATCGGGATCGAGATCGTATGCGTAGTCGATGAAGTCGTCGACCGCCGCGGGAACGAGGATCGGCAAGTCCGACGTGCTGACGAGCACGATCTCGCCGGGTGGGAGATCGTGCAATCCGTTGCGGAGGCTGATGCGAATCTTCGCGCCATCGGCGCGGCGCTCGTCCGCGAGCGAAAGCGCGGAGTCATCGTGCGCGCTCGCCGGTGCTACGACGATAATGCGCTCGATCCGCGTGCTCGCGCGCAACGCGCGCAGCGTGCGCTCGACGAGCGTCACGCCACCGACATGTACGAAGGCTTTGTTGACGGCGCCGGGCTCCAACGCCGCTACGTCGTCGGCCGGTCCGCCCGCCAAGACAACGGCGGTCGTCATGCTACGCGCCCGCGCCAGGAATTGCCGTGCGCAAACGCCGTCGGAAAACGCAAATATTCGGGACCGAGATCGAGGCGCGTTTCGACCGCTGCGATCGTCGCCGCGTCACGCGCGAGCGTGAAGACTGCCGAACCCGAGCCCGCGAGCAGCGCGTTGCCGGCGCCGGCCGCGAGCAGCGCCTCGATTGCGCGTGCCACCTGCAGCGTCGAATTCGCGATCACGTCGTGAAAATCGTTGGAGAGCGAACGCTCGACCTCGTCGAAATCGCCGCGCTGCAGCGCGGTGAGCGCGCACAGCGAAATCGACGTGTTGCGTGGGCGCGATGGGCGCGCAACGGCATCGAGTGTTGTAAACGCTGCGGCGGTTGAAACGGCGACGGGCGGCTTGATGACGAGCACGTGCCAGGGCGGCAGTGCGCCGACCGCAGTCACGCGCTCGCCGGTGCCTTCGACCAGCGCGCCGGAGTCTGCAAGAAAGAACGGCACGTCGGAACCGAGCGATCGCGCGAGCTGCACCCAGTCGGCGGCGTATGTCCGGCCGAACGCGCCGAACATCGCGGCGCGCAGGACCGCTGCAGCGTCGCTCGATCCGCCGCCCAACCCTGCTTGCATCGGAATCGCTTTGCGGAGTGTCAACTTCGCGGCCGGAAGCGGCTCGAGCGCGCGGGCAGCGCGCACTGCAAGATTCTCCTCACCTTCTAATGATGGATCGCTACATACAAATGCAAAGGTTGGCGACGGTTCGATGAGCAGTTCGTCGGCAAGCTCGAGCGGCACCATGACGCTGCGCAGCGCATGGTAGCCGTCCGGGCGTCGATCCAGGACCTCCAGGGTCAAATTTATTTTTGCCGGACAGGCGAACTTCACGCGTATTAGTTTCTTCCGAAAGGGGCGCTCGGGTCAAGAGCGTAGGACAGAGTAGTATGGGCCCGAGCTATGACGCGCAGCGGAATGAGTTTTGCGCGTACGTCGTCCCTGAATCGCAAACACCCTATGGGCTGCTGCTCGGGAACTATAAGTCCTACGCGCAATCCACCGCAAAGGGCGGCGTGCGCGGCCTTTGGGATGCCGACACGGACAAGATCATCTTCGGCACACATCACATCGCCTATCGTATCGTCGATAGCGGAAACACGCTTTTCCCGCACCAGATCACACGCGAGCTGACCTTTCTTCCGTACGCGCAGATCGCCGAGTTTACGCTCGAACATCGCGTGCACGTGACGGAAGCCTTCTTCGTGCCGTTCGGTGAGCCATTCGATCGTACGGTCTCATTCGTCGTCGACGTGACGCTTTACAATCCCGGCGCAACGCCGATCGAGGTGGCGGTGTTCCCCTGGGCCATGCTGGTTGGACAGCGTTTCTACGGTGAACCCGAGACCGAGATGACAACGTGGTCGCGCGACCGTTTCATTTGTTCGAAAAGCAACGAGAGCGGTGCCGAACGTTGGTGGGGCGGATCGCGCGAGCCGCGCGCCGTCGAGCTGTCGCTGCGCGAGCAGGTGCTCACCGAGAATATGCGCCGTGGATCGCTCTTGCCGGAAGGTCTGCCCGGCTTCGGCCATGCGGCGGCAGAGAGTTCGACCTTGGTCGGACGACGGATCTACGGTGCATTCGAGTATCGCATCAAGATCGCCCCGGGCGCGCGCGAACCGTTACGGCTTGCAGTTGTTTTTCACAAAGACGGAACGGAACATAGCTTGCCGCTGCTCGAGAAGTTGCTCGAAGACCAGGGCGCGCTGCACGACACGCAGCGCTATTATGCGCGGCGCCTCGCGGATGCGCGCTTCATGACGCCTTCGCCCACGATCAGCCGTGGCGTCGCGTGGGCAAAAGCCAACATGATCCGTATCGTCAAAGAATATCCGCAAGGGTGGGGATCGACGAATTCGCCACCATCCGATATTCTCGTCTCGCGCGACACGTCGTGGTTCGTCCACGGGTTCGACTATTTTTGGCCGCAGTTCAGTCGCGATGCGCTCGAAGTTTTCAATCGGTCGGTTGAAGAGTCGGGATTGATGATCGAATACGTGCGCGGCGTCAACGGCTACACGACGGCGTATGACTTAAATATAAACGACGATACTCCGCTGCACCTCATCGCTATGCTGCACCACTACAATGCGACGCTTGATGATGCCTGGGTGCGCGAGCGCATGGGGCTTATCCTCAAGCTCGCCGACTACATGCTGACGCAACGCGACGATCAAGGCTTGCTGTTCTGTAAGGCCAAGGGCGTCGATATGTACGGAATCTCGTCGTGGCGGAACATCATTCCCTATTACACCCTCGACGGCGCGGTGACCGAGATCAACGCCGAAGGTGTGTTCGCGCTCGAAGCTGCGGCGATGCTTTGCGCGGTTGCGGGCGATTGGGCGAATTGGGAAAAGTACGCGAACGAGTCGCAAGCGCTTCGCGAAGCGATGATGGATTATCTTTTCAATGACGACACGGGCGCGTTTGTACTGAACTACGACCAGAATCGAAACTACCAAGACAACTTCACATCCGACGAGATCTTCCCGGTGCTGTTCCGTGTTGCCGGTATCGAGCAGCGGCGCTCGATCTTGCGCCGGCTGCTGGAGGCGGATTTTGTAACGCCCGTCGGTCTGCGCACGATCTCGACCGCCGATGCATGGTACTTTCCATCGTACGGTTTCGGGTTGCTCGGCGGCATTTGGCCCGATCTTACCCTGTGGTTTGCCGTTTCGCTCGCGCGCGATGGATTCGTCGATGATTGCACGCATTTCTTGGACGCGGTCTATGCGGCAATGGAGGTCGGCAGTTCGCGCAACACCGTCCCCGGCGAATTCGGCGAATGGTTCGACGGTGGTTCGCTGGCAAATCGCGGCATGTACCTCTCGCCATGGACGGGCGCGAAGTATTTATGGGCCGTCGCTGAGACGGTTGGCGGACTCGATGGTTACCGCACCAGCGGCCGGCCACACCTCGTGCCGCTCCGGCCGAAGGGTTGGCAGTGGGTCGCTGCCGCGCGCGTGCACTGGGGCGGGAAGCGCTGCAGTTATGTCATCGATCTCGTCCGCGATCGCATCTACGGCGATATGCCGGAACTCTCAGCCGAAGAGCCCTTCACCTGCATCTACGCGGGTCGTGATGTGAGCGACGAGTTGACGATCTCGCCGGTCGAAGTTGGCGCGGTTGGTTTTGAAGACGAGCACGGTGCGGTACGGATCTTCGTGTGCAATATGCTCGACCAGCCGCGCCCGGTGAGCGTTGAATTTCGCGGACATACGGCGCGGGTTCAAATGGATGCCGGCGAGATGCGCGAGGTGCAACTGATCGGCCGGCCGACCGAAAGGCGAGCGCGTGCGGCCAAGCTCGACGTGGTCCCGGCATGATGCATCCGTCGAACCGGTTTGCTACCGTGCTGCTGGCAGCGGGAGTTGTCGTGTTGCTGATCGCGATTCTCCTTGGCGAGCACATGGGCGATCGGGTCATGACTGAAGCCGCCGAGAGCGGCAGCCTGAACACGACGCCGATCGTTACGCCGGTCCCCGAACCGACCACCGGCCCCTACGGCCCCGACTGGAAGAACACGCAGGCGCTTGCGGCCGCGCCCGATCCGCACTTCCCGGATCCCCGGGTTCCCCCGACGCCGCTGCCTACCCCCGAAGCCCCGCCGACGCCGAAGCCGACGCCGACCTGGACGCCCAACCCGAACATTCCCATCTGGGACCAGACCTCGTTGCCGAGCCCCACGCCAAGCGCCACGACGTTCGAGCAGGATTCCAGCCAGACCGGCCCGCCCTCGCCCTCGCCGTCGCCCTCGACTAATCACTAATGTCTCCATTGGATTCGCCTGTTACGATAGAGACATGGAACAGGCAATTGGAACTGTAACGGTAAAACGCGGGCTCGCGCAGATGCTCAAGGGCGGCGTGATCATGGACGTCGTCACGCCCGAACAGGCTATCGTGGCCCAGGAGGCGGGCGCCGTCGCCGTCATGGCCCTCGAGCGTATCCCCGCCGACATTCGCGCCGCCGGCGGCGTGGCCCGGATGAGCTCGATCGAGTTGATCGCCGGCATCATGGACGCCGTGACGATTCCGGTAATGGCTAAGGTGCGGATCGGGCACTTCGCTGAGGCGCAAGTTTTGCAATCGATCGGCATCGACTACATCGACGAGTCCGAAGTGCTCACGCCCGCCGACGACCTCTATCATGTCGAGAAGCATGCGTTCACGACGCCATTCGTCTGCGGTGCGCGCGACCTGGGCGAAGCGCTGCGCCGCATCACCGAGGGCGCCGCGATGATTCGTAGCAAGGGCGAGGCGGGCAGCGGGAACATCGTTGAGGCCGTGCGCCACATCCGCGCGATTAGAGACGCGATTTCGCAACTCACCGTTGCGCCGAAAGAAGAACTCGTGGCACGCGCACGGGAGATCGGCGCGAGCTACGAGCTCGTCAAAGAAGTTGCCGAAGCGGGAAAGCTGCCCGTCGTGCTATTCTGCGCGGGCGGCGTCTCGACGCCGGCCGACGCGGCGCTGATGATGCAGCTCGGGGCCGAGGGGATTTTCGTTGGGAGCGGCATCTTCAAATCGAAAGATCCCAAGAAATTTGCCCGTGCGATCGTCGACGCGACGACGCACTACAACGATCCAAAGGTGGTAGCGGAGGCCTCGCGGTCGCTCGGAACGGCCGATGCTATGCCCGGGATCGACGTGCGCAAACTCGATGAGTCCGAGCTGCTCGCAACGCGTGGAAACTGAGCCCACCGTCGGCGTTCTTGCGCTTCAGGGGGACGTTGTCGAACATCTCGCCGCACTCGAGTGCGCCGGCGCGCGCGCGGTTGCGATAAAAACCGTCGGCGAACTTGCGTGCGTCGATGGTCTGGTGATTCCCGGCGGCGAGTCGACGACGGTAATGAAGCTGCTCGACCGGTTTGGTCTCGCCACGCCGATCGTCGAGCGCGTGCGCGGCGGTATGCCGCTTTGGGGTACGTGCATGGGAATGATCGTGGCGGCGCACGATGTCGCCGGCCTCGATCAGCCAACGTTAGGTCTCATCGACATTACCGTGCGTCGC
>DATJOM010000087.1:0-2985 GCA_035507095.1 Candidatus Acidiferrum sp.
CGGCGAGGAGGCGCCGCAACGTCGACGTGTCGTTTGCGAGCAGTGCGCGCGAAATGCTTTCGTCTGCCGCAAGCGCATTCTGCTCGGTCGGTCCCGTTGCGTCCGCGACGGCGACGGCTCCGGTGAGGACGGCGCCGATGGTAAGCGCGATGATAGATTTTGTGATGCGCCACATTTATGGCATCTCCCGGTTGCGAAAAAGTCTCCGGTGCGATCATTCTAGTGCTCCGCGACCGCACGCGCGCTCAAAGCGCCATCAAAGTGAAAAGAAGAGCTAATATTGCGCGGGCGCAGGAGGCATCCGTTCCTTGGAAGCCATACTCGACTCACGATGCGGACGCCCCTCATTGTATTCTGCAGTGCGATCCTTGCACTCGCGGCCTTATCTACGCGTGCTCAAGCAGCCGTGACGCCGACCTTTTCGTTCACGGCCGTCCGGGCTCCGCATCCCTTGGCGTTGGATCCGAGTCTTGCGGACCCGGCCTGGCAAACCGGTAAAATACCCGGCGACACGCCCTGGAAGGACGTGACTACGCGGGGCAACGCTCCGGACGCGACGACCGCGTACTTTTTGTACGACGATAAGAACCTCTACGTCGCGTTCGTCGCGCCGCAGAAAGCGCCGATCGTCGCCACGCAAACGACCAACGACGTCGGTTTCGGAACCGACGATTTCGTATCCGTCGGCATCGACACGAGCGGTGCCGGTTCGCGGGCGTATCTGTTCGAGACGACCCCGCGCGGCGTGCGCTATCAGCAAGCCACGGAAAACGTTCGCTACCGTCCCGATTGGCAAGCCGCCCGCAAGGTGGAGGGCGGCGAGTGGCGCGCCGTGATGATCATTCCGCTCTCGTCGATGCGGATCCACGGAGGCGCGAATGTTTGGCGCATCGGATTCTTCCGCGGTGTCGCCGCGACGGCAGAGCATTACACCTGGGCGTTCGATGGGCTCATGCAGGACGCGGGCGCGGGGAATTGGCCGTCGTTCAACGATTTGCGCTTTTGGCCGAGCGTCACCGTTACACTTGTAAAGAGCGACTCCGGGCGCCCGCAGCCGCGGCTCGAGATGTATGCGCTTTCGAGCAGCGGTGAGGATCGCTCCGACTACCAGCAAGCCGACGGCACGTTCTTTCCGCAACCGACACGCTACTACGGCGCCGATGTAAGCGTGCCGGTCACGTCGACGATCAATCTGGTGGGAACGCTGAATCCCGATTTCTCGAACGTCGAGATCGATCAGCAGACGATCGCGCCGCAAGAATTCGAACGCCAGCTCATCGAGTACCGCCCGTTCTTCGCGCAGGGCGCGCAGTATCTCGATCCCAACCCCAACGGCTACTCGAATTACATCAGTTATCCGAACGAAGTGTTCTATTCGCCGAGCATCGGCCCGTTCGACAGCGGCGCGAAGATCGAGGGCGTGTATGGCCAGCAAAGCTTCGGCGTGCTCACCTTTCACGGCTACAACGCGGAAACCGGCGAGACGTTCGACGATCAGGCGTTCGGGTGGAAGCACGCGACGCAGAATGAAGCGCTGCAGTATTACGTGGACGGCGTGCTGGCGCACCACAGCATCAACGGCGACGATACCACGGTGGAAGCCGGGTTCAAGGGCCGAAATCTGCATACCAAATTCGTCTACCAATTCAATTATGCGACCGAGCAAGGATCGTGGGTGCCGCAGGGCAGCGCACATTCCGCCAACGGCTTCATCGACGAGCACCAGAACAACTACGAGATCAACCTCGGTTACGTCGACATCAGCCCGAACTACAACCCGATCGACGGCTACACCGAAAATTCGGATATCCGCGGCCTGCAAGGTTTCGTCGACTTCAACGGCACCGCGCCCGGCGTGAAGAGTTGGAGCGTCTTTATCCTGGGCGATCGCTTTCACGACGTAAGCGGCGCGGTCCACGAAGCCGACGCCGCGGCCTATCTGAGCGCGACCTTTCGCAATCTCTTCTCGCTCGACGGCATCGGTCCGACGAACAGCCTATTGCGTCAGTATTCCATTCCCTCCATGCCGGCGAACTGTGCGCTCTCGAACGAAAACCCGGTCGTCGGCTCGTCATCGTTCACCGGATTTCCGTGCTACCTCGCGGGCACCGATGTGCCGTACAACCTGATGGCGGTCCCGATCGGCTACCGCGACGGAAGCCCGACTCCCATCGACGTGAGCGCCAATTGGGGCAGCTTTGGCGGAAATTGGGTCCACTACTACACCTCATCGACGTCGCGCCCGCTCGGCTCGAAACTCACGCTCGGCCTCGAGTACGATGGAACGTACGAACGCGACCTCATGACCGGCGTACTCGAGTCGCAGTGGCTGCGCCGCGTTTCCGTCGGATATAACATCAACGCGTCGACCAATATCTCGCTTGGATTGCGCGGCATCAACGGCTTGGGCGGCTTCGTCACGGTACCGGGCAACAATCTGGCCTTCGGGTTTCACACGCGCACGAAAGATGGCGACATCTACATTAACTACGGTTCGCCGGCGGCAAATTACACGCTCAACCGGTTGATCGTGAAATACGTCTTTCGCGTGGGGTCGGCCGCGGGAACGTAGAAATGCACGTGTATGCCGACGACGATTATGCTTATCCGCCATGGCGAAAAGCCCACTTCGCCGCCGCCCCATGGTGTTGACGAGAGCGGTGCGGATGACAAAAACGCACTGATCGTGCGCGGCTGGCAGCGCGCCGGCGCACTGACGCCGTTCTTCCGCACTCCGTGGGTCGAGGGAATAAAAACTCCTGGGGTAATCTATGCCGCCGGTACAAGCGATCAAGCGATGATGATCGACGGAGAGGATGTCGCGAAGAGCGTTCGCGCCGAGCAAACGGTCACGCCGCTGGCGCAAGCCTTGTCACTCAACGTGCACTCGCAATTCCAGGTTGGTCAGGAAGACTTGCTCGTTGCGTCGGTCGAGCGGGAGAGCGGCGTCGTACTGGTCGCGTGGGAACACAAGCACATACCGCT
>DATJOM010000088.1:0-45317 GCA_035507095.1 Candidatus Acidiferrum sp.
CGCAACATTGCTCGCGTCAACCGTGACGGTATTATCGCCTTCGTACCGAATGCGCGCGCCGAGCGCTTCGAGCAACGACCACATCACCGACACGTCGGTAATGCGCGGCACCCGATGGAGCGTCACTTTTCCTTTGCACAAAATAGCCGCAGCCATGATTGGCAACGCCGCGTTTTTCGCGCCGTGCGTTGCAACCGAGCCTTCCAGGCGGACGCCGCCACGCACCCGCAGCGTGGTCTCTAAGCGATCGAGCATTGCATATCAGGTTCGCTAGACGAAGTCCCGGAACATGTTTTGCAAACGACGCAACGATTGTTTGGGGCGCCCCAGGGGAATCACGGCTTTTCCAACACGTTTATGCGCCCCGTGGTTCGGGGGCCCCACGAAGTGGGGGGCGCGGAGCCTCGGGCGGAGCGCCTTTCAGTGCCCCGTCAAGCGCAATTTGGCGTTGGCGAAATCGATCTCGGACTGCGTGGTCGCGTGCGCCAGCTCGTCGCGGGTCTTGGCAACGTCGACGTCGGCAAAACGCAAGGCCTCGTCGACCAGGATCGTGACCCGATCGGGCAGCGCTTGCATGAAGCCCTCGCGGGTCGCAAGCTCGAGTCGCTCGGTTTTACCCTCGACGATGACGTTGGCGCGCACCACACCCGGCTTCAGCGCCGCCAAAAACGGGGCGTGTTGGGGCAGGATACCCTCTTCACCCTCGGTCGTCACCGCAATTACCAGCTCGGCATCGCCTGCGAAGACGACCTTCGTGGGTGTAATCAGCTTGAACGGAACGGTAGTTGCCACGGATCAGACGGTTGCGCTGAGCTTCTCAGCGGCTTCCTTGACTTCGTCGATCCCGCCCTTATAGAAGAACGCCTGCTCCGGCAGATTGTCCACCTTGCCATCGAGGATCTCGCGGAACGATGCGATCGTGTCGGCGATTTTGACGTACTTGCCCGGCGTGCCCGTGAATTGCTCGGCGACGAAGAACGGCTGCGAGAACATGCGCTGCATCCGGCGCGCGCGGCCGACCGTGACTTTGTCGTCTTCCGAGAGTTCCTCGATGCCGAGAATCGCAATGATATCTTGCAGGTCTCGGTAGCGCTGCAAGGTTTCTTGTACGCCGGTAGCCACGGCGTAGTGCTCGTCGCCGACGATCTGCGGATCGAGGATGCGCGAGGTCGACGCGAGCGGGTCGACGGCCGGATAGATACCGAGCTCCGAGATCGGGCGCGAGAGCGCGGTCGTCGCATCCAAGTGCGCGAACGTCACGGCGACGGCCGGATCGGTGTAGTCGTCGGCCGGCACGTACACGGCTTGCACCGAGGTGATCGAACCTTTGTCGGTCGAGGTGATGCGCTCTTCGAGCGTGCCCATGTCGGTCGAGAGCGTCGGCTGATATCCGACAGCGGATGGCATGCGACCCATCAGCGCCGAGACTTCCGATCCTGCTTGCAGATAGCGGAAGATGTTGTCCATGAAGAGCAGCACGTCGGCGCCGGCCTCATCGCGGAAGTACTCCGCCATGGTGACGCCGGTCTGCGCAACCCGGAAGCGCACGCCCGGCGGTTCATCCATCTGTCCGAAGACGAGCGTCGTCTGCGCAAGCACGCCCGACTCTTTCATTTCGAGCCAAAGGTCATTGCCTTCACGCGTGCGTTCGCCAACGCCGGTGAAGACCGAGAAGCCTTTGTGCACGTTCGCGATGTTGCGAATCAGCTCTTGAATCAAGACGGTCTTGCCGACGCCCGCGCCGCCGAAGAGTCCGACTTTGCCGCCGCGCGTGTACGGCGCCATCAAGTCGATGACCTTGATGCCGGTCTCGAAGAGTTTCGGCGTCGGATCCTGCGACTTGAAATCCGGCGCGGGACGGTGAATCGGCCAGTACGCCGCGGCCTTCACCGGCTCGTTCGAATCGATTGTTTTGCCCAGGACGTTGAAGATGCGACCGAGCGTGCCTTCGCCGACCGGAACCGTGATCGGGCCGCCGGTGTTCGTCACCACGTCGCCGCGGCGCAAGCCGTCGGTCGAACCGAGCGCGAGGCACCGCACTTGGTTGTTGCCCAATTCATCTTGTACTTCGAGCACGAGATCGCGCGCCTGCATCGCCGTACCGCCGAGTTCGACACCGGAAACGCTTGCCTGACCGTTACTCCCGGCCGATGCATCTTCGTTGACGCGAACGGACAACGCGTCGTTGATCTTCGGTAGCGTCTCGGCCGTGAATTCGACGTCCACGACGTTACCGAGCACTTGAGCGATTTTACCGGTGGCAGACATGTTTATCTCCAGTTTAAAAGGCGCTACGCCCGAGGCTCCGCGCCCCCCACTGCGTGGGGCCCCCGGGCCATGGCGCGCGATAGGTTTCATTCGGCATGACGTTCCCCGAGGGCGCGCCAAACCAGCACTGAGTCGTCAACAACGTTGCGCGGGATTTCATCCGTTCACCAGTGCTTCCGCTCCCCCGACGATCTCCAAAAGTTCTTTGGTGATCGCGGCTTGGCGCGCGTTGTTCATTTGAATCGTGAGCTCGTCGATCAACTTGCCCGCGTTGTCGGTGGCGTTACTCATCGCGAGCAGCTGTGCCGCGAAGAACGCGGCGTCGGTCTCGAGTATCGCCGAGAAGATCGTAAATTCGAGGTACTTCGGAAGCAGGCGCGAGAGCACGAACTCCGGCGACGGTGCAAATTCCACCGCGCCCTTCAGGCCGGATTTCTCCGCTTCGTTGCCCGCGGCTAAGTCTTCTCGGGTGATTGGCACGAGCTGACGGACTTCGGGCTTCTGCGACAGCATCGAGACCAGCTTTGAACGGATCAATACGATCTCGGAAATCTTGCCGCTGACGAAGTCGTCCGAGACCCGCGCCGCGACGTCACGCGCGACCTCGAGTTTCGACGGCGCATTGACCGGCCACGTCGGGCGGTCGCCTTGACCCAGACGGCGGATCGCGTTGCGCGCCTTGACCCCGACCGTATACCATGCGACGTTGTTCTTCTGGTCGCGCGCATACAGTTCACCGGCGCGAATGACGTTCGAGTTGAACGCGCCGGCAAGGCCCTTGTCGGCGGTCATCAAGACCACCCCGGTCGGTGCGCTTGCGCTACCCGGCTTCATGAATGGATGATCGATCGCGGCGACTGCGGCCATCAAATCGCGCAGCATCTCGGCGAGCGTATCCGCATAGGGGCGCGCCTCTTTTTGCGCCTGTTCCGCGCGACGAATCCGGGCCGCAGCAACCTGCTTCATGGCCTTGGTTATCTGCTGCGTGTTCTTCAGCGAACGGATTCGCTCGCGAAGCGCCTTAACGGTCGGCATTAGAAGGCCTTATTGTACTCCGTGAGCGCGCCGTTGAGCTTCTTTTTGGTCTCATCCGAGAGCTGACCGCTTGAGGCAATCGCTTGCGGCACGTCGGCGTATTTCTGATGCAGAAAGTCAAGAAAGCCCTTGGCCCACTCTTGCAAGCGCGGCGTCGGAATCTCGTTCACGAAGCCGTTGGTCGCCCCATAGAGAATGGCTACTTGATCTTCCATCTTCATGGGTTGGTATTGCGGCTGCTTCAGCAACTCGGTCATCTTCTCGCCGCGCAGTAATTGCATCTGCGTCGCTTTGTCGAGATCGCTCGCGAGCTTTGCGAACGCCGCGAGATCGCGATACTGCGCGAGCTCGAGCTTGAGCTGACCGGCCACCGATTTCATCGCCTTGGTCTGCGCCGAGCCACCGACGCGCGAGACCGACAAGCCGACGTTAACGGCCGGACGAATGCCTTGGAAGAACAGTTCCGGCGTCAAGTAGATCTGTCCGTCGGTGATCGAGATCACGTTGGTCGGAATGTACGCCGAGAAGTCGCCGGCTTGCGTCTCGATGATCGGGAGCGCGGTCATCGAACCGGCGCCAAGCTCATCGGAGAGCTTGGCCGCGCGTTCCAGCAAGCGCGAGTGCAGGTAGAAGACATCGCCCGGATACGCTTCGCGGCCCGGCGGACGACGCAGCAACAGTGACATCTCGCGATAGGACTGCGCGTGCTTGGTGAGATCGTCGTATATGATCAGCACGTCTTTGCCCGCATACATCAACTCTTCGCCCATCGCGCAACCCGCAAACGGCGCGATCCAACGCAACGCCGCCGCTTCCGATGGACTCACGGCGACGATCGTCGTATAGTCCATCGCGCCTTTTTGCTCGAGGACTTCCGCCAGCGCCGCGACCGTCGAATTCTTCTGACCGATCGCGACGTAGATACAATAGACGTTGCCGCCCTTTTGGTTGATGATCGTGTCGACTGCGATCGCCGTCTTGCCGGTCGAACGGTCGCCGATGATCAATTCACGCTGGCCCTTACCAATCGGGATCAGCGCGTCGATCGCACGAATGCCGGTGGGCAGCGACTGCTTGACCGCCTGGCGCTGCACGACGCCCGGCGCGACGTTCTCGATCGTGCGGAATTTCTTCGTATCGATCGGGCCCTTGCCGTCGATCGGCTGCCCGAGCGGATTGACGACGCGGCCGAGCAGCGCTTCACCAACCGGCACCGACGCGATGCGTCCCGTGCGGCGGACCTTGGCGCCTTCCTGGATCTCTTCATCGTCGCCCATGATCACGACGCCGACGTTGTCCTCTTCGAGGTTGAGCGCGACGCCTTGCACGCCGTTGCTGAACTCGACTAGCTCGGACGCGCGCACACCGCGCAGGCCGTACACGCGCGCGAGGTTTGCGCCGACTTCGATCACCGTCCCGACTTCGTCTTCCTGGACGCCGGCATTGAAGCTCGCGATCTGCTGTTTGAGGATTCCCGCAATTTCATCTGCGTTGATCATGTCAGTTACTTCCAAATAGGCTACGAGTAAGTTCTTCTAAACGCCCGGCAACGGAGCCATCGATCAGGCGATCGCCCACGGCGACGCGAACGCCACCGATCAGCGACGGGTCGATTGTGACGCTCGCTTCAAATTTTTTTCCGTAGGCGCGCTCGAGTTGGTCGACCAGTGCGCGCACGTCGGCGTCAGTGAGCTCGCGCGCAGTCGTTACCATGAGCGGTTCCACGCCGCGCGCGGCGCGTGCGAGTTTATCGTACTCCGTCACCAGCTCTTCGAGCAGCGATTCACGGCGCTTGCGTACCAGCAAGAGCAGCGTGTGCAGTGGAACGTCGCCGACTTTACCGCGCAGCGATCCCAGCAGCGTCTGTTCCTTTTCCACGCGGTTCACGATCGGCGAGGTAAAGTACTGGAGAATGGCCGGGTCGCTGTGGATCGTACGCAGGATCGTTTCCAGCTCCGATCCAACGCGATCTATACTGCCGGCGTCGGAAGCAAGTGCGAAGACCGCGGTTGCGTAACGGCGAGCGAGCGTTTCGTTACCCACGGCTCACCTGCTCGATGAATTCTTGCACCAGCCGCGCGTTGATAGTGGTGTCAATGCGCGTGTTGGCGCTCGTGCGCGCGATCTCGAGCGCCTTGTCGGCAAGGGTTTCGCGAAGTTGTTCGCGCGCAGCCATACGCGAGCGGGCGAGTTCGCCGTCGGCGTTGCGCACGGAGCGATCGCCTGCGTCCTTGGCCTCGGCCAAGATCGCGTCACGCTCATGTTGCGCGCGTTCCTTAACGCGCTCGATCATCGCTCGGGCATCACGTCTTGCGCCCTCGATCTCGAGCCGCACGGCCTCAATCGCGGCCTTGGCTTCGTTCCGATGACGTTCCGCCTCGGCGATCTGACGGTTTGTATTCTCATTCGCAGCCTTGAGCGCGGGGGCCAGGAACTTCAGCCAAATCCAGACCATTGCGGCGTAGAACAGTAACGCCGAAACGAGCTGACTCAGCACCGCGATCAGCTCGTAGTTCATGTGTGGATCTCCGGGAGCACGCGCCCGACAATCTGCGCCGCGAGCTCGCTCGCGATGGCATCTTCGCGCGGGCGAATAGCCTCGACTTCCTGCGCGACGGTTGCGTGCGCGCCTTCGACGATCGCTTTCACGCGCGTAGCGTACTCGGTCGACATATTCGCCGCTTCGTTTCCGGCTTCGTTGCGGGCCGTAGAGAGAATGCGGTCTGCTTCGCGACGTGCATCGTCGCGAATAGACTCGGCCTGCGCACGAAATTCGGCTGCTTCGCTCCGATAGCGCTCGTAATCCGCCGCGAGACTATTAATGTAGGCGCGACGTTCGCTAATTGCTCGGCCGACCGGTCGCAGAAACACCACACTCAACACCGCGAAGAAGATCGCGAAGTTTACGAGTTGAACCAGCGCCGTTCCATCAACCGAAAGAAACATTCGTTTCGAACGACTACTTGACCAAAGCAGTGATGATTTGCGGTACTTTCGCCACTACCAAGAGGATGTAGAACGAGAGCGCAATGGCGATGAACGGCACGGCTTCCAGGACGCCGACGCCTAAGAACATGAACAGAAAAATATTCGGGCGAGCTTCGGGCTGACGTGCGATTGCCTCGACTGCCTTGGAAGCGACATTACCGTCGCCGACTGCCGAACCGAAGGCCACGCCGGAAATGATGACGCCGAAGGCAACGATTGCCGCGGCGGCGATTAACGCTTCAGGATTCAAGAACGTACCTTCCTACAGTAGCTAGTGATCATCGGCAAGTGCCAGCGAGAGATAGACAATTGCCAGAAGGGTGAAAACAAACGCTTGGATCGTCCCGACGAAGAAGTTGAAAAACTGAATCAAGAAGGGCACGACCGTTACGGCAATGGAAAGGTCGAAAGACCCGATGTGGATGCGCGCGACGATAATCGACGCGACGATAATGAACAGCAATTCCCCCACGAAAATATTGAAGAAGAGCCGTGCAGCGAGCGTTATCGGACGAAGTATCTCGTCGAGAATATTTAAGAGGAAGAGCTGCCAAAAAGGTTTGAAGACGTGTCCCGCGTACGAGAGGCCCTTTTTGCGGAATGCCACCGCTTGAATCATGAAAAAAACGATGGCTGCCAGCGGCACGACGGTATTCAAATCCGCAGTGGGTGAGCCACCGAAGGGCAATCCGAACGCCTTGAACGGAAACGTTCCAAACTGATTCAGTAGGAAAATAAAGAAAAAAAGCGCGATAAAAAAGGGTGTAAACGGTTCGCCGGCAGGACCGAGAACGCCGGCGTTCAGGTCCGCGATATAGTTGATGACGCCCTCGAACACGGTCTGCCGTTTGCTCACGTATCCTGAACGATAGCTCGCACCTATCCACGCAAAAAATGCCAGCGAAACAAGCATGACGAGCCACGTCGTCATGATTGTGTCTGCGTGGACGTCACCAATCACCGGCCAATGCCAGATGTAGTGCTCGCCGATCTGCTCGTGCACGAAGCTACTCTCGTCTAAACGTGCGCCCTACGGTTGCGGCGTAGAGCGCTAGCGGGAGAAAGAATCCGGCGAAATACCACGCCATCGACCACCACGGGCCGGCCGCGGCAAACGCCACCGGGACTATACCGAAGACCGCAATTCGCAGGAAACTACTTAAGACGAAGGCCCCAACTTTGCGGGTTTGGACGACCCGTTCCCCGGACCACATCGTCAGAAGAATATTGAGCACACCGCAGACACCGCCCGTGACCAGGGCCAGCGACGGAAGTGCGAACCAATGTAGGCATAACAGACCGACGAGCGCTACGAGAACGAGAGACCGGAGGGTGACCGATCGTTTGAGGGACTGATACCGGGCCAGATCGGCCGCCATTTCGGCGTCGCTGTAGCTACGCGCAGGAGCGCGCGTATCCTCCTCCTCGTCCCAGCCGCTCATACTGATCGCATAAGCAAGCGTACGGCGCCGTACGCGCCGATGGCGAAGCCGAACATGAGGCCTCCGAATGCCCAAAGCGGCTGCGCGGTACGCTGCGCGACGAGAATGCCGAGGAGGAGTCCTGCGACCGTCGCCCCGGCGAACGTGCCGCCCGCTGCGAGGACAGGGGTGAGCTCTTTCACCGCTTCTTCTCGCCGGTCGAGCACAGATTCGTCATAATGGAGTCATGTCGGAGATTCGTGAACACCGCTTCCTGGGCACCGGGCGCACCCTTTGTCCCACGCATTTCGACGAGCCGCGGCTGGTGCACTGGGATCCAATCGGCCGCTATCGATCGTTCGACGGCACCGCGGTCGGCTCGCGAGCCACGACGGCGGGCGCAACGGACGCCTAACCATGCGCGCGCGGCCGGTCGAACTGCAGGTGCAACTGCCGCTGGCTTTCAGTGCGGCCCGTGAATCCTTTACGCGCGTCGTGCGTGAACTCGGCGAGGCGAACGGATCGCCCGAACGGCACACGCTCGCCGTGTATTTGCGCGACCTGCACGTCGGCGTGCGTGGCGAGATCCGCGTGCCCATTGCCGTGGAGATTGCCGAACATGCCACGCGCTTCGAGTCGGCGATATCGATCCGCGCCGCTTCGGACAAAGGCTACTTTCCGACGTTCGAAGGTACGCTAAGCATTAGCCCGGTGGCCACGCACAGCGAGCTCTGGCTGCAAGGAACGTATCAGCCGCCATTAGGAATTGTCGGCGCGTTGCTCGACCGCACGCTGCTGCGCAATGCTGCGCATCGCAGCCTGCAGGCATTCTTAGCGCGCATCGCCGATGACATCACGGGTGACGAGCGCGAGCGCGAAGAACGGCATGCGCGCGACATTCGCGACATGCACCACTAAGGAGGGCCATGTTCAACACGATTCTCGTCGCCGTCGACGAGTCCGAAGCGGCGCGTGAGGCGTTCGAACTTGCATGCAAGCTCGCGCTCGAGGATCGCGCGGCGCTCGTGCTGCTCAACGTCGTCGACGTCTCGAAACTGATAGCTGCATCCGGCTACGACGCGCCGTATCCCGAACAGACCCTCGATATCATGCGCACGGCGGGACAACAATTGCTCGATGATCGCAAAGCCGCGTGCGAAAAGAACGGCGTAAAGGCTTCGACCGCGGTCGGTGAAGGCGATGCAGTCGACGAGATTCTGCGCGTGTCAAATGAAAACAACGCCGGATTGATTTGCATCGGCACGCATGGGCGCCAAGGGCTCGCGCGATTGTTCATCGGCAGCGTTGCCGAAGGCGTCTTACGCCGCTCCACCGTTCCGGTATTGACGATGCGTCCGTCGGCTCACGCGGGTTGAGCCTCGAACGGCACAGGGTAGGTTCCATCGCGCAGCCGTGCAAGGAGCCAGGCGACGATCCGCGGTGCGGCGTGGCCGTCGCCGTACGGATTGACGGCTCGCGCCATGCGCGCGTAGGCGTCGGCGTCGCTCAGCAGACGATTCGCCGCGGTCACGATAGCGATCCGATCGTGACCTACCAGCTCGAGCGTTCCGGCATCCAGTCCCTCGGGCCGTTCCGTCTCCTCACGCATTACCAGGACCGGCTTGCCGAGTGTCGGCGCCTCCTCTTGTAAGCCGCCGGAATCGGTGAGAACGAACGTCGAGGCCTTGACCGCAACGACCATCTGCGCGTAGTCGATTGGATCGACCAGCGTTACGCCCTCGATCCCGCCGAGAATTTGGTGCGCAATCGGCCGCACGTGCGGCGAGGGATGCACCGGCCAATAGATCTGCGGGCGCGACGGCAATTGCACGACGTCGCGAAATGCCTCGCACATCTCCCGCATGAACGGATGATTCTCGCGGCGGTGCGCGGTCACGATGATGATCGGCCGCTTCGGGTCGAGTTCTTGTAAGCGCGGCGGTTGTGGAAGATCGGTGCGCCGCGCTGTCTCGAGAAACGCGTCGATGACCGTATTGCCGGTCACGATGATATCGCTGGCGTCTACGAACTCGCGCAGTAAGTGCCCGCGCGCGAGATCTGTCGGCGCGAAGTGATACGATGCGATCGTGCCGGTGATGCGGCGGTTCATTTCTTCGGGAAACGGAAGCCAACGATCGTTGGTGCGCAGTCCCGCCTCGACGTGCCCGACCGGAATCTGCCGATAAAATGCGGCTAAGGCTGCCGATGTGCTCGTCGTCGTATCGCCGTGGACGAGCACGACGTCGGGAGCCGCCTGTTCGAGCACCGGCTCCATCCCTTCGAGCACGCGCGTCGTGATCTGCGTGAGTGTCTGATTCTCAGTCATGATATCGAGGTCGTACTGCGGTTCGATTTCGAAGAGGTCGAGCAGATCATCGAGCATCTGCCGATGCTGCGCCGTAACACACACGATGTCGTCGATGGCCTCTTCCGCGCGCAGCGCGTGCACGACGGGGGCCATCTTGATCGTGTCGGGGCGCGTGCCGAACACGGTCATCACGCGAAGCTTACGTTGCTGCATCTAGAACGTACGACGAAAGACGTGCGTGAAGTCGCCCGATAACGCGAGCGCCACCAAGCCGAGCATGAAACAGACGGCATAGATCAGCAATACGGCCTGGCGCACGTTGAGCCCGAAGCGAAAGATCAATTGGTGGTGGAAGTGGCCGCGGTCGGCTTCAGTAATGCGTTTGCCGGAGCTGGCGCGCCGGACGATCACCGCTGCGGTATCGAGCACCGGGAGGGCCAATACCACGAGCGGCACGACAATCGAGATCGCGATCGCCGTCTTGCTGGCGCCGATGATCGACACGGTCGCGAAGACGTACCCGATGAAGAGCGAGCCGGCGTCGCCGAGAAAAATCTTTGCCGGGTTGAAGTTGTAGGGTAGAAATCCAAGCGACGCGCCGGCCAGCGCGATGACCACGAGCGCGACGACCGGATTTGCGTGCACGACGGAGATCGCGAACAAGAAGATACACGAGATGACGGTAAAGCCCGAGAGCAAGCCATCGAGGCCGTCGATGAAATTGATCGCGTTCATCATCCCAACGTACCATACGAGCGTCAGCGGAATCGAAAGCCAAAACGGAAAGTCGATCCAATTGGTATGCGGGTTGTGATCGAAGGGATTGTTGATCCCCGGAATGATGAAGCCGTAGAGCATCGAGATCAGCGCCACGACGATTTGCGCCATGAACTTGTTGCGCGCACGCATTTGCATGATGTCGTCCCACAAGCCCACACCGAGGATCAACATGCCGCCGAAGAGGAGGCCAACGAGACGATGCACCTCGTCGAATTGATCGGTGATCGCCGCTACCTTCTGGTGCGCGGTTAGATGTACGATCGACGGATAGAGCGCGTACGGCGAGCTGAGCGCGAAGCCGAGTACGGCGAAGAGCGCAACCGCAAAACCGAAGAAGACCGCAATGCCGCCGATGCGCGGCGTCGGCGTCTCGTGTATGCGCCGCTCCTCGTGCGTGGCGTCGATGATCTGAAGATGCGTTGCCAGACGAATGACCAGCGGGGTTCCAAGCGCAGTCACCACCGCGGCGATCGCAAACGTGAGAAAGTAGATCAGCGCGGCAGTCACGGGCGCGCGCCCTCGAGCGACGCAAAAGCAATAAGCGCAACGCCGGCTTCGCCGAGCAACTCGCTTGCGACCGCGTCGGGATAGGATTCATCGTAGACGATCTTCGCGACGCCGGCACTGATGAGCAACTTCGAGCAATTGACGCAGGGCTGATGCGTGCAGTAGGCAGTTGCGCCGTGCAGGCTCACGCCATGCAACGCACCCTGCACGATCGCGTTTGCCTCGGCATGCGTAGCTCGTTGGCAATGATCGTTGACGACGATGCATCCTGCTTCCGTGCAGTGGGCGACGCTGCGCGGCGCCCCATTATAGCCGGTCGTCAGGATGCGATGGTCGCGCACCAGCACCGCACCGACCGACGCACGCGGACACGTCGCACGTGTCGCGACGGTGTGCGCAATCTCCATGAAGTACTCGTCCCAGCCCGGCCGGCTCATGCTGAGTGTCCTGTTCCGCCAATACCGGTGCATTCGTTGCACGCATCGGCGTCCGCGGGCAAGGCGCGATGAGCAACAAGAGCCGGGCTTTGCGAGCGAAGAGAAACGAGGCACGCGGACGGCCGACCTCCGGCGAATGCACCGTGAGTGGTGGAACAGGACACTATCGCGCGCGGACCTCGGCCGGGACCGAGGTGAGACTTCCGAACATGCGGTCGCCGGCGTCGCCGAGTCCGGGCACGATGTATCCGTGGTCGTTGAGCCCGGCATCGAGTGCTGCCGCGACGATGGGAACATTCGCGTGCGCCTCGTGCAGCCGTTGCACGCCCTCGGGAGCGGCGATCACGCACACGAACGTGAGCGTGCGCGCTCCACGCTCGACCAGCGCATCGAGCGCGGCGACGCCGGAGTTTCCCGTCGCGAGCATGGGGTCGAGCACGAAAACGTGACGATCCTCCAAATCGGGTGGAACGTTCGCGTAGTACGGGACCGGTCGCAATGACGCGGGATCGCGGTAAAAACCCAGATGCGCGACCACGGCATCATCGATCACGCCAAGAAACCCCGGCAAGAGACCAAGCCCCGCGCGCAATACCGGCGCAACGACCGGACGCGTTGCGATGCGTTGCACATTCGTTTCGATTAACGGTGTCGTGATGCGCTCGTTGCGCAACGGCAGCGAACGTGTCGCTTCGTACGCGAGAAACGTGCCAAGCTCTTCGATCAGCGCGCGAAACACCGGCGTGGGCGTCGACCGATCGCGCAACCGCGCGAGCCGATCGGCAACGGCAGGATGGTCGACGATGTAGAGGCTTTGACTCCCGGGCATGCAAGTCGGTTTCGTATGCGCGCACGCGATACCTGGGTGCTACTCGCGACCATCGTCGGATCGAGCATGGCGTTTATCGACGGACAGGTCGTGACGCTCGCGCTACCGGCGATTCAACGCGAGTTTCACGCAAGCGCGGGTGACGTTGCATGGATCGTCGAGCTGTATACGCTCGTGCTCGGCTCGCTGATGCTGCTCGGCGGCGCGCTTGCGGATCGCTATGGCCGTAAGCGCGCATTCGTCTACGGCGTCGCCTTTTTCACACTGGGTTCGATCGGCTGCGCATTCGCGTGGTCGATTCCATCGATGCTCGTCGCGCGCGTTGCCCAGGCATTGGGCGGAATGCTTTTCGTACCGGCGAGTCTGGCAATACTGGGAGATCATTTTTCCGGGAATGCACGCGGGCGCGCAATCGGCATTTGGTCGGCGTTTAGCGCGTTGACCTCGACACTCGGGCCGGCATTGGGCGGGGCATTGATCGATGCGTTCGGCTGGCGCTCCGTTTTTTGGATCAACGTGCCGCTCGCGGCGTTTGTTATCGCGGCTGCGTTGTGGCACGTCCGTGAGAGCCGTGACGAGAACGCACCGCACCGGCTCGATTGGCTCGGCGCGGCGCTCTCGACGCTCGGTTTCGGTGCGATCACGTATGGGTTGATCCAATCAAGTTCGTCCGGCTGGAACGTCGCTGTCCAGGGTGCGATGCTCGCCGGTTTCGCGCTGCTGGCGTACTTCGTTCTGCATGAGGGTCGCGTCGCGTCGCCGCTCGTTCCACCGGACATCTTTCGTTCGCGCACGTTTGCCGTCATCAATCTCGCAACGCTCTTCTTATATGGATCGCTCGGCGCGATGTTCTATGAGATGCCCTTCGTCATGATTCAGGCGCACGGCTATACCGCGCTGCAAACCGCGCTCGCAACGCTGCCGTTCGGAATCTGTACGATCGTGCTCGCGCGCTTGGCACCGATGCTCGCCCGACGCATCGGCGTGCGCGCGGTACTCACGATCGGCCCGGCGATCGTCGGCGTAGGATATCTGCTGCTCGCCCTCTTGGAGCCGAAGCAATCGTACTGGGCGTCGTTCTTTCCGGGCATCGTCGGCATCGGGCTCGGCATGGGCATTACGGTTGCGCCTCTGACGATGAGCGTGATTAACGCCGCCGACCCACGTCATATCGGCATCGCTTCCGGCATCAACAACGCGGTTTCGCGCATCGCCGGGCTGCTTGCAATTGCTGCGCTAACCGTTGTCCTCGCCTCGATCTACGGTACGTCGCTAGCCCGCTCCCTCGATGCGATGCAGGCGACGCCGACCGAGCGTGCTGCCGCAGCTGCGCAAGCGGACCGCCTAGGCGGCGCGCACTTCGCAAATCCCGCGTTGCAACGCGCGTCGATACGTGCGTTCGAGAACGGCTATCGGGGCGTCGCCACCGGCTGCGCCCTACTGGCAGCGCTGGCTGCGTTAGCCGACGCGTTCGGAATCGAGGAAGCCAAGCTCAGAACGTAGCGCGAGGCCTTTCCATTGGACCTTCGGCATGATCTGCGCGCGGTCGATGCGCGTGCGATACATGCGCACACTTTCGAGCATCGAAGCAACGATCTCGTCGGTGAGCAGCACCGGATCGAGTCCGAGCGAGAGCAAATTCGTATTCAGCGAGCTGTAGAAGTGAGCTTCGCGTTCGACGCGCGGATTCTCAACGTGGTGGATCCGCACTGCCAGGCCGAGGGTCTTACCAACGCGCTGCACCTGATGCGCGAGGCTCAAGACGCTAAACGTTTGTGTGAATTGATTGAAAACGCGAAACGTACCTTCGGGCGCGGGCGACTCAACCGCCAGTTCGACGCAACGGGTCGTGTCGGCGATATTCAGGAACGCACGCGTTTGCCCACCCTGGCCATACACCGTGAGCGGATGACCGAGAACGGCTTGGACGAGAAAGCGATTGAGCGCCGTGCCGAAGATTCCATCGTAGTCGAACCGGTTAACGAGCTCTGCAGCACGCGAAGTCTCTTCCGTATGCAAGCCGTAGACGACGCCTTGGTTCAGGTCAGTGGCACGCAAACCCCAAACCCGGCAGGCAAAGTAAATCTGGTCGCTATCGGCCACCTTGGTGAGGTGATAGAACGAGCCCGGCTGCTTGGGAAACGGCAGCGTATCGCGCCGCCCCTTGTGTTCGATCGTAATAAACCCCTCTTCGATTTCGATGTTCGGCGTGCCGTATTCGCCCATCGTTCCGAGCTTGACCAAATGGGCTTGTGGCGCAAGCTCGCGTATTGCCCACAGCACATTGAGATTACACAGCGTATTGTTGATCATCGTCTGCGCCGCGTGATCGCGGTCTATCATCGAATAGGGCGCGCTGCGCTGCTGGCCAAAATTTACGATCGCGTCGGGCTGCGCGGTCGCGATCGCCTCGCACAGTGCCGGATAGTCGGTCGCATCGGTACGGATGAACCGGATGGGTCGTTCTCCTTGACGCTCCCACGCGCGTAGGCGTTCCGGCATCGAGCGGATCGGCGTGAGCGTCGAAACGCCGAGTTCGCGATCCCAGCGCCGGCGTACCAAATTATCCAAAATGGTGACGTCATGGTCGCGCGCCGCGAGGTGGAGAGCACTCGCCCAGCCACAATACCCGTCGCCACCAATGATCAAGACGCGCATAGTACTGCTTTCAGCCTTTCCCCGAACGTTGTCAGATCATGCGCGTTGGCTTGCGCGCGCGCGGCCGCGCTATAGACGGGCCAGCGCGTAGGATCGGTGACGCGGGCGATTGCACGCGCGAGCGCTGCCTCGTCGGCACGCGGCACGCACTCGCCGGCGTCGCCGATCCACTCGGGAATCCCACCGACCGCGTAAGCAACCGCCGGCCGGCCGCGAGCTTGAGCCTCGATTCCGAGCAAACCATATGGTTCCGGCCAAAGCGAGGGAATGACAACCGCGTGGACGCTGTCGATTGCGTGCGAGAGCGCAGCTCCATCGCACCAGCCGAGCGCCTTGACGCGCACGCCCAGATTGCGCCCGGCCTCGATAGACGCGTCGAGCTCGCGCGTCGGATGTCCGGCGACGCGAAGTTCCGGGCGTGTCGGGTCCGGAAGGCGCGCAATCGCACGAACGAGCGAATGTAAACCCTTTCCCGGCACGAGTCTTCCTGCGAAGAGTACGCGCGGGAGCGCGGGTGGCGCCGCGATCCGCTCCGCGGCACTGCCGTCGGCGATCGGTGGCTCGAGCACGTGAATCTTTTCTGCTGGAATCCCGTTGCGTTCGCACAGGCGAGCCATGAAGTGCGAGGACACGACGAAGGCATCGCACCGGCGCGTTGCCGCAGCCGTACGTTCGCGTGCGCGTAAACGTTGCACTGTGCGCGAACGCGGGCCACAGATGCAGCCGCGCAACACCGCATTCACCAAACAGCCGTTGCCCATCGGCGAATTACACGGCCGCGAAAAGCTAGGAAAGAGACGATCGCCGTTCGGACAAAACGCACGGTGGTCGCGCACGTGTACGACGCACCGTCGCGCGCTGCGCGCCGCATCCAGAACAGCCGGGTCGAACACGTTTGAACACAATACTACGCCGATGTGTTCGCTCGCGATTTCAGCGGCGATTGCGCTTGCGGCACCGGTAGAAGGCTCGGTATATTCGTCGGCCCACGCGAGCGCACGTGCCGGGACGCCGAAGCGCCGCGGATCGGTGACCCGTCGTGCCAGCACCCGAACGTTCAGACCAGCTCGCTGCAAGGCTGGAAGATACCGCTCCATCGCCGACTCGGAACCGCCCTCTGCCCCGACGACGTCGCAAAGGACGAGCAAGCGTTCCTGATCCATCCCGTCCATTTTGGGACGAGATTGCTGACGGAATACTGTGAATTGCGTTAGGTGAGGCTACGGTACGTCGAAGCGCGACGTCAGTTCGTGGACGCGCGCGCGCAGTTTCTCGACATGTGCCTGAGAACTAATGTCACCTAGCGCATCGATCATGATGCGCGCAACCTCGCGACAGTCAGCAATTCCCAACCCTCGTGAGGTAATGGCCGGCGTTCCGATCCGAATGCCGCTGGCGATCATCGGTTTTTGCTGATCGTACGGAATCGCGTTTTTGTTGACCGTGATACCTATTGCGTCAAGGTAGGCCTCGACTGCTTTCCCGGTGAGGCCTTTGACCGAGACATCGACCAGCATCAAATGGGTATCGGTACCACCCGCCACGAGGCGCAAGCCTCCGCGGACAAACTCTTCCGCCATCGCTTGCGCGTTGTCGACCACCTGTTGCTGATACGTCGCAAACGCCGGCCGCAGAGCTTCGCCGAAGGCAACCGCTTTCGCGGCGATCGTATGCATCAACGGTCCGCCCTGAATGCCCGGGAACACGCTCTTATCGATCGCCTGCGCGTAGGCTTCCTTACAAAGTACGAAACCGCCGCGCGGGCCGCGTAGCGTCTTGTGCGTGGTCGATGTAACGAACTCGGCAAACGGGATCGGCGATGGATGTAGCCCGACCGCCACGAGACCGGCGATATGCGCCATGTCGACCAGCAGCGTCGCGCCGACTTCGTCGGCGATCTCGCGGAACGGTGCGTAGTCCATCGTTCGCGGATAGGCACTGGCACCGGCAATAATCAGCTTGGGCTTGTGTTCGCGCGCCATTGCGCGCACCTCGTCGAAATCGATCAGCTCGGTATCCTTGCGCACGCCGTAGGCGACCGCGTTATAGAGCTTTCCGCTGAAGCTGACTTTCGTACCGTGCGTAAGGTGACCGCCGTGTGCGAGCGACATGCCGAGCACGGTTTCGCCGGGCTGTAACTGCGCCATAAAGACCGCCATGTTCGCTTGCGCACCGGCATGCGGTTGTACGTTGCCGTGATCGGCGCCGAAGAGCTGCTTGAGCCGGTCGAGCGCGAGGTTCTCCGCGATGTCGACCCACTCGCAGCCACCGTAGTAGCGTTTACCCGGATAGCCCTCGGCGTACTTGTTGGTCAGCACGCTGCCCATCGCTTCGCGCACGGCTTTGCTCGCGTAGTTCTCGGAAGCGATCAGCTCGAGGTTCTCTTTTTGCCGGCGCTCTTCGCCGCGAATCGCGTCAAAGAGTTCGGGATCTTGGGCTTCGATGTGCGAGGGGGTTAGAATATCCATGACGTTCCTACCTACTACAAGAGATCTTTTGGTGTCACCGCGCCGGTGACTTCGCCCTTCTCGATCGCGATCAGCGTGCGCGCCTGCTGCGCGTCGTCGAATTCAAACAGTTGCGCTACGCGATGTTTGTGGCGCGCGCCCGAGGGGACATCACCGTCGAACGGTGCGTGCATAAAAACATCGACCAGCCGCTCGATCATCTCCCACCCGGTGAGACGCTCGGAGAGCGCGAGCACGTTGGCATCGTTGTGGCGACGCGCAAGCTCAGCTGAAAGCGGCTCGGCCACGACCGCGCAGCGCACACCCGGCACTTTGTTTGCGGCGATCGAAATGCCCAAGCTCGACCCGCAGACGACGATCCCGCGCTCGGCCTGCCCACTGGCCACCGCTTCGCCGACGGCAAAGCCATATTGCGGATAGTCGACCGGCGTCGCGTCGTGCGTGCCGAAATCCAAAATCGTGTGACCCTCTTCACGCAGCATCTGCGCGATGCGGTCCTTGAATTCATAGCCGGCGTGATCGGCGCCGAGGGCAATGCGCATAGAGCTTGAAATCCTCGCGTTCATGCAGTTCGCGTATTCGAGCGGAGCTTTCGATCAGGCGCTGCGGCGCGGTGACCTGACCCAACTCGAGTTTATCGACGCCGTTGCGCGCGAGACGCTCTTCGACGGCGTTGTCTTGGACGACCGGCATTTTCCGCGCACCGACAGCGACTACCTCGCCCAGATCAAGAAGATGTGCGCCGACCTTGGGCTGACGGTCGCGGCACTTGCGAGCGATGCCTTTTTCGTCGCCGAAGAGGACGCAATGCGTGCAGCGATCGATCGTGCACTTGCGCTTGGGGCGCCGCTGCTCGCAGGACGGCTTGGTGCCGAGACGGCGCTTCCCTGGAGCGAGCAACTGCATAAACTCAGCGCGGCGAGTTCGCTCGCAAAGTCGGCAAACGTGACGCTCGCGGTACGCAACGCGCCCGGCACGTTCGCTGCGACCGAACATGACTGCAAGCGGGTGTCAAAGGAAACCGACTCCGCGTGGCTACGTTACGGGCTCGAGCCTACGGCGTTTGATGCTGCGAGCGACGTCGCATCCCTGCGTGAGAAGACCGTGCTGCTTTGGGTCGCCGCGCGCGAAGCGCCGCTCGATGCGATATGGCACAACTTTCACGGCTTCGCGGTCATAGAAAAAACTCAACCGCACGTAGCGTCTTCCATGCGAGGCAACTGAACCTGCGGTCTCGCAGGTGGGTGCGGCCCGGGCGCTTTGCGGGCAGGCACGAGGCCCAAGCCCTCTCGTCGTATCCGGAGCTGATGCTCCCTAGGTATCCAAGTCGGTTCGGCACCTATAGCATGGTGCGCGCTAAGCGCAGTCGAGCCCTACTAACGTACCATCCGTCGTCAAGGGGTTGACACCGAGGCGAGCGCGCGGGATGGAGAGGCGCTATGTACGCGCTCTCAACCTTTACACGGCACGGTGCTTTGACCGTGCCGCGCGCCGACGACGCGCTCTACCTACAAGCCAAAGCATACCTTTCGCGCGATCCCGTCGAGGCGAAGCTTTTCAAGGAACTCGAGCAATCGCCGGATGGTCGCACCTATCATCTGACAATCAATCATCGCAACGACGATCACTTCGATCCGAACGACGACGAGATTGCGTGGGATCCATACAGCGCGCTGCGCACGACTCGCGGCGGCTCGCAGTCGCCGGCGCTGGGTCTTGGTCACGAAGTCGATCACGCCGTCGAGGACCCGGCGATTGCGGAGCGGCTGCGCAACACGCCCGATCCGCGTTATGACGACGCGGAAGAACGGCGCGTGATCACGGGCAGCGAAACGCACGCCGCGCGCACGCTCGGCGAATCAGTTCGCTACGATCACAGTGGCACGACGTACCGCGTTACCTCTCCGGTAGCGAGGTAAGCATGGACCACGTGTTGCTCGCGGTCGCGATCGCTGCGACCGGCGTCAAGAGTCTCGAGATCGATCACGTCCCCAACGACATTTCGTATCGCGCGGCGTTGATGCCGAGCGAGGTGGGCGCGCGTGCCCGCGTTCGTGTGGAATCGCGCAATCCGCAGACGATAGAAAATATACTGGGGGCGATCCGGCAGACCGATTCGCGTCCCGACGCAAAGGCGGCCGATTTGCGGTACGCTATTCGCTTGCGCGACGCGCGCGGTGCGACGATTGCCGTCATCTACCTCGACGCGTTCGGTACGCGCGGCGTCGTTGACGGGCAAGCTCTCCGCTTTGCCGACGATGCGATCAAACGCTCCATCACGGAGGCCTTTCCGTCGCTCTCCAAGTAACGACCGTTCATGCGACGTGCTGCCGCCGCCATGCTCCTCGCGGTGCTCTGCGCGTGTGCGAAAGTCGGCGCACCGGCGAGCGGGGCGACCAATCCCTGGACCGTTCCCGGCGTCTTGCGCATCGGCGATCGAGAAGAGCCCGATAGCCTCAACCTCTTTTTCGGACACACGTTAGCGACCGGAGAGATCGACTGTCTGCTCTTTTCGTTCATCCTGCGCACCGATGCCGACGGCAACCTGTTCCCCGATTTAGCAACGGTTGTGCCGACGCAGCAAAACGGCGGCATCAGCCGCGACGGCAAGACCATCACGATACATCTCCGCCGCGGCGTGACCTGGTCGGACGGCGCACCGCTCACGGCGGCGGATTGGCTTTTTACGTACCACGCGGTGCTCAATCCGGCAAACAATACAAAAACGAATTACGGCTGGAGTGAGATCGCGGCGGCAAACGCGCCGGATCCATACACCATCGTCATCCATTTGAAGAAGCCCACGGTTGAGGCGCTCGAGATTCTGACGATGGGCGGCGATGCGTATCCGCCGCTTCCCGCTCACCTCCTGGCGAAACTCCCCGACATCAATCAGGCGGCGTTCAACAGTGCGCCGATCTCGAGCGGGCCGTTTATCCTGCGGCGCTGGGATCGCGGCGATTCCCTCACCTTCGTCGCAAATCCGCGCTATTTTCGCGGACCGCCGAAACTGAAGGAAATCGTCTGGAAGATCATTCCGAATCCGGCTACGCGACTGAATGCGCTGCGCGCGCACGAGATCGACCTCTACCCCTCGGTGAGCGAAGACAGCCTCGAGCAGCTGCACGATATTTCCGGGATCGTCGTGACCAAGCGTCTCGTCGCGTGGTGGCAACACCTCAACATCAACATGAGCCGTCCCGCGCTCGCCGATCCGCACGTGCGTACCGCGATCGCCGAGGGCGTCGATTGGAAACGGATCGTCGACACCGTCTACCACGGGAGCGGCACGCTCGCCGTTTCGGATATCTTTCCGCAATCATGGGCAGCACCGACCCTGCCGCCATATCGTTACGATCCCGCCGATGCGAAGCGGCAACTCGCGCGCGGCGGCTGGCGCATGGGTGACGACGGCGTCATGCACAAGGGCCTGCTCGCGTTACACCTTTCGCTTTCGGCGGTGACCGACAGCGACGTCGACAACCGCGCCGAATTGCTCATCCAGTCGATGCTGCAACACGTCGGCATCGGTATTGAAATCCACAACTATCCCGCGAACCTGCTATTCGCCCAAAACGGCCCGATCTATACCGGCACGTACGACTTGGAGTGGTCGCGCGCGATAAACGGCGCCGACCCCGACGATTCAGGTTCGTGGAATTCGCACTTTATTCCACCGCATGGCGCCGACACGAGTTGGCTGCGTGACTCGATCGTCGATCGAACCAGCGAAGCCGCAGCGAGCACGTTCGACGAAGCGCAGCGCAAGGCGTTCTATCAGCAGGAAGCTGCACGGATCAGGCAGCTGAATCCGTCGATCTTCGCATTCTGGCACGAGAGCTATTACGCGTACAACAGCGATTTGCGGAACTTCAAACCCGCGGCCTTTATCGCCGATGAGTGGAATGCATGGGAATGGGAGATCTAACGCTCGCAAACCGGATAGAGAGCCATCCGCATTGGTCCCTGCAGGCCTGGCAACCGGACACACCTGGTCCGATTACCCACATTTATACGCACTGGTCGGCCTACGATTATGCGTCGGTCTTCCCAGCCTACCATTTCTGCATCGCGACGACCGCGCAGGGCATCCTCGTCGTCAACACCCACGACGTGCGCGAGAACATGCGCGCCGTCTACGAAGAACCCGAGTTGCCATACGCAGCGCACACGCGTGGCCGCAATTCGTTCGCGCTCGGCATTTCGATCATGGGGATGGAAGGGGCGACGCCGTCTAATTTTGGCTCGTACCCGCTTACCGAGGAGCTGATCGACGGTCTGTGCCTTGTGGGCGCACGCCTCGCCGCATTCTACAACGTGCCGATTGACGGCGACCACATCATGTCACATGCCGAAGCAGCTGTGCGCGAAGGCTACTTCGGTACCGCTGAGGATCAACGCTGGGATATCGCGCGCCTGCACGCGAGCGACGAGCCACTGGTCGAGCAAGACGCGCGCGATGCCGGCGAGGAGCTACGCGCTCGCATGCGCGCAGCCCCTCGTTGAACCACCGGGGATCGCGCAGGGTCGCCCAGAATGCGCGCCTCTGTGGCTCTCTCGCTCTCTGTCGTACCGCTTGATCTACCACTCAAACATCCGTTCAAAATCGCACGCGTCGAAGAAACCGCAGTGCGTTCGCTGCTTTTCCGCTTGCATGACGGCGAGCTCGAAGGGCTGGGCGAAGCGACGCCGATCGAGCGGTATCACGAGTCGCCCGACAGCGTTGCCTACTACTTCGCCAATCACGAACTGCTCTCGCAGGATCCGTTTCAACTCGAGACTCTGATCGATCCGCGCATTCCGCCCGCTGCACGCGCCGGACTCGATCTCGCGTTGCACGATCTGATGGGTAAGCGCTTGGGCGTGCCGGTGTACAAACTTCTCGGCCTCGATCCGGCCCGCACGCCGTACACGTCGTTCACCATCGGCATCAGCGCTCCCGAAATGGTGCAGCAAAAACTCGACGAGATCGGCGATCATCCCGTGCTCAAAGTAAAGCTTGGGTTGGGCACCGCGCGCGAACAGATCGAAACGATCGAAGCGATTCGTCATCGGTATACCGGCACGATCCGCATCGATGCAAATGAGGGCTGGACCGTCGATCGCGCAATTCACATTTTGAACGAACTTACGCGCTACGATATCGAATTTTGCGAACAGCCGATTCCAGCCGGGTCGCCGCAAGGCTTGCGAGCGATTCGCGAACGGACACGCATTCCGATCGTGACCGACGAAGATTCGCTCGACGCACGCGATCTGCCGGCGTTGCTCGGTTGTGTCGACGGCGTGAACGTGAAACTCGCCAAAACCGGCGGGATTCGCGGCGCGCTAGCAATGATCGACACGGCACGGGCGCTTGGATTCAAGGTGATGCTCGGATGCATGGTCGAGAGCGCAATTGCCGCGACCGCCGCCGCACAGATCTCGCCGCTGGTCGATTGGGCCGACATCGACGGACCCTTTCTGACGAAAGACGATCCGTTTATCGGTGTGCAGTACGAGCGCGGCAAACTCGTGCTTCCAACCCGGCCCGGGCTCGGGGTGCGCGAGCGCAGGGCGGCATGAAGCGTCGGTACGCAATACTTGCTCCCGGACATTTTGCCCACGATGCCAAGACCGCGCACGGCGTCATTGCCTACAGTTCCGACGAAACCGTCGCCGTTATCGATCCAGCCGGCGCCGGCAAGCGCGTGCGGGACGTGGTCTCGCATCTCGATAGCGACCTTCCCATCGTCGCAAGCGTCGCCGAAGCCTTGCAGTACGCGCCGAGCGCGTTACTGATCGGCACCGCACCGATTGGGGGCGGCCTTCCCACCGCATGGCGCGCCGAGATTCTTGCCGCAATCGCGGCAAAGCTTGAGATCGTCAGCGGTCTGCACGATCAGCTCGCAGACGACAGCGAATTCAAACTCGCGGCCCAACGCGCCGGCACGAAGATTTGGGATGTGCGCGAACCGCCGGAGGTGCCGCTCTTCTCGGGTGCCGTGTATAACGTCACCACGCCGACACTTCTGCTCGTCGGCAACGACTGCGCCGTCGGCAAGATGACGGTCGCACTCGAACTTTGCCGCGCGGCCGAACGCGCGGGCATGCGCGCCGCGTTCGTCCCAACCGGACAGACCGGAATCATGATCGCCGGCTGGGGCATCTCGGTCGATCGCGTGATCGCGGACTTCGCTCCGGGGGCCGCCGAGACGCTCGTGCTGTATGCGGCGCAATCGAAACCCGACCTGATAGTCGTCGAAGGACAAGGCGCGATCAATCATCCTGCCTATGCTCCGGTTACCCTTGCATTGATGTACGGGGCAGCGCCCGATACGCTCGTGCTGGTTGTCGATCCCGCGCGCGAACGCGTAAGCGGCTTCAACACGCCGACGCTGCACTATCGCGAGTTGATCCGCGTGCACGAAGCGCTGCTCGCGACGGTCAAACCAGCGCGTACGGTCGGAATCGCGCTCAACACGCGATCGCTCGACGAGGCACAGGCGCGAGCGGAAATCGCGCGCGCCCGAGGCGAAACGGGACTGCCGGCCGACGACGTCGTGCGCTATGGTCCCGATGCGCTCTATGCGGAAATCGCGCTCGAGCTTAACGTCAAGGGAAAACCGTGCGGCGGCTGATTGCCGCACTCGTACTCTTCGCGCTCTGCGCGTGCGCGCGGCCCGGCGCGATTCCCGGCGTCTTGCGCCTGGGCGAGCAAAATGAGCCCGACTCACTCAATCTCATGTTTGCGCACTCGTCGGCAACGGATGAAATCGATGCGCTCCTTTTCACCCATCTCTTCCGCTACGATGCAAGCGGAAATATGATTCCCGATCTCGCGCTGACCGTGCCGACTACAAAAAACGGCGGCATAAGCGCGGACGGTCGCACGATCACGCTGCACCTGCGTCGCGGGGTCACCTGGTCCGACGGCGCGCCGCTTACCGCGGCCGATTGGCTCTTCACCTATCACGCCGTGCTCAATCCAAAGAACAACACGGTAACCGACTACGGCTGGGACACCATCGCCTCAGCCACGGCACCCGATCCCTACACGCTGGTCATTCACTTGAAGAAACCAAACGTCGCGGCACTCGGAATCTTGGGCATGGGCGGTGACGCCTTTCCGCCGTTGCCGGCGCACCTGCTCGCAAAACTTCCTGACATCAATCGCGCCGGCTTCAACCAGCATCCGATCTCGAGCGGCCCCTATTTACTGCAAGCCTGGAATCACGGCTCGTCGCTGATCTTCGTGCCCAACCCGCACTACTGGCGCGGCGCACCAAAGCTGAAGCAACTGATTTGGCAAGTCATTCCAGATTCCAATTCGCTGCTCGCGGCGCTACAGACGCACGAGATCGACGTGTACCCGACGGTCGACGTCAACGCCGTCGCCAAGCTGGGGTCGATTGCCGGCATCCACGTGATGCACAACACGATGGCGAACTGGCGAACGCTCGGCATCAACACCAGCCGCCCCGGACTTCGCGACGTCCGCGTACGGCGCGCGATCGCGCTCGGCATCGATTGGAAGCGGCTCAACGATACCGTGTACCACGGCTACAACCGGCTCGCCGTCTCAGATATCTTTCCGAACTCGTGGGCCGCCCCGTCGCTGCCGGCATATACCTACGATCCGTCGCAAGCGCGCGCGCTCCTTACCGCAGCGGGCTACACGCCCAAACATCCGCTGCATCTCCAGATTTTCGCGACGATCTCCGCCAAGAGCAACGAAGACGCCGAACTCGTGATGCAGTCCGCGCTTCGTCCGCTCGGCATCGAGCTTTCGATTCACAACTATCCCGGCAGCGTGCTCTTCGCGCAAGACGGCCCGCTCTATAAAGGCACTTACGATCTCGAATGGTCGATCGACACGAACGCCCCCGATCCCGACAACTCGGCGTCGTGGAATTCCGCGTTCATTCCGCCCAAAGGCGCGAACACGTCGTGGTTGCGGGATCCGATCGTCGATCGCACGAGCGCCGCCGCGGCAGCGACCTTCGATCGAGCCACGCGCAAGCGGCTCTATCAAGAAGAAGAAACGCGTATCCGCCAAATCGTGCCGGCGATCTTCTTCTATTGGGAAACGGCGTACTACGGCGTAAGCGATCACGTCGAGAACTTTGAGCCGTCGTCGTATCTTACCGTTACCTGGAACGCCTGGGAGTGGAAGGTTAAATAAGGGCCTGATGTTTGCGCAAGCGTTGAACGTTCGCGGTGGAACGACGTTGCGTTTCGAACCGGTACGCAGCGGCGTGATCAGTTGGAACACCAACGCGCCGGTAGGGACGCTGCGTTTCCGCATTCTCCGCGCGGGCGCGCCCGCGAGTTCTTGGTACGACTACGCGCAGTGGCAACCTAACGGACGCAAATCGTTCAGTCCGACGAGCGATCGCGACGCGGTCAGCGTCGACACCGACGTGCTGCACGCGGAACAGCCTTTCGACGGCATCGAGTTGCTGGCCGATCAGATCGATTTCAGCTTGCTTGCGTTTGCGGCGCCGGTACGCACGACGCCGTCGTTGCCGTATGCGCGCGGTGCGATGATCCTCGACGTGCCGGCGCGTTCCCAGTACGTTCTTCCGGAGGAGCGTGGCTGGTGCAGTGCAGCGAGCCTTGCGATGGTCAACGCTTATCACGGCATCGACCGGTCCGTGGAAGAGACGGCGCGCGCAGTGCTTGACCGTGCCTACAACGGCACCGGCAATTGGGCGTTCAATACGGCGTATAGTGGAAGTCTCGGCTTGCATGCGGCCGTTGCCTATCTCCAGAATCTGGATCAGGCGTCGCGGCTGATCGAACGCAATCTACCGCTGGTAATTTCGTACTCGTGGCACGAAGGCGAGCTTCCCGGCGCGCCGCTACCCCACTCCGATGGACACTTGGCCGTCTTACGCGGGTTCACCGACAGCGGTGACTGCGCGATCAATGACCCGGCCGCGGCAGCCGTGCGCATCGTCTATCCACGCGCTGCGATCGAAGCGATCTGGCAACGCAACAACGGCGTGGCCTATGTCATCGCGCCGGCCGGAGTCGATTATCAGAGTGTTCTCGGATGACGCAGCCGCGCGAACGTTTGCGCGCGCCGGACCAAGTCGGCAGCGCGCCTCTGCACATCGCACTGATCGAGCCGGAGATTCCGCCGAATACGGGTAACGTCGCACGACTGTGCGCGGCGACCGGATGCGCACTTCACCTCGTGGAGCCACTCGGGTTCTCGATCGACGATCGCGAACTCAAGCGCGCCGGGCTGGATTACTGGGATGCAATCGACCTCGTGCTGCATCCGTCGCTTGAGGCGTTTCTCGAGCGAACCGCGCAACGCACGCGATGGTTCCTCTCGACCCGCGCGCAACGGCCCTACACGCGCGCGCATTTCGCGATCGGCGATATGCTCGTGTTCGGGCGCGAAACCAAAGGCTTGCCGGGCGATCTACTCGCGCGTGAAGCCGAACACGCCCTACGCATCCCGATGCGCGAAGGAAGCGTACGCAGCATCAACCTCTCGACCGCGGTCGGTGTCGTTACCTACGCAGCGCTTGCCGCGATCGGCTTCCCCGGCTTGCAATGAACACCGGGCCCGACGCCGACGACTTTAATGCGCTCTTTCGCGGCGGCGCCTTCGGCAACTACGACATCTTCACCGCCCGCTCGTACGCCGACTTCGTGCATCGCAACGACATCGATCTCGCGCACGCCGTCGTCGTGCGCGAGCGGGGCGCGCTGCTCGGCGCGCTTGCATTCGGGGTCCGCGGCACGCGGGCATGGTTTGGGTTGATCGGCGTGGATCCGGACTCGCGTCGCGAGGGCCTCGGAGCGCGCATGCTCGGCGACGCTCTCGCCGCCGTCCAGGCGCAGGGCGTGCGCGCGATCGAGCTCGAGGTTTCGCAACGCAACGCCGCGCCGATCGGGCTGTGTAAGAATTTCGGTTTTGAGCAGCGCAACGAGCTCTTTGTATGGGCGCGCGACGCGCGCGATGTGCCGGCCGGGCTGCCCGCAGCGCGTCGCTTCCCGGAGCCGGCGATCCGCGCGATCGTCCCGCCGCAGGCCGTATGTTGGCAACGCGAATCGCGCAGCATCGCGCGCGCCGGTCGCATCGCGCTTCTGAGCGTGCCGGGCGCCTATGCGTTCGTGCGCATCGACGGCGAATTTGCGCACGTGCTGGACGCACATGCAGTCGATGCGACACGCGCCGGCGACCTCGTGCGCGCGCTGAACGAACGCGTGCCATACGATCTCACGCTCAACAACGAACCGGCCGCCTCGGCGTTGAGCGCGGCGCTGGGGGATGGCGGGTGGCGCGTCGTCGAACGGCAGTTTCTTATGGTGCGCTCGCTATGAGGAAGCCGGCTGTCTACATTGGGAACGACCGCGTGCTGCTATGGACAAAGAGCGGCTTCAAGATGTTCGTCGATTCGCGCGACGTCTCGATCGCGCCGCATCTCATTCTCGAAGGCGTCTACGAAGAGCATACCGACGCCGTGTTGCGGCGTATCGTAAAGCCGGGTATGCACGTCGTAGAAATCGGCGCCAACGTCGGACTCTTCACGCTGCTCATGGCCCGTTGCGTCGGTGCAGGCGGGTCGGTGTACGCGTTCGAGTGCGATCCGACGCTCGCGCGCATTGCGCGCGACAACCTCGAACTCAACGGGCTCGGGCAGATCGGGACGATCGACGAACGCGCGGTAAGCAAAGACGATGGAAGACACGAGTTTCGCGCGGCGCTGCGCCACCGCGGCGGCGGAACGCTGGTGCACAACTTGCAGCAAATTCCACAGCTCACCGAAACCGAGCGCGAAACGATCGTCGTGCAGGCGGTGACGCTCGATCGCTTCGCCGCAGCCTACGACCGGAAGATCGACTTTCTCAAGATCGACGCGGAAGGGGCGGAGGCCGACATCATTCGCGGCGGGCAAAGCATTTTTGGCAATGCGGATTATCCGATCACGGTAATGATGGAGTTCGCACCCGCATTCATGCGCAAAGCCGGGACGGATCCGGCGGTGCAGTTGCAAGAACTCGTGGCAGCCGGCTTTCGCTTCTCGCGCGTCGACGATCGCCGCCGCAGGCTCGTGCCGACCGACGGCGCCGAGCTGCTCGCGCGCGAGTTCTCCGATATCGTGATGGTCCGCCCATGATCGCGTTGCTCGTACTGGCCGCGCTGCACGCAACACCCACGCCCGCGGTTAACAGCGAGCCATACACGCATGCGCAACACCTTGTCGACATCGGCAACGGACGCCGCATCAACATCTATTGCCTCGGTAGCGGTTCACCGACCGTGATCTTCGATTCCGGACTCGAAATCGGCAGCGGTACGCTGCCCTGGCGTTACGTGCAGCCTGCAGTCGCGCAATTCACGCGCGCGTGTTCGTACGATCGCGCGGGCGACGGCTTCAGCGATCCGGGCCCGCTCCCGCGCACGGCAAATGCGGTGGTCAGCGATCTGCACGCGCTGCTCGATCGGGCGGGCATCGCGCCACCCTACATCCTCGTCGCGCACTCGATCGCCGGACTCTACGAGCCGCTGTTCGCCGCTCGGTACGAGTCCGAGGTTGCCGGAATGGTCCTCGTCGACCCCTCCACGCCAGGGCAACAAGAACTGATCGCGAGCCTCTTTCCAAAGTACCAGGCATACGAAGCGGCGCAGTCTGCCGACATGCACAAATGCGCGGAGGCCCCGACGCTCGCGTCATGCGTGGGCGCGACGCAGCGCACATCCGCCGCGTGGGCAGATCCGGTGTCCGAAATCGACAATTTCAATGAAAGCGCCGCGGAGCTGAACGGCGCCGCGCACGGCTACGGCGCGATGCCGCTGATCGTACTGACGTCGACCAGCAACCTCAAAACCATCCAACCGCTCATGGGTGCGACCAACGCGCAAGTTGCCACTGCCCAAGCGGGATGGGTTGCCCTGCACGACCAATTGGCGGCGCAGTCAACGCGCGGCATCAATTGCATCATCCCGGGCGCCGGTCACTACATCCAAATCGACGACCCGCGCGCGGTCATCGAGGCGATTCGGCAGGTTATGACGCTGACGCCGAGCGCGAAACCAACGTGCCCGGCTTCGGCATCAACAACGCGCCGCCCAGTGCCAACGCCGCGAAGATCGCAATCGTCACAAAGACGCTGATCAGGCCGAAGACATCGCCAATGTGACCGAATGCCGGCGCGGCGATACCGCCGATCGTGTTTGCCAGCCCGAGTGTGACACCCGATGCGACGCCGATACGCTTGGGCAGATATTCCTGACCGAGCACGACCAGCACGCCTGCGGAGAGGCCGAGCGATATACCGAAGAGCGCCGCGCACGTCACGGTAAGCGCTGCGAGTTCGAGCGTGCCCGTGTACGCGATCGCCGCACCGCAGAGTGCAGTGAGGAACATCGAGAGCGCGATGACGCGCCGGCGGTCGATATGATCGCCAAGCAATCCGCCGAGCATCGTTCCGCCCGCACCGCCGATCAGTAGTGCAAACAACGCAAAGGATTGGACGAACGCGTTAACGTGGACGACCCGCAACGCGAAGATCGGCAAGAACGTGATCGCGGCGAGAAACGTGGTCGAACGCAACGCGACGACGATCGACATGACCGAAAATCCGCGCCAGTCATTACGTCCCGGGCGTTCGCGATGGGCGCGCTGCGCCGTGGCGCGCACGTCATTGAAATAGGGCAGTTCGCGCGCGAGCAACGCTGCGACAATCAGGGCCGGAACCAACAAGAACGCCACGCCCTTCAATCCAAAGAGGACCAGCAACGGCGTTGCGAGCACGGGACCGGCCGCAAAACCGATGTAACCGCCGACGGTGAACAGGCTCATGCCCGACGAGCGTTTTGGCCCGGCGAAGTAGTTCGAGAAGCGCGAGCCTTCGGGATGGAACGCCGCAACCGCAAAACCCATCAGCATCGCGCCGAGGAGCATTACCGGAAACGACGGCGCCAGTCCGACGAGCGCGGTCCCGGCCGCCGCCAGGGCCAATGCTGCCGGAATCACCCAAGTGGTCGAGCGGTGGTCGGAGAGGTGGCCAAAGCCGAGCTGCACGACCGAGCCAAGCAGGTTCGAGGCGAGTACCAGCGTGGCCGCAACGGCGAGCGTCAGGTGCCGCTGCGTTACCAGAAACGGGATCATGACCGGGAGCACGCCCTGATTGAGATCGGTAAAACCATGGGCAACGGTCAGCAATCGCAGGCCGGCCCGGTCGGCCGAGGGCGTGGCGACAGGGCTAGCGAGAGGGGGCGCGCCGGCGGTCACCATGTGAGTCTCGCATGGAATCGACCATAAGTCCAATACATTATTAGACTTGGAATGATAAGATCAATGCATCTATGGAACTTCGGCAGCTCCGATCGGCCGTCACGATCGCTCGCCGTTTGAGCTTCACGGCGGCCGCCGACGAACTGACCGTGGCCCAGCCCGCGCTCTCGCAGCAGATCGCTGCCCTGGAGCGCGAGCTCGGCGTCCGGCTCTTCGACCGGACGAATCGGCGCGTCGCCCTTACTGACGCCGGGCGCGCATTCGTGGCCCGCGCTGAACGCATCATCGGCGACGTCGATGCGGCATCGCAGGAGATGAGTGCGTATGCCGGCGGCTTGCGCGGACGCGTCGTACTCGGCACCTACCAGTCTTTTGCCGAGTACACCCTGCCCAAGCTGCTCGGGCGTTTCCACGCCGAGCACCCGGGTATCGAAGTTGCATTGCGCGAGGGCATGGCCGATGCGCTGCTTGCCGCGCTGCACGGCGGCACGCTCGACGTCTTCGTCGGCGACGTGGCTGCGTCGAACCTTGCCGGACACGCGATTCGAATCGAGCCCTTGTACGAGGACGAGCTCGTGATCGCGGTCGCAGCACGTCATCGGCTCGCGACACGTGCAACGGTTCGGATCGACGAACTGCGCGACGAACCGTTCGTCATTTTTCGGCCGGGGTCGACGATGACGCACCGCCTCAACCGGCTTGCGCGCGACGCCGGATTCGCGCCGCGCGTTGCGTTCGAAAGCGAGGATTCGCTCACCGTGCGTTCGCTCGTTGCGGAGGGTTTGGGTATTGCGCTCTATCCGCGCACGCTCGGGAATACGCCGGGACCGAACGTTGCATTGCTCTCGATTGCACCGCAGGCGATCATGCGCACCATGTCGATCGTTGCGCGCGCAGAGCGCCACGGGCCGGCGGTGCAGCGTTTCCTCGCGTTTATCCGTGACGCGATCGGTGAGTTTTGATGCCGACGCTCAAGTCGATCGAACGCGCGATTATCGCGTGCGAGCATTGTCCCGAGCTACGCGCCTATTGCGCCCAGGTTGCGCGCGAGAAGCGCCGCGCCTACGCCGATCAACCGTACTGGGGCAAGCCCGTTCCGGCATTCGGCGATCCGAACGCGCGCGTGATGCTCGTTGGACTCGCTCCGGGGGCGCATGGCAGCAATCGCACGGGGCGTCCGTTCACCGGCGACGCATCGGGTGATTTCCTGTATCCTGCACTCCATCGCGCGGGTTTTGCATCGCAACCGAACGCCGTCGATCGTAAGGACGGACTGCAACTTTACGACTGTTTCATCACCTCTGCCGGGCGTTGCGCTCCGCCGAAAAACAAGCCGACGCCGCAACAATTGCGCAACTGCTTTCCGTTCTTGCTCGACGAATTTGATGCGCTACCCAAACTTCGTGTGATGATTGCGCTCGGCTCCGTCGGCTTCGACGCGATCGTTCGTCTGATGCGCGAGCGCGGCTTCACCTTCGCATCGCCGCCAATTTTCGGGCACGGCGCCGAGACGATTGCAACCGATGGCACGCGGCGCGTCACCATCATCGCGTCGTATCATCCGAGCCGCCAAAATACGAACACGGGCAAACTCACCATTCCGATGTTCGACGCGATTTTTACGAGGGCGAAGCAGTTGCTGCGGGCGAAGCACTCGGCATGACCGGCCGGCCGCACATATCGGTGAGCTGCGTCAAGCCGTCTTTGTATTGCCGAATTTCCGTGCGCCGGTCCGGACTGGGATCGCCAAAATCCTTGCGCGCATCCTGAAATGCCTTCGCGCGCACGTCGTCACTTGGCGCACGAATGACCACGATCGAAGCCGGAGTGCCGTCGAGGTTGGCTTGCACGACGAGATCCGCCCCATCAAGCGAAAATTCACGTATTTCGCACGAGCGTAGCGCGTCAGGGGAGGCTGACGGTGACGGGGAAGCTTCGTTGTCTGCGTGACTGCCGGCGCATCCCGCCAGCGCGATGAGCGCTACTGGAACGAGAGCGTTCGCCCGCACGAATCGACCGCTTTATCAGGAACCATCATTCCGCCGTTTGTACCTGGTTTGAACGACACGATTCGCAGCGGCGGCGCGTTGCTCCCCTCCGGGCCGTAGACCTTCTCGAGATCCTTTTCCATGTCGTTGACTTCTTCCGGATTTTCTTTTGCGTCAACGATTTCGAAGCGTTGGACCGCGCCGTTTTTCGCCCAGAGCACGCGAATTTGGATACCTTGGTCGTTGGTGTAGAGGTGTTCGCCACAGGATGGCCCCGCTGTCAGCGCGCGCGCGGGCAGCGCAAACACAGCGCACAGCGCAACGAGTGCGCCGGCCGTCGCCATCCCGGTGACCAGTCGAAGCTTCACGCTAGGATTATTGGCCGCTTGGCCGCTCCGGGGCTTCACTGCGTAGGTAAAGTTCTCGCAACAGGGCCTCCGGGACGGGGGTAGGTGCATCCATCATCACGTCGCGAGCGACTTGGTTCTTCGGAAATGCGATGACCTCCCGGAGGTCCGTTTCTTGGCAGGCCAGCATCACGATGCGATCGATACCGAGGGCCATGCCGCCGTGCGGGGGCGCCCCGTACTCGAGCGCCCGCACGAAGAACCCGAAGCGGTCTTCAATCTGCTGCGCGCTCATCCCGAGCATTTCGAAGATCTTGCGTTGTAATTCCGGTTTGTGAATACGGATCGACCCCGAACCCAGCTCCCATCCGTTGAGCACCATATCGTAGTGCTGCGCGCGCATCTTTTGCGGGTCGGTATCGATGTACTGCCACTGATCCTCACCCGGCGATGTGAACGGGTGATGCGACGGCACGGGCTTGCCCGTCTCCTCGTCGATTTCCAGATACGGAAAATCGAGCACCCAGCAGAACGCATACGTGTTGGGGTCGCGCAGGCCGCAGCGCTCGCCGACGATGTTGCGCATCTTGCCGGCGACCGCGAGCGCGAGCGCGCGCGCGTCGGCAAAGAGTAACACGGCATCGCCGGTCTCGCTTCCGGTCTGCGCGCGCAGCTTCGCTACGTGTTCGTCGGAGACGAACTTCTGCGCCGACGATTTGGTGCCGTCCGCGCCGAGCGCAATCCATACCATGCCCTTGGCGCCAAATGCCTTCGCATCTTCGGTCAGCGCGTCGAAGTCACGACGCGAAAGCGCGGCCCCGCCCGGATACCGCAGCGCGACGATGGCTCCGCCGCTCTCGATCACCGATTTGAACACTACGAAGTCGGTGCCGGCAAACACGTCATTGACGGTTTGCAGCTCGAGGCCAAAGCGCAGGTCCGGTTTATCGACGCCGTAGCGCGCGATCGCCTCCTCGTGCTTGAGGCGCGGAAATGGTCCGAGCTCGACACCGAGGCAGCGCTTCCACACGTAGCGCATGCACGACTCCATCGTCTCGAGCACGTCATCCTGCGTGATGAACGACATCTCGACGTCGACCTGCGTGAATTCCGGTTGCCGATCTGCGCGCTGATCCTCGTCGCGCATGCAGCGCGCAATTTGCATGTACTTGCCGAACCCGGAGATCATCGAGATTTGCTTGAGGAGCTGCGGTGACTGCGGAAGCGCGTAGAACGTGCCGGGGTAGAGCCGCGACGGCACGAGGTAGTCGCGCGCGCCTTCCGGCGTGCTCTTGATCAGCATCGGCGTCTCGATCTCGATGAACTCGCGCTCGTCGAAGAAGTCACGCATCGCCTTGACGATGTTGTGACGCATCCGGATATTACGCTGCATGCGGGGACGACGCAGGTCGAGATAACGATACTCGAGGCGCAATTGCTCGTCGACGTTCCCGTCGAGATTGACCTGGAACGGCGGCACTTGCGAGCGATTGAGAACTTCTAGTTCGTCGACGCCAACCTCGATCGCGCCGGTCGAGAGCGCTTCGTTCTCGGTACCGCTCGGGCGCGCGCGCACCGCGCCGCGGACGCGCAGCACGTCTTCGTTCCGCAGGTGCCCGGCATCTTTGAAACTCGGATGCTGCGGATCGAAAACGATCTGCGTGATCCCGTCGCGGTCGCGCAGATCGACGAAGATCAGACCGCCGTGGTCGCGCCGGCGATTGACCCACCCGTTCAACTCGGCGCGTTCGCCGACGTTGTTCGCGCGCAAGGCTCCACACGAAAACCGCTTAGCCAACATTCCGATCTTTCAGGGCGTCTTTGACGCCGGATACATAGTGATACTGTTGCACGAGGTTGCGCGCGAACTTCGAACGCGCCGAACGTGCGTCGAAAAACGCCAAGAGCCCCGGCGCGAGCTCGAGCATGCTGTGGAGCCCGAGCGAAACCGGCGTCATCCCGAGATTCAGCTGTACTGCAAAATCGGGATGCTTCCGAAAGAAGCGCACCGTCGAGCGCCCGGCCAACCGCATCTTCTCCTTCTGATCGTCGTGCGGCACGTCCTGACAGTGATAGTTGATCGCGCAGGGTTCGTAGAGAATCGTGATGCCGGCCCGCTCGAGCCGGTATCCGAGCTCCAAGTCTTCGTGACCGTAGCCGGTAAAACTCTCGTCAAAACATCCGACGCGTAGAAGGTCCGCTCGCCGTGCCGAGGCATTGCCCGTGAGAAAATACAACCACGGCAAGCGTTTACGCGTCGGCTTGTGCAAAAACCCGCGCGCTTCCGGATGGTCGCGCTTGTATGCGTAATCATCGAAGTCTTTGACTTGCACCTCAAGGCCGACTACCGCGACATTGCGCTCGGCGCGGTGATGGCGCAGGTGCTGCGAGAGCAGATCCGGTGAGGCGAAAATATCCGAGTCGTTGAACAGCACGATCTGACCCTGAGCGGCCGCAATGCCGGCATTGCGCGCGGCCGCGCGCCCGCTGTACGCGCCGGGAAGATAGCGCACGTTCGTATGCTCGGCTTGCGTTCGCGCAAGAAATTCGGCGGTACCGTCGGTCGAATTCGAATCGCACACGAGCACTTCAAATTCACTCGGCGCAAGGTCTTGCGCGAGCAGCGTTGGGAGTACGTATTCGAGCGTCTCCAACCGGTTGTAGGTCGGAACGACGACGGAAATCTCAGGCATCGATCAATTCACGAACACCGCCGACGATCTGCGCACGAAACACTGCGAGTGAGGCGTCGTCTTCGGATCCCGGCTTGCGAACCAGCACGCGCGGTACGCCATACGGCGCCCACTCTTGCGAGTTGAGCCGGAAGTAGCGATGTTCGAAAGCGACCAGCGTGGGCCTGCGCACGGCGCTTGCGACATGGGTCGCACCAGTATCGACCGTCACCACGCAGCACGCGCGCTCAAAGAGGGCGACCCAGTGATGAAACGGCAGTTCTCGTGCTACGACATGGCCTGCGGCCTCGAACGCCGCTGCCTGGCCGGCGGACTCCGCCGCGACGCTGATCACGAGCGAAGGCCCGAGTGCGCGTAATTCGCCCGCAAGTCGCAGCGTGCTCTCGAGCGTGCTGCCGCCGGAAAACCACCGCTGTCCGACGTGCATCACGATCGGATCCGCCGGAAAATGCGCGACCGCCGCGCGATCGGCATCGATAACGTCGAGACGCAGCGCCGTCTTGCGCACGTGCGCGCCGCCGAGCGCGACGAGTTCGAGCAGCTGATCGACTTCGTGCGGAACGACCCGCTGTGGGTCGCGCTCGCACAGGTCGGGGTCGGCCGGACTGATCATCACACGATTGAGTGATAAACGCGCCGTCATGCGGGCAACCCAGCGTCGTACGTAGGTATATCCGACACGGACGCGGGCCCGCGTCGCGCCGACGAGAGCGATATCCGTCGCTCGCGGGGCAAGTGCGATCGCGAGATCGTAGCCGCGAAACTGCAGACCGAACGCCTCGCCGCGAACCTCGCGTGGCAGATCGATCAACGCGTCGATATCGCTGTTGCGTTCCATCACCACACGATTGTAGGGACTCGTGATCATCGTCACGTGCGCTTGCGGAAACGAGGCGCGCACGCTTGCGATCGCCGGCGTCGAAAGGATGAGGTCGCCGATGCGATCGGTCCGCGACAACAGGATCTTCATCGAGCTCGAAGCGTGTTCTCCAACTCCTCGAAGTACGCGATGCTCGCAAGCGAGCGCGCCGCCGATAACTCACGATTAGACAGTGCGCGATCGCTCGAAAGATCGCCGACACGCGCACGCAATGTACGCTCGTTACGCGCACCGGAGCGGATCCGGCCCCACGCGCGTTGGACCGCATTGTTTCCGGTAGCCAGGTAGGCGCGCCAATGTGGGTGGATCGCGGCGAGTTGCACGGCGGTACGCGCTTGGGCACGCGCCTGCGCGATCATCTTCTCGACGTTGCCGCTACGCGGACGCGGCTTGTAGTGGTAGACGAGTGCCTTCGGGTTGAAGACGGCGCGCACGCCGCCGAAGCGCAAGCGCAGACCGACGTCGATATCTTCCCAACCGTATTCCGAGAACGATTCGTTGAAGCCGCCGATAGCGCGAATCGTTGCCAGCGGGACCGAGACGTTGGTCGTCCAAAAGTAGTTCCCGCTATAGTGCTTGATACTCCAGATCGGTACCGGCAAAACGTCGAAGTTCTCGACGTTGATCGCGCCGCCGCGCACGATCGCCTTCGGCGTGCGCGCGTGCGAGCGTAGATGTTCCTCGACAAAATTTGGTAGCGGCAAGACGTCGTCGTCGATGAAGATGATGCGCTCGCCCGTCGCCGCGGCGATCCCGGCGTTGCGGCCCTTGGCGAGGCCGCTGTTGGGCTGATTGATGACCTCGAAGCGGCACGTCGCGCGCGTCGCCGCGCGGGCAATAACCTCCGGGGTTGTGTCGGTCGAACCATCGTTGACCAGCACGACTTCGTACGCATTCGAATCAATCGTCTGTTCGAAGCATGCGTCGAGGACGCGCTCGAGCAGCGCCGCGCGGTTATAGGTGCACAGTTGTATCGTGGCGCGCACGCATTCCCCCGATTAGCGACGTCGCTGCAGCAAGGATGCGTTCGACATCGAGATTGGCGATGCAGGCATAGTCGCTGCAGTGCTCTTTGGTATCACCGCGATGGCACGGGTAGCTCGCGCGCACGATTCCCGTGCGCGCGCCGAGCGGCCCCCACCGCTCGGGAAAATCGCTCTGAAACGGAAAGATCCCGAGCGTCGGCGCGCCGACGGCTGCTGCGACGTGCATCGTGCCGGTCGTGATCCCAACGAATCCCCGCGCCCGCTGCGCCAGCGCGCCGAACCCGCCAATGCTGAGCTTACCTGCGATGTTCACGATTCGCTCTCCATCCGCGATGGCAGCATTTATAGCTGTGTCGGCTGGAGCGCCGCTGAGAAGCACCGTGCAAGTGAAGCGCTCGGTCAGTGCGCGCGCGAGGGCGGCCCAGCCCCGCGTCGGCCAGATACCGCGCTGCGAGGCAATCGCGTTGGTCGGATGCAAGATCATGTAGGCGTCGAACCCCAGCGCCGCCGCTTCGCGTTCATCGTCCGGCGTCGGAACGAAACTGGGGATGCGAGCGTTTGTATCGCAGCCGAGCGCCCGCGCATAGTCGAGTAAGATATCGACCCAAGGCGAAGTAACGTCCCCGCGTTCGCTCCGCACGACTACGCGCTTCGTAAATTCGCGCGAATAGAGGCGCCGTGCTTGACCCACGCGTATTGGGATCGCTGCAAGTTTCGCCACGCGCGCGGTGCGCGCGGTCGCCCACGTCACCACGCACGCATCGTAGCCGCGCTCACGCAGCATCGCAGCCAGCGCGCGTTCGTCACCTCCGTCGTCGACCAATACGTCATCGAGATCGTTGACGCGATCCAGCGTGCTACGATGGCCCGGCAGCGTCAACGCATCGACGCTCTCGAACTTTGCCCGCAACGCGCGGCCTACCACCGATGCGACGAGCGAGTCGCCGATCCCGCCGCCGGCGCTGTAGAGCAGCGCTCGCGTCATGTGTGAGCCGGCTCGTCGAGCACGCGCACCAGTTCACGTGAATACATTCCATCGAGGAATTGCGTACGCGCCAGCGTGCGCAGAAATCTCGGCACTTTCTCGCTCGTCGCAAGGCCCGCATAAAGCGCAAGGAGCGAATCGGGCAGAAAGTACCGCGCGCGAATGAGATTGGCCGGGTATGCACCGGTCGCCATCCGTGCGCGCGACGAGTCTTGCTTCTGGAGAAAGTGCCGCGCCATGCGCGCCCGTTCCATCACCTTGCGCGTCTCGACTTCGAGCGTGTTGTCGGTCGCGGTCTTGATATGCCACAGGTATGCATCCCAAGCGAAACGCCAGCGCATCCCCGCTTCGCGCAGGCGCACGCCGAGTTCCGTATCCTCCCAGCCGTACAGATGGAACGCCTCGTCGAATCCCCCAACCGCCTCGATCGCATGCTTGGGAAGCGAAACGTTACACGTGCACAAGAACGCGCGCGAGTAGTTCCCAAGCACGGGCTTGGGACGGTCGTCGTACGACGGAACGTTGATGATCGGGCCGTTCACAACTAAATTGCCGGCCACGTGCGCCGCCTCGTGCGCTGCCAAAAATCCTTCGGGCAGTTGCACGTCGTCATCGATGAAGAGCACGAGATATCCGGTCGCCACCGCGATCCCGCGATTACGCGCCTTACCTCGATTGGGTTGCGGCTCGAAGACGTACTGGACCGGATAACTGCCACGCGCTGCTTGACGTTCGACGATCGCTTTCGTGTCGTCGCTCGAGCCGTTGTCGACGACGATCAATTCGAATGAGGGCGCACCGATCTGCGCTTCGAGCGACGTGCATGCGCGCACGAGATACGAAGCCCGGTCTTTGGTCGCAATAATTACTGAGATGCGCATAATTCGAGCAGCGATTCGGCCATGTGGTCGGCCGCCCCCACGTGATCGGCATAAAGCGCGGCGAGCTTCTCGCGGCTGCGCGCCAGCCATGCGGCGTCGTCGAGCCGTTCGAGCGCCACGCGTCCGACCCGTCCCGGCGTTACCGTCCCATGGAGCTCAAAAACCAGTGACTCGTCCGCATCCATATTGGGTTGCGTGTGGTATTTGAAGCGGTTGAAAACGGCCACCGCGGCCGCCCGCTTGAGCGGTACGCCGACCAACGGAACACGGTCGAGATAGGTCAGCGGTCCGTTGAACGTGATTATCTCGGGCGCGTTGAGTGGTGTGATCGTCACCATCGGTACGCCCAGCACCGCGAGCTCGATCGTCTTCGTGCCTGGGATCGTGAGCACGAGACGCGCACGCAACGCGGCCGCCAACGCATTATGAAGGATCGGGAAACGCATATCGCCCTGCTCGCTTACGAGAAAGGACCGTCCGTCTTCTTCGATGAGACGCCCGCGCTGCGCCCAGATTCGCGGATGGCCACCGCCTTCGATCGCCGCCCGCACGTCGTCAAGCGGCGTGAACGGTGAAAGGCCGAACGCGATCGGCACGTCGGGGCGCTCGCGCTTGATGCGTAGCGCCGTCGTGAAGAAGAACGGAATCAAATTATCGACTTCGTAGTCGCGCGAGCCCGGCATCACCAAAATGCCCCCGTCGGGCGCGCCCGGTTCGACCGGTTGCTGTGCTTCGAGCAGCGCCCCGTCGATTGCGAGATTCCCGACGCGCACGATGCGATCGTCGGGTGCGCCCCACGCGCGCAATTGCTCGACGTTGTTGTCGTCGACAGCGAAGAAGCGCGCAAAGCGCTCGCGATACGCACGCTTTGAGAATTTGTAGGTCGATGCAACGCCGCCCAGACGAGCATGGATGCGCTGTGCGTGCATCAAGTCGCCGCCAAGATATTGCACCACGTCGACACGGTCGGGTAGCCCCGGCGCACCGCGCCCGAGCGCCACGCGCAGGTACGTCTTGGGATCATACACATGCGCGCTCGGAAAGAGACGGCGCGCAAGCTGCGCTTCGTAGCCGGTTGCGTAGTCGTCGGGCACACAGAAGAGATGCACGTCGAGCTCGGGATCGTGTTCGTAGAGCCGGCGGACGAGTGGACGAAACCAGCCCGCAACCTCTCCCGGGCCGTTTGCGGTAAAGGCTATGCGCATGACGTTTGCGCGCTACGACCCGTAGCGCGCGACGATCTCGCCGATCAGGTCCGTGGTGCTCGATCCGCTACGATGCGGCGCAAGCCGCACTTCGCCGCCGTAGGCGAGCACGACGCTGCGTTCGGGAAGGTCTTCTTCTTTATATTGTGCGCTCTTCACGTGTACGTCAGGTCGAATCCGCTCGAGCAGCGCCTCGGGCGTGCGCTCGCCGAACTCGACCACTACGTCGACACTGCGGAGCGCGCGCAGAAGCAGCGCCCGCTCGACAAAGGGCACGATGGGGCGCCGTTCTCCTTTGAGTGCTCGCACCGATGCGTCGCTATTGAGGCCGACGATCAATACGTCGCCCTGCGCACGCGCCCAGGCCAGATACTCCACGTGTCCGGCGTGCAATATATCGAAGACGCCGTTGGTAAAGACGACGCGCCGGCCGCGCGCGCGTTGCTCCTCGCGCCATGCTGCCGCACCCTGCATATCGAGCAGCAAGCCGAACGACTCAGGCACCGCCATGTTCGATCAGGGCGATGATCTCATCGCCGCTCGCCGTCGCCGTGCCGAGTTTTTCGACGACGGCACCGGCGGCAAAGTTCGCCAGCTGCATCGCCCGTTCGATCGGCGCTCCGCCCGCAAGCGCCAGCGAAAGCACCGCGATCACCGTGTCGCCCGCGCCCGAGACGTCGAACACTTTGCGCGCAACCGAAGGAATCGTCAGCCGCTCGCCCTGCGAGCCGAAGAGCGACATACCCGCTTCGCCACGCGTGATCACGACGTACTTGACGTGCAGTTGCTCGAGCAACCGTGCCCCCACGCGCTCAAGCGACGCATCGTCGGTTATTTTGATCCCGCTCGCCGCCTCGGCTTCATGGACGTTTGGCGCGACGCAGGTCACGCCGGCAAACAACTCGAGATTCTGCGGCTTGGGATCGGCAAGGACGAGCGGGCATGCGCGCGCAGCCTCGACAACCTCGGTGCTGAGCAATCCTTTTGCATAGTCGCTCAGAATGACTGCGTCACACGCGGCGGCGCGGTCGCGGACGTAGGCCGTGATTCGCGCGCGGTCGCTCGGACCGAGCGGCGCCGCGTCTTCCCAGTCCGCGCGCACGACCTGCTGGTTGTGCGCAACGATGCGTGTCTTACGCGTCGTCGGTCGATCGCTCACGGCGAAGACCCCACGGTCGTCGACCGATTCCTCGCGCAGCATTCGCCGCACATCGGTGGCAAATGCGTCTTCGCCGACGGTTCCGACGAACTCGACGCGCGCACCGAGCGCGACCAAATTGTTCGCGACGTTACCAGCGCCGCCGAGGGTGAACGAATGATCGGTCACCGCCACGACCGGCACGGGCGCTTCGGGCGAGATGCGCGTTACCGCGCCCCAGATCCATTCGTCGATCATCAGATCGCCCACGACCAGGATCGTACGACCGCGCATCCGCGCGACGAGCGCCCGCGCATCGCTCGTTAGGAGCGTCGCAGGCACTAGACGTGATCCTCGAAGATTAAACGCTGCTCGACGAGGTCGCACACGATGTGCGCCAGCACTTGGTGAACTTCTTGCACGATCGCGGCGTAGCCGTCAGGCCCGATAAGTGCGAGATCGCTATGCTGCATGATCGCGCCGCCGCCGTTTCCGGTAAACGCGATCGTCACCGCGCCTTTCTTCTTTGCGGCCTCCATCGCGAGCACGACGTTCGGGGAGGTGCCGCTCGTGGTCATGCCGATCAGCACGTCACCGGGTTGCGCGAAGGCCTCGACTTGCCGTGCGAAGACGCGATCGTAGCCGTAGTCGTTTCCGATACAGGTGAGCGTCGACGTGTTGACCGAGAGTGCTTCGCTATTGAGCCCCGGCCGCTCGCGCAGGTAGCGTCCCGAAAGTTCGGCCGCCATATGTTGCGCCTCGGCGGCACTCCCGCCGTTGCCGCACCAATAGATGCGCTTGCCGGCGCGCAGTGCCGTAACGATCGCATCGACGATAGCTTCGACGTCCTTTTTGTAGTGCGTCATGTCGCGAAGAACAGCGCGGTCGCCAAGCAGCGCATCGAATCCGCGCTGCGCCTTGTAATCGATGGTCATGGCGCGATCCAAAATAACTCGTCGCCCTGCGAGACCAGCTCGCCATTCTCCGGAATGATTCGCGCGATCGTGCCCGCGTAATCGCTCTGAATCTCGTTGAAAAGCTTCATCGCTTCCAAGATGCAGAGCACCGTGCCGCTCTCGACACGATCGCCGGCGTTCACAAACACCTCGGCGTCGGGCGAGGGCGAACGATAGAAGACGCCGGTCAATGGGGCGGTCACGCGCTTGACGTTCGGCGGTGGCGCGGGCGCGCTCGAACCGTCGCTCGGCGGGGCGGGAGCTGCTGCGACGTGCGCAAGCGGCGTCACGATCGTAGCGCCGGCTTCGCGCCGCACCAATTCATAGACGGCGTCACCGATCTTCACCTTGATGCGGTCGAGGTCGTGCTCATGCATGATGTCGAGCAGCGAGTGGATCGTCTCGGACTCGTCTTCGTAGGCCATTACCGCACCCATTCGGCAAGCGCGCCCGCAACGTCTGCTGCGCTGCCAAGCGGTATCTGCCGGTCGGTGCGCGCTTCAAGGTCGCGCAGGACCAGGACGCCCGCGCTGAGTTCGTCGCTGCCCAGAATGAGGGCGAAGCGTGCGTTATTACGGTCGGCGATCTTGAGGTGCGCAAGCAGTTTGCGTTCTTCATAGTCCATGAAGAATGGCTGTTTGAGCGTGCGCCTCAGGAGCTCGACCAGCGGAACGAGCGTCACGCGCGCCTGCGCACCGAGCGCGATTGCCTGCACGCCACGACGCGCCGCTGCGCGCTCACCGTGCGTCGCCGCAATTATCATCAAGAAGCGTTCGAGGCCGAGCGCAAAACCAACCGCCGGTACATCGGGACCTCCGAGCGAGCGCACTAAGCCGTCGTAACGGCCGCCGCCGCAAACCGTCGACTGCGCGCCGAGCACGCTCGAGGTGATCTCGAAAACCGTGCGTGTGTAGTAGTCGAGTCCGCGCACGATCGCCGGATCGACGACGTAGGGAATATCTGCTGCATCGAGATAGGCGCGCAGCGCGTCGAAGTGCTCGCGGCACGCGTCACACAACACCGATTGAAACGTCGGCGCGCTGCGCACGAGCGCGAGATCGCGTTCATCCTTGCTGTCGAGCACGCGCAACGGATTGCGTTCGAGGCGGCGTTGCGAGTCGGGCGAAAGTTCGGCCAGGTGCGGACGGAAGTGCGCGAGTAGCGCGTCGCGATAGCGCGGACGACAGACGTCGTCACCGATCGTGTTGAGCCGGAGTTGCGCGTCGGTGATCGCATAGTCGCGCACCAAGTTCCATGCTACCGAGATGACCTCGAAATCGGCTTCCGGCCCGGCGTAGCCGGTGCATTCGATACCAAACTGGTGCGCTTGGCGATATCGCCCTTTCTGCGGGCGCTCGTATCGAAAGATCGGCCCGATGTAGTAGAGACGCTGCGGTCCTTGCGCAAAGAGATTGTGCTCGAGCGCCGCACGCATAACCGGTGCGGTCCACTCGGGGCGCAGCGTCATGCTGCGCTCACCCTTATCGAGGAACGTGTACATCTCTTTTTCGACGATGTCGGTCGTCTCACCGACGCCGCGCACGAACAGTTCGGTCGCCTCGAACATCGGGGTGCGAATCTCGCCGTAGCCAAAGCGCGCCGCCAGCGCGTGGATACGCGATTCAAGCTCGAACCAATTGGCGGAGTCGGGCGGCAGAACGTCTTGCGTGCCGCGCGGCGCGGTTATTTTCTGGGGCATGTCCGTGTGGCGACTTCGCGACATTCGCGATGAAACATTTTCGCCGTGCGCGTGTTACGACGTAGGTATGAGCACGTACGCACTTTTCGGCGCGTCGGGGGCAACCGGCGCCACGATCAGCCAGGCACTGGAGGCTGCGGGCCTCTCGTACCGCGTCGTCGGACGCGACCGCGCATCGCTCGAGTCCACGTACGGCACGCGACCGCTCGCGGAGATCGCGACGTGGAATCCGGATGATCCCGCGTCGGTACGGGCGGCAGCAAGCGGCATCGACACGATCTTCTATCTTGTCGGTGTCCCCTACAATCACTTCGAGCTGCACCCGCAGCTTATGCGCGCGACACTCGACGGCGCAATCGCTGCCCGCGTACGCCGCATCGTCTTGCTTGCGCCGGTTTATTCGTATGGCAGACCGCAATCACCACACGTGACGGAATCGCACCCGCGCAATCCGCAAACCTTCAAAGGCAAGATGCGCAAGGGGCAAGAGGATCTTGTGCTCGACGCGCATGCCGCGGGTCGGATCCAGGGAACGGTGCTGCGTCTCCCTGATTTCTACGGAGGCGATCCGAAGAAGAGTCTGGTCGGCGACATCTTCATTGCAGCGCTCAAGGGCCGC
>DATJOM010000089.1:0-53494 GCA_035507095.1 Candidatus Acidiferrum sp.
GGCCATCATCGCACCAACCCGCAAACTGAGCGCGAGCATCAGCGCTTGGGTACCGTCGTACGCTATGCGGAAGCGCCCATTACGTCGTGCGCGCGTGGATGCGCGTATCAGCCGATTGCGCTGTTCGATGCCGAGAAGCACGGCATTGGCGAGCACGACGCCGACGTCGAGCACGCGGTCGCCGTCGATCGCATCTTTTGCGAGCAGCCCGAGGCCCAAAGCGAAAAATGCGTCACCGGCGTTGAGCGTTTGCGCGAGGCCCCAAATCGATGTGGTCGTCTCGCGCTCCAGCGATGTCGCCGGCTTGATCTGCAACTCGTCGTGCAGGACCGAGAAACGACACAGACATTCGACCGACGCAGCGACGGGGAGCGCCGCGTGTGAGTCGCCTCCGCACGCGTCGCATGCCCATAACACGAGACCTGCGCAGAGGGGATCCGCATACTCGAACGAGTGGCGCATGATTCGCTCGAATACCTCGCTGAATTGCACGTCGGCGCTGCGTAGATATTCTCGCGTACGTGCCTGCCGCTCACGCAAGAGAGTCATAAAGGAACGCTGCGTTCGCCACGGTACTCTATAGCCCTCCAATGGCCAAGCAACTGATTGTTTCCGCCGATGACTACGGCCTATCATTGGAAGTAAATGAGGCCGTAGAACGCGCACATCGCAGCGGAATTTTGCGCAGCGCGAGCCTCATGGTCGCAGCTCCTGCCACCGATGACGCCGTCGCGCGCGCTCGCAACCTGCCGAGTCTACGCGTTGGGCTGCATTTGGTGCTGGTCAACGGCCGGCCGATCTTACCGGCCGCAGACGTCGCGCCGCTCGTCGACCGCAATGGCGCATTACCGCGTAATCTCGTCGCGGCAGGCTTGCGCTTCTTCTTTCATCCTCGTGCACGTCAGGCGCTCGAGGCCGAGATACGCGCTCAATTCGAAGCGTTTGCGCGCACCGGTTTGCAACTCGATCACGTCAACGCGCAGAATCATATGCACGTCCATCCTACCGTACTTGGGATTGTGATCAAGATAGGCCGTGAGTATGGCATGCGCGCCGTGCGCATCCCGCAGGAACCGCGCGACGCGGCTTTCCTGCGGCCCTGGCTCGCCCTGATGCGCGGTCGCTTGCAACATGCGAATATCGCCACCAACGATACGGTCTTTGGTATTCGTTATTCGGGCCACCTGACGCGCGACCGCGTGCTCGCGTTACTCGACCAGCTTCCTCCCGGCGTGTGCGAGATGTACTTTCACCCGGCAACCGGCCCGTGGGACGGCATCGACCCGCAGATCGCGGGCTACGATTTCGCCGGCGAACTCGACGCGCTCACGAGTCCCGAGGTACGCGCAAAACTCGACGCCGCCGGCATCACAACGCTCACCTATTCGGAGCTTCCCTAACGTGCTGATTGTTTGCCTCGCCGGCATCGCATATTGCGCAATCGCGCTTTTTGCACTCGTGCGCTTCGGTGCTTCGAGGCGCCACTTCAACAGGCGCACCGTCGCACCTCAGCATGGCGGAGGCCCAGGTATAACGATACTTAAGCCCATCCACGGGCTCGACGCCGAGCTATTTGAAAACCTCTGCTCGTTTTGCGATCAGGAGTATCCACTATTTCAGGTCGTCTTCGGCGTGCAGCGCAGCGACGATCCGGCAATCGAAGTGATCCAGCGGGTGCTGGCGCGCTTTCCCGAAGAGGACCTCACGCTCGTCGTAGACGGACGCTCGTTCAGCGGCAATCCCAAAATCGCGAACCTTACGAACATGTTAGGGCAAGCAAAATACGACCTGCTCTTCATCGCCGATGCCGACATGCGCGTTGATCGCAGGTATCTTGCGGCGATGAGTGCGGCGTTCGATGATGAGCGGGTCGGTGCCGCGACATGCTTGTATGCCGCCCTCCCGCTCGACGGAATCGCATCGCAGTTGGGCGCGCTGCACGTCAACGATCAATTCGCGCCATCGGTGCTCGTAGCGACGCTCGGTGGTCCGCCACGCTTTTGCTTCGGCTCGACGATGGCGGTACGGCGCTCGGCCCTCGAGGCGATCGGCGGCATTACCACGCTCGCGTCGCATCTCGCCGATGACTACATGCTCGGCGCGCTGGTGGCCGCCTGCGGGTATCGCACCGCGCTCTCGCGGTACGTCGTGCACAACATCGTCGCCGAGCCCGGCGTTATCGCAATGCTCCAGCACGAATTGCGCTGGGCACGGACGATACGTTCCGTGCAGCCCGCCGGCTACGCGTTCTCGTTCGTCACGTTTCCGCTACCGTTTGCGTTAGCGTGGGTCGCGTTTGCGGCGACCAGCGCGCTCGCGTGGGGAGCGCTCGGCGTCGTGCTTGGACTGCGCGTCGCCATGCACTACGCAGCGCGCAACGCGCTCGGTGGGCGCACCACGCCTCACGTATGGCTGCTCCCGTTGCGGGACTGCCTTGGCCTTTTGGTGTGGTTTGCCGGCCTCTTCGGCACGCGCGTCATTTGGCGCGGAGAGGAGCTTACGACGTAGGCTCCTTTGTTACTCCATGCTCTTATGAACCGCGGCTACGCGTGATTCGGAGATCGGTCGTGCCTTATTACCCCAAGCGGAACGAACGTACGTAAGCACCGCTGCAATATCGCCGTTGGAGAGCGACTGTGTCCAAGCAGGCATCATCCCGTTGTATTGAACGCCGCCGACCGTGATGGGTCCGCTGAGCCCGTACTTGACGATGTGAATCACGTGGATGTCGTAGCCGGTTACGGTCGGGTTTCCGACCAACGGCGGAAACGTGCCTTGAACGCCCTGGCCGTTGGGCTGATGGCAACTCGAGCAGTCCTGATTGTAGACCTTCTCGCCAACCGACGCGGCAGGCGCGGCGGCAGAAGCAGCCGGGGCCGCGGCAGAGGCCGATGCTTGCGCCGAGCCTGCGGCACTACTCGAGGACGAGGCGCTTCCGCCACTATTCGCGCAGGCGGCCAGCACCCCGATAAGCGCCAGCGCGACGGATGGACGTGCGAATCGTTCCATAAGTGCGATGCCTCCTGAGGTCTAGCGCTGCGTTAGCGGGACGAATTGCACACTCCTCGTTGCTATGAGCGCCTTGAGCGCATCGAGTGAGTGCGCTAGCGGACGCATCAACACAACCGAGCGACCCTCGAGCTGCGAGCGTTGCACGACGCGCGAGAGCATGAAGTGAATGTAGCTGCGCGCCGTGCGATCGTCGACGGTTGCGTCACGTTGCACTATTGGGATACCCACCGCCGAAAACTCGCCGCCGTCGGCATCGCCGCGCTCGTCGAAAAAGAGCAGCCCCGTGCCGTCGAGCGACTGCACGAAGCCGTCGCTCACGCGTGACGCCAACCCGTCGAAGGCCCCAAAGCGCTTGCGCAGCTGCGCAAGTTGCGTCTGCGTGGGCGCGCGCTCGACGTGCAGCAGCACGACGTCACCGGCTTCGCGGGCGAGTTGCGCGACGTCGGTTGCCTGCGCGCTCGACGGATCGATGTCGAACGCGATCGGAACATTGGTCTGCATGAACGCCGCATCGATCGAAGGCGAATCGCCGGCCAATCCCACTACAATCGAAAGCTGGGGCTCGAGCCACCGCGACGTTGCGCGTTGCGGCCGGTCGATAACGACGTCGTCGCCGGCGAAGACGTCGCTGACACGCGAATCGGACGGATCGCGCATCACGGCGTGAACGCTGGCCGCTACGCGTGGCTGCGCGTTGCGGTGCAGCGCCGGGGGTGTGGTTGCATTCCCGCTGACGTACCCGGCAATGATTGCCGCGAGCGCTAACGCAATAACCGCGAGCCAGAATGCCGATCGCATACGCGCGAACTCATCGACCACATCAGTGCAACGAGCAGGAAGTTGGCGACGAGCGAACTGCCGCCGTAGGAAATGAACGGGAGCGTGATACCCGTCAGCGGAAAGAGGCCGATCACGCCACCGATGATGATGAAGACTTGAAAACCGAGCGTCGCCGCCATGCCGGTGCCAAGCAGTTTCGCGTAGAGGTCCGGCTGATCGGTCGCGGTCGCAAACATACGTCGCACGAGCACCGCGAAGAGCGCGATCACGACCAGTGCGCCGAGTAAGCCGAACTCTTCAGAGTATGCGGCGAACACATAATCGGTTGCGACGTCGGGAATGAAGCTTGGATGCCCGAGGCCGAGACCGGTGCCGAAGAGTCCGCCGGCAGCGAGCGCGTAGTAGGCTTGCGACGACTGATAGCCCGCACCGAGCGGATCGCTGAAGGGATTGCGCCAGACCGCGATTCGGGTCTCAACGTAGGGGTAATGATGCATCGCCCACAGCGCTACAAGCGCGAAAATCGCGACACCACCGATCACGATATCAACGCGGCGCGTCGCGACATACAACAGCGCCGCAAAGGTCGCGAGCAAAAGCGTCGCCATCCCGAGATCCCGCTGTAGCACGAGAATCGCCATCGACGCGCCCCAGCCGATAAAGAGCGGGCCGAGATAACGCAGGTTCGCGCGCACCGACCAGGGCCGCGCCCGCGCGATGACGTCGGCAGTTTCACCAAGATACGCCGCGAGAAAGAACACGATGAAGAGCTTGATCAACTCGATCGGCTCGTATTGCACGGGACCAAGCTTGATCCACAAACGCGCGCCGTTGACTTCCTGTCCAAAAATCAGGAGCAAGACGAAGAGCACCAGTGACCCGACGACCCAGAGATACTTATAGCTCGCAAAACGGCGGAAACGCGTAAAGAGCGGGCCGCACGCGATGGCGAGAAGCAGCGAGACCAGAAGCCACCACTGTTGCTTCTGCGCGAGATCCGGGGCGAGTCGCGCGACGAGCAGCAAGCCGAGTCCCGCGAGCGAGACCGCAAGCGCGGGGAGGAGGTCGTCGCGCAGCGTGGTCATCGGCTGCAACAGCACCCAGGCGAGCGCGAGCGCCCCGAGCACCGCGAGCAGCCACGGCGGTCCAATCGAGCCGCTCGGCGCGTAGGCAAGCATCACGGCGCAAGCTGCTAACGCAGCCAGCATCGGAACGGCCCGGCGTACGAGGAGTAGTGTTATTGCGCCCACGCCGTCAGGAGCGCGAATCCTAGCGCGAGAGCGGCCCCAACGAGCGCGACTCGCGTTCCGAAATGCGGCCGATACACGACGACCGGCACATCGCGCGTGCCGAGTTCCTCAATAGCTCGATCGCTTTCGTCAAAGCGGACAACCAGGAGATGTTCGTTATCGCCGGAGCGCTCCACGTGTGAGACGAGCGCGCGGCGGTCGACGTCGCCGCGCACGCGATGTCCCATCAAAATCATCACGTCGCCCGCGTCGAAGGTGACGCTCGAGACCGAAACGTCGAGCGAAGAACTCGCGCCGAGCGCGCGGCCGAGCAACTCGTTCGCTGCTTCACCCAGCGTATCGTCGCCGGTCAGCACGCTGATCTCACCCTGATGCGCGAGATACGCCGCGGTCCCGCCGGTATGAATCACGCACGCGTATCCGCGAACGATGACCGCAAGGGTGATCGAGCAACCCGCGGTGACGTAGTCTGCGTGCGAGGCACTGAGCGCGAAGAGTTCCCCGTTGACACGCGCGAGCGCACCGAGTACCGCGGTTGGCGCGGCCTGCACTCGATCGACGGCACGACGAAAGCGCTCGCTGCGCAAACGGCGCTCGCATTCGGCGCGCAAGCGTTCGAGTGTCGCCGGTGCAGCGGCGACGCCGTCAACCATGCCGAAACCGCGCGCAACCGCAAAGAGCCACGACCGCGGCCCCAGTTGCAGCGAAAGACATGAAGCGCGATCGCCTCGAATCGCTACGTCCACGGCGCTAACTTCTCCACGATCACCCGCGTCGCTCCCACATCGATAGCGTCGCCTTCGCGCATTTCGATCGCGCCGGTCAGCCGCTGCCCGTTGAGAAACGTTCCGTTGCTGCTTTCGAGATCTCGGACGTAAACGACTTCGCCCTGCGTCTCGAGGCGCGCATGCTTGCGAGAGACCTCGGCGTCGCCGAGCACTAGCTCGCAGCTGCGGTCGCGCCCGATAGTCAACGGGCAAAGCGCTTCGAACGGACGCTCGCGACCAAGCTCCACCACGCGCAAAACGGCTTTGACCGGATGGAGGCCACCGAGCTCGGCCGCCGTGCCGCCGCGCGGACGGGCCGCAATGATCGCCGCGACCGCGAGCACCGCGGTGATTTCGAGGGTCCCGATACGCAACTGCGCGGCAAGCACTACTCGCGCGCCTCGAGCCGCATTTGCGTGTTGCCGAATGTGAGCACATCACCCGAAACAACGCGACGCTTGGCGTCTATGCGCTCGCCGTTGACAAACGTTCCGTTCGTCGAGTTAAGATCTTCGACGTCGACCACGCCATTCTCAACCACCAGGGTCGCATGATTGCGCGAGACGCTCGGGTCAACCAGGAAAATATCGCTCTCCTCGCTGCGCCCGATCGTCGCCGTTTTATCGATGAAGTAGACGCCGTAGGCCGGGACGCCTTTCATCATGCGCAGGTGGTAGCGCTTAGGCGGCGTGAGCACGGGCGAATTCGGAATGGAGATCGTCACGTCGCTCGCGACCGCGACGTCGGCAAGGCCGGGTGGGATGCTTTCACGCGAAACCATCTCGACGTTCGGGCCGCCGTCAAAAAAGTACACGCCCACACGAGCCGCCATGTCGCGCAGCAACTCGCCCCACTCGCGTTCGAGGTACGCGCGGTGCTCGGCGAGGCGCGCGAAGTCATCGGGATTAACATACACAAAGTACGATCCCGGCGCCAGCATGTGACCGTCGTCGCCGCGCGTACGCGCTTCCATCGTCGTGACGAGTTTGCGCGCGATCTGTGCCGGCTCCAGATCGCTCGGAAACGTCTTCGCGAACGTTCGCTCGATGAACGCAGCGCACGCCTGCTCAATTCGTGCAAACCAACTCATGGCACCGTGGGGGCTACCGACGCTCCAGTCTTGCGATAAAGAATCCATCGCGACCATCCAATCCGGGCGGAACGATGACGTCGCCCTCCTCCGTGATGAACGGCTCGAACGCCGCGGGGATCAGCCCGCGCTCAACATTGGCCTTGCCCAGGAACCACTCGACGACTTCAATCGTCTCGCGCGGATCGGTGGAACAGACCGCGTACACGAGCGCACCCCCCTCGTGAACCGACGGAGCCAACGCGTCGAGCAAAGCCCGCTGCGTCAGCGCTAGGCGTTCGCCGTCGCCCGGCTGCTTCTTCCAGCGGGCCTCGGGATGCCGGCCGACGACCCCGACCCCCGAGCACGGCGCGTCGATCAGCACCCGGTCAAAGCGCTGGCTTGGCTCCAGCACCGATGCCGTGGCGTCGCCCACGACGACGCCCGCCGCGATCCCCGCCTCCTCGAGCCGCGCCTGCAACACCTTGGCCTTCCGCTCCTCGCCTTCGATGCACAGCTCGTTCCCCTCACCCCCTAAGCGGGCACCGATCTGCAGCGCCTTGTTCCCGCGCCCGCTGCAAACGTCGAGAATCGCCTCGCCGGGCTGAGGGTGCAGCACCTCGACGGGCATCGCAGAGCTCTCGGACTGCACCCACCACGTGCCCTTCGCTTGCGATTCGAGCGCCCGCACCTTCGCCGGCTCATCGATGAGCAGCGATTCCGGGACGAACGCCGAGGGCGTCGATGTGATCCCGAAACCTGCAAAACGCTCGACGATCTCGGGCACATTCGCGCGCATCGTGTTGACGGTGACGGCGCTGCGCGCCGGTTCGTTCACCGCCGAGCAAATTGCTTCGATCTGCGCACCGAAGACCGTGCGCCACTGGCGCACGAGCCACGTCGGGAGCGAATAGCGCGTGCCGAGATAGTCATCGTCGCCCTCGAACAGGTCGCGCGTCGGATCCAGTGGGCGCTCGCGCAAAAACGAGCGCAGCACGGCGTTGACGAGATTGGCGGTGCCGCGGTGCCCGTACCGCTTGGCGAGGTTGACGAACTCGAACACCGTGGCGTGTGTATCCGCACGTGTATAGACGAGCTCGTATACGGCCAGCCGCAAGATCTCGTGAATCGCCGCCGGCAGTTGCGCTTTGCGTTCGCCGATGAACGATTCGAGGTACCAGTCGAGCGCGCGACGCATCTTAATCGAACCGTAGGCGAGTTCGGTTGCGAAGGCGCGATCCCGGGCCTCGAGATTTGCCTTGCGCGACCGGTAGTCGAGCGCCTCTTGAGCGGTGCGTTCGGCACCGCCTCCCGGCGCGACGAAGACGTCGCGTACGGTTTGCAGCGCGACCTCACGCGCGTTCACGAGTTCTCGCGATTGCGACGGGAACGCTCGTAGCTCTCGCCGCTCATACGTCCGCGATTAGGGGCAATCAACTCATCGATGACCACGCGCTCGCCATCGAGGTGCGCGCGCACGACCTTCACACTTTCGCCGTCGAGCGTTGCGCGTGCGGCAGGCGAAGGTGCATAGGCACGCACGGTGTTGACGATGCGTTGCGGCGGCCACGACCAATCGATCACGAGGTCTTCCTTACGAATCGGGCGCGTGTAGCTCGCGGCGCCGGCTTGCGGCACGGCCTGCAGCGGACCACGTTTCGCCAAATCGATTGCATAGCCGAGCAGATCGGCCCCGCGCTGCGCAAGGCGATCGTGCAGCGTGCCGTAGTCGTCATCGAGATTGATCAGCACGGGCTCCTGCGAAACGAGATTTCCGGTGTCCATGCCTGCGTCCATCATCATAATCGACACGCCGGTAAATGCGTCACCATTGAGCAACGCCGCCTGAATCGGGGTCGCCCCGCGGTACTGCGGCAGCAACGAGGGATGCACGTTGAGCGCGCCGAGCTTCGGCGTCTCCAGAATCGCCTGCGGCAGAATCTTGCCGTACGACGCAAGCGCAAAGAGGTCGAACGGTTGCCCCGCAAGTTCTTGCGCAAACGCCTTCATCGAGGTCGGCTCAAAGATCGGGAGAGCACGTTCGAGGGCGGCAGCCTTGACCGGCGTCGGCTGCAACTTTTGTCCGCGACCCGCCGGACGATCGGGCTGCGTCACAACCCCGACCAAATCGGTTTTTTCCGCGACGACGTGCAAGCTCGGAACGGCGAACGCACTGGTTCCAAAGAACAATGTGCGCAATCAGCGACCTGTCACGCCGGCCTACGCCTCGGCCGTTTCAGCGATCTCGCGCTCTTCGTCGGTTTGCGGCAGACGCAGGTTCTTGGCCTTGTCGATATAGAGCACACCGTTGAGATGATCGATCTCGTGCTGCAAACACTGCGCGAAAAGTCCCTCGCCTTCGAGCCGAATCTTCTCGCCGTTGCGATCGATCCCGCTCACCGCGACACGCGCAAAGCGCGTGATATCGCCGACGTAACCCGGTACCGAAAGACAGCCCTCGGTAAGTTCGACCTCTTCTTCGGCAAGTTCGATCTTCGGATTGATCACCACAGCGGGCTCGTGGATATCGTCCTGCACGTCGATGACGAACATGCGCTTGGAGACGTTAACCTGCGGCGCGGCCAAACCGACCCCCGGCGCATGGTACATCGTCTCAAACATATCGTCGATCAATTGCTGGAAAAGCGGATCGTCGAGCTCCTTGGGGTCGACTTTCTTCGCGACCTTGCGCAGCGTAGGATGACCGTCCGTGATGATCTCGCGGAGATAGGGCATGGCTGGGCTATTCTCCAGCACTTTTCCGAAAGCTTTGCTATAGTTTTCCCGAGGAGGGCCGGGCCGTTGCTGTACCCCCTACTGGTCGCCGCCGTTGTTTCGCAGGCTCCCGCGCCGACCGCTTCGCCGCTGAAAACGATCATTCGCATCCGGACGTCGCCGCTTTGCACCACGATCCGGCAGAACGTCGTGCATATTTTGGACGGCTTTCAAGCCAACGACGGAATCGTGAACGCATCGAAGCCGGTGCTGTTGCGCATGGGGACGGAGTTGCAACCGGCTGGGATTCAGGGACAGCAGGCCGACACGCAAGGAACGCATTTGAACGGCATCAGTTCCGAACCGGGCGGCACGCATGACACCAATCCGGCGCTGGTGCTCGACAATCAACGACTCAAACAGTTGGCGAACGAACTCCAGCACAATCTCGCGATCATCGAAAGTGCGCTGGCCGACCCGACGAATTTTCCTGCACAAACGACAAGCGACGACCAAAACGCGATGCAGCAGCTGAAAGCGCAGTTGCAAGCCATTGCTGCACAACAGAACAATAGTCTCGAACTGATATCCGGGCTTACCGAGACGTTCTCGATGCAAGATCTAATCGCCAAGGGCGACGGCACGCAGGGCGTACTCAACTCGCCGGTACATGCCGCGGCGCCGGCTTGCCCGGCGATCAATCAAAACCCTCAAAGTGGGTGCGGGGCAGCTATTTTGAGTCACGACGATCAAGACGTCGGCTTCAGCGATCCGATCTCGGCCTCGGCGCAACAGAACATCATGACGGTTAAAGACCCAAGCGTCGATCGGGACCCCGCGGTCAGTCAACGGGGCAGCGATCTTTCGAACAATCCTATGGCGCGCTTTTACCTCGGCGTGAGCGCCAATCAGCATCAAACGCTCGCGGCCGAAGGCAACCTCGGCCAGACGCTCAAGGATTTGGCAGCCGGCTGCGGGCCGTAGTTACTGAATCGTAAAGCTCCCGAGCGGGCCGAGCGGCGTGCAGTTGCCGGCCGTATCGTTGATCCACACGTACCAGGTCGTGCCGGTGGGCGGCGCAAGGCTGCCGCTGAGCGTGACGCTTTGATAGACGGGGTTTGCGAAGGACGGCGTCGCGGAGGGCGAAGGAACCTGTGCCGCCGTGATCGTTTGCACGCCCGCCGTATACCCATTCACGGTTCCGTTCCCGCTGCTGGCGTTGCTCAAGTAGGCGTTCCAGATATTCGGCAGCGCCGTCCCGACCGCGAACACGATCTGCTGCGGGGCATCGGGCACGCCCGTCGCGCCCGGAATCGGATAGATCATTTGCACGGTCGTGCCGGGCGCGCACGTCGGCCCCGGCGTTGGGTTCGTGATGGTGTTCCCGCCGCCGCCGCACGCGGCGAAAGCGACCGCGGACGTCGCGAGCACGGAAGCAACGAAAAGATTGCGCAGAGTCAGCATGGCCTTATCCTAGCGTCGCTTTCCTGGGCAACGGATGAGAATTGTTAGAGAATGTACCCCGAGAGGTCGGCATTTTCAACGACGTCTTTCAGCCGCTCGCGCACATATGCCGCATCGATCGTTACCGCGCCGCGTTCCTCCGGCGCCCCGTAACTCACGTCTTCGAGCAAGCGTTCGAGCACGGTGTGCAAGCGCCGCGCACCGATATTTTCGCTTTGCTCGTTGACCTGCATCGCGAAGCGCGCGAGCTGCTCGATTGCGTCCTCGGTGAACTTTAACGTCACGCCTTCGGTTGCGAGAAGTGCGCGATACTGCTCGATCAGTGCGTTCTTCGGCTGCGTCAGGATCGTCTTGAAGTCCTCAGCGGTCAGCGAATCGAGCTCGACCCGAATCGGAAAGCGCCCCTGCAATTCGGGAATGAGATCCGATGGCTTGCTGATGTGAAATGCACCGGCCGCAATAAAGAGCACGTGATCCGTTTTGAGCGTACCGTGTTTGGTCGTCACCGTGCTGCCCTCAACGATCGGCAGAATGTCGCGCTGCACGCCCTCGCGTGAAACGTCGGGACCACCGCGCGCGCCTTCGCGCCCCGCGACCTTATCGATCTCGTCGATGAAGATGATGCCGTCCTCGGCGGCGCGACGCAAGGCTTCGCGTTTTACCGCATCCATGTCGATCAGCTTCGCCGCCTCCTCTTGCGCAAAGATGCGACGCGCTTCGACGACGGTCACGCGCTTTTTCGTCTTGCGCTTGGGAATGAGACCACCAAGCATCTCGCCGAGATCGGCGCCCTGATCCATGCCGCCGATCATCCCGATCGGCACGCTGGGCGTCTCCTCGATTTCGATCTCGATCAAACGCACGTCGTAGAACCCGCGCTCGATCTCGCCGCGCGTCTGCTCGCGAATGCGCGCAGCATCGCTCGGCGGCGCAGGCGCCGGTTGCGGCTGCGGCTGCGGCGCGGTATTGCCGAAGATCGAGCCGAGCGTCGCGGCAAACGGGTTGTTTCCGGAAGGTTGGCGTGCCGCGGTTTCCGGATGCAGCGCATCGATCAACCGCTCGATCGCAGCTTTCTCGGCCAGTTCGGCGACTTCGGCGCGACGCTCTTCGGTCACCATGCGAATCGAGGCCTCGGCCAAATCGCGCACCATCGATTCGACGTCGCGACCGACGTACCCGACCTCGGTATATTTGGTTGCTTCGACCTTCACGAACGGCGCGCCGACCAATCCCGCGAGGCGGCGCGCGATTTCGGTTTTGCCGACGCCGGTCGGACCGATCATCAGGATGTTCTTGGGCGTGATCTCGTCGCGCAGATCTTCGCGCACTTTGGCACGCCGGTAGCGATTGCGTAGCGCGATCGCGACCGCGCGTTTGGCCTTGCCTTGCCCGACGATATACTTATCGAGTTCGTTTGCGATTTGCCGCGGCGTCAGCCCGGCGATATCGGAAAGCGTTGCGGTCATGGAAGTGTCTCAACCGTGATGTCGTCGTTGGTGTAGATGCAGATCTCGCCCGCGATCTCGAGCGCCTTGCGCGCGATGTCCGGAGCGGAGAGGCCGGTGTTGCGAACTAGCGCAGCCGCGGCCGCTTGCGCGTAGGGTCCTCCGCTGCCGATCGCAGCGATGCCTTCGTCGGGCTCGATCACGTCACCGGTCCCCGAGAGCACGAAGAGGTGGTCGGGCGTGCCGACGATGAGCAACGCTTCGAGCCGGCGCAGCGCACGATCCTGGCGCCAGTCTTTGGCCAGTTCGACCGCGGCGCGCGTAACGTCTTTGAACTCCGCATACTTGCTCTCGAACTTTTCGAGGAGCGTGATGCCGTCGGCAGCAGAACCGGCAAAGCCGGCCAAGACCTTGCCGCCGGCAATTTTGCGCACTTTGCGGGCACTGTGCTTAACGATGGTCTTATCCAGGGTGACCTGCCCGTCCCCGGCGATCGCCAGCATGCCGTCGCGGCGCACGGCGAGAATGGTGGTGGAGCGAATCCTCATATCGTCACCGTTCTACCCGTTCCGAACCTTGGGGGTTTCATGCAGCGAACTGCGATCCTTGTAGCAGCCCTGCTCCTCGCGCCGTCGGTTGCATCGGCGCAATTCGGATCCGACGGACGCGTTCGCCCTGTACCCGGCGGCCTTGCGGTCAACGTCGAGGGAAACGGGGCGATCCCCGCGCCCACTGGACGCATACTGGTCGTTATGGGGGCCGCGGATGCTACCGGCCAAATCGCTGCAGTCGACGAGGCACTGGTTCAGCGCACGCTCATCGCGTTCGGCGGTACATCCTCAAGGGCTGAAACGCACGCGAGCGATTCACCGCCCAGCGTTGTGATCTTCGCCGATTTCGCGAAACCAACGCACGGCCTCGTCTACGCGGTCGTGGAAAAAATCCGCTCGTTGACGTTCTCCGGGACCGCGAGGCCAATCCGCGAAGCGATCACTTTTTGGACTCCCGACTGTCGTGCAATGCACGAACGCGCTCGCAATGAAGCGCTGCAAGAGGCAGACACACTCGTCAACAACTACGCGAACCAGTATGGCCTTACGCTCGGGACCGATCGCAGCGTCACCGTAACGCTAGACTCACCGGTGCTCAAAGGTGACATTTGCCTTTCGGGGGTTAGTATTCCGGACCGCCTCGATCCGCCGGTCAATCCGGCCGAACCGTATATGGGCACCACGCTGGTGAAGCTCTACGTGCGTTACGACGTAAAGTAAACTTCAAACGAAGATTGCTAGAGCATTCGAACGGAACCCATCGATCGCCGTAAGCGCCCGCGCAGCGATCTGGCGACGGCGTTCTTTCTTATCACGGATCTCGCGGTCGAGCGGAGGAAAGTACGACCAGGTGACATTCGCCGGTTGAAAGTCCGGCGTTGCCGTGTTCTGCAAGTGCGCGACGACCGCACCGAATGCGCTCTGGCGTGGAAATTCCACCGGCTCAAGCCCAAGGATCGCGCGCGCTGCGTGGATGCCGGTCATTGCCCCGCACGCCGCCGCTTCGACGTAGCCTTCCGCACCCGTAATCTGCCCCGCGAAGTACAGCGCATCGTGTCCGCGCAAACGCAAATGCGCGTCGAGGAGGCGCGGCGAATCGATGAACGTGTTACGGTGCATGACGCCGAGGCGTAGCCACTCGGCATTTTCAAGGCCGGGTAATTTCCCAAACGCTTCTTTCTGCGCCGGCCACGAGAGCCGCGTTTGGAACCCGACCAGATTGAATGCCGTGCCTTCGGCGTTCTCTTTACGCAGCTGCACGACTGCGTGCGGCGTCGTGCCGGTGCGCGGATCGCGCAAGCCGACCGGCTTGAGCGGCCCGAAGCGCAACGTATCGTCGCCGCGATCGGCCATCTCTTCGACCGGTAGGCAGCCTTCGAAATATTTTCCGCCAGCCTCGAAGTCTTTGGGTTGATGCCGTTCGAGCGTGCGCAGGTCGTGCACGAGCTGCGCGTACTGCTCGCGATCGAGCGGAATGTTGATATAGTCGTCGCCGTCGCCCTTTTCGTAACGCGACTTGCGGTACATCAACGACTCGTCGATCGAGTCGGCGGCAACGATCGGAGAAGCTGCATCGAAGTACGCGAGCCGCTTGCCGACCAGTGCGTCGAGTGAGGCCAAGAATTCGTCATTCGGCAGCGGGCCACAGGCAACGATTGTAGGGCGGCCGAGCGGAATCGCGCGAATTTCTTCGCGGTGGAGTGCGATGCGCGGATGCGCAGTGACCCGCGCTTCGACGGCGTCGGCAAACTTGGCGCGATCGACGGCAAGCGCGCCGCCGGCCGGCACCGCCGCTTCCCGCGCGCTCGTGACGATCACCGAATCGAGCCGCGCGAGTTCCTCTTTCAAAAGCCCGACGGCATTCTCGAGCGCGGCCCCACGCAAGGAATTGCTGCAAACGAGTTCGGCAAGACGTCCGGTCTGGTGCGCCGGCCCGCTGCGCTGCGGACGCATCTCGTAAAGATCGACCTCGACGCCCGCATTTGCGGCCTGCCACGCCGCTTCGCATCCGGCGAGCCCGCCACCGATGACGGTGAGGCGCTCACGCATGGCTAAACTTCCGCGAGTTCGCGCTCGTCGGTCGGTTCGTCGCCACCCGCCGCTTTGGCCAGCGACGATACGTCGTGCTCTTTGTTCGCGGCACACTCGAGATGCACGACGCCGCCGCGGCGATTCTTGGCAACGACGTAGCTAGCGCAGACCGGACACGGCTCGGGAATGACGCGATCCCACGAAACGAAGTCGCAGTTCGGGTAATTCGCGCAGCCATAGAACGTGCGGCCCTTCTTCGAGCGCCGCTCGACGATCATGCCGCCATCCTTGGGACATTTCGCGCCGGTGTCTTTGACGATCGGTTTGGTCGTCTTGCACTCGGGATAGCCCGTGCACGAGATGAATCGGCCAAAGCGCCCGGTCTTGATCACCATCGGACGTCCGCAGTTCGGGCAGATCTCGTCGGTCGGTTCGTCTTTGATCTCCAGGCGTGGCAGCTTCTTCTCCGCCTGCTCGAGATCGTGCGCGAACGGCGTGTAGAACTCGCGCAACACGCCGACCCAATCCGCATGACCCTCCGCGACTTTGTCGAGATCGCCCTCCATGCCGGCGGTAAACTTCAGGTCAACGATCTCTTTGAAGTGCTCGGCTAAGAGATCGTTCACGGCAATGCCGATGTCGGTCGGCTTGAAGCGCCGGTCCTCTTGCGTGACATATCCGCGTGCTTGGATCGTATCGACGATCGTCGAGTAGGTCGACGGACGGCCGATCCCATTCTCTTCGAGCGCTTTCACCAGCGTCGCTTCGGTGAAGCGCGGTGGCGGCTCGGTGAAGTGCTGCTTCGGCTCGATCGCACGCCGATCGAGCGCATCGTGTTGATGGAGCTCAGGCAACCGTACGCGACCTTTGCCGTTTGTCGGAGCCGCGTTTTTCGCGTCTTCGTCTTTGCCTTCTTCATATACGCGGGTAAAGCCGGCGAATTTAACGATGCTGCCGGTTGCGCGGAAGGTGTACTCGCCCGCGGCGATGTCGACCGTCGTCTGATCCAGGATCGCCGGCGCCATCTGCGAGGCGACGAAACGCTCCCAGATCAACGAGTAGAGCCGCAACTCGTCGCGTTTGAGTACGTGCGCAACACTCTCCGGCGTGCGGGAAACGCTCGTCGGGCGAATCGCTTCATGCGCATCCTGGGCACCTTCGCGAACCTTGTACGTTGCGCCGCCGTGGAACTCGGCCCCATAGGTCGCGGTCACGAACTCGCGGGCCGCGTCGCGCGCCGAGTCACTGATGCGGGTCGAGTCGGTACGCATGTAGGTGATCAAGCCCTGCGTGCCGTCGCTTCCACCCAAATCGACGCCTTCGTAGAGTGCTTGCGCGATCTGCATCGTGCGGCGCACGCGCAGCCGAAGCTTGCGCGAAGCCTCCTGCTGCAGCGTGGAGGTCGTGAACGGCGCCGGGGCGTTGCGGCGGACTTCGCGCCGCTTGACCGACGCGACCGCATAGGTCGCACCTTCCAGCTCGCGCAAAATCGCTTCGGCCTGCGCCTGGTTCGTGATCTCGAGCTTCTCGCCGTTACGCGCGACGAGGTCGGCCGGGAAAACGATTTCGGGATCGCGATGGGTCGCGAGTTGCGCGGTAACCGTCCAGTACTCGCGCGGGACAAACGCGTTGATTTCGCGCTCCCGATCGACGATCAGCCGCACGGCGACCGACTGCACGCGGCCGGCCGAAAGACCGCCACGGACCTTAGCCCAGAGGAGCGGTGAAATTTTGTAACCCACCAGCCGGTCGAGGATGCGGCGCGCCTGCTGCGCGTTCACGCGATCCATGTCGATGTGATGGGGCGCCTTAATGGCGGCGAGCGCCGCGTCTTTGGTAATTTCATGCAGCTCGATGCGCTTGGGGTCTTGTAATTTGAGCAACTCGGCGAGATGCCACGCGATCGCCTCACCCTCGCGATCCGGGTCAGTCGCGAGATAGACGTCGCTCGCGCTCTTAACCGCGCTTTTGAGCTCTTTGATGACGTCGCCTTTGCCCTTGATCGTCAGGTATTTCGGTGTGAAATCGTGCTCCACATCGACGCCCAGCGTGCTTTTCGGCAGATCGCGCACGTGACCGACCGACGCCTTCACGACGTACCGGGGCGGCAGAAACTTCTTGATCGTGCGCGCCTTGGTCGGCGACTCCACGATGATCAGGGGCTTTTTCACGGGGTTCAGTATACTCCCGGGGTCAAGGCCCCGGCAAACATCCGGGCCCCAACGCGCGCACGCGCGCGTACGCGTACGCGTGCGCGCACGCGCGATTTGCATGATTGCAAAAAATCCTTTATAGTGCGCTTAAAGCGCAGTTCGTGCGCTGTCCAAATTAGCGCTGTTCGTCCCCCGGGGGGACGAGGAGGAATGAATGGACTCCGATACCATGATGAATGGCGACACAATGGCCGAGGCGGCCAAACCGCGCCGTCGTCGCAAGGCAGCACGTAAGGTTGCCCGCAAGGTCAGAAAGGTTGTGCGCAAGGTTCGCCGCGCAAAGCGCAAGGTCGCACGTAAAGTCGGCCGCGTAAAGCGCAAAGTCGCGCGTAAAGGCCGCCGGAAAGCCAGAAAGGCTGTACGGAAGGTCGGACGGGCGAAGCGGAAAGTGGGACGCGCGAAGCGCAAGGTTGCGCGCAAGAAAGCCCGCGTCGGCCGCAAAGTGACCCGCAAGGTCGCGCGCAAAGTCAGAAAAGCCGGGCGCAAGAAGAAAGCCTAAAGCCCGACAGTCCATCACCCAATTTAATGAAGGCGGACGATTAAAATCGTTCGCCTAATTTTTCTAAATCGGGACCCTCTAGGCGATTTGTTGTTCGATGCCGCCGTCCAGCCGCACGATGAAGGCGTGGACGTCTGCGTTGAAGCTCCACTCGTGAAGCAAAAATCCGGCCGATTCCACGCCGATTCCCAGGCGCGAGCGACCCAGCACGAACTGCGGCGACGTGCTCGGCGCGGTACAGGCAATCGCCCCATTCCACGGGCGCATCAACACCGTATGCAGGTGACCGGAGACGATCCGCGCGAGCTGGCGATGTGCCCGCACGACCGCTGCGAGGCTATCGACGTTCTCAAACCCGTACGCATCCAAACCCGCTACGCCGGTGCGAAAGGGCGGATGGTGCATCGCGAGGATCGTCGGACGGCGCGGGTGCGCGCGCAGCTCCGCGTCGAGCCAGGCCAGGCGTTCCGCATCCACGAAGCCGCCGCCGCGCCCCGGCGTCGTCGAATCGAGGGCGAGGATACGCATCGGCCACACGTCGATCGCAAAGCTCGCGTGCGACTCGAACGTCCGTAAGTAACGATGATCGCGAAAGGCCCGCCTCAGCGCTTCGCGATCATCATGGTTCCCCGGAAGGAGAAAGTGCGGAATCTCGAGCCGCCCGAGCATCGACCGCAATCGTCGATACTCGTGCGGCGAACCTCGTTCGGTGAGGTCGCCGGTCGCCAGCACGATGTCTGGGCGCGGCTGCAAGTCGTGCAAGCGCGCGATCGTCCGGCGGAGATAATCGGAGGTGTTGGGCATGTGGTGCAGCACGTGCCCGCGGCGTCGAATGTGCAGATCCGAGATTTGCGCGACGATCACGCCCCGAGCATAGCGTGCGCGGGTTATCGCCGAATTAAGGGAAGTTTTATGCGTTTAACACGACCGGGCCGTTTGCGATCGTCGGTGCGGCGCCATGGTGTTCTTCGACCCAGTGGCACGCCGTGAAGTGGCCGTCGCCATACGCTTTGAACGCCGGGTCTTCGACTTTGCAGCGCTCGAAAGCCACCGGACACCGCGTATGAAACCTGCACCCACTCGGCGGGTCGACCGGCGATGGAATGTCGCCGGTGAGCACGATACGCTTGCGCCGGCGTTCAGCTACCGGATCGGGGATCGGAATCGCCGAGAGCAGCGCCTGCGTATAGGGATGAAGCGGATGATGGTAGAGGCCGTCTTGACCCGCAAGTTCGACGATTTTGCCGACGTACATCACCGCAACGCGCGTCGAAATGTGCCTGACAACCGAGAGATCGTGCGCGATGAAGAGATAGGTCAACCCGAGTTGCGATTGCAAATCTTCGAGCAGGTTGATGACTTGCGCCTGGATCGAGACGTCGAGTGCGGAGACCGGCTCGTCACAGACGATAAACTTGGGATTAACCGCGAGTGCCCGTGCGATCCCGATACGCTGGCGTTGCCCGCCTGAAAACTCGTGCGGATACCGGTTCGCGCTGTAGGGCCGCAGTCCGACGAGACGCAGCAGCTCTTGGACGCGCTCCTGCGCCGCTTGGCCGGTGGCGATGCCGTGGATTTTCAGGGGTTCGCGAATGATCTCGCTGACCGTCATGCGCGGATTGAGCGATGCGTATGGATCTTGGAAGATGATTTGCATCTTGCTGCGCAGCCGCCGGACGTCGTCGGCGCGCATCGTCGTGATCTCGCGTCCGTCGTACTTGATCGAACCGCCGGTGGCGGGAAGCAAGTGCAGCAACATCCGCCCGATCGTCGTCTTGCCCGAGCCGGATTCACCGACGAGCCCCAGTGTTTCGCCGGCGTCGATCGTGAAGCTGACGCCGTCGACAGCCTTGACGTCGGCAGTGTGCCGCGAGAACAGCCCTTCGTAGATCGGAAAGTATTTCTTGAGATCACCAACCTCGATCAGCGACACGGAACCTCTCCCTCGTAGAGCCAGCACCGTGCGACGTGACCGGATCCAAAATCATAGAGGCAAACGGGATCGGCGCAGACCGGCATGCGGCTCTCGCAGCGCGGCGCGAACGCGCAGCCTTGCGGCAAGTTGAGCAGGTTCGGCGGCTGACCCTTGATCGGCACCAAGCGACGGTGTTCGCTTTCGTCCAGCCGCGGCAACGACGCGAGAAGCCCTTGCGTGTAAGGCATCTTCGGCGCTGCGAAGATCTGGTTGGCGGTGCCGTATTCGACCAGGTTGCCGCCATACATCACGAGCACGTTCTTGCAGACTTCTGCGACCACGCCCAGATCGTGCGTGATCAAAATGATCGCAGCGCCTGTCTCGGCCTGCATCTCATTCATCAGTTCCAGAATCTGCGCCTGAATCGTTACGTCGAGGGCCGTCGTCGGCTCGTCGGCAATCAGCAGCTGCGGATTACACGACAGCGCCATTGCAATCATCACGCGCTGACGCATCCCACCGGAGAACTGATGCGGATAGTCGTCGAGGCGCTTTTCCGGCGACGAGATGCGCACTTTCTTCATCATCTCGATCGCCTTGATCCGCGAGTCGGCCCGTGAATAGCCCAAGTGCAGCTGCACCGCTTCGGCGATCTGCTCGCCGACGGTGAGGACGGGATTGAGGCTTGTCATCGGGTCTTGGAAGATCATCGCGATCTTGAAGCCGCGGATTTTGCGCATCTGCGCTTCGCTCTTGGCCGTCAGGTCCTCACCCTCGAAGAAAATGCCCTCGCTCGTGACCGCGGCGTTGCGCGAGAGCAACCGCATGATCGAAAGGGCCGTAACCGACTTGCCCGAGCCCGACTCACCGACGATGCCGAGTGTCTCACCCGGCGCGAGAGAAAACGAGAGCCCGTTGATGGCCGTAACCGGGCCATCCTCCGTACGAAACGTCGTGCGGAGATTGCGTACGTCGAGCAACGCGCTCAAGTAGAGCTTAGATCCCTGTCAGCGAGAGGATGAATCCCGTGAGGACGAAGACGACCGCGGTAAACCCGGTAATGCGTTTGAGCTGTTCGTCAGCGCCCATGCGCCCATACGCCGACTCGACGCGGCCGCCGATCGTGCCCGAGAGGCCCTCTTGTTTGGTCGTCTGCACCGCGAGCAGCACAATGAGTGCGATCGCAGCGATGATAAAAATCCCCGCGAGCCCGTGCGTCAACCAAGCGGCGTGGGCTTGCAACGCCGTTTGCGGCATTGCTGCCGGCTGGGGCAAGGCTTGCTGCACTTGGACAGGCGGAAGTTTTACGGGAACTTTCGCGGCGGAAGCGGCCGCCTTCGCAGCGGCGGCGAGTACAAAGGTCAACGACGTATCTCCTGATGCGGATCGAGCGCACGCGCGACGCGCTCCGCAATCGCTTGCGCGGAGAGTCCGAAGAGCGCTCGTTGATTGGGCTGGGAGTCGTGTTGCACGAGCACGTCGCTAACGCCGACGCGCTGCACACGGACCGGAAGACCCAAATCCGACACCCTCTCTACGACCGCCGACCCGAACCCGCCTGCGAGTGAGTGTTCCTCCAGCGTAAGGATCACCTCATGATCCGCCGCCAGCGCCTGCAGGAGCTCCTCGTCGAGCGGTTTGGCGAAGCGCGCATTGACCACGGTGGGCGGCTGGTCCGAGCGGCCAAACTCGCCGCTTGCAAGCAGATCGTAGGCGTCGAGCGCCACGTCGACGGTATTGCCGAGCGCCAGAATGGCGACCCCGCCGCCCTTGCGCAGTACCTCGGCCTTGCCCTGTTCGATCGGCGCGACCGGGTCGCGATGGCGGCCGCTCGTCGAGCCGCGCGGATAGCGAATTGCAACCGGTGCATTGCGGTTGAGCGCATGCGCGAGCATCGGCAACAACTCGTCCTCGCTGCGCGGTGCCATAACCGACATGTTCGGCAACGTGCGCAGATACGCGATGTCGTACAACCCCATGTGCGTCGGGCCGTCGTCGCCGACGAAACCGGCGCGATCCATGCAAAAGATCACCGGGAGATTTTGCACGCACACGTCGTGGACGACCTGATCGTAGGCGCGTTGCAAGAACGTGGAGTAGATCGCGCAGACCGGCTGTAAGCCGTTCGTCGCGGCCCCCGCCGCCATGCAAACCGCATGCGCCTCGGCGATACCGACGTCAAAATAGCGCTCCGGAAACGCCTTGGCAAACTTGGAGAGTTTGGTACCGTCGGGCATCGCAGCGGTGATCGCGATCATCTTGGGGTGCGTCGGCGCGAGTTCGATCAACGCCGCCGCAAACACATCCGAAAACGTCGGCCGCGCGTCGGGCTTAACCTCGAGCTTGCCGTTCTCGACGTCAAAGACCGGCACGCCGTGGAAGGTGCGCGAGTCCTTCTCCGCCGGCTCGTAGCCCCGGCCTTTGACCGTGCGCACGTGCAGCAAGACGGGGCCGTCGATGCTCTTCGCGGTCTCGAGTGCATCGGTCAACGCGTCGATGTTATGGCCGTCGAGCGGCCCGATGTAGCGGAAGCCGAGCTCTTCGAAGATCACCGCGGCCTTCTCGGAGGGTGCAACAAAACGCATGGCGCCCATCTCGGCGCTCGCAAACGCCTTGCGCGCCGCGCCGCCGAAGGGCATATGCCCGAAGACGTCCTTGGCCTTTTCGCGCATGAAGTTGGCGATCGGCTTGCTGCGCAGCACGGAGAGATACGAGGCGATCGAGCCGACGTTGGGCGCGATCGACATTTCGTTGTCGTTGAGTATGACGATGAAATTCGAGTTCAGCTGGCCGGCATTATTGAGCGCTTCATAGGCGAGACCGCCGGTCAATGCGCCGTCGCCCAGCACGGCGATGACCGTTTCGGCGCCGCCCGTGAGATCGCGCGCGACCGCCATGCCGTAAGCCGAAGAGACCGACGTCGAGGCATGACCCGCGCCGAATTGATCGTACGGCGATTCACTACGCATCGCGAAGCCCGAGATGCCGCCGCCTTTGCGCAGCGTGTGAAACCGATCGCGGCGCCCGGTGAGGATCTTGTGGACGTAGGCTTGGTGTGAAACGTCCCAGACGAGCTTGTCTTTGGGAAGGTCGAGCACGCGGTGCAGCGCGAGCGTCAGTTCGACGACGCCGAGATTCGGCGCCAGATGGCCGCCGTTGCGCGAGCACGTGACGACGAGCATGTCGCGAATCTCGCGCGCGAGCACGTCGAGCTCGTCGCGCGAGAGGGCCTTGACGTCGGCGGGGGTTTCGATACGTTCGATCACCATAATTGACCGGCTCAGGTTCTCCGCGGCCTCAGGAGATTCCGGCCCAGGAAGCCAAGGAAGCCCCTGATGCAGGACCCGCTCCAAGAGATCATCCCGATCAAGAACCGCAAGGCCTGGCGCGACCTCGCACGGATCCTCTCTACGATTTTCAATCCGTTCTTGACGGCGCTTGCTCTCTTCGTGATTCTCGCGCACGCAAGCGCGCGCGGAACCGTCGATTTCTGGTGGCTGCTCTTTCTCTCGACGTTCTTCACGTCGATCGGGCCGATGCTCTACGTGTTCTGGCTGTACGGCACCGATCGCATCTCCGACCTCGACATGTCGGTGCGCCACGAGCGCGAGGCGGTCTTCGGCGCGTTTGTCGTCTTCTATCTGTTCGGCACGATCGTGATGTGGCTGGTGCATGCGCCAAGACTGATGATCGCGGCGATGGCAGCGTACACGCTCTCGACGCTCGTCGTGCAGTACATCACCCGTTATTGGAAGATCAGCACCCACGCGATCGGCATCAGCGCGCCGCTCGTCGCGCTGACGCTGCTCTACGGGAACCAAACGCTGCCGTTTCTCGTGCTGATTCCCATGGTGTGCTGGGCGCGCGTCTACCTCAAGGCTCACACCGTGATGCAGGTCATCGCCGGCGTGGCGCTAGCCACCGTCTCAACGGTCCTCTTCTTTCACCTCTTCCACGTCGGGACCGCGGTTGCAATCTGATTCAGCTTGCTGTAAGGCGGCTCGTGGTCAAAGGGCTTGATGAAGCGTCTTCTCCTGTGTTTGGCGCTGTGTCTCGCGGCGTCCCCGATGCGCGCGCTTGCCGGGCCCCCGTTCGATACCGACGATCCCGACCCAACCCAATATCGGAATTACGAAATCTACGCCGGTGCCACCACGCATCGCGACACCGCCACGTCGACGTCCGAGCTTGCCTTTCTCGAAATCAACTACGGGCTGATGCCCAACGTGCAGTTCTCCGTACACGCCGGGACCGCGGAAAGCACGGCGTTTGCACAACCCAACGGCTATGGTTTCGAGGATTTCGAGATGGGCCTCAAGACGCGATTCATCCAGGAGAGCGAGCACTCACCGCAGGTCTCGATCTATCCGCAAGTCACATTTGCAACCGGCGCATCGGCGGTGGGCGAGGGACACGGAACCTTCTTCTTGCCGATCTGGGCGCAGAAGACGATCGGTAAGGTGACCGTCTTCGGTGGGGGCGGCTGGGAGTTCGACCGCGACGACACGGGGAACGGCGATTGGCAGGCCGGCCTTGCCGCTACGTATCCGCTGACCGCGGACGATACTATTGGCATGGAGGTAACCCGGACTACGCCGCACGACGACTATTCACAGTCGGATATCGGCGTGGGCTACATTCATATGCTCGGCGCGTACCATGCGTTGTTGTTCTCCCTCGGCCGCAGCTATGGCCAACAGCCGCATTATCGCGGCTACGTTGCCTATGGATGGTTCCTCGGTCCGGCGCATAATAGCGGCAGGTGATGATCTCTGCCCGCGAGGACGAACTCTTCAACCGTTTCAACGCGAGTATTGCGACTGCGGTTGACGCAGTGCGGCAAGCCTCCGAGGCTGTCGCCGCAACCGCGCAAGAGCAAACGACGCTCATGGTCGCGCTCTCCGATACCGCTGGAACGCTTGCGTCGGCCTCACGCGAAACGGCCGAACGGCTGCAGAGCGCGCAAGCGGCGGCACGCGCCGCGGCGTCGGATCTCGGCAACTCGTTCGAAGTCGTCGAGAATTTGTTGACCTCGGTGCAGCAGCTCGCCGATTTGTCGGCCGACACCGCGACCGCAATGGACAATTTCGGTCGCTTGATGAGCGAGATCGGCCGGATGACCGAATTCGTCGAAGACGTCAGCGACGAAACGCAGTTGCTCGCGCTCAACGCGGCGATCGAGGCGGCGCGCGCAGGACAGCACGGCTTAGGCTTCGCGGTCGTCGCCGGTGAAGTCGGCCGCCTCGCAAAGACGACAAACGAATCGACGTCAATAATCAAGAACCTCGTCGTCGAAATTCAACACGAAGCCGAAGCGACGATTCAAGCAGTGCGCGCAAATGCCGAGCGTTCGGCGGAATCGGCACCGCTTGCCGAAGTTGCACGTACGTCGCGGGCCGAAATCGCCGAACTCGCCGCCGACCTCTCGGTGACGATCGATCGCGCGGTGGTTAGCGGCCGCGATCACAGCCAAGCCGCGGAGGCGATGCGCAAATCGACCGACGGCCTCGCGAATGTGGCGGCAGCGCAAGGTCGTGAAGCGCTCGAGTCCGCTTTTGCCACGCAGCGCCTGGCCTATTATGGCGCAGAGATCGAATACATCGCTCGCTCGCGCACGGCATCGAAGAGCGATCATCAGACGATCAAGGTTGCGACGTTGCTGCCACCGGGCTATCCGCCGTCGAAGGCGTGGGAGTACGTCGCACAACGCGCGCTCGAACTTTCCGAAGGGCGCTTGCGGTTCGAGCTCGAGATTCCGTTTAGCGGCGGGAGCGAGATGGAGGCGCTGTTGCGCGTACGCTCGGGCGAACTCGACATGGTCAGCGTCACGACCTATGTTGCCGGCGCACTCGTGCCGCTCGCGCAGCTCCTCGACTTACCGTTCGTCTTTCCCGATCGCGAAGCGGCGCACAAGCTACTCGACGGGCCGCTTGGCGGACATATCCTCGAATCGTTCCATTCGTTCGGCCTTCACGGGCTGGCTTTTTTTGAAAATGGGATGCGGCACTTCACCAACAGCCTGCATCCGATTCGCCGCCCGGCGGACATGCGCAAGATGCGCGTGCGCATCCAAGACTCGGTCGTCTACCTGGCGCTGATGCACGCACTCGGCGCGTCGCCAAAGGTTATCGCGTTCGGCGACGTTTATCGGTCGCTGCAAAACCACGAAGTCGATGCGCAGGAGAACCCGCTTCCCAACACACTCGGTGCGCGACTGTACGAGGTGCAACGCTACCTCTCCCTCACCTCGCACACGTACAACACGCAGATCGTGCTCGGGAACGTGGAGCGCTGGCGCGGGCTCCCGGCTGCCGATCGCGAGATCATTGCGCAAGCGTTTCGCGAAGCAACCGAGTATCATCGGCGCGTTTCCGGCGAAGAGGACGCTGACGCGCTCGCACAACTACGTAAGCATCTCGAAGTGCACGAGTTGCAGCCCGACGAACGCGAGGACTTCATCCGCACGTCGCGCTTCGTGTGGGAACGTATGGAACCGCTCTTCCCGACCGACGTTTTTCGTCTGCTCCTCAATCGCAATCTCGATGCATGGCATCCGCGCGTCAACCTCGCGCCGATGGCCGCCGGAACAAGCGCGGGGTTCACACTCAACGACATCGTGGAATCGATCGACCGTTCGATCAACTCCGTACGAGCGACCGGCGACACGATCGGCACCCAGTCGCGGTCGCAGATCTCGAGCCTCAATCAGCTCTCGCAGCAATCGATGGGGCTCAGTTCGTCCAACGAGAAGCTCGGCAAGGACTTCCTTGCCCTTAGCGAGCGTTTCGAGCAGGTGGCGCCGCAGGTCCGTATCATGCGCGACACCGTCAGCGAGCTCATCGACACGATCAACGTGCTCTCCACGATGGCCATACAAAGCCGCAATGCGCTCGACCAGTTCGCAAAGTCGATGCATCAAATCTTTGAGATCATCAACCTGGTGCGCTCGGTCTCGGATAAGACGAACCTTCTCGCGCTCAACGCCGCGATCGAAGCCGCACGCGCCGGCGATCACGGTAAAGGCTTCAACGTCGTTGCCGGCGAGGTTCGCGGCCTTGCCGACAAGACCAAAGCGTCAACGCTCGATATTCGCAAGGTGCTAAGCGATCTCGAGTCGCGCGGCAAGGCCGCAGGCGTCGCGATCTCCAACGGCGTCGCCAAGGCCGAGCACAGCGCGAAGCAAGCCCGCATGGCGCAAGAGGCGTTCAGCCGGATCGAACAGTTTGCGAGCTCAGCACAATTTACGCTCGAGCAAGCTGAGGACGCGGCCAATGACGAAGCGCGTCGTGCGTACGCGATGTATGGCGACTACTCACAAATGGCGGCACTGGTCGAGTCGCACGCCTCGGACAGCCGCGCAGCTCTCGGTTCGACCGTCGAACTCGAACGCCAACGCAGGGCCCTGTTTAGCTAACCCTTGTCATCCCGAGCGTAGCGAACGCAGTGAGCGTAGTCGAGGGAAGCACCTCGCACCGCTGCACGCTTGGGGCGGTCCCTCGACTTCGGCGCTGCGCGCCTACGCTCGGGATGACAACGTTCCGCTAATACTCGATAACGACCGGTGTGTGTTCTTCCATGATGGCGGCGACGCTGAGGCGGAAGCGTTCCGGGTCACCGCTCGTGACGTAGCGCGTCGTGCCCGATCCCGCCGGCGTTTCATCCAGCGATAGGAATTCCGCCAGGCGCGTTGCTTGCACGAACGCCGGGTCGATCAGTTCGACGCGCTCGCCGAGCGCCGCGCGAAAATGCCTCTCGAGCACGGGATAATGCGTGCAGCCATACACGACGGCGTCCAGATCCGGCGGCAGCGCGGCACATGCACGCGCGACCGCAGTTCGCGCAGCGTCGCTCTCGATCTGACCGGCTTCGACCAACGGCACAAGCTCGGGCGCAGCGACCTCCCACACCTCGCCATCATGGATCGCGTTGCGAATGCGCCGGCCATACGCCCCCGACCGTACCGTCGCCTCCGTTGCTACGACGCCGGCTCGTCGCGCGCGCGCACGCTGCAACGCAATTGTCGCCGAGTCCAGCAGATCGAAGATTTCGGCATTCGTCGACGGCCAGCCGTAGATGTCCGCGATCGCGCACGAGGTGTTGCAGGCCATGACGATTGCTTCCACCCCGCGCTCATCGAGCCAGGCGAGATTATTCTGTAAGAGCACGTGCAGATCGTCGGCGCTGCGCCCACCGTACGGCACATGCGCCTGATCGGCAAAATACAGCAGATCGACGTCGGGCAACCGCTCACGCACGCGACGAATCACGGTGAGGCCGCCGAGGCCCGAGTCGAAGAGGCCGATCACTTATTCGCCGCTATTGGGAACCGGGTTCGCCTGCGCGTAACGGTCGATACCGTCGGCGATCGCCTCGGCCATTCTCTGTCGCCAATCGGAGGACGAGAGTTTGGCGTAGTCTGCAGGATTGGTTAAAAACGCGGTCTCGATCAAGATCGCGGGCATGTTCGCGTGCATCGTGACGTAGAGATGGCTCTTTACGACGCCGTCGTCCTTGACGCCGAGTCCGGCGAGGGCGATCGTACGATCCATCGCCAGAGCAAGCGCTGCGTCGATCGGCTTCGAGTCGTAGACCGTAACGCCATTGGGTCCGCTGTTGAGGTATGCGTTGCAATGAATGCTCACGAAAAGACGCGCACCCGCCTCGTTGGCGATATCGTCGCGCGCCTGCAGTGCATACGCGTCAGCATTATCGTGACCAAGGCGAATCGCTTCCTGCGTGCTCGCCGGCGTTGCATCGACGTCGTGATCGACCGTTCGTGTCATTTTGACTTGCCAGCCGCGTGCAAGCAAGATCGTTTGCACGCGCTGCGCCATGTCCAGCGTTAGCACCGCTTCTTGCAAATCCCCGTGCATCGAGCCGCGATCGCTGCCGCCATGCCCAGGATCGATCACGATCAGCTTCGGGTTGGTCGGCACATACGTTTGCGGGCCGAACTTCCAGCTGTTCTCGTCGTTTGGCGCGCCATATTCATCAGCCGGCACCGGCGTGACCGTCGTCTGCGGTTCGCTCGCCGAGACAACCGTGCCGACCGTGCCCGTTCCGGAATGCGGCGCGTTGTCGGCGACGGCAGCGGTACCGAGGGTCACACTGACACCCGTCGCCGACGGCGATACGTCGAGCGCCGTGTCGCCTGCGAGCGAGAGCGCAACGCGGACGGTTTGCGGATCGATCTGGCGAACGCGCAGGGCGATCAGTGGATTGGGCTCGGCTTGATCCAGCGGACCGCCGGCGAGTTGCGCGCCCTCGATGTCGATCCAAAAGCGGTTATCGGGCGCGCGCAGGCGGTGCCATTCGTAGGCCGCGTTGCCGGTGACCGCGATCAGGACACTTTGGCCGCCGTCGTTCGTAGGCTGGACGCTTACCCCGTTTACGGTCGCAGTGCCCCCCGGTGACGCCGATGGCTCGGGCGACGGCGAGCTTGTTCCCATGTCCGCCGGCGCAACGGCTACCGTTTCGCGTAACGGTTCGACCAGCGGCGGCGCGCTGCCGTTTGTGCCGAACGCCACCTCGAACTCGCCGCTTCCGCTCTGCGGCGGATCGTGTCGTGTGTTCGGCGCAAGCTCGATCGTCAGTAACGTTTGCGGGTCGCGCGCGGTGCCGGAACTCGTGATCAAGACGTTGCGAATCCCGCCCGCACTGATCGCGCGCTGCGGTGCAAGCGTCGTGCCGACGCCGTCAAAGGCGTAGACGACCCGATCCGGTCCATCGCTGACGACACGCGGACGCAAGACGCCGGCGCCGCGCGCGACGAGCACGGCTTGCACACCGTACCCCTGAACGTCGACCGAGGTGAGCAACCGCTCGAGCACCCCGTCCTGGGGCGAAACGCCGAGCGCGTGCAGTACGTCATCGAAGGGAAGAAAGACCTCGCTGCCGTTGGCATAGGGCGCAAACCGCGCTTGCGCGGTGAGCGAACCCACACTGTACTGCGCGTCGCCGACACCGAAGCTGATGACGTCCGGCGCCGAGGTCGTGATCAGCACCGTATGGTCGCCCGGTCGTGCGGTCAGCGTCGCGCCGAGGCTTTTGAGTAACGAGCGGAATGCCGGATCGTCAATCCCGACGGCGAGTCCGCTTGCGGTGCGGGCGATATGCGTAAAGGTGATGGTTGAGCGTTCGAATGCGTAGCTTACCGTCTCCGCGCGAACGACGGTCGTTGCGAGCAGCACGAAGATCGCAATCGCGCTACCAATCCGAGCGACGAAGCGGAGCATCGAGCTCAAGATGTCCCCCCGGAAGGGTCTCTACAGTTCGGCCCTCGATCGTGATCTGGACCGTATTGATAGAGGGAATTCCCGTTAGCGTATACACCAGACCTTTGAACTCACCGTTTTCTTCAAAACTGCCGCCGCTGCCCGACGTGACCTCTTTGCTGAGATCGACGACTGCGGTCGCACCATTGACGGTGACGTCGCGCACGCGTGTTCCCGGCGGAAAGCGCACGGCGGAGGTTTGCGCGGGCGGCCCGGCTACCGCCTGGACCGCCGCATAGGTAACGAGATCGTGCAGCACTCCGGCGCTGCTCTCGCCCGGCGCGGGCGCGCGCACCGAAACGTCCCAGGTGCCAAGCGTCGTTCCGTCGAGCTGCGTGTAGTAGACCGTCAACGTCGAGCTGGGCCTCGGCGCCGCACACGCAACCAGCACGAGTATGGCCGCGATACGTAGCCCCCGCATGCGCTACACCATCCCCGCGACGCGCACGCCGAGCCAAATGTTGACGAGGATCAGGACCAGCCCGCAAATCGAAAGGAGCAGCGCCGGGCGTGCCCCGCCGGCTCGCTTGCCCAAGCGCATCGCCACTCCGTAGCACGCCAAGATGGCCATTGCGATCAGCAGGTGCAGCCAAACCGTGGGCGGCAGTGGCTCGTGATTTGCTCCCAGCACCCCGGCGACGACGAGACCCATGAGGAACTGCAACGCAACCACGGCATTAACCACGCGGCGACCATTTGGCGTCCAGCTGAAGATCAATGCGCACAGCGCGGACAAGAACGCCAAGACCAGGTGAATTTCGACAACGACATGCATGCTAGCCACATACCGAAAAGGAGAATCCGTGTCCTCTTCTCTTGACAATGCGTACATCGCGCGCCCGAAATCGGGCGCGGCGACGGCCGGGATGCTGGTCTTTCAAGAAGCCTTCGGCGTCAACGCGTACATGCGCGATATCGCCGACCGCTATGCCGCACTCGGATTCTTGGCAATCGTGCCCGAGCTCTTTCATCGCACGGGCCCGGGTTTTGAGGGAAGTTACACCGATTTCGAAGCGGTCCGTCCGCACATGGCTGCCCTCACGCCCGATGGTCTGGGCGCCGATATCGACGCGTCGTATGACTGGCTGCGCGGGCAAGGCATCGATGCACCGCGCATCGGTGCCGTCGGCTTCTGCATGGGCGGACGCGTTGCGTACATGGCGAACGCGCGCGTGCAGCTCGGCGCGGCGATCTCATTCTATGGTGGCGGCATCGTGCCGGATCTTCTCCCGCTCGCCCAAGCGCAACGCGCCCCGATATTGATGTTTTGGGGCGGACGCGACGCGCACATTCCGCCGGAACAGTACCGCGCCGTAGCCGATGCGCTTACCGCCGCGAGGGCGACTCACGAGCAAGTCGTCTTCAGTCAGGCGGACCACGGCTTCTATTGCGACGCACGCGCGAGCTACAACGAGCTCGCCTCCCGTCAGGCCACCGCCCTCGTCAACGCGTTCTTGGACGTGTACGGCTTGCTATAGCGCCGTGCAACGCTTCGCGAATGCGCGCGACGTACGGCCGCTTGTACGCAAAGACGCCGCGCGCGTCTTCATCGTGCACGAGCATCGCCGCGTCGGCCTCGAAAACGAAGAGGCGCCCATCGGGTAACACGGTCGCGTCGATGCCGAAATAGTCGAGCCCAATTGCACGTGCGATCCGTGGCATCGCGCGATCCCAGGCTGGGAAAAACCGCGCCGGATGCTCCAGAAACGCGCGCTCCTCATCGCGCAGCGCCGCTGATTCGTGCATCGGACTCGATTGATAGTGCACCATCCACTGTGGGGCGATCGCGAGATGATACGGATAGGCAACGCCGTCGACGAAGATCGCACGAAACTTGCGATACATATTCTCGGAACCGCGCGTCTCGACGAAATCCGAACGATAGTAGCGCTCGGCCGGGAAGCGCGTGAGGTGCACGCGCAGGTCGGCATCGCCGGTTACATAGGCAAAACCTTCGCCGGCGTGCGTATCGACCGGCCGCACGAGCGCGGGCAGCGCGATGCCGCCGGCCTGCGCATGCTCGACGACGCTCGCATGCGCAACGACGACGCCGTCAACGGCGCCAAGCGTCGTGGCCAGCGTTTCACGCGCGATGCCGCGCAGACGTCCGGGATCGTTGATCGTGGCCGGCGCGCCGGCGAGAAAAGCGCCGGCACGACGTGTCGCTTCGCGCGCGCCGGCGGCGCTCCCGAAAGCGCAAAGCGCGAGCGCATAGGGCGGCAATGGTGGGTGCGGATCGCCTTCGACATAGTACTTGTGCACCGCAACCCGCGACCGATCGAGCAACAATTCGAGCGGCGTATTCACCGAATAGGGCGCATCGCGAAGCAACAATAGGATCGGCGTACGCGTGCCGACCGGCAAAGGGTCAGGGAAGACACGTCGCAGGGCAAGTGCGCGTGCACGGTATCTCCGGCTCGTCGTTTCGTCGGCTAGGACATGCGCGATCTCGGCACACGCCCAATGCGCGAGTGGATCGGAAGGATCGAGATCGGCAGCGCTACGATACGCCTCGAGTGCATCGACGTACCGGCCCTCGCGCACCATAACGTTGCCGAGCAAAGCAAAGGCAGCGGCAGGCGCCCCGCCTGCGGCGCACACATCGGAGATCTCGTGCTCGGCTTGCTCGATCCCAAGGAACGGACCGAGCGCGGGCGGCGCGACCGAATGTTCGGTGAGTTCAGGAAAGCGCTCCGCCAGCATGTTAAGATGAAGCACCATGCTTCTTGCGCTGCTCTTGGCGCTGATTCATCCCGCGGCCGTGCAGACGGTTGCCGTCGACGACGCGTCGCCACCGTACGCATATCACATGTACGTACGCGGGCGCTTCGACGCATTCGGGTATGGCGGCGAGCTACGGTTCACGATAACCAACGGCTACGTTACCGGCACGTACCGCCCGGACACCGGCGGCACCCTGACGACCGTACACGGCGGCAGCCAAGGATCGCATATCTGGTTCGATATCGCGACGCTCGGGGGCTTGCACATCGACGGAACGATGCAGAGCAACGGCGCGATCAAGGGAATGGGCTCGTCGACGGCGGGCGGTAAACAATGGGTGTTTACCGCCACGCCGCTCCCAGTACAGTCGCCTTAGACCGGTAGGGACGGATGCGCGTCGTGAACCGCCTTCCACGACGCATACCAGGCAAGCGCCGCAGTCAGCAGACCCGCATACCCCCCGAATTGGATCATCGAGGGTACCCCGAAGCCTGCGCCGATCCAGAGCAAGATGAACGTGAGCGAGAGCACGATGAAGACGAGCTTCACCGGCAACGCCGTGTGCCGGACCGCTTCGATCGTCATGTACAGCGTGAAGATCATCCACGCAAAGAGAATGAACGCGAGGTCGTTGGGGTTTTTCGGGCTAACGAACATCGCCCAGAATCCGGTTCCCATCCAGAACGCGCCATACGACGAAAACGCCAGTGCGCCAAACGTGTTCCCTGACGGGAACTCCCACATGCCGGCCAGCAGCTGCGCCGCGCCACCATAGAAGAACGCGAAGCCGAGAAACGCGTCGCCGACCGGCATTCCCGCGTTTTTTGCCGAGAGCAAGAATGTCGTAAGTGCAAAGCCGGCGAGTCCCAGCGCGGCCGGGTTCGCCATTTTCGGTGGGTTCAACATGTACGAAGATCCTCCACGAAAAATAATTTGCGGTCTGCCCGAGGAGAATATACAAAAACGGCGGCTCACCTGCTTGGGGCATCGAGCGCCGGGAGCGCGGCGCACGACCGCGAAATCTTGGCGTACGGAGGCCAGGCCATGGCAAAACTTCGTACGCGTGATGGACTTGCGGAACTGCAATCTGCCGTGTGGATCTTGCACGGATCACTCGATCCGCTCGCGACCCTCGCGACGTGTAGCCAAATGCCGAATGCACAGGACGGTTTTGCCTTGCGCCTCCGCGGCGGCGCACGCACGGCGCCGATCGAAGCGCGCTTTCACTTCATTCCTGAAAACCTGCATCTGCAGAGTCTCGCGTTCAGCTGGACGCACGACGATGACGTGCCGCTGCCCTCGATGAGCGGCACGATTAGCGCGCGGCGTATCGGCCCCCTGGTGATTCTTCGGGTGCACGCGCACTATGCATGCGGCCTTGACGTGCCCGAGCGGCTTTTCTTTGAAGCCGTCGGCTGCAAACTCGCGGAAAAGACCTTCGCAGGTCTGAGGCGCGCGCTCGTGTATCTGTTGCAGCATCTTCCATCGCGTTCGATGCACGAGGCCTAGTCTGGCTCAACTAATCCCGCGTCCTCGCGTCGAGCGGATGTTGCTCGAAGCGGTTACGCGCGCACCGCTCACGCTCGTGCAAGCGCCGATGGGCGCGGGCAAGAGCGCCGCCGCGTCGCTTACTTTCGACAACGACGACGCGACTACGTGGATGGACGCGCAACCCTGGCATCGCGCCGCGTTTGCAACCGCGCTCGTAGACGCCGTTCGCACGCGGCGTCCGGACTTCGGTCGAATGACGCTCGGCGCGTTCGAGGCCGGCGCGCATGCGCAGCGTCTCGGGCACCTCTTTGCCGCCGAACTCGGCCACGTCGACCGCAGACTCATCCTCATTATCGACAACGCGCAGGTTTTGGCCGGCAACACCGCCTTCACGGATTTTCTCAACGCCGCCGTCGAAGAACTTCCCACTTCCGCTCGCATCCTTGTGCTCGGACGTGCCGTTCCGCAGATCGCTCCGTCGCGCATACTCGCCGCCGGCGTCACCATGCTCGACGGGCGCTTCCTCGCGCTCGACCGGGACGAACTTCACGCGTTGGCCACGACCTTCGGTCGCACGCTCGCAGACGATGAAGCCGAAGCGATCGTCAGCGCGACTGAAGGCTGGGTCGCGGGCGCGGCGCTCGCGCTCGCGGGCTGGAATGAGCCGGACCTCGCGGCAAACATCTTCGCCGAAATCGGCAAGGAGCACGCGCGTACGCTCGAAGAGCTGAGCGTCTTTCAAACGATCGATGTTCATGCGTTGCAAAAACACGACGCGTTCTCCAACATCGGTGCGGCGCTCGCCGAGATGCGCGCACGCGGCGCCCCGATCGATCCCATCGCCGGCGGGTCGTATCGCGTGCACCCGCTGCTGCGCAACCTCGCGCGCGAGCGCCTGCGGGCGCGCGGAGGCGAAATCGATGCGCAACGCCGTGCGGTCGAAATCCGCGCGCGCGGTGGACACATTGCGGCCGCACTTCATCACGCCGACGCTGCAGCCGACAGCACGACCGCCGGCGCGTTTCTTCGAACGCACGCGCAGGCGGCCATCGCCACGGGAGATCGTGAACGCGTCCGGTCGCTCACCGACCGCATCGACGCGACTGGACCCGATGCCGACGTGCGCGCCTACGCCGAGGGTTTGCTCGATAAGGCTGCCGCGTCGGCGCAAGCCCGTACGGCTTTTGCGCGCGCAGCGCAAGAAGCCAACGCGTCCGGCGACGAGCCGCTGGCGTTCAACGCGCGCGTACAGACGCTCGAGTACGACATTGGGCACTCGCTTCGCGTCGACGACGCGGCACTCGACGATCTCCAAGCGCGAGCGGCGTCTCTCGGCCCGCTTGCGCAGGTTGCCGTCGCGGTGTTACGCGGCTGGGCACGGGCTGTGGCATTCGATTTTGCGGCCGCGCTCCGCGAACTCCCCGTGCCGAACGTCATCAACGACGTCATCACTCGGTTCAACGTTTCGATCTTGCGGGCATATGCGCAGACCGCACTTGGCGAGATCGATGCCGCGCAGGACACACTCGACGATCTAACCCGCTTGCTCGAAGACGACGATCGCGCGGTGCTTCAAACGCTTACGCTCGTGTGGTTTGCACGGCTCGCATTGCTGTGGGGACGTACGAACGCCGCGGCCGAGGCGGGCGAGCATGCCGCGCGTCTCGCCGCCGCGCTCGATCTGCGCGCAGAGGAGGCGGCACTCTACATCGCACTTGCCGAGATCGCCGCGCATACCGGTGACGTCGCCGGTGCCGTACGTTTCGCACAACGTGCTCGCGAGCATGCCGATCGCGCATGGTACGCGGCCGACATCGGTCGCGTTCGCGCGCTCTCCGAGATCGTGCTCGCACGCGCCGCATTTCTGGGGCACGACAACGCGATCGCTCTCGATCTTGTACGGCGCACGGCGGCACAGCGCGACACACCGCCGGTGCAACGCGCGGTCGCGCTTACCGAAGCGGCATACTATACCTTACTAAGCGATCCGCCGTCGGCTGCCCAGTTCATCGCGCGCGCGAGCGAGGCGATTGCGCAGGCGCAACCCATCGATGCCGGCGATGCGGTCGCGCTGGCTGTCGCCGACGATTTGCTCGCGTTCCTTGCGGCGGCAAACGGCGAGCCGTATAGCGGCCTCGGTTCGGTATCCTCGCCTTTTAGCCGCCTGATCGAGCAGCGCCGTGGGCTGGTCTCGCTCGAGCTGGCCGGTGTCGCGGTTGGAAACGCCCGTCGCGGCGCGGCCGAGGGTACGACCGCGTTCGAAACTGCAATCGACACACTTACCCGCGAGGGACCGCGCTTCGAAGCACGGTTGATACGCGCATATGCCGCGACGTTTCTTCGGCCCAAGCAGCGCGAACCACGCGCCGCGGCCTCCATCGACCTCACGGCGCGCGAAAGCGAAATCCTTGCCTTGCTCGTCGAGGGCTTGAGCAACAAAGAGATCGCGCAGCGGCTGGTGGTGAGCCCGCGCACGATCGAAACGCACGTCGAACGCGTGCTCGGTAAACTCGAGGTCGGCTCACGCTCGCGCGCCATCGCCAGAGCGCTGCGATTGGGGCTCGTCGCGCTCGACTAGACGAAGTCCGTACAACTACGGACGCCCTGGGGTCACACCGGCGGCTACCGTGTTCCCATGGAACAGATGCAAAAGACGAAATGGGAATCGCTGATCGGCGGCCGCGTGCTCAACGCCGCCGGTCTCCTCCTCGTTTTTCTCGGAACCGTCTTCTTCTTGAAGACGGCCTTTCACAACGGTTGGGTGCCGCCGGGCCCGCGCATCGCGATGGGACTCGTCACGGGCGCGCTTGTTATTGCCTACGCGCAATTTCTCTTCGCAAAAGGCAAGGTCTATTTCTCCGAGGGTCTCACCGCCCTCGGCGCGGGGATCGAGTTCCTCTCGATCTACGCGTCGAATGCGCTCTTCCATATCGCCTCGCCGGGTGAAGCGATGGCCGGGATGGTCGCCGTCACTGCGGTCGTCGCGATCCTCGCGTGGCGACAGCGCAGCGCACGGCTTGGCGTGCTCTCCGCAATCGGCGGTTTCTCCGCGCCGATCCTCGCCGGCACGCAAAGTACCGACCCGTGGGCGCTGTGCGCCTACGTCTTTATCCTCGATGCCGGACTGCTTGCGCTTGCAACAACGCTGAAGACGCGCGTCATCGCGCCGATCGCACTCATCGCAACGTTGCTCTACACCGTGGGCATCTTCGCGGTGGCGCCGCAACTGAGCGAGGTGGAACGCGCTGCTATGTACGTCGTGCTCTACGTCACCTTCGCACTCTCGGGTTGGCTTGCTGCGCGGCGCGACAAGCGTGACCCGATCAATATGACCGTCGGCGGCATTGCGCTGGCTGCGCTCATCGTCGGCCTCGAAATGACGCTGCGGATCGATCATCGCGCGATACTCGCGACGTGTTTACTTGCGCTCTCGGTCTGGCACCTCGGGGTAGCGATTGCGACGCGCTCCCGCTACAACGCATGGTTTGCCGCCGCGGCGCTGACCCTCGCCGTTCCTGCGGCGTTCCACGGCGCTGCGATTAATGTTGCGTGGGCCATCGAAGCCGCCGTGCTCTCGATCGCCGGTCTGCGCTATTGCGACGACGTCCTGCGCTGCGCCGGCTTGGCATTGCTCGCGTTCGGATTGGTTCGCGACGTCGGTTTGTACGAGACCTACACCGCCGTGCATCCGATCCTCAACGGCCGCTTCATTTCCGGATTGGCAACGATTGCCGCCACGTATGCGATCGCGTTCAGCTCGGAGCGGATGGGCACGAGCGCGGTCGAAGCGCCGCTCGTACGTACGCTCCGCACGTGCGCGCACGCGATGATCGTGGTGCTGGTCTCGCTGGATGCGTGGGACGCTGCCATAGGATTCGAGGGCACGCGTCAGGCGGCGAGCACCGCGTTGTCGGTCTGTTGGGCCGCGATCGCTGCGTCGTTCATCGGGTGGGGATTGTTTCGCCGCGACGCGTTCCTGCGCTGGGAAGGCTTGGGCCTGGTCAGTACGACTGCGACGAAAGTGCTGCTGCTGGACCTTGCGTTCCTCGATCTTTCCTACCGCGTGATCTCCGCAATCTTCGTTGGTGTCGCAATGCTCGCCATATCGTACGGCTACCAGCGGTACATTGCGCGCTCGGAAGAGACGCTGGTGTGATTGCTGGAAATAATGACCGAAGAGCGCGAAGTAACGCGACGTAACTACCGATTGCTGAAATTCACGCCGGTCATGGACACGTTGGTGAGATCGACCTGACTCAAATCAACATCGCGAAAATTGCAACCGATTAGCGAAGCGCCTGCAAGCTTCACGCCGGCTATCTGCGAGCGCTCGAAGTTCGCGCCGACGAGTCGCGCGCCGCGAAGATCAGCATCACGCAGGTCCGCTTCGCTGAGGTTCACACCCGTCAACCGAATGTTCGAGAGGTTGCGCCCGCGCAAGGTCGCACGCTCGAAATCGCAGCCCGTGCAGTTGCCGGCGAGCGCACGCAGCTGATCGTCGGGAAGCGAGGCGAGTGTCGCGCCCTCGGCACCGATACCGACGGCACGCACGTCGTTGAACCGCGCGCCTTGAAGACGCGCATCGGTGAACTTGACGCCAAGCAAATCGGCGCCACGAAAATCGGCCCCGCGCAAATCGGCGCCGCGCAGATCGACGCACTTGAGGCGCGCGTCGCGAAGGTTCGCATTCTGCAAGGAGGCGCCGCGCAGGTCCGTATACTCGATCGTTTGTCCGTGGAGATCGCGCCCTTCCCAGTCGGCATGTTGGGCGTTCGTTTCGATGCACGTGTCGTCGCAACAGCGATCGTAATCGTGCGCAGAGGCAACGGCGGCAGCTCGGAGGCTCCCTCCAACAATTCCCAGTAGACAGGCGAGAAGAATCGCGAGAACTCGCATGGGCAGCCTCCTAACTAAATCCTTAGTTGAGAGTACTGCAGGCGGGGAAGCTTGTCAACTAATTCTTAAAGAGAGGCCGCGTGGAGGCGGAAGTCCGTGTACTCGGCGTCGCGCTTGCTATTGGCCTCGACGTGCTGGCGCTCTCGACCGCCATCGGCATAAAAGAGCCGCCGTGGCCCGAGCGCATTCGGCTTGGCATCGCTTTCTCGACCGCCGAGATCCTCATGCAGATCATCGGCTTGTCGCTCGGCGCGGGTCTGGGTCGCATCGTCGGCACGGTCGCAACGTGGATTGGACTGATCGTGCTCGCCGGAATCGGCGCATGGATCGTGCGCGAAGGCTTCACCGGCGAGGACAAACACGACTTCGACGTCAAGACGCTGGGCGGGCTGCTGCTCGCGTCGCTCGCCATTAGTCTCGATTCGCTCGGCGTCGGGTTTGCATTGCCCGCGCTGCGCCTTCCGCTGCTGCAACTCTTTTCGACGGTCGCGATCTCGACGGTCATCTTCACGCTGGCCGGACTCGCGTTCGGCGCTACGCTCGGACACAGGTTCGAAAAGAACGCGGAGAAAGCCGCGGGAATCGTCCTGATCCTCCTTGCCATATTGTTCGCGGTTGAAAAAGCGCACGGCGGCTAGGCGCAGAAAGGTTCAGCATGCCGCTTTCGCAGATCGACCCCGTCGCCGCGCTCGTCGTTATCGACTTGCAAAAGGGCGTCGCCGGTTTTCCCGTTGCGCCGTATTCTTCCGCAGAGGTTATTGCACGCAGCGCCAAGCTCGCAGCTGCATTCCGCGCGAAGCACTTGCCGGTGGTGCTCGTCAATGTTGAGGGCCGTGCGCCCGGCCGCAGCGACACCACGTTTACTTTCAATCCGCCTCCGGATTGGGCCGAACTCGTGCCGGAACTCAATCGCCAGCCGAGCGACTACACCGTCACCAAGCATCAAGTCGGTGCCTTCTACTCCACCGCGCTCGAGCGGATTCTGCGGCGTGCCGGCGTGACGCAAGTTTTTCTGACCGGCATCGCCACGACCATGGGCGTTGAAGCCTCTGCGCGCGCCGCGTACGACCATGGGTATCACGTCGTGCTCGTCGAAGATGCAATGAGCGACATGAGCGCGGAGAATCACCGGCACGCGGTCACGACAACGTTCGCGCGCATCGGCGAAGTGACAACGACCGCCGAGGTGCTGGCAAAACTCTCGGAGTGACTACCAGCCGACGGCCTCGCCGTCCTTACCGAAATCCGAACCACCGGCATACGCGCCGTTCGGCAACAGCATGATCGCTTGATAGCCGCCCATCGGCGCCCGATTCGTTGACTTCACCGTGTAGCCCATCGCAGTCAGCTTGTCGCCGATCAGATTGTACAACGGCGATTCCATGAACAGCACGTCGCCGATCTCGTCGTCGCGGAAGCGCGCGATGTCGCCGGCTTGCTGCACGTTCGCACCAAGATCGATGATATCGACCACGATCTGCTCGTGGCCCTGCGCCTGCATGTCTCCGCCCATCAGGCCGAGCGTCTGCAGCGGCTTGCCGTTACGCGCGATGAAGCCGGCCATGAGCGTATTGTACGGGCGCTTGTGCGGCGCAATTGCGTCGGGACTCTTTGGATCGAGCGAAAATAACGCGCCGCGATCGTGCAAAATAAAACCGTAGCCCGGCACGGTGAGCCCCGAGCCAAATTCATCGAAATTGCTGTTGACCCACGAGACCATGTTGCCCCAGCGATCCGCGGTTGAGAGCACGATCGTATCGCCGTTCCCGTTCGCGTCGCCGGGCGGCGCGATCTCGGTCGCGTGGTTCGCGTCGATCTCTCCGCACAGCGAGGCCGCATGCTCGGGTGAGAGCAGCCGCGCGACCGGCACGTTGACGACGTCGGGATCGCCGTTGTACCGATACATATCGCGATACGCAAGCCGCTTCGCCGCAACGAGCAAATGCCAGTACTCCGGATTCGTGGGGCCGAGCGAGGCGAGCGTTTGACCCGGCACCACCTTTGGCACACATGCAGTTAGAACGTTTAGCGCTTCAAGCGCCGCAAAGCTCTGCGTTGGCGGCGGCAACTCGATTACCGTTGCACCATGGTAGTCGGTCTGGATCGGCTGCACCCATTCGCCGCTATAGTTCGCCAGGTCGGCAAGCGTCATCGTGCCGCCGAGCGCGGACGATTTCTTAACGATCGCGCGCGCAATCTCGCCCGTGTAAAACGCGTCCTTCCCGTACTTCTGCAACAAGCGGAGGGTGCGCGCGAGATCGGGATTGCGGAAAATTTGCCCTTCCTTCGGCGGCGCGCCGTTCGGATACCACACGCGCACCGAATCCGGATCGAGCTGCGTGCAGCAGCCGCGAAGCGGCAATCCGTTGGGGAGTTTCCAATCGTGAGCAATGCGCTCGGAAACCGGGTAGCCGTTTTGCGCGTAGTCGATCGCCGGCGCGAGCACCTTGTCGAATTTCATCGTGCCGAAGCGCCGCAACACCGCGTCCCAACCCCAGACCGATCCCGGCACGGTCACGTCGAGAATGCCGCCGCGCGGCATGCCCGAACTCGGGCCCCAATTTTTCGGGTCGGCGTGGTAGCCGAGTTCGTTGAAGTGCGCGATCGTCGCGCCGCTCGGCGCTTTGCCGCTTGCGTTCAGCACGTAGTATTTGTGGTCTTTGGCAATGTAAATGATGCAAAAGACGTCGCCGCCGACGCCGACCATCATCGGCTCGACGACGTTCAGGGTTGCGACGGTAGCGACGGCAGCGTCGATCGCGTTGCCACCCTGCATCAAAATCCGAAGGCCGGCTTGCGCCGCGAGCGGTTGGCTCGTCACGACCATCCCGTTGCGCGCCATCACCGGCGAGCGGCTTTGGGCGAGCCATCCCTCGGCACGGTCGCCGCGGACCGCACTATCGGCCGGCGTGGTTTGCGGCGCATCCGCGGCGTGAACCATGCTCAACAGCGTGAACGCGAGGAGCACGAAGACGACGAGGGCTCTAGCCATACCGGCCTATGTTTTTAGAAGTGCAGGCCGATGCCTACGTACGGCCCGCCGTCGGTCGCGTTACCCGGGGCATTGAACCTTGCGTGCCAGGCATCGCCCTTAAAGCCCGCCTCAACAAAGAGCGGTACGTTCGAGAACGAGTAGGTAGCACCGATATCGTATCGCGTTAGGATGTAAGCGAACTTGGTTGCGGTGCCGCCCGTGAAGCTCGGACTCGTCGTGCCCGACACGTTTCCGTAATACGTCCAATTCCCGTACACCGAGAAGGGACGGTCGAGGTTGGGCACCAGTTCGAGCCCGGTACCTTGACCCTTTATCCATGGATACCCGGCGTTATTGCCGGTCCACAGGTAACCGATGTCCATAAAGACGCGCGGGAAGAAAAAGTTAATGCCGAGGTGCGCGGCTCCCAAATAGTTACGAACGGTAAAGGCCGGAACCACGGTCGAACCGGTGTTGCCGATATTCGTCACGTAGCAGTCGGACGTATAATTTCCATTTAGATTGAGCGCGCAGGTGTGCGCGTAGTTGTTTTGGTCGAAGCTGCCTCCGACGATGAACGGAATGTGCCAAAGACTGAACTGCGCATTTCCGTGGATCGCGTAGGAGAAGCCGTCTTGATTGTTGGTGTTCTGCCCTGAACTGAACTGGTTGTAGACCTTCGGCGAAAGGTAGTCGCCGGCGATGTACGTCTTTAGGAAAGGGGGTGCGGGGGTCGGCGTGGGCGTTGGAAGCGGCGCCGCTTCGGTCGGCGGCGCGGGCGGCGGCGTTGGCGACGGCGGCGGAGTCGAAATAATGTAGCGCACGACCACCGTCTGCTTGTCGGGAACCCACTGCACGTATGCGCCCATGCCCTCGGAGATGACGCGAATCGGCACCAGGACATGTCCTTGGTACACGATCGGCGGTACGTCAAGCGGCCGCGATTCGCCGTTGATCACGACCTCCGGTCGACCCACCGTGACCTTGACGTCTGAACCGGCTTTGCTGACGTCGACCGTCTTGCTCGCGGCGTCGTACGAAACCGTCGCGCCCATCTGCTCGAACATCGACCGCAGCGGGATGAGCACGGTACCCCCGCGTACGAGCGCGGCGAGTACCCGGCCCTGCTTGAGCGTGTCGGGCTTCGCATATACGTGGTGGTCGTTGAACAGAATCGGGATCTGGCCTGACGGCGGCGAACCAAAGTTCGCCGGCGGCGGCATCGTCGCGCCTTGACCCTGCGCGAGCGCCACGGCCACTTGCGAAAACGCAGCCGCACATACCAAGGCAAAAATGCTAGCACTCAACCGTCTCACAAGATGGTCCCTCCCCCAGCTATGCAACCGTGCTTGGCTAAAGAAGCCCTAATGCCTCGTTGCCCGGGCTGAAAGCACCAGTATCATGCGCCGTTGCGGCGCCTCGGCGGTGTCACGTTCGCTGCGTCCCTGGTCCACGAAGCCTTTGCGCCGATAGAGCGCCAACGCGTGTGCATTTGTTTCGCGGTCGTCGTCAGCACTCCACTCCGCAAAGATGGAACCGAAGGCGTCGGGCGCATAACGCAGCGCTTCGCGTCGCAATCGGCGAAACGACCGCCAATCTTCCGGAGTTAGTACGCGCAAACAAGAGGACGAAACGACGACGACATTGGTACTTAGCGCGCAACGTAGCGAAATTGTCCGGACGTCCACGCGCACGTGCTGCCGTCATGCATCGCGAACGACTCGAAGCCGTCGACATCGGGATTGAAGTCGGCGTTCAGAGCTTTGGTTGCCGGCCAGTTCACGGCAGGCTCTTGCCGCGCCACGGCGCGCGCTTTGCTGTTTGAAAACTGCGGCGCTTTGACCGCTGCGTTGAGTGCGGCCGCAAGACGTTTTGCATCCATATCGCTAGTGAAAGTCGCTTGCGATCGCCGCGTTTCCTTCCACGTTCGGGTGCAGGATGTCGGGCAAGATGTATTTCGGCTCGTACATGCGCGGGTCGCTGCTGATATCGACGACGTGCAGACCGGTGCGCAGCAGCATCGCGTTCCACGCGCTCACGTCTTTGGCAAACTGCGGCGATTCCGATGCCGTCATGCGTTGCCAATGGCGAAGGTTGACGAGATATATCGTCGCCTGCGGTGCCTTTGCGCGAATCAGCGCGACGACGTGCGCGAATGCCTTTTCGGCTTCGGCCAACTCGGCGTCGTTCGCGGGGGCCGTGCGCCTGGTGCCGTCAGGTTTACCTTCCGGCATGAAGCCGAAGCCGCCGATGTCGTTGCTGCCGCAATTCAGAATGACAACCGACGTATTGCGCGGCATCTTCGGAATTTCGTTGTTCGCGACGCCGTCGCATTGCGACCCCGGAATCGCAAGATTCACAAGCTGACCACGAATGCGCCGTGTGTACTGCGCGGCGTAGCTCTGCGTCACCGGCGACGGCAAGCCGTAGCCGTACGTGATCGAATCGCCAAGTGCGACCACCAGCGGTATCACAAGGGTACCTTCCTAGCACGTTCATTGGTGCGTTTCCCAGAGTTCGAGGTTACGCTCATCTTGGTATGCCACTCCTATGCGCTCTTCTGGTTGGGTTACTGACCGTTTCGCCGTCGGCGCTTTTCGCCGGTCCGGCGAAGGTCGGCGACAGCGTCACCTATCGCGTGAGCACGGCACTGAGCGCTACGCAAGCGCCGACGGATTCGACGATCGTCATCAGCTGGAAAGGGCCTTCGAAGCTGTACGCACGCTTGGCCGGCGGCACGACTACGGCGCTGACGGTGACGCGCACCGCCGACGGCCAACTTTCGCTGGCCGCACCGAATCCGGCCGATCCCACCGCGGCCTCGATTGCGGCGCTCTTGAATCAATTGAATTTTCCCGGGTACGTTGCTGCCTCGCTCCACGGAAGCGATCACGCGCAAATGTCGATGACCATCACGCCGCCGGCACCCTCGAGCACCGCATCACCGGCGCCGGCGAGACCGCCCGCGCCGGTAAACGTCCCGCTCGACATCAATCTGCTGACTAGCACCTCAGCCGTGACGTTGATCGCAGACGGCTCTTCGAACCAGCGCGGCTCGTCGTTCGGCGACGACCGTGGCGGACGAGGCGGCGGCATGGGCGGCTGGCCCGGCGGAGGATCTATGGGTGGCTCGATGGGCGGCGGAGGCTGGCGCTCGGGCCGCTCGGGGCGCAACCAAGAGCAATCGAACGAGAAAACGCCGTCGGTGGACGTCGCAATACAAGCGATCTTCGATCCATCCGGTGTGTTGCAGCATGCGACCTATCGCGAAAGATTCACGACGCAATCGAACGGCGCGCAGACCGTCGAACACACGATCACCATCGACCGCGTCAACTAACGTTTTCGACAGAAACGCGCACGCCGCGCCGCTCAAGGGCACGGCCTCCCGCATTGTACTTTTGTCCAACGGGTGCCGCCGCCGCCATGCTGAACGGTCGCGCATGGAGGTGCTACATGCGCGACGATCATCGTCATGACTGCGGCGGCTTTTTTGGTTGCGGCGAGGAGCGGGGCACAGGCGTGCTCCGCCAGGATGTTGCGGAACACGCGTACACCGAGCGTGCGGCGGACCGGCTCACCCACCTGGACGAGGTCGATCAAGCGATACTCGGAGGTCATCTTGCTGCGCGAGGAAGCTCGCGGCGCGAGCTCTTGAAATCGAGCGCGTTCATGGGATTGCTCGCGGCGATCGGGCCCTGGTTCGCGCCTCCGGCCTTCGCTGCAGACGACATCAGCACGCCGCGACGCGTAGCGCAAGGCGGCGGCCGCGTCCACGTGGTCGAGTCGACCAAGGAAACCGTGCAGCTCGGCGTATACGACACGACGCGTCCGCCGATCCTCAAAATCGATTCCGGTGATGTCGTCAGCTATCGCAACACCTGGTCGCATTTCCTCAACGCGCTCGAGCCCGGCGTGCCGATCGAAAAACTCGCTGCAATTCGCGTCGCGAACCCCGGGCATGGCCCGCACTCGATCATCGGTCCGATTTGGGTCAACGATGCGCAACCCGGTGACGTCTTGGAGATCCGCTATCAGCGCTTCGAGCCGGACAACTGGGCGGCGTGCTTCAACAATCCCGGCGCGCTCGGCACCGGCTTGCTGCCCACCGATTTTCCGCACGGTCAAGTCAAATACGTGGATCTGGATTTAACGGCGATGCAGACCGAGTTTCTTCCTAAGGTGCACGTCCCGCTTAAACCGTTTCAGGGCACGCTCGGCGTCGCACCGCCCGACGGTTTCTTCCCGCCGCTACGACCCGGTGTCACCAATTCCGTTCCGCCCGGCCCGCACGGCGGCAACACCGATTTGAGCGAGATGTCGGAAGGCTCGATCATGTACATCCCGGTGTGGAAACCCGGCGCGCTGCTCTTTACCGGCGACTCGCACGCGCTGCAAGGCGATGGTGAAATCAACTTATCGGCGCTCGAAACGCGCATGAAGGAAATGCGCATCCAAGTTGTGCTGCACAAGAACAAGAACTTCGCGTGGCCGATCGCCGAGACGTCGACGCACTGGATCGTCCTCGGCCTCGACAAGGACCTCAACCTCGCGATGACTGCGGCCGCGCGCAACGCAATCAAGTTCCTTGCAACGCGCGCCAACATGACCGAGCTCGACGCCTACGCACTGCTCAGCATCGCGGGCAACTTCCGCGTGACGCAAGTCGTCGACATCGTGCGTGGCGTCCACGCCATGATTCCCAAGAGCCTGTTCGCTGCCGACTTCCAACCGCAGATCACGGTCGTTTAATCTGCCTGTCGCCAGCCTGTCGGCCTATCGACACTAGGCCTAATGGCCTGGTCTTGTCAGCGCGCAAACGGGTCAAGAAATTCGCTTTGAGCGTCAACCAGTCTCTCCTGGCCACAGTAGTAGCGGGGCCCCACCCGATTCGTAGACCGCAGTTGGGCTTCGCATTCTTCCTTGCTTGCGAAGCCCTGCCTCGATACGAGGTATGACGCTCGTGACCGGTTTCCAATCCCGAACTCTCGCATATACCACGCATACGATTGCCGCAAAATGATGAAATACAGGGCAGCGGCGAGACCGCCCGCGACGAGAAGAATGAACCCCGCGAAGACCAATGTACGGTGTCGCTGCACAGCATCTCCGATTCGCCGATCCTGCGCCGGGCCTTCCTTATTGAGAGCGACTAGCTGCGAGCAACGTAAAAACGCTCGGCCATGAAGCGGAGCGTTTTTTATTCGGTTATTTGGTGGAGCTGTCGGGGTACTGCCCCCCGAGTCCGAAAAGCCTAACCGGCGCATTCTCCAAGCTCAGCTTTGACTTTGACTTACTCGGACGGACGTCTCAAAGCGGGACTTACCGTACGCAGCAGATCCTTGATCTCGTACGTGCGTCGAATCACGCGCGCGTACCAGCCCGAGTTTATGGCCGGAGTGCAGAGCGGTTCGGGCCGACTCCCTGCGTCCGGTAGCTAGCTTAGATTAAGCAGCTAGTGCGTATTCGTTGTTGGCAGATATGCCGTTGCGATCGTTTTAGGAGAGCTCGCAACTCCGCTTGCTAACGCCGACCACGGATCTTCCCGTCGAGCCTAGTTCAGCCCCATAGGTGCCGCCCGTAGCGGACTATTCACTATAACACGGCCGGCAAGGGGCCCGGTTACGCCTCGACAGGCTCACGGCGACACGGAGCGCGGTTTAGGCTTGTGCCCGGGTAAGCGGCGTCGACACGAAGATGTTCACAAGCATCATGATGATTGCGCCAATCAGCGTAGACGCCCACGCTGCCAAGGGCACACCCGTCGCATGAAATCCCGGCGAGAGCCACACCGTCAGCGCGAAGAGCGCCCAATTGACCACGATCGAGAACAGTCCAATCGTGATGATCGTCAACGGCAGCGAGATCAACTTCAGAATCGGGCCGATAATCGTATTTACGATGCCGAAGATCACTGCGGCAATTAACGCGTCGTACCAGTGGTTGAGCATAAATCCCGGCACATACGTCGCGATCGCCCACAAGGCGATGGCGGTAATGAGAAAGCGGAGTAACCAGTGCATTAGGATCCCCCTTCCAGTGCGCTCTTGATCTGCGCTGCCAACGGTGCAGTCATACCCTTGACTGCGGCGATTTCGTCGATGCTCGCCCGCTTGATTGCGGCAACCGATCCGAACTCTGCCAACAGACGTTTCCTGCGCACTGGGCCAACGCCTGCGAGCGCGTCGAGCGAGGAGCGCGTCATCGCCTTTGCGCGCCGTTGCCGGTGATAGGTTACCGCAAAACGGTGCGCTTCATCGCGAATGCGCATGATCAAATGGAGACCCGGCGTGTTGGGCGCCAGCACGATCGGATCGGGATTGCCCGGCACATAAAGCCACTCATGCTCCTTGGCTAAACCAGCAACTGGAATACCCGTCATATCGAGCTCCTCCATCACCTCGACGACCGCGCTGAGCTGGCCCTTCCCGCCGTCGATCAAGAGCAGATCGGGTTTTTTGTTGAATTTTTCTTTCTTGGCGAGTTCTTTCTCGGTCTTGCTCACCGCGTCGTCGGTCTCGTGGCGTAGATAGCGCAAACGCCGGCGTAGTGTTTCCTGCATCATCGCAAAATCGTTGGGTCCCTTGTCGTATTGAATCTTGAATTTGCGATAGTCGCTCTTTTTTGCGCGCCCTTCGACAAACACCACCATCGAGGCGACCGGGTTGCTGCCCTGAATGTTCGAGATGTCGTAGCACTCGATGCGATGCGGCGGTTCGGGCAATTCCAGCGCATCGGCCAGTTCGGTTAGCGCGCGCGCCTGCGCGCTCTCTTGAATCTCTTGATGCACGAGATACGCCTTGAGATTCTGCTCGGCGTTCTTTTGCACCAGGCGCAGATATTCGGCTCGCTCGCCGCGCTGCGGCTGCAGGATCCGCACCCGCTGGCTCTTGACCTCGGAGAGCCAGGACTCGATCACGCCATGGTCCTCACCGGGCAGATGCTGGACGAGCACTTCCTTTGGAATGGCGGCGGCGCTCGCGCGGCCGGCTCGGGCGCGCGCTTTCACCGGAACGGCCGGTTCCTGGTCGCGCGCGACGCGTGTGTACGCTGAGATCTCCGGCTGCTCGAACGCGCTGGCCGTTCGCGCCGTATAGAACTGCACGAGAAATCCGCTCATCAATTCTTCGTCCGACTGTTCGTGGACGCCGTCGAGGATGAAGAACTCCTGCGAGATCAGCTTGCCGCCGCGCACCATGAACACTTGCATGCATGCTTGGCCCTGTGCGCGCGCCGATGCGATCAGATCCATATCGAGACGCGACTTCCAGACAACGAGCTGGCCTTCGGTCACGCGGCGCACGTGGACGATCCGATCGCGTAGCCGCGCTGCCGCCTCGTAGTTCATGTGCTGCGCGGCGTCGCCCATTTCGTGCTGCAAGCGCGCAAGCAGCGACTCTTGCTTGCCCTCGAGGAACAGCACGACCTCATCGATCATCCGGTCGTAGTCTTCTTCCGTTTGATAGCCGACGCACGGCGCGAGGCAGCGCTTGATGTGATACTGCAAGCACGGACGCTTGCGCCGTCCGTCGATCGGCTCGCGGCACGTTCGCAACGGAAAGACGAGGCGCACGAGATCGATCAACTCGCGCAAACCTTTCGCGTTGGTATAGGGGCCGAAGTACCGCGCACCGTCGTCCTTCACGAGGCGGGTGAACACGACGCGTGGGAACGGCTCGTTCGTAACCTTGAGATACGGATAGCGCTTGTCGTCGCGCAAGCGCACGTTGAACGGTGGCTGATAGCGCTTGATCAGATTGGCTTCGAGGATCAGCGCTTCGATCTCGTTGGTGACGACGATCGTGCGCACGTCAACGACGCGCTCGACCATGGCCTGCGTGCGGATATGGTGCGCGGCCGAGTCTTGGAAGTACGAGCGCACGCGGCTGCGCAGCGAGACCGCTTTGCCGATATAGAGAATCTCACCGCCGCGCCCGATCATCTGGTAGACGCCCGGCGCGTCGGGGATTTGCGAGAGGGTTTGTTCGAGAGCCGGCGCCGTCATTGCACTGGACTAAATGCTACGCGGCGCGCGCTGCCTCCGCTGCCAGACCACGATCCAAATGGCGGCAATCGCAGCCGCGGTGAGAATCAGCGCGATCAGCCCCGTCTTGTGGACCAAAGGAAGCACGGCGTCGAGATGATGGCCGAGCGCAACGCCGAGCCAGACCAAAAGCCCGCAGAAAATCGTCGAACCGAGCGCATACCAAAAGTAGAAGTGCGCGAGGTTCATCTCGGCCAGCCCCGCCGGAATCGAAACCACGCCGCGGATGAACGGAAGAAAGCGGCAAATGAAGATCGCGAAGCTGCCGTAGCGCTCGAAGAAGCCGTGCACGCGATCGAGATTCGCGTGGCTGAGATGCACGTAGCGGCCGTACCGGTCGATCAGCGGACGTCCACCGAAGCGTCCGATCAGATAGCCGACCGTGCCGCCTGCGAGTTCACCGAGCACCGCGACGACGATCGTCAGCCATAAAAACGGCAGGTGGCCCGTTGCCGTGAGCGCGCCGGCAACCGGCATCACGATCTCCGCGCCGACCGGCGCGCCGAAATTCCCGAGCATCAGCACGACGAAAAGACCGCCGTAGCCGTAATGATCGATCAACGAAACCGCGATCTGTTGGAAGTGTTCCACGCGACCTGCTACCTAGCCGCTGGTCGCCGAGTTTCGCGCGGTACTGCGGCGCAGGATCTCCGCTGCGAGGCTGCCGCCTTCCGAGCGCAGCGCGCGCAGCAAGTGCACCGGCTCGACCTTGGCATCGCCGGCGTAGCTTTCGGCGAGTACGATGATCTTGCGGACGCGCGGCGTTACCAGGATGCCTTCCCACAGCCGATCTTCCCCGGCGCCCAAATTGCGGCGAACGTCGGCGTGCAGTTCGCGCACGTCGACGCCTTCGGCATCCAAGTCGTGAAGAATTTGCGGATCGCGTTCTTCGAGGAGCGCAACCATTAGGTGCTCGGCACCTACGTAATATTGATTGTGGTTGCGGCACTCTTGTTCCGCTACGCGCAATACGCGCAGCGATGCCGGACCGAATCTCTCGAACAACGCTAGACCTTAAAAGAATGGTCGGGGCGACTGGATTCGAACCAGCGACCTCGTCGTCCCGAACGACGCGCTCTACCAAGCTGAGCCACGCCCCGACAAAACTCCCGTCTATTCTTATCTTCGGCGGCCCCTCCTGCTTTGGGGAGGAAGCCCTGCAACCTCGCTTCCAAGGGGTTACGCCCGCCTCTTTGGAACGCTCTTCCTCGCCAATGCGATATCTCATCGTAGGGTGCGGCCGCGTCGGCTCGGCACTCGCGAAACTCCTGGACGCCGACGGTCACGAGGTGATCGTCGTAGACGAAAACCCAACCGCTTTCAAACGCCTCGGCGCGAATTTCCGCGGCCACGTCGTGGTCGGCACCGGCATCGACTACGACGTACTCAAGCGAGCGGGCGCCCAAACCGCTGATGGTTTCGTCGCGGTCACCGACGGCGACAATCGGAATATCATGGCCGCGCTCATCGCCCAGCGCATGTTCAAGATCAAACGCGTCGTCTGTCGCATCTACGACCCGCCGCGCGGGCAAATGTACCGCGAACTCGGTATCCAGACGGTCATTCCGACCACGGTCGGCGCGAAGCTGATTCGCGATACGCTCATGGAAGCGCCGTGGGATCCCGTCCATACTTTCGACTTCGGCAAGGTCACTTCGCTCTCGGCGACGGTTACCGCAAGCGAAGCCGGCAAGACGATCGAGCAGATCGAGCGCCCGGGTCGCGTGCGCGTTGCGGCGGTACGGCGCGAATCAACCGGCGTGATGGTCGCGTCGAATGACCTCGTGCTCGAAGAGGGCGACCAGATCAACGCGATCGTCGCGCCGGAGGCAATCAGTGAATTTGCGCAGATGTTTGCCGGCTGCACGCCGCAGGCGGTGAACGCGTAATGTTCATCCTCATCGTCGGCGGCGGGAAGGTCGGATCGTACCTGACCCGCGCGCTCATCCAGCAGAACCACGAAGTCGTCGTGGTTGAAAAAATCGACAAGAAGGCCAAGGCGCTCGATACGCTGATCGACCGCCAGGTTACGATGGTCGGCGACGGCTGCGATCCCTACGTCCTTGACGCTGCAGGCATTGCCCGTGCCGACGTCGTCGTCGCCGACACGGGCGACGACGAAGACAATCTCGTCGTCGTGCTGCTTACCAAAAAGAAATCGAAGGCGCGCTGCATCGCGCGCGTCAACAATCCGCGCAACCGCCTGATCTTCGATTCGCTCGATCCCGAGGACCCGGTCATCGTGATATCGTCGACCGAGATCATCCTCGACGTGCTCAACCAGCAGGTCAACGCCGCGAGCTACACCGCCGCGCTCGAGACGATGCACCTCTTCGGCAAAGGCAACTTGAGCCTGGTGCGCATTAGCGTCCCCGAGCATTCACCCGTGACCGACAAAGCGCTCTGCGATCTCAACCTGCCGCGCAATAGCGTGATCGTGGCGATCGAACGCGACAACGACGAGAGCATCGTCATTCCGACCGGCGATACGCAACTGCAGGCCGGCGATCGGATCGTCGCGGTCGTCAAAAACGGCGCCGCCGAAAAGCTCCAAGCCGTCTTCCACGCCTCTGCAGTAGCAAAGTAATTGTCATCCCGAGCGTAGCTCTTTGTCATCCCGAGCGTAGCGAATCGCCACTTTGTCATCCCGAGCGTAGCGCTCGCTTTGTCATCCCGAGCGTAGGCGCGAAGCGCCGTAGTCGAGGGACCGCGGCAATTCGTCACCCTGAGGGTGATCGTTCAGACCGATGGACCGCCCGATAAAGAGGGGCCGTCAAAACCATAGGCATGCGCAAGCTTCCCGCTAATCGCGAGCGCCGTCTTTCGGCGCAAATCGACTTCTATGAACCATCCCTCAGGTCTGGCGCTCACTCGGCAATAGCAAACAACGCGAATTGGAAATGCGGCGGGTGCTTCTCGTCCCGTAACTTTCGGGCAATGCTTCAGCCGCGCGCTGCACCACATGACGACTTGCCAGGTAAAGTCGCCCGGGTATTTCTCTATGCGATCAACGCCCTGAACGCTTTGGGCGACGCGAATGGCCTCGGCGTCATCGGGAAACATGGCGCCCGAGGAGCTGCAGGCGCATAGGATTGCGAGAGCCACGAGCGCGATGCAACTTCTCATCGAGCCACCCTTCGAGGCTCGCCGCGCTCGCACCGCAGGGTGACAGGTTACGTAGGTCCCTCGACTACGGCGCTTCGCGCCTACGCTCGGGATGACAAAGCGCTACGCTCGGGATGACAAAATGACGCGCGCGCGACACCGTCAGATGAAGCCCTTGCGGAGCGCCACCACAGCGGCCTGCGTACGGTCCGCCGCCGAAAGCTTCTCGAGGATGTCGCGGATGTGGCCTTTCACCGTGCCGAGGCCGATGTTCA
>DATJOM010000090.1:0-13789 GCA_035507095.1 Candidatus Acidiferrum sp.
GTCGCCTTTGAGTTTGCGCGGATAGCCCATCCCGTCCCAACGTTCGTGGTGCGTGCGCGCTATCGTCGCCGCAGCCGCAAAGAGCTGCGAATCCGCTAGGCTGAGAATCTCAGCGCCCGCCTCCGCGTGCGACTCGACCGCCGCGCGCGATTGCGGCGAGAGGATCGCCGAGGTTGTCAGTGTTTTTTCGGGAATCGCGAGCTTGCCGATGTCGTAGATGTGTCCACACTCGCGCAGCAACTGCACCGCGGAGACCGGACAGCGTACTTCGATTGCAAGTATGACCGCGACCTCGGCCGTTAGTTTCATCCGCGCCGCCGCGTCGGGATCGCGCTTTTGGAATGCGCGGAAGAGTGCGTCGATCGCTTCACGATCGCGCTGATGCATGCGGCGGTCCGCCGCTTCGGCGCGCTCGCGGAGGTCCCGCACCTGCTCGTCGGTTGCGTTCTGACCGTTGCGCTGCGCAGCGAGCCGGCGCACGTGGCCGGCAAATTCGTCCGCGCTTACGGGCTTGTTTAAGAAGACGCTCACACCGGCATCAATCGCGCGAGCGCGAAGTTCGCGATCGTCTTTGCCGGTGAGCATGATGATCGGCGTGCGCTCGCGGCCGGGCACGCCGCGCAGTTCTTGCACGAACTCCACGCCGTCCATGTCGGGCATGCTGTAGTCCACGACGCACAGCGTCGGCTCCATGCCGCCCAAATAGTGCAGTGCCTCGCGGGGGTCGGTGAACGGGACGACCTCACCCCCAAGCATCTTTTCGATCGCCGCCGCGTACATGCGTAGCGTCGGTTCATAATCGTCGATCACCACAACCCTGGACATATCTTCTTTTTCGGCCCCTCTCCAGGAAGTCTCAAGCCGGGGTACTAGTTTTTAACCATATGTCTGCGACCAAACCGCGCGTTGCGATTATTGACGACGAGCCCCGCATCCGGGAGCTCCTCGAGCTGACCCTCGGTCATCACGGCTATGCCGTAAAAACCGCCCCCGACGGGCCCTCCGGGCTCGAATTGGTCAAGGATTGGTCGCCCGACGTGATCGTCCTCGACGTGATGATGCCGATGGTCAGCGGTATCGAGCTGCTGCCGATGCTGCGCCGCGTGACCGATGCACCGGTCGTGATGCTCTCCGCGCGCGGCGAAGTCGACACCAAAGTCGAGGGCCTCTCGCACGGTGCCGACGACTATTTGAGCAAACCGTTCGAGATGCAAGAGCTGATCGCGCATATCGATGCCAAGTTACGCCGTCCGCATCTGGAGAATCGCAACGTCATCGCGTATGACGACATCAGCGTCAATCTCGACGAACACACGGTTGTGCGCGCCGGTCAACGCATCGAACTCTCGCCGCTCGAATACGATCTGCTCGTTACGCTCCTGCGCCGTCCGCGTCGCGTGTTTACGCGCGATGAATTGCTCGATCTGGTTTGGGGTAACGAGAAGGACGTGGGCCAGAACGCGGTCGAGCGCTACGTCTCCTATCTGCGTGGTAAGATTGATGAAGGCTTTGCGCGACCGTTGATTCAAACGGTGCGCGGCGCCGGATACACGATTCGTGCCGACTGAACCAACCTTTCGCAACTTCGCGCGGCGCATCACGCGCGGCTACGTCATTTTAGCCGTCGCGCTGATCGCGCTTGTCGTCGGCGCCTCCTCGGCGTTTTTCGTGATCGGTTTCGCCTCGACGTTCAACCAGTCGATCGACGCGGCGCAGGCCCGCATGGAGAAGCGCGTGGACGATCTGACCGCACAGCATCTCACGCTCGCGCAGCTGGCCCCCAAAGTGATCGCCGACGAGCCGAACTCGCGCTCGCGGATCCTCGTCTTGGATTCGCAGCACCGGGTCGTTGCCGACGCGTCGGCGCAACTCAACGACAGCGAGCGTGCGATCGCGGGATTGCTCTTCTTGCGGCCGCGTTTCGTCGGCGTTCCGGGCGGTGGGACGATCGTGCTCGAACCCGACATCGCCGATTTCTCCCATTCGCTCGTGCGCTATTGGGAGCGCATCCTGCCGATAGGTCTGGTGGCGGTGATCATCGCCTGGTTCGCGGGACGCGTAATCACCGGACGGGCGTTACGGCCGTTGCGAGAAGTCAACACCGCGCTGCAGTCGATCGCCGAAGGCGACTTTACGCCAAAGCTCTTGCTCGAGAGCGATTCGAGCCTGCACGAGTTGACGCAGACCTACAACGAAGTCGCGCAGCGCCTGAGCGCGGCAACCTACGAGCGGCGCCGTCAAGAAGCGCAAATGCGGCAATTCATTGCCGATGCGGGTCACGAGCTGCGCACGCCGCTGACGATCTTCATGGGGTATCTCGATGCGCTGCGTTCCGGCGTCGTACAAGATGGCGACGGTGTGCGGCACGTGCACGAGACGATGCTCGATGAGAGCCGCAAGATGAAGCAGATCATCGAGAAGTTGATTCTACTCGCGCGGCTCGAACGAGAAGCCGAGCCGGTAGCCGACACGATCGACCTGCAATCCGTCGCCGCGCGCGCGGTCGATGCGTTGCGTCCCCTCGCCGGCGAACGGCTCCAACTCGCGACTGACGGCGATGCGAAGGTCTTCGGCGATGATGGCGAGCTCTATGAAGCGGTAAAGAATGTGGTCGAGAACGCCGTGCGGTACGCGCCGGCGTCGCTGGTCATGGTGCGCGTCGGGCACGAGGGCGACGACGCGGTGTTGCAAATCGCCGACCGTGGGCCGGGGATGGCGCCGATCGACGTGGAGCATGCCTTTGACCGGTTCTACCGCGGCGCGTCCCATGGTGAGGTCGACGGTTCGGGTCTCGGACTCGCGATCGCCAAGCGGGCGGTTGAGCGCATGGGTGGGTCGATTGCGTTGGAAAGCGGTTTCGAGAAGGGGACCACCGTAACAATGCGATTTCCGATGGAGGCAAAGAGCGCAGGGTAGCAAAGTTGGGCAAAAACGGCATACACCCGACCTCGGAGACCCCGCATGCTCGACACCCCTACCCTCTCCCGGCGTAATGATCTCGGTTTATTTCTGCGGGCGCGACGCAGCGCGCTGCGCCCGATCGACGTCGGACTCGAAGACGATTCGGCGCGCCGCCACGTCGCCGGCCTTCGCCGCGAAGAGGTCGCGAAGCTCGCAGGTATCTCCACCACGTGGTACACGTGGATCGAGCAGGCGCGCGAGATCAACTTCTCGCTCGACGTGATCGATGAGATCGGGCGCGCGTTACTGCTGACACCGCAGGAGATCGCCTATCTCAAAGTGCTCGCCTCCGACACGCCGCCGCAGGTCTGCACCCTCACGCCCGACGTTCCCGACGCGCTGCGCAAGTTGGTCGAGTTGCACCGCGAAGCGCCGGCGTATATCTCGACGCCGCGTCTGGATCTCTTGGTGTGGAACGCATTTATGGGCGAGATGTTCGGTTACGAGCACGAGAGCGAACTACTCTCGCGCAACATTCTGTGGCGGCTGTTCTTCGATCAATCGCGCCGGCATCTCTATACCGATTGGGAAACGGCCGCGCGCGGCTGCGTGGCGATTTTCCGCAATACCTACGCGACGTATTACGGCGACACGCACTTCGACGAATTGCTCGAGATGATGATGCGGCATCCGGAGTTCGAACGCATGTGGGCCGATTGGGAAGTGTTGCAACCCGACGTGCCGGCGTTCCTGATCGCGCATCCGAAGATGGGCTTGTGCGAACTGCATCCGATACAGGCGTCGCTCGGGATCTCGCCCGGTTGTTATCTCGCGCTGTTCACCTGTAAGAAGCTGAGCTAACTCTTCGTTCGCTCGTAATAACGTGCGGCTTTCATGCGATTGCCGCACGTTTTCATGCTGCACCACGCGCGCGTGCCGCTCTTACTCTCGTCGAGAAAAAAGCGCTCGCATTGTGGGTTCGCGCAATGCTTGATGCGTGCGCCCTTTGCGCCGGCAAACAGCTCCACGATCGCAAGGCAGATATCCGAGAGCAGCAGCGACGGGGCGTCGGGAGCGGTCGACATGCGCGCGCTGCCGACGCGCCCTTGCGCCGAAACCAGTGTGTAGCGCGCGCTCAGATGCGCGTCGATCAGACGATTGAGCGGTGCAAGCTCGCGGGTTGTCGCCCGGCCCTCGACATGGGCGGCCAAAACGGCACGGCACGCCTCGCGCAGACGGCCTAGCTCGACCGGGCCCACATCGGTAAGCCGTGGGTCGTCGCCGTTGACGAGCGCGATCGGGAGCGGCTCTCTAACCTGCATAAATAACTAAGCCAGTTATAGCAGAAGTTGCTATAACTGGCAAAGCTGTATGCGCTGGTTAGAATTCGGTCAGGGTGACTTAATTCTTCGGGAGCAGGTCGGCGAGCTTGAGCATGTACTCTTTGCGCGCTTCGAGGACTTCGTTCGTGAACGCGAAGGTGCGCTCGACGATCTCGGCCGGGGTCGGCAGCTTGGGTGTGCCGTTGCCGTTCTCTTTGAGCAGCTCGGTCACGGACTCGATGGCCTTGACGTTGAGCTCTTGCGCTTGCTTGAGACCGCTCAGGAACTCGGCCTGGGCCTTCTCGAGAATTTCGGTGTAGGTGTTCATGGTGGACTGGTTCTCCTCACTCTTGGGCTACGCTAAGTATACCAAGCATATGGGAGATTTGTCAATTCCTCTCGGTGGTGAACCCGCGATAGACCCGAATCAGCGTGTCCTTCTGCTCGGCCGTGAGGCGGGGGTCCAGCTTCACCGCCGACTCCACGGCGTCGGCCGCTTCGTTGCGGACGTCGTTATCGAGCAGACCGGCTTGCGCGTAGAAGGTCTCGGCCGAGAGGTGCAGCGCGCGCGCGATCTGCTTGAGGACCTCGGCTGACGGCTTGTAAAGCCCGCGCTCGACCTGGCTCAGGTACGGGTTTGAGACCTTCGCGAGATCGGCGAGCTGTCTGAGTGAGAGATTGGCCAGCTCACGCTGGGTGCGAATGAACTCGCCTAGACCTTTTAAGTGGTCGCGATTGTTCATCATGCGATGGTCGCCTCCGTTTGATTGCGGACGTACCGGCCCGGCGCCGGATCATTGGTTGTTGGAAGCGGATAGGGCGCGCGGCGCGCACCACCGTGCGCGTCGGCCCATGCTGCCCAATCCTCCCACCAGCTTCCTTGGTGTTTGGCGGCGCGTGCGAGCCACGTATCAGGCGTTTCACCCGGTTCAACCTGATCGTTGGTCCAGTAGCACGATTTGGGATTTCCCGGCGGATTGCAGATCCCGGCGATGTGGCCCGAATTCGTGCGCGTGTATTTCACCGGGCCGCCGACATACTGCGACGTAGCAAAGCTCGTGCGCCAGGGCGCGATGTGATCGGCCTCGGCGCCGAGGATGTACAACGGCGTCGTGATTTTGCCCAGATCGATCGGCACGTTGTCGAGCACAAAGGCATTGGGGACTACGAGCAAGTTGCGCAGATAGCACGCGCGCAGATACTGCGAGTGCATCGCCGCCGGCATGCGCGTCGAATCCGCATTCCAGGTAAGGATGTCGAAGGGCGGCGGCTTCTTGCCCATGTACCAATTGGAGACGACGTAGCTCCAGATCAAGTCGTTCGCGCGCATCCAATCGAAGGTGTGCGCCATCTCGGCCGACTCGAGATATCCCTTCTCGTTCATCTGCCGCTCGAGACGCGCGATCGTTGTTTCGTCGGTAAACACCCCGAGATCGCCCGGCTCGGCAAAATCGACGATCGTGTTCGTCAGCGTTACGCTGCCGATGCGATGTTCTTCGCCCTTTGCGGCGAGATACGCGAGCAGCAGCGCGCTCATCGTTCCGCCCAGGCACAGCGAGGCGAGATTGACCTGCGGCGCACCCGTGAGTTTTTGCACGACGTCGAGCGCGGTGAGCAACCCTTGCGTAAAGTACGTGTCCATCGTGAAGTCACGCATCGACGCGTCGGGATTGCGATAGCTGATCATGAAAACTTGATGGCCGCGCGAGACCGCCCATTCCACGAACGAGCGCCCGGGGGCGAGGTCCATGATATAGTACTTGTTGATCCACGGCGGCGACATCAGGATCGGCCGCTCGTACACGTCTTGCGTCTGCGGTGTGTAGGCGATGAGCTCGAACAAGTCGTTGCGGAACACGACTTCGCCCGGCGTTGCTGCGAGATTCTCACCGAGGGTAAACGGCGAGTTGTCGACCTGTTTGGGATACCCGCCGTTGTTCTGCATGTCGTCGAGCATCTCGGTCAGCCCTTTGACCAGGCTCTCGCCGCCGGTGTTCATCGCTTCTTTGATCACCGCGGGATTGAGCCAGGGCAGATTGCTCGGCGCAAGCGCGTCCATCATCATGTTCATCGCAAAGCGCGCTTTGCGTTTGGTCGCATCGGGCAGCCGCGAACTCTCGACCATTTGTTGCGCGTATTGACGGCGCAGCAGATATTCTTCGACCATCGAGAGCAAAAACGGATTGCTCGTCCATGCCGGATCGCTGAAGCGTTTGTCGCTCGCGATCTCCGCCGGCGGTGCGGGATTCTCGCCTTGCATGCGGCGCAAGGCGTTGAGTGCAACGCTCTGTTGCGCGAGCATCATGCTGGTTACGAGCGTGCCCATGCGCACGGGATCGCTTAGCACCTCGAGCGTGACGGCGCGCAGCGCGTCGTTGAGCGATGCCGGATCGGCACCGGAGAGATCGAGACCGTAGCTGAACTCTTCGAGCGGTACCGCGCCGATCATCACATGTACATGCCTCCGTTAACGTCGTAGGTCGAGCCGGTGATGAAACCGGAGTTATCGTCGACAAGGAAGCGCACCACGCGCGCGATTTCGAATGGTTGCGCCATGCGGCCCATCGGTGAGCGGCCGTTCGCTAGATCGATCGCAGCTTGCGGCATCGCTGCAACCATCTCGGTTGCCGTGAAGCCGGGTGCGACCGCGTTCACCGTGATGCCCGCGCGCGCGGTTTCGAGCGCGAGCGTCTTGGTCAAACCGAGCAATCCGGCTTTAGCGGCGGCATAATTCGATTGCCCGAAGTTGCCCATATGTCCGACGACCGAACTGATGTTGACGATGCGTCCGTAGTTTTGCTCGAGCATGTGGTCGAGCACGGCTTTGATCATAAAAAACGGCCCTGAGAGGTTCACATTCAGGACCGCTTGCCATTCGTCGATTGTCATCTTGCGCGCCGTGCGATCTTTGGTGATGCCGGCGTTGTTGACGAGGATGTCAACCTTGCCGTTTTCCGCGATCACTGCTTGTGCAGCGGCCGCGCATGCATGTGGATCGGCGACATCGGCTTCGTAAAATTGAACCAGCGTTGCGCTACCGTTGAGTGAAGCGCGAAGGACTTCCGTGCGTTCGCGATCGGCGGGAATCCCGACCACAGCCACAATCGCTCCGTCGTTGGCGAGCGCCGAAGAAATCGCGCCGCCAATACCGCGCGAACCTCCGGTCACGATCGCCACTCGACCATCGAGCCGCGTTAGCGTGCCCGAGGGGGCTGTCGAGGTGGTTACCATGGCTACTACCTTGTACCCATCCGCTATGCATACCTAGCGATGGATAAAGAAAATCTTAGGATCTTTAAGGCAGCTCAGAGGAGCCGCCTACCTGCAGGATGCAGGTGAGGGTCCGGAGCGCAGGAGGCCCGAGCTGCCGAAGGCAGGCCGGACCATCTCTAGGTCATGTCCAGGCCGCCGTTCACGTGCCAGGCGGCACCGGTAATGTACCCGGAATCGTCCTCGCACAAGAACTTCACGACGCGCGCCACTTCCTCGGGCTTGCCCAAGCGCCGGGTCGGAATCTTTTCGACGACTTTCGCGAGCGCGGCTTCGGGCATCGCCGAGACCATCTCGGTTGCGATGAAGCCCGGCGCGACGACGTTGGCCGTGATGCCTTTATTCGCGGTCTCGAGCGCGAGCGATTTGGTGAAACCGAACAAGCCGGCTTTGGACGCGGCGTAGTTCGCCTGCCCGACGTTGCCGGTCGAGCCGATCACCGAGCTGATGTTGACGATGCGACCCGAGCCCCGCGCGATCATGTGCTCGAGCACCGCCTTGGTCATATTGAACGCGCCCGAAAGGTTGACGTTGATAACGTTGCACCATTCCTCGGACGTCATTTTACGCAGCGTGTGGTCGATCGTAATGCCGGCGTTGTTGATCAGAAAATCAACGCGGCCATATTCTTTGAGCACTTCGTCGACAACGCGTTGGCAGTGCTCGTAATCGTCCACGCGTCCTTGATGCGTCGAAACGGAATGTCCTTCGATACGCTGTTTTTCGGCGCATTTCTCGGCGCCTTCTGCGTCCTTACTGTAGCCCGCAGCGACGTGCGCGTTGGCTCGCGCGAGCGCTTCCGTGATCGCGGCACCGATGCCGCGCGTACCGCCGGTAACAATTGCAACGCGTCCTGTAAACATTCGGTCCTCCCGCGTGGTGGAAGGCTCTACTGCGATGCTTCAGGCGTAATTCCCGCGTGGTCTACGCAGCGTCGACAAGCGCAGGACACGTTCACGGATACAGCGTTGGCGGAATGGGTGTTGCGGTTGCTACCGGTGCCGGCGATGCCGTGTACGTCACAACAACCGTAAATGCCGTCGGCGCATCGGCGCCGGCAAGCAACACGCTGCGATTGACGCCGCTTGCAGTGAGCTGCACCGCAACCAATCGATTTCCGCCGACCACGCCCGGCATCGCCGAAAATGTGAACGGGACATCGGGTGCGCTCGCAGCGGCGAAGAGCGGATCGTACGAACCGAGTTGGCCGACGGTAAGCGCGCTTGCGCTAAAGCTATCGAGGTCATCGAGCGTGTCGCCGGCGGTCGCGGCAGCGCCGGGGTTGAGCGCGTAGCGCGTAAGCGTGCCGGTCGCGGCGCTGAAGGTGTAGGCCCACCCATAGATGCGATGGGCGCCGTCTTCGGTGAAGAAGTCGACCTCGTGGCCATCGCCGTTGCTCGTACCGAGCGCGTCGGTCGCCGGTACGTAGACGGCAAGCGCGCTCACCGCATCGCTCGACATGCGCTCGATCAAGCGGTCGGCGTTTGCGACCGCGTTGACGCGCTGGTTCGCCGCATTCGCCCATCCGAGCACCCGGCCGGCAAAGACGAGCAGCCCCCACACGACGATCACGCCGATCGCCGCCCCGATCATCGCTTCTATAAGGGTGAAGCCGGACTGGCGGTCCATGCACCAGGGATGAGTGCCCGCGTTGCCCGGCGCATGGACTTTGTGCTACAAAGTAGAGACGATGACCGATCTCGAACGCGCCATGCTCGATATCGCCGAGGTGCGCGACCGCTTGGCGATGGCCCAACGCTTCCGCGGCATCTCCGGTGTCGCCGCTATCGCGTCGGGCTGCTTTGCCATCGCCGCCGGCGTGCTGCAGGCGCTGCTGGTCGCGGTCCCGGGCGCCGGCCACGACAGCCGCGTCTATGCCTCGATCTGGCTCGTCTGCGGCACCGCCGCGATGATCGTGAACTACGCCTCGATCGCGCATTGGTTCGTCAGTGACGCAAGCGCGCGCGATCGCTGGCAGACGCGCACCGTCGGCCTGGCGATTCTGCCTGCTATCGCGCTCGGCGCCGCGCTAACGCTCGCGATGATTACGCGCGGCGCGTTTTCGTATCTTCCGGGCGTATGGTACGGCTGCTACGGCGTCGGACTCTTTGCATCGCGCACGATGCTGCCGCGCGACGTCCTGCCGATCTCCGCGTTCTTCTTAGTCGCCGGCATTGCGCTGCTCTTCGCACCGTCGTCGATTGCGCTCGCCTGGTGGGTGCTGCCGGTTGGCTTTGGTGTGGGACAGATTGCAATCGGCGTGCTGGTCGGACGCGACCGGCTGGAGAACCCATGAGCGCAACCGATCTCGATCGTGTCTTTCACGAACGTGGACGCTTGGCGATCTGCTCGACGCTCGTCGCCCATGCCGACGGCGTTTCGTTCACACAGCTCCAGGATGCGTGCGCGCTGACCGACGGCAATCTCAATCGTCATCTGCACGCGCTTGCCGAAGACGGCATCGTGCAGACGCAGCGACGCACGGGTGCGGGGCGTCCGCAGACGATCGTGCGCATCACCCCCGCGGGACGCGATCGTTTTCTTGCGTACATCGATGCGCTCGAACGTATCGTGCGCGAAGTTCAGCGTTCGATGAGTTCGAGTGAATCGCCGATGCGCGCGATGCCGGCGCGCGGCACGTCGCAGTAGATCCCCATCCAATTCGAACGCGCCTGCGCGACGTAGCGTAGAATGCGCGGATCCGGTTCGCCGCCGCGCAGATCGTAGGTCGGTACGACACAGCGCTCGATCGGATAACGCACGCGAAGCGTCACCTCGCCGAGCCGCAGCTCACGCCCGGTCAGCGTGCCTTCGTCCAGCGCGATGCCGTCGCGCGCCTCGACGTAAAAGTTGGGACGAAAGCGTTCCCACTCGACGCGATAGCCCACGAAGGTCGACAGGCCGTCCAGCCAGCGGTCGACGATCAGCGAGACCGGCGCGTCGTCGAAGAACGGCTCGTCGTCGCTGTGCTCGACGTGCACCGGCGGGGCGATTGCGTGCGCCTCGTCGAGCGTGCGCTGCAGATGGAAGCGGTCGTTTTCTTTGCCGCGCGCGGGTTTGCCGTCGCGGGGCCCGTCATCGTTGATCAATGCGGTCGTTCGGTCGCCTTCGAGGCCGGTATCCCGCACGGCAGCGGCGTCCAGCGCCTCCCCGTGGAGACTCTTGACCGGATAGCGCCGGATCGCTCGCAACGTTCCTATCTGCATAGTTCCTTAGTACCGTAGGAAGGCCCAAGAGTCCTCAAGAACGGGGCGGCCACTATGGAGGACGTGCACGAGGAGCGGCCTGCCCTACGCGCGCTCACGATCGGCGAGATCTTCGACCGCGCGGTGACGATGTACGTCCGCAACTTCGTCGTCTTCACCTTGATCGTGTTGACGTTGCTCGTCCCGATTGGCGTGCTGCAGTACGCGTACACCGATAAAGCGGGCGATAGCCTCACGCAGCTAACGCGGCAGATCTTGCATCCCGGCATGGCAACGCCGTACGACGGCACGCAGCTCGCCGCGCTTCTCGGCATTGCGCTCGTCGTGCTGTTGCTCGCGCCATTTACCAATAATGCCGTAGCCGTCGGCGTCGCCGCGATCTACGCGGGGCGCAAGCCGAGCTATCGTGACGGTTTTGCGCGCGTCTTCGCGCGCTGGGCGCCATTGCTCGGCACGTCGGTGCTTTCGATGGTTGTTTTGATAGCCGCCTACGTTGGGCTGGTCATTGGGCTTACGATCCTCGCCGTGATCGGTGTCGCGTTATCGCGCGGCATCCCGGCCCTCGAGCTGATTCTTGGGATCATCGGCATTGCGATTTTCCTTGCAGGAATCGTGCTCTTCATCGTGATTTTGGTGTGCTGCGTCTTTGCGCTGTACGCAACGACGATTGAATCGACCTGGCCTCCCGATGCGATCGGCGAAGCATTCCGCCGTATCTTCAATCGCCGCGAGTTTCCGAAAGCCGTGCTGATCTCGCTCGCGTACTTTGCGCTCGAAGTCGGAGTGTTGATCCTCTCGGCCGTCGTCGGCGTCATGTTGCTCCAGTTCTTGCACAGTCCCGCCTTGCAAATTGCTACCGGCACCATCATCAACGCGGTGCTGAACTCGTTTGTCACCGTGCTCTTGGCCGTCTACTATTACGACGTGCGCACGCGCGCCGAGGGGTTGGATCTGGAAGTTGAGCTCGAACGCCTAACGGCCCCGGCGTGAGCGCGCCCCCGACCGACATTGTAGCAGCGGTTCGTGCCGAGCTTGCCGTGCCCGGCCGCTACCATCTGACGCTCGGAGGGCTCGAGCACCGGTCGCTCGTGGATCGAGCGCTGCAATGGCTGTGGGACCGGTGGAGCGATCTCTTTCACGCGCTATTCAGTCATATAAAGATCGGTCCACAGGGAACGTCGCTGATCGGCGATGCGGTGATCGTACTGTGCGTGGTCGCGACCGCGGCGGTTGGCGCGCATCTGTTGCTGCAACTCGAAGATGAGCGCAGCCGGCGCGACCGCGCGACGGCGCTCGAACCTGCGCGTAGCGCGCACGCCTTTGCGCTTGCGGCCGCAGCGGCAGCGAGCGCCGGCGAGTACGCACGAGCGATTCGGTTGTTGTTCATCGCCGCCGTCGCGCTGCTGGACCTGCGCGGCGTCGTGCGCGATGAGCGCTCGGCAACGATCAATCAGCTTCGCCGCACGTTGCACGCGCGCAACGCAGCGCTTGAGGGACCGTTTGTCGAAATCGCGCGGCTTTACACCGCCGCGGCGTACGCGCAGGCGCCGGCCGGAATCGACGCATGGCAGCGCGCGCGCGCCGCGTACGACCACCTTGCAGCGAGTGCCACGCGGTGAGAACGCGCGTCGTCGAACTCGTCGCGCTTGCGGTGTTGCTCGGCGTACTCGTGCTGCTGGCAAGCAGCTCGGTGTCCGCGCCGGCCTCGACGCACTCGACGTACGACACCGGACCGCGCGGCTATCGCGCGCTATACGATGTGCTGGCGCGTGAAGGCGTTCCGGTGACGCGGCTCGAGTTGCCGCTCGGGGAGCGTAGCCCAAACATCCGTGTGCTCGCGCTTACCGCAAGCGGCTACGATGCGGCGGACGTGCGCCGCTTGCAGCTTTTCATGCAACACGGCGGCACGGTGCTCGCGTTTGTAAAGATCGGGGGTCTGCGTCCGACACGCAGCTTCCTTGGGAAAAACTACACGAACCTTGCGCTGCAAAATCATCCGAAGTCGGCGCGCGATGTGTACGATGCCGTGGCCGGACGCGGACTGGTTGCGTTCGACGAGCGCCCGTACGGCTACGATCGCACGCGTTCGCTCTGGTCGGTGTTACCTGCGCCGGTGCACGCAGCGGTGTGGTTAGCGCTCGTCGCCGTGGTGCTGGCGTTGATCGAATCCAACGTGCGTTTTGCGCCGCCGATTCTGCGCGAACCGCCGGCCGATCGCGATTCATCGTACTACGTGCGATCGATGGCGGCCATGTTGCGTCGCGGGCGCGCGGGGCGTCCGACGATCGAACGCTTCGCCCGTGCCTATCCGAAGTCGCGCGAACTCATCGAGCTCGCCGCCATTACCCGGCCGAACGATGCGCAAGTGTTGCGCGCCGCGACGCTGTTCGCGGTATTACGAAAGGAGCACGCGTGAATTCACCCACTCCGGTTGCCGATTTAGCGGCGCGGTTGCGCAACGCGATCGGCATGGCCGTCGTCGGCAGCGAGCAGGTCACGTTCGGCTTGCTGGTCGCGCTGCTCTCGCGCGGCCACGCGTTGATTGAAGGCGTGCCCGGCACCGGGAAGACGCTCGCAGTACGCGCTTTTGCGGCGGCGCTCGGCTTACCGCTGCGGCGCATTCAGTTCACGCCGGATTTGATGCCGTCGGACGTGGTCGGCACGACGGTGTTCAATCCGCAGAGTGCAACCTTTAGCGTGCGGCCCGGTCCAATCAACACCAGCGTCGTACTGGCCGACGAGATCAATCGCACGCCGCCGAAAACACAAGCCGCGCTGCTCGAGGCGATGGAAGAGGGGCGCGTGACCATCGACGGCACGCCGATTGCGCTCCCGCAACCGTTCATCGTCTGCGCAACGCAGAATCCGATCGAATATGAAGGCACGTATCCACTTCCCGAGGCGCAACTCGACCGCTTCGCGGTAAAAATCGCGACGGGATATCCGGCACCCGCACAAGAGCTGGATCTCCTGGAACGCGTTGCTGCGGGCTTCGATTCGCGCGCGCTCGAGCTTGCCGGGATCAGCGCCGTGACGACCGCGCAAGAGGTCCTCGACGCGCAGACCGCTGTGCGCCGCGTGCACGTCGCG
>DATJOM010000091.1:0-3707 GCA_035507095.1 Candidatus Acidiferrum sp.
CGAACTGCATGCCGTCTTTGGTCTCGACTTCGGTCTTGAGCGTGCGCGATTCCTCAACGGTGATCACGCCGTCTTTGCCGACCTTCTCCATCGCTTCAGCGATGAAGTCGCCGATTTCTTTGTCGTTCGCCGAGATCGATGCGACCTGCGCGATCTTCTCTTTGGTGTCGACCTTTTGAAGGTTCGAGCCCGAACCCATGTCGTCGACCGCAACTTCCACGGCCTTTTCGATGCCGCGCTTGATCAGCAGCGGGTTCGAGCCGGCGGTAACGTTGCGCAGACCCTCGCGGATGATCGCTTGCGCGAGCACCGTCGCGGTGGTCGTGCCGTCGCCCGCGATGTCGTTGGTCTTCGAGGCGACTTCTTTCACGAGCTGTGCGCCCATGTTTTCGAACGTGTCGGAGAGTTCGATCTCCTTGGCGATCGTCACGCCGTCGTTGGTGATGGTGGGTGAGCCGAATTTCTTGTCGAGAACGACGTTGCGGCCCTTGGGTCCAAGGGTCACTTTCACCGCATCGGCAAGCAGATTGGCGCCACGCTCTAATGCGCGACGCGCATTTTCGTCAAATACGATTTGCTTTGCAGCCATGATTTAGTTCAAATGCTCCTTAAACGTGTGCCGGAACTTTGTCGACAACAGCGAGAACGTCTTTTTCGGAAACGATGAGGAACTCTTTACCGTCGATCTTGATCTCGGAACCCGAGTACTTCGAGTAGATCACACGATCGCCGACCTTGACGGTCATCGCAAGTGTCTTGCCATCGTCGGTCACGCGGCCGGTTCCGACCGCACGGACGATGCCTTCTTGCGGTTTTTCCTTAGCGGTGTCGGGCAGGAAGATGCCACCAGTGCTCTTCTCGTTTTGCTCGACGTGCTCAATGACCACGCGATCGGCCAAAGGCTTGAGATTCACGTAAACCTCCAGAATAGGTGGGATTTTAGGCTTTGGCACTCACAGCAGTAGAGTGCCAGCCCCGAAATCTTAGCAGACGGAGGTTAAGAGTGCAAGCCGTTTTGACTAGGAGCTCAGCGCTGCGAAGGCGCCGGCGCCGGCAAAGAAGGCCAGCGCCATCGAGGCGGCCATCAGCACGAGGAAAAGCCGCGCGGTCCGGCTCGGAAGGGCGAGGCTGATCAGCCCGAGCCCGAGGGTGAGCGCGGCAACGGCGCCGGTGACGGCAACCGTTGCGGGGCTCGCGTGAAGCAGGCTCCACAACGCAAAGGCAATGCCTACTCCGGTGAGTATAGCAAGCGCAATTATGGTTCCGCGAATAACGAGCTCGGCCGAGGATTGCTGAGCCTGACGTTCCTGTCCCAACATCATAGGCGCATGCTACCCCGCAAAGCTGAAAATGTTCATGGGTTTGTCTAAGACGCGAGAAATTTAATTTTGCGGTGGTGCATGTTTTTCGGAATACCCGGAAAGTCTGCAGTGCCAAGGCCCGCTTGCTGCATCGCCGAATGCAGGCGCACATGGCAACCGCGCTTCGCCCAAACTGGGCGCTCATCGTTCGACAGGCGGTCGTCGCCGGTTTTTCCGGCGCGGTTATCTTCGATCTCTATCTCTGGCTTTCTACCGTCGTCCCCGTGCACGGCAACACCACCGCGATGTTCCAACACAGCGCATCGATCGCAATCGGGCCGGCCGCGTTCACGAGCCCAGCGTACGTGTGGATCGGCGCGCTGGTCGATTTGGTGTTGAGCATCGGTTGGGCCGGCGGCTATGCGTACTTTGCGCAACGGCAATCGTTCGTAAACGGGCGCTGGTTCATCTCAGGCTTCTTCTACGGTTTGATCGTGTACGTGCTGATGCTGCTCCTGCAGCTCGGCGCGCGCGCCTTCATCTACCCCGCGAACGTCGGCGTCCTCCTGAATGAAGTGCTTGCCCGCACCGTCTTCTTCGGCGTGCCGGTCGCCTTCGTGATCGCACAGATGGATCGCGCGTGATCGGCACCTTGCGCATCTCGACGACGGCGTTGCGCCACAACGCCCGACAGCTGCGCGAATTGGTCGGAGCACAACACGCCGCATTCGTGGTGAAAGCGAACGCCTACGGCCACGGCATCGTCGACACGGCGCTCGCGGTCGAAGGCCTCGCGGTGAAGCTCTGCGTCTACAACGTGGATGAAGCGCTCGAATTGCGCGACGGCGGCATTACCGCGCCGATCCTGATCATGGGGCCGATCCCGCCCGAACGACTCGACGATGCGATGGCATGTAACGCCGAGGTCGCGCTCTGGGATATCAAAGCTTTCGCGCGCGATCTTTCGCTAGCCGCGTTGCGCGCGCAGACACGCGCCCGCGTCCACGTGAAGGTGAACACGGGATTGAATCGGCTTGGGCTCCAGCCGGGCGAATTGCCCGACGCAGTGGAAGCGTACGGTCGCGCAAACGGCCTGGAAATCGCCGGGATCTTCTCGCATCTTGCCGCCGCGGAAGAGCTCGATTCGCCGTACACGATGTTGCAGCTCGAGCGATTTAACCAAGCTTATCAGCAGGCGGAACCGATCGTTGCCGCGCGCGGTTTCACGCCGATCCGCCACATCGCCGCTTCGGCGGCTGCGATGCTTTGGCCGCAGACGCGTCTGGACATGTCGCGCTTCGGCATTGCGCTCTACGGCCTGTGGCCGTCAGCGGCGACGAAGGAAGCGATGAACGGCGGCAAACTCCCGCTGCAGCCCGCGCTTTCGTACGAATCGCAGCTCGTTGTGGTGCGCACGATCGACGCCGGTGAAGCCGTCGGCTACGGCATCACCTACCACGCGCCGCGGCGGATGCAGATCGGTGTCGTGCCGCTCGGGTACGCCGACGGTATTCCGCGCGCGCTTTCGAACAAAGGTTCGGTACTCGTCGACGGCATTCGCTGCGCCATCATCGGACGCGTCGCGATGAACATGTTCTTTGTCGATCTCAGTCACGTGCCGAGCCCGCACGTTGGGTCAAAGGTCACGCTCATCGGTCGCGATGGTCCCCAGGAAATCTCCGCCGACGAGTGGGGCCTGTGGACGGACTCCATCAATTATGAGATTGTGTCACGCTTGCCATCGACACTCGCTCGTACGTATATTGAAGAGGGGTGACGACGATGAAGCAACTGCTCATGACCGCCGGCCTTTTCGCGGCACTTACCGCATGTGGCGGTGGGTCGGGAACGACGACGCCGCCGGGTACGCCCACGGATATCTGCAACGGGACCGCCGTCCCAGAATTCACGCTCGTCTCGCCGGCCCCCGGCGCGACGAACGTGGCGGCTTCCACCTCGGCGCTCGTCTTCAGCGGAACGCTCTACAACCAAACCGGTGCAGCAGAATCGATCCAGCTTGCAGCTTCAAACGGCAAGTCGTACACGCTAACGACGTTCAATGCAACGTCGAGCGGCTATAGCGTTCCGTTACCCACGCTCAGTGCCGGCACGACGTACACGGTGAACTACGTGATCACCACAAGCAACGCCGCGGCCGCGTGTGCGTCGATGAACAACGACGAGGGCTCGTTTACGACGCAGTAATCAGCCGACGGCGGCGATGGCGTCGACGAGTTTGATCGTCCCCTTGTAAATCGCGCTTGCAACGATACACGAGTCGACGGCCGGCGGCGCTTTGGCCTTGAGCTCGCGCAAATCGTCGATCGTGCGTGCGCCGCCGTTGGCGGTCACGCGAATATCTGCGTCGCTCGCCACTTCCCGCAGCGCCTCGATATCGTAGCCTTC
>DATJOM010000092.1:0-20764 GCA_035507095.1 Candidatus Acidiferrum sp.
GCCGGGACGATCGTGATTCGCGAGTCGCGGATGGAGTCGCCCGAGCAAATGCTGCGTGACGTGGCCGAGCCGGTCTACGCAGCGACCGCCTACGTAAGCGGCGAAGAGCGCGCGCTCATCCGGCGATTCTTGGAGCGCCGCATGGATTTCGTGCCGGAGCGGCGCGCAGCGCTGGCACGTCAGCTTGCCGATCGCGTACGCCCACGCGTCGGTGCGGAACTGCAGCGCCTCGCCGACGAAGACTTGCTCGAGCGGTTGTAGCGGCTTGCACGGCATTGTCATCCCGAGCGTAGGCGCGCAGCGCCGTAGTCGAGGGACCGACGTCACAAGGAGCATTGCATGAACGACGTAGTTGCGCTTAAAGTGCGGATGCAAAACGGCGAGTCACGAGCTTATCTGCCTTAGGGCCGTATTTTTGATCGCATTGAATCCGAAGGGCTGATTGAGGCGCTGCGACGCGTTGTCGAGTCGTCTGAGGAGATCGAGCTCTGGGACTCACTCGAAGAAGTGTCAAACGCTAAGTGTTTCTACGAAGGACTGTTGTCGTTCGCGATGCAGGCCAATCCCGTTCGGAGCGGACTACGAGGGGTGGCGCAAGGATCGATTGGCGGAATATCAGTCCGGGACTGGCAAATTCTTCCAAATCGGAAATCCCGATGGTGCAGCACAACGCCAGGGAATTCGTTGGTCCCTCGACTACGGCGCTGCGCGCCTACGCTCGGGATGACAAGAGCGATTACTTCCGCTTAAATCTGGTGATCAGCTCGCGGGCGAAGCGCATTGCGTCGTCTTTGGTGCGATCGTAGAGTTGCGAGGCTTGCGCTTTGCTCATGTGCGAGCCGTGTTCGAGGAAGAACGTAACGCTTTCGCCGACGACGATCGTACCGGCGTAAGCGATCGCGCCTTTGATCGCGATGCCCGCGACCGGCACGAAGCCGACGAGTTCGCGCGCAAGCGTGCGCCAGCCGAAACCGCCGCCGATGACGGGCAACAATTTCCACATGCGCTGCACGTCGGGATCTTTGCCGTATGTCGCCTCGATGTGCAGCAGCAACATCATCTGCAGGCCGGTGATCGCGACCATATCACCTGCCGACGCGAACGCGCCGAGCACGACGCCGACGACCGGGATGTGATCGAAGAGCGCGCTTGCGAGCGCGACTTTGAGTGCGTTGTTCGCGGCGTCGCGCGTCAGCTTCGCGGCGACGGTTTCGCGCAATGGCGGCAGCCGGCGCCCGACCGCGATCTCCACGCCTTTGGACGCCTCGACGATGTGGGTAAACACGCGGCCCTTCAACGCATCTTTGCTGATCGCGCCGACGACGTAGTCGCCGACGGTAGCGGATGCCGGCACATTGACCGGACCGCTCGGCACGCCGTCCGGATCGACGGTGAGCGCCAGGATCGGAACTTTCAGCGCCTTGAGCGGCTCGAGATTCGCACCTTCGCGATCGCCCGGATATCCGAGGAAGATCACGACGCGCACTTCGCTCGGTTCGGTGATCAGTGGTGAATTCGGCGAGATCGTCTCGATGCACGCCGCCGCGTCGAGCGGTATCGAATCGTCGGCGTGACCGGAGAGCAACATCGCACGCGTCTGCGCGATGAGCGCGGGATCGCCGCATAGCAAGAAGCGGAACGGTTTGCGCGTGTTTGCGTGAACCGCTTTGACGTCAATGCCGCTACGAACCAGCCGAAAGAGATCGCGCGCGCCGAGTGCCGAGGCCATAATGCTAGGTGTTTGCCATTTCCTTAGCCGGATCGTCAGTGTAGTCGAGATAGACCAACCCGGTGAAGATCTCGAGCGGCCAGGCGTGCATGCCGTGCTCGTCCGCGAGATCGACCGGAGATTTCTGCTCGCTGACCATTTGATCCACAATCTCATCCGGGGTCGACTTGATGTCGGCTGCGAGGATCGTCGCCACGACGACGTCGCCCGGGGTGATGTTCTTGTGGACCATCTCGTCGTAGGGTATACCGTCCATACCGAAGCGTTGTTGCAGGGCGTACTGCAATGTTTGATAGCGTTCGGGCGAACCGCCCAAACCAAGCAGCGTAATGCGCGACGAGATCTGCCGCGTGCGTGCCATGTTATAGAGCTGCGCGGCCTGGGAGGCTTCGGTCGCCGCGCTGTTGAGCCCGTCCATCGCCTTCTGCATCATCTGCTCGACCTGCCCGTAGTCACTGTTGTTGATGTCGCCGCGGAAATTCGTCGGTGTGTAGGTGAGCCGGCGCAGCAATTCGTCGAGGTCGCCGAGCGACTGGTCGAGCGTCGTCAATGAAGCGCGCGCAGCGTCGACGCTGCGAATCATATCGCTGTCGGCGCGGCGCAGTTCGTCGAAGATCCCCGGATACGACGGCAGGATCGCTACGTGATCGCTCGGGATCGGATTCGCGTTGAGCGTGTCCTGCATCTCATCGAGGATGCTGTTGCTCTCTTTGAGCAAGCCCGATTCCTTGTTGCGTTCGAGCGAGCCGACGCCGACTATCACTTGCGTCGCGTCGTCCATCGCGCTATTGAGCGAGCGCGACATCGCCATCAGGTTTTTGTAGATCGCTTCGACCTTCGAACCGTGTTGGATGTTGATGTTTTGGAAAGGCGGCGGTTCCGCGTTGATCGCCGAAGTACGCGTCGCAATCTGCTTGAGTTGATCCTTACCTTGATCGCGGCGTGCGGCGATCTCGGAGTTTGCGGCCTGCTGTGAGGCTTGCGCGGCAGCGAGCTGGTTGCGCAATCCGGTGAGATTGGGCTGCGTCAGCGTCACGCGTTGCGCCTGGACGGCGCGAAGCGCATCGATTTTTTCTGTTGCGAGCGCTTTGGTTTGCGGCGAACCGTTATCCATCGCTTCGGTGAGGGTCTGTTCGCTCTTGTTGGGGAACCCGAGCGCGATTTGATCTTGGCCGAGTCCGAGCAACGCCTCAGCGTTGTTCGGATCGGTCTTGAGAATGTTTTCGAACTGCAGCGACGAGTACTCGTAACGCGCACGCTCCTGGTCGCTCGCGGCGCGCACGATGCGCTCGTCCTCGGTAACGACCTTGGGATCGAGTTCGGGATAGCCCTCGAGGTGATTGACGCGAGCACCCGGATCGGGGTGATCTTCGAGATACTTGTTGACCAGGTCGTTGTGGTCGTCACCAAGGATCGTGAGATGCTCGAGCATCGTCCGCATATTGGTAGGGTCGTAGCCGGCGCGCGACATCAACTGCAAGCCGGTACGATCGGCTTGCAACTCGTCGGCGCGTTCGATCTTCGCGTAGGCGCCGGCTTCCATCAAGTTGCCGAACTCGTAGATGATCGGCGAGAAGAGCGACGCGATGCCGAAGAGCAAGTTCAGCCCTTCGAGTTTCGATTGCGAGGTGAGCACGTGCCGCCGCTCGATGTGGCCGGTTTCGTGGCCGATCACGCCGGCGAACTCGTCATCGGATTGCACGAAGTCGATCAACCCTTCATCGATGTACACGTAACCGCCGAGTGTCGCAAATGAATTGACTTGGCTGTCCTTGATAATCTTGATGTTGTACGGAACGTCTTTGCGCTCGACTTGCTTCCAAAGATTGCCGGCGATCTTTTGTGCGTACGCATTGAGCAGCGGGTCGGTCTCGACGACGCTGGTGTCGACGATCTGCTCGTCCTCTTGACGGCCCATCTCGACTTCCGTTTGGGTCGACGTCGCGCCAACAGGTGCCGGGCATATGGCACCAGCGATGACCAACATAGTCAGAAAGGCGGCGAGGCGGCGGAGCATACGTGACGTCCTTTACCGGAGGAGTTGATTCTATGTTACGGCGGGCACTCGTTCCCGTACAACGGCTGGCCAGGACCGGCCGTTACCAGTGTGTACAGAAGTGTGTATAACCGGAAGAACTTGCGAGTCCCTGTGGATTTGGAAAGGGCCGTCTGACGCGGGCGTCTCAAATTCGAGGCCAATGTCGCTACTTCGCGGGCGAGGCCTCGGCCTCGAAGTCCATCTCGCCGGTTGGGATTTCGACACGGCGATCGCCGAGTTGATCGCTCGCCTTAGCGAGCGACCCGAGTTCTACCGTGGTACCACGGCCAGCGTGACGTTGGGCGAGCAGCCCTTGGCTCCCGAGCAGCTGGAAGCCCTTCGGTCGGTCCTCGCCAGCGCCGGGATCGAGCTCGGCCCAATCGCAGAGACGTTACCCGATCAGGAGCTGGCGCGGCGGCGCGCGCTGCGTCCCAAAAACGAAACCGACGCCAAGCTCTCCGATTCCGCGCGTTCGCTCGTCGCCGATTTTGCCGGCGCGCGTGCCGATATCGCCGAGCGCCGCAAGCGCGGCGAAACGAGCGTGCGTCGCGCGAACGTCGCGGCTGCCGCCACGCACGTTGTCGCGCCGCTGCAAGTTGCGCCGCCGCCGGGCACGCTCTATCACGTCGGCACGTTGCGCGGCGGACAAGCGTTGCATCACGCCGGCAATATCGTCGTGATTGGTGACGTCAATCCTGGTACGGAGCTGGTTGCAACTGGCGATATCGTCGTTTTCGGACGTTTGCTCGGTGTTGCACATGCAGGCGCGCAAGGCGATAATGATGCAAAGGTCTACGCATTGCACCTGCAAGCAACGCAATTACGTATTGCCACCTGTATAGCGGTCGATGAGGAACGTTCGCGCGACGCATCCGAGCCGGAGGTGGCGTTTGTGCGCGACGGGCGCATTACGATCGTCCCGTTTTCCAAAGCTGCGGAGGTACCCGGATAGTATGGCAGGACGTCGCATCGTCGTTACGTCGGGAAAAGGCGGCGTGGGCAAGACCACAACGACCGCGAATCTCGGCGCAGCGCTTGCCAAACGCGGCATGCGCGTGGTGCTGGTCGACGCGGATATCGGCTTGCGCAATCTCGATTTGGTGCTCGGCCTCGAGAAACGCATCGTCTTCGATCTGGTCGAAGTCGCCGAGGGGCGCTGTCAACTGCGCCAGGCGTTGATCAAAGACAAACGGTTTGAGTCGCTTGCGATTCTGCCCGCGGCGCAGACGCGCGACAAAGACGCGATCACTGAGACGCAGTTCGAAGCGATCGTCGCGCAAGCGGCCGAGCAAGCCGACTACGTCTTGATCGATTGCCCGGCCGGCATCGAGGGCGGCTTCCGCAATGCAGTCGCGGGTGCGAAAGAGGCGATCGTGGTGACGACGCCCGAGGTCAGCGCGATTCGCGACGCCGATCGCGTGGTCGGCAAGCTCAACGATCGCGGGTTGCCGATGCGCTTGATCGTCAATCGGCTACGCCCCGAGATGGTGCGTACCGGCGATATGCTTTCGGTCGAGGACGTGTGCGAGATTCTGGCGATCGAGTTGCTCGGCATCATCCCCGACGACGCCGAGGTCATCGACACGACCAATCGCGGCGAACCGATCGTCCTCGATCCCAACGCGCGTCTTGGCGTAATCTACGACAAAATCGCACGCCGTCTCGAGGGCGAGATGGTGCCGTTCACGAGCTTCGACGCACAAGGTTTCTTCGGCAAACTCTTCGGCGCACTCAAGGCGGGGTAGCTATGGCTATGCATCAACCACTCGCTCAAGAAGTCACGGCTCCGGCACCGAAGCTGGGGCGAGCGATCGTCGTGACCTCCGGCAAAGGGGGCGTCGGCAAGACGACGACGACTGCCAACCTCGGCACCGCGCTCGCGCAGCGCGGCGCGAAGGTCGCGCTCGTCGACGCCGACGTCGGCTTGCGCAACCTCGACATCGTGCTCGGGCTCGAGAGCCGCGTGAAATACCACGTGCTCGACGTGCTCGAGGACAAGGTGAGTCTCGACGAGGCGCTCGTGCCCGACAAGCACAGTGAGACGTTGGTGCTGCTGGCTGCCGCGCAGGCGCGTGAAAAGGACGAAGTCGACACCGAAAAGATGCGCGCGCTGATGCAACGGCTCCGCGAGCACTACGACTACGTGCTGATCGACTGTCCGGCCGGAATCGAGCTCGGCTTCAAGAACGCGATCGTCGGCGCCGACGAAGCGATCGTCGTCTGCACCCCGGAGGTTTCAGCCGTGCGCGACGTCGACCGCGTCGTTGGCTTGCTCGGCAATCGGTTCAAGCCTCAGCTGATCATCAATCGTTTGCGCCCGCAGCTCGTGAAGAAGGGCAAGATGCTCTCGGTCGAGGATGTCAACGCGATCCTGCGGCTGCCGCTGCTGGGTGTCATTGCCGACGAACCGGAGATCATCATTACCACGAACAAGGGCGAGCCGCTCGCGCTGCGTCACGACAGCGAGACGGCAAATGCGTATCATGCCATCGCCGCGCGCATCGCCGGCGAAGACGTTGCCGCTCCCGCACCCGAGCTCAAAGAGTCGCTGATCGACAAGCTTGGGTCGTTTTTCGGAGGGAAGCGCGCATGATCGACTGGGTCAAGAAGATCTTCGGCGGCCCGACCTCGAGCTCGACCGCCAAAGAACGCCTGCGCCTCGTGCTCATGACCGATCACCTCGCGCTCGCCCCCGATATCATCGAGAACATGAAACGCGACTTGATCGACGTGATTTCACGCTACGTCGAAGTCGATCGCGATAAGGTCGAGGTGAACTTCGAACGTGAGGATCGCGCGCTCGCCATGCTCGCCAACATCCCGATCGTCTCGGTCAATCGGCCGAACCCACCGCCCGAGCCACCGCGCGTGCCGCCGACCCTTTCGGGACCGCCCCCGCGACGCCGCCGGCGTAAAAAGCCCCAGACGCAGAATCCGGCGACCGCGCATTGAACTAGTCCGGGATGGCGGTTCTCTCCCTCGGTATCGACACCCGGCGTTACGTTCGCAATTTCAACTGGCCGCTTGCGATCGCACCACTGCTCATCGCCGTTTTAGGCGTGCTCTGCATTCAGTCGGCGAATCTGCACAACGTCGACGCGTACGGCGAGTACAAGAAGCAGTTGCTCTTCATTTTGCTCGGCGTCCCGCTAATGATCGGGTTTTCGTTCATCGACTACCGGACCTGGCGGCGCTGGGCGCCTGCGCTCTACGTCATCAACCTGCTGGCGCTGCTCTTTATTCTGCGCGGCGGCCACTCGGCGCTCGGCGCGCAGCGTTGGATTCAACTCGGGCCGTTGCAATTTCAACCCTCGGAACCGGCAAAGCTCATCCTCGCGATCTCGCTTGCGTTTGTGCTCTGCCGCAACACCTACGATCGGATTCAAGATCTATGGAAGCCGCTGTTGGCCGCGGGGATTCCGGCGCTCTTGATTCTCAAGCAACCCGATCTCGGCACCTCGCTTGTGATCGGAGCGATCCTGACCGTGCAGCTCTTCTTTGGGCTGCCGAAGCTCGGTGACTTTCTGATCTACGTGATGGCGGTGCTGACCGCAGGCGCGGCAGCCGTCGGGACCAACGCGATTTTAAAACCGTTCCAAAAGGCGCGGCTCTTCGTCTTTCTCAATCCGCACGCCGATCCGCAAGGCGCCGGCTACAATCTCAATCAGTCAAAGATCGCGGTCGGAAACGGCGAGTGGTTTGGGCGCGGCCTCCATCAGGGCACGCAAACGCAGCTCAACTTCGTGCCCGAGCATTCGCGCGACTTTATCTTCACCGTACTGGCCGAAGAGTTGGGCTTCCTCGGCGCGGTTGCGCTCGTCGTGCTCTACGGCTTCGTGCTCTACGGCGGCATACGCACGATGATCGTGGCACGCGACCGCTTCGGCTTCTTACTCGCAGCGGGCATCGTCGCGATGCTCTTCTTTCACATCCTCGTCAACATCGGGATGACGATCGGCATCATGCCGATCACCGGCATCCCGCTGCCGTTCATGTCGTACGGAGGCTCGGCCATCCTCACCGACTTCGCCGCGGTTGGAGTGCTGCTCAACATCTACTCGCAAAAAGACCGCGACGTGCTCGGTAACGCATAGCGGCGCCGCACATGCCTTCGTTCCGCCACGAAGAGATTATCGTGTTTCTGCGCAGAGCGGCGACTATTTGCGAGCGAGAAGTGGAGCCGGGAGTAGAAGATTGGCCGCCGTCACTTCGAGTGCGCTTAACACTAGTAGGAAGGATGCAGCGCTCAATCCGTTGCGGCCTCTTTCTACGTGCGATATCTGCCCGGTGGTCTTCCCTAACATCTTGGCGAGTTGCGCCTGCGTGAGGCCGCGAATCTCCCGAAAATGTGCGATGCGCTCCGCATTAACTTTGTAGGATTTACGGCGATAGTCCAACTCGTGCTCCGTAAGAAAGAGCCTAAGGATGCGAATCGCTTTCACAGCCTCGCCAGCATGAAGTGCTCGCTGTGCCAGGCCAACAGGATGCCGTTCACTAGCGGTGGCCTCGCGCGCGAGTTCCGAACACAAGGCCAGTATTCCGAGATCTTGCTCCGACAACCGAGTCGGATCTAGACCGGCAAGCGCGTCGATCGGGGTCGCCGGAACTACCCTGAGTTTTGCCATTTTGGGACCACGTCTGTTCGCCAAATGGTAGCGCCGGTACTTCAGATAGTAGCTTTACTGCTTCTACTATATATAGTATACTGACTACGAATAGGACACTATGCAGGCTCCCGGAATCGGGATATTGCAAAAAATTCTCTCGGGAACCGCCGAACCGGAACCGGGGTGGTCCTCGGATGGTCGAGGGAGGGTACAGTGCTCAATGTGACACGAATCTCGTCCGACCCCTCGAAGCACGAAGAAGATCTAGCGTCGCTGGCTTCGCAGGCGGCGGTGGCTCTCGATAATCTTGTGTTGGGGCGAGGGGGCGATGTTGCTGCGGTGAAGCGGCTGGCGCTACTTGTATGCGGAAGCCTCGAAACGGACCAGGCAATCGATTTGACGACAGCCGTCGCCGTTCATCACGCTCTAATCGAGATGTCGGGTGTTACGAGCAGCAAGACCGTGGATGATCTCCGGACGAACGCAATGGAATTCATCGAACGCCTATCAAGAATCGCCAAAAACGAGTCGCTTGAACCCGCGGAAATAAAAAATCTTCGCGACGTTTGCGTGGCGCTTTCCAGAAGCGCTACTGCTCTTGCAGGCCCGCTCTACGATCGTCCTACACACCAATTCAGATCCTAACGATCCGTGTCCTTACTGCTGCAGCATGCTCAGCAGCGACTGCGGGCTTTTCTGTCGGAGATCGATCGCGCCCTTGAATCGGAATTTCCATATCCGGATTCAAGGAACGCGTTGCTGCGCATCCGATCCCTATCAAATGAACAGCTAGGACGACTCGACTCCTTCGTTCCTGAGAGCGACCCGAACGTAGTGGCACAGGAGTGCCGCATTGCGCTGGCGTTGCTGTTCTGGTATCTCCCATTCATAGGCATAATCCGCCGCTCCACCGAGATTCGGAATTCGTTCGAGGCTTTCGGCCCGTTTCTGAGACTAGCGGGTGACGTCCTCGAGCCAGATACAAGCCCAAATGAGCGGAAGATCGAACTGGTGCTCTCGTCTGAGTGGGATTACTCTCCGTTCATGTACGATCGGGTCCAGAATCTCGAAGATTTTCTTTTTATCGGGCTTCCCGCGTCTGAATCCGGAAATCCCCTACTACTGCCTTTAGCTGGACACGAGCTTGGCCACGCCGTATGGCATCGCGAAGACCTTCGTAAAGCTCTGCAGGCGGAGGTTCAGGCAGCAATCATAGACTCCATCGGCAAGAACTGGGCGGAGTATCAGGAGAAGTTCGCGATCAAGATACCGAGAGAACAATTAAGCACCGACATTTTTGCAGTAGCCTCGTGGCGGCTTGGCGTTGAGTGGTGCCTCGACCAGGCGGAAGAGACCTTTTGCGATTTCATTGGGCTCGCGATTTTTGGGGAGTGTTATTTCCATGCTTTCGGATACATCTTAGCTCCGGGTCTCGGGCGACGTTCGGTCCGCTATCCCGAAACACTAGCGCGCGTGCAGCATCTCGTGGACGCCTCCACGCAGCTCGGCTCTCAAGCGCCGAACGACTTCATCTCCTTGTTCGAAAAAGATCCCATTGCTGCGTTGTCGCCCGCCGACGGCTTCTTACTTAAGATGGCCGACCTTGCATTAGAGACGATCATACCTCGTTTGGTTACGGCCGCCAAAACGGCAGTGGGGCGCGCTTCGATAAGTAGGTCTGCTGGCGAGGTGCTCGTGATTCGCGGTCGGTTCGACCTGCTGGCGCCGGCCGAGAACTGCAGTTCAATTGCCAACATCCTCAACGCAGGATGGGATGCCTTTAACGATCCTGGTTTGTGGAGCGGCTATCAGAATACCGCGGGCAGAAAAGCAGAGGTCCTCAAAGAGCTGATTCTAAAGAATCTGGAAATCTACGAGATTGAGCAGATTCAGGCGCAATGATTATTAAGTCCGATCGGCTCAGTGACATGCTTGCGGAAGGCCAGAGGGAAAATACAAAAGACCCCCTGATCATTGTGCCTACCCCGAATCTCGACGCATTGAGATCGGAAGGGACCGCATCGATTGATCTGCGCCTCGGTACTTGGTTCGCCCATCTAAAGCAGACGCAGATGGCCTATTTGCCTTTGCTGCCTTCGACGGGTTCGGCGACGGTGGGTCCGGATTTGACAAGCACGACGTATATACCATTTGGAAGCTCGTATATTCTGCATCCTCAGAGCTTCGTGTTGGCAGTGACCCTCGAATGGATCTCGTTGCCGAACGATCTTGCAGCGTATGTGATAGGTAAATCTAGCTGGGGCCGAGCGGGGCTTATTATTGCGACTGCTGCGGGGGTTCATCCCGGCTACAAGGGCTGCCTCACGCTCGAGCTAACAAATGTCGGTGAGATTCCAATTCAGATTCGACCAGGGGTTAGAATTTGTCAGCTCTTTATTCATAAGCTCGAGGCAGCGAAGACGGGTGCAATAAGCGCCAGCAGTTTCAGCGGCTCGCGTCGTCCAATGCTGAGGCCACTCACACTCGACGCTTTCGCAGCGAAGCTTTCGAGCGCATACGACGAGCGAAATAAGATGCACGAGCAACCCTGAGGCTCTTCGCGGTCCTTTGTTCCCGCGTGACTCGGCTATCTTGCTCACGTGCGCGCTCGGCCTCGTAAAACTCGCTAAGGCCGGCTCGAGCAGTACACCACGCCGCAGGCGATCTCGGAGAGAAGTTTCCATTCGGGTATGGACTCTAACGTCGAGCGTTCGACCGGGGTGTGGTACAGAAGCCACGTGGCGCCCGGATTGCGGCGCCCTTCAATGCTCGCCAAGGTCGTGCGTAACGCGTCGGCGTCGAACGGATTGAAAAGGAAGACGACGAGGTCGCCGGGTGGATAATGCGCGATGCGCGCGTCGTCGCGGACGAGGCGGGTATCGTGGCAACGTAAGCCACGTGCTCGCGCAGCGGCAAGATTCTCTCTGGCGATTTCGTAGAGGGCTGGGGAGACCTCAATGCCGACAACTTGTTTGAATGGGTACTCCGCGGCGAGTATCATCGCACGGCCCATCCCCGCACCGACGTCGACGAACGTTGCGCTCGGGATCGCATCCTTCGGTACCAAGCTGAGGAGCGCACGAAAATCCGCGACCGGTACCGCTTCGTAGTGCGTCGCGTGCGCGCCCGCGTCGCCGGCGGCGTCGGGGTCGAGATCGGTGAGAAAGAGCACGGCGTGCGTGGTAACGCCGTAGTCGCGATCGAATCGGCGCCCACCACTACGCGATTTAGCCACGCATGAAACTTCCTTACCGTGTCGGTGACTCATTTACGATGCCGGTCGGTGACGGCTCGAGCGTCGAGGCGACGATTGTTGGGCACGATCACCACACGGTCGACATCGCGGTCTCCGATCTGGTACTACGCGTCAGCGATCGGGCGCTCGTCCTCCATCGATGGAGACGCTTTGTCATCCCGAGCGTGGCGAAGCGTAGTCGAGGGACCGAGGCTCCTAGTAATGATGCATGGATTGGACCGGCGCATGCGGAGCGGATCGTGGCAACGCATTTGGGAATCGCGAACGTCGAGTTGCGACCGCTGTGCGTGCGCAATCAATGGAAGCCGGCGTATCCGCCCGACGCGCGCTACGTACGCATCGCCGAGCGCGGATTGGTGCTCGACCCGCGCGAGCTTGCGCAACGGTACCCGCATCTCGAAGCGCTCGACTGCTCCGGCGTCACGTTAATGTCGCTCGCCTTTCCGCCGACGCTGCGCGCGTTGCGGCTCGCCTGGATCTCGACGCCGGTCGACCTGCGCGAACTCGCCGCACGCAACCTGGACGCGCTGCATCTCGAAGCCTTGCGCGAGCTGCGTGGGATCGATGCGCTTTCGCGCTACACATCGCTGCGACAACTCGAAATGCTTGGCTTCTGGCAACTGACGCTACGCGACGTCGAGCCGCTGCCGGCACTGCGCAATCTCGTGCGTGCCGAGATCGACATCGGCGGACGGCGCAAAAACGTCGAGCTCTATAAGCGCGCGAGTTGGGCCTACCCATGGCCCTTTGAAATTCTTGGAGAGGTTAACCCCGGCGCAGCGCCGTGAGGTGTACTGCTTGCACGAAGCGATTGATCTCAGCCGTAACCACCGGATCCGGGTGTACCCACGCCAGGCTTTGAATGTATTTCCCGCGCAGCGGCTTGATGCCGGGCAGAGCCCGTGCGTTGACCCTGATCTCTTTGAACGGCGGCGCGTCCGCCTTGAGCACCTGGCTCGGAAGCGTGAACCGTAGCGTTACGACCCACTCTTGCCGTAAGACGTGTTCGATCAAAATGCGCACGCCGCCGGTGCTGACGTCGGTGAGCGTCGCCTCCATCACGCCCGGAACGTCGACGATCGAGATGCGCACGGGAACATCGACGTCGATGCGGCGATGCGCGCGCTGCTCTCGCGACAAGAGCCGAGCCGAGGTCAGTTCCGTGCCGCGCCGGGTGATCGCGAGTTCGCGCCGTTGTTGCAGCGTGATGAAGCGGTGCAGCGCCTCGCGGGTCTCCTCGTCGAGATTTTCGAACTCGACCGCGTACTTAAACAGGCGCTCGCCCGGCATAAACGTGACTTTACGAATTTTCCCGGGCAAGCGAAGGTGCGGATGCCCCTCGCGCGGCAGGTCGAACTCGACGGGCGAGTTCTCCTTGAGCGCGGTCCTCGCGGCCACCATTCCGCCTCCGCCCGAGAGATCGACGAGGGTGGCGCTCACCGGAGCGCGGACGCCCGAAACCCGCAAGCTAATCTGCAAGGTCATGGGTTGCCGGAAGGCCAGTCGCCGGTTGGAAGCCACTAACGGCTGCTTCCCATAGCCGAAAAGCGCGGCTGGTAAGTCGCTCGGATCATCTCCCCAGCATCATGGCCCAAAAGGGCCACGCTGTCGAGGGGCTTTCTTCCCAGAGAAGGTCCGCTTGCCAAGCTTCCTGAACTTCGTCGGCGTTTTAAGATTTCTACCAGGAGCGCGTCCGCTGACGCAGCGATTCCGGGGCCATTGCCCCGCCGGGTTGCCGTCGCCGTGTTCCAGACACTGAGGAAAATTTGTCAACCGAGATTCTAATCTCGAGCGACCCGTGGGAAAACCGGGTCGCCATACTTGAGAACGGCACGCTTGCCGAACTCTACATCGAACGCGAAGAGCGCGTTATCGGATCGATCTACAAAGGAAAAGTTCAAAACGTGTTGCCTGGTATGGGCGCCGCGTTTGTCGACATCGGACTTGGACGCAACGCGTTCTTATATGTCGACGATATCAATAAACAACCCTTAAACATCGGCGACGTCGAGATCACGCACGGCCACTCCGGCTTCACCATCAGCGAAAAGGTGAAGAAGGGCGACGACGTTCTGGTTCAGATCGTCAAGGAGCCGCGCGGCCTCAAAGGTGCGCGCATCTCCACCAATATCTCGTTGCCTGGACGCTACCTGATCTTGATGCCGACCGGCAAGTACTCCGGCGTCTCGCGCAAGATCGAATCGGCCGACGAGCGCAACCGTCTCAAAGCGGTAATGAAGCGCATCCGCCCGGAGGGTATGGCAACGGTCGTGCGCACCGCCGCGGCCGGCGTAAGCGAAGCGGAGCTGATCGCCGATCTCGGCGTGCTCATTCGCATGTGGCACGGCATCCTCGAAACCTTCAAGCGCGCGCCTTCGCCCTCGCTCCTGCACCGCGACATGAACCTCGTCTACAAAGCGGCGCGTGACTTCATCACGGCCGATGTCGAGCGCGTGCTGATCGACGATGAGGAAGAGTATCGCAAGGTCCGCGAGTTTCTCCAGCTGCTCGGGCCGCAATATCTCGATCGCGTGCAGCACTACAATCATGGTCGCGACCTCTTCGACGACTTCAAGGTCACCGACGAGTTGCAGCGACTGCTCAAGCCGAAGATCAATCTGCCTGCCGGCGGTTCGATCGTCATCGAGTCGACCGAAGCGCTCACCGTCATCGACGTCAACTCGGGCAAGTTCACCGGCGGCAAGAACCTCGAAGATACGATCGTACGCACGAATATCGAAGCCGCGAGCGAGATCGCGCGCCAAGTGCGCCTGCGCGATATCGGCGGCATTATCGTCGTCGACTTCATCGACATGGCGTCCGAGTCGGCGCGTAGCAAGGTGATCAAAGCGCTCGAAGACGGCTTGCGCCGCGATCGCACGCGCGCAACGATTCAATCGTTCTCGAACCTCGGGCTGCTCGAATTCACCCGCAAGCGTATCGGAAAAGATCTCGGTGCGCAGTTGCGCGGCACGTGCCCGACCTGTAGCGGAACCGGCGCGGTGATGTCGCCGCAGTCGGTGGCAATCGACACGATGCGGCACGTTCGGCAGAACGGCCACCGCGATCACGAGCATCACCCGATTCTCGTGCACGCGGCGCCATCGGTCGCGGCCCAGATGGAATTCTGGTACGAAGACGAGGTTGGCGAACTCGCCAAAGAGATCGACAGAAAGATTCACGTGCGTGTCGATCCGTTGCTGCACCCCGAGCGCTCGCGCGTCGAGCGCGTCACCAAAGCGATCGAGCAGTTGCGACCGATTCGCGTCGGCGACGAAGTCGAAGTCGATTTACTTTCAGGGCGTCTCCCGAACCCGACGTCGGCAACCGCGGTTGTCGGCGATCGCATCGTTGAAGTGGAGAACGCCGCCAACAACGCCGGCAACTTTGCGAAGATCCGAATCCTCGACGTCGACGATGCCGATGATTACGTGCTCGCCGAACTCGTCGCGGCCGCTGCCGGTGAGGCCAAGAAGAAACGCCGCCGTGGCGGTAAGGGGCGCAAGGTCACGCTGACCGCGGCCGAGCAGGCCGCGGAGCTACGCGAACTTGCGGCCGAAGCCGCGTCACAGCAACAGGCGCGTCCGCCGATCGGTATCACGCAAGCGACCGAAGAGGAAGAGGCCGACGATCCGGCGCTCGTCGCGGAGACGAAGGCGGAGCATCTGCCCGATGCGATCGTCATCAACGAGAGCGAGGCGCGCAGCGATGGCGAGACTCGCGGCAAACGCCGCCGGCGCCGCCGTCGTCGCGGACGTGGCGGACGCGGCAACGGTGAACAACATTTCGAGGCGGCCGCGCAAGTCGGCATCACGCCGCAGAGCGCTGCCGCACAAGCCGACCTCGACGAAGACGACGAGGAAGACGAAGACGCCCAACCGCCGGTGCACGTTGCCGCGAGCAACAACGGCGAGGGCGGACACGGCGGACGCCGTCGCCGGCGTCGTCGCCGCCGTGGTGGACGTGGCGGTGGCGGCGAGCGGGGACCGGCCGAACCATTGACGGGATCGCTGCCGATGGCGCCGTCGGTGCCGGATCGTCATGTTTTCCGCGTCGATTCGCAAGGTTCGGCGCAACCGACCGGCATGACCGCGCCACGCGAACCGTCGCGCGCGATTGCGCCGGTGCGCAAAGCCGGACCCCCGGCGGTTGAAGCGCCGCCGCCGCATCTCACGCTGCCGGCCGAGGAAGTGGGCCGCACGAAACCCGCACGGCGCCGTCGCACGAAGGCGAGCGGTGTTGCGGGCGAACTCGAGACAACGACGATTCCGGCGCTCGGGCCCGCGCCTAGCACGAGACGGCCGCGCAAGAAAAAGGTCGATGAAACCGCAGTTGCGGAGCCGAAACCAAGCGGCGTAAAAAAGACGTCGACGCGCAAAAAGGCGTCGACGTCCCCGAGTACGCGGAAGAAGAAGAGCTCGACCTAGCTACTCTGAGCTTCCGTTGATTTGATCGAGGTGCGCGATTTGCTGCCCGAGGTAGTTCATCGCGCGCACGAGCTGCGGATCGTTTTTCGGATCGCCGAAACGCGACGTGCGCGGCTCTGCGACCACGATGTCGGGTTGGATGCCAAGGTGGTTGATGTCGCGGTTGTGCGGCGTGAGATAGCGCGCGGTCGTGATCTTCACCGCCGAGCCGTCGGGTAACGGATAGATCGTCTGCACGACGCCCTTCCCGAACGTCTTTGTGCCGATGAGCTCGCCGACGCCACTGTCCTGAATCGCGCCCGAAGTGATCTCCGAGGCCGATGCGGTGAATTGGTTCACCAGTACTGCGAGCGGCACCGGTGTAATCGCCGTGTTGCTCGCTTCGAGCGTGGTGATGTTGGAGCCACGCGATTCGACCGAGACGATCGGGCCCGACGCGATGAATTTCGAGCTCACGCCGACCGCAGCTTGCAGATAGCCGCCGCCGTTGTTGCGCAGATCCATGATGAAGGCCTTTGCGCCTTTCTTTTGCAGGCGATCGAGCGCACCAGCAAGCTCGCTGGACGTGTCTTTTCCGAACACGGTCAAGTCAACGTAGCCGATGTTACCGGGCAACATCTTCTCGAACACGCTCAGTTGATGAATCTTCGCGCGCGTCAGCGTGATCGGCGCGAGGGCTTTGCCGTTGCGCTGCAGGGTAATCGAGACCTTCGTGCCCTCTTTGCCGCGCAGGTGGGCGCTGGCACGATCGGTCGTCCAACCTTTGGTTGACGTTCCGTCGATCGCGATGATCAGATCGTCTTGCTGGACGCCGGCTTTATCGGCTGGGCCATCCGGCACGACATCGCTGACCGCGATGTACTTGCTCGTATCGTCCTCTTGAATGACGATACCGGTTCCGCCGAAGTCGGCGCCGTCGAGCCCCGTGTTGAGCTCGGCATAGTCTTTTGGATCGAGAAAGACCGTGTAGCGATCCTTCACGGAGTTCAGCATGCCCGCAATCGCGGAGTAGGTCAGATCGGTTGAAGAGATTTTCTTGCCGGCTGCGCGCTGCGCGTCTTCGATATCGAGCTCAACCGAGCGCACGTTCGCGTCATCGGCGCCGGCGTGGAACGCCGGAACCTTCGATGTGACGTGGTGCTTATTCAACGTGTAGTCGAGACCATCGCGTGCGCCGTCGAGGACCTTCTGGTTGTCGACCTTTTTATAGAACTCGGTCGTCAGGTAGTGATACGTCGTTGAAACTTCCCCGGCTTGTGCTGCGCTAATCGTCGGCGAAGCAGCCGCGTGGGCTGATGGAAAGCCGAGAAGAGCGGCGCCGATGGCGGTCGCGAGGGCGAGAGAGAGTGTGCGCTTCATGGTAGCCGATCTATTGTTGAAGTTGTGCGAGTTGGGCCTTGGCAGCGGCAAGCTGTTTGTCGGCGGGAGTGTCGAGTGGAACGTCGTCGCCCTGCGCAAGCACAACGTCCGGCATGATGCCTTTGTGCTGGATCTCGCGGCCAAGCGGCGTGAGATACCGTTGCGTCGTGATCTTGAGCGCGCCGCCGTCGGGCATATCGTAGATGCTTTGAATGACGCCCTTCCCGAAGGTCTTGGTCCCTACGATCTTCGCGAGGTGGTAATCCTGTAACGCGCCCGCGGTAATCTCGGATGCGCTCGCCGTGTAGCGGTTGACCAGGACGACGAGCGGTTGCCCGCCGATCGCGTCGCCGTGCGCCTCTTCGATCTGGCGATGGCCTTCGCGATCGATCGTGGATACGATCGTCCCCTGCGGGATGAAGAAGCTCGAAATATCGATCGCAGCGCTGACCAACCCACCGCCATTATAGCGCAGGTCGAGGATGTAGCCCTTGGCGTTGTGTGCTTTGCCATAGAGTAGGGCTTGCTTCATTTCGCTTGCCGACGTCGAACCGAAATCGCTCAAGCGAATGTATTCGTAGCCGTCCTCCATGTGCTTCTGCACCGTCGGCACGTGGATGATCGCACGCGTGATCGAATAATGATGCTCGTTCGTTTTTTTGTAGGGGTGCGTGGTCAGCACGACGCGAGAACCTTCTTCGCCGCGAATCCAATGCTCGATCACATCGATCGGGACACCCTTGACGCTGCGCCCATCAACCGTGTCGACGATCTCGCCGGGTTTCATGCCGGCAAGTGCCGCCGGTGCGCCGTCGATCGGCTGCAGCACGACTTCGCCGTCTTTGAGCTGAAGAATGTAGACGCCGATCCCACCGAAGTCGCCGCCGTTGAGCTGCTCTTGCAAGCTCTGGATTTCGTGCGGCGTCAGGTATACCGTGTAGGGATCGTCGACCGAGTTCATGACGCCGGTGAGTGCAACTTGCGTGAGCGTAGCCGGTCCGCCGGTCAGGTGTGCACCGTAGGTGCGCTGCGCGTACGTGACGACGTCGGCCAAACGCTGTGCGTCGGCCTGCGGATCGCCGCTTGCAACCTCGCTCGGAAGAGTCGGATGCGCAACGTGGTTGCTCTGCAAATATTTGGTGAGCGCTTGCGCTTCGCCGCGAAACGGCGTTTGCGGCTCGAACGGCTTGTAGTAGTCCGTCTCCAGATCCGTAAGCGCTTTATCGAAGAGTGCGGCCGGGGGCACGTTGGCCGTGCTTGCGTCATGCCCACTGTCGCCCGCCATGCTCACGCTGAACTGCGCGCGCGACGGCGTAGCGTCAAACCCGCGCGCGACGAGATAGAGTGTGCCGACGAGCGCGACGATGAGAACCACGAGCGCCGCTATCAGCGCTCTGAATTTACCGGCCATGGGATCGATCATACCCGCCTACCTTAACGAGGGGTGCACCCTATTCCGTTTCTTAACGGGCCAGCCTTTTCTTAGTGCAAGCGAGGGGCCGGATCGATTGGCTTGCCGTGATAACGAATCTCGAAGTGGACGTGCGGACCGGTGCAATCGCCGGTGCACCCAATGGCACCGATCGCTTGACCTTGCTTGACCTGCTGGCCGACCGAAACGTAGAAGGCGGAGAGGTGGCCGTAGCCGGTCGAGTAGCCACCACCGTTGTCGATCAAGATGTAGTTGCCATAGCCACCGTACCACTGTGCCATCAAGACCGTTCCGGCGGCGGAGGCCGTCACCGTCGTCCCCATCGGCGCCGCGATGTCGAGCCCCTGATGAAACTCGGGTGCGCCGCCAAACGGGTTGGAGCGCCACCCGAACGGTGAGGTGATCGTGCCCGAGACCGGCCACGCGAACGTCCCGGGCCCCGATGGCACGTAGGTGCCGGCAATGCCCTGCGCCTTACGCTCTGATTCGAGCTCGCGTTCGCGCGCCTGAATCAAGGCTTCGAGTTGCGCTTCCTCGGAGGCGGACAGATCTTCCATCTCCGCAACTTCGTTTGCGACATGGCGGCGCTCGCTGTCGGCAACAGCGACGAGGTTGCGGCGCTCTTCGGCAAGCGCACTGAGCTGATTCTTCGTGCGCAGGCGATCTTGTTGCTCGTTTGAGAGCTCCAGCTGCGTCTGCTCCAGTGCCGTTTGCACCGATGCAACACGGTCTGCCGCGGCGCGACGCTCCTTGACCGCTTTTTCGTTTGCATCAATGATTAGGTGCAGGTCTTCCCAGCGCTCGACGAATTCCGTAAAGGTACGCGCCGAGAGCAAGACTTCGGCGTAACTCAGATCGCCGTTTTCATAGATTTCTACGAGGCGCTCGCGCAGCGCGTCGTCGTGCACGCGCAACGAACGCTCCGCAGCTTGCAACTGCACGTTATTCCAATCGGCCTTGCTCTGGGTCGAGCGTGCCTGCGCGCTAATATCGTTCAGACGTGCGGTGACGTCGTCGATCGCGCCATTAGTCTCGTTGAGCTGCGCTTGCAATCCTTGCACTTTGACGGTTGCTGCATTGAGTTGCGCTTTTTTCTCGTGCAGCCTCGCCTGGATCGCCGCCGCCTTCTGCCGCTGCGCCTCGATACGCTGCTGAAGCGTCGTGGTCTTCGCGCCGACTATCGATGGGGCGATGACGAGAAGTAATAACGCGCAGAATATCGGTCGAAGGGTCATTGGCGGCGTTTGTCCTTTACGTAGACCGAGCCGGCAATCGATTTGGCATAGCGCTTGAGTTCGGCGGCGGCTTCACCGACCTGCGCGTAGTTGCTGAGTTGATGGCGATCGTTGTTGACGATCGCCATTGAGATCGTCATGATCGGAAAGCGATTGAGCGCACCGCGGCGGTCGCGCGTCTCGATGTACCCGGCGCGCAGATCCTTGGCCGAGTACAGGTTGCGAATATCCTTGTCAAAGTCGGCGATGATCTCTTTGGCGATCTCCTCGGCGCGATCGGTTTGTGTCACGGCGATGAAGTCGTCACCGCCGATGTGGCCCACGAAATCAGTGGTCGCGCCACGCCGTCGGACCACGTCGACCGTCACGTGTGCAACGAGTTGAATCGCTTCGTCGCCGTGCGTAAAGCCGTAGACGTCGTTGAACGCCTTGAAGTTATCCAGATCGATGTACACGACCGAGAATGGCTCGTCGTCGTCGATGCGGCGGCGCAGCTCGGCTTCGATTGCGAGATTGCCCGGCAGACGAGTGAGCGGAGACAGCGAGGAGTCGACTTCGACTCGGCGGATCTTTGCGCGCACGCGCGCGAGCAATTCCTGCGGGCCAAACGGCTTGGTGATATAATCATCCGCACCCGCCTCGAATCCGCGCAGCTTGTCTTCGGTCTCACCTTTGGCGGTG
>DATJOM010000093.1:0-48184 GCA_035507095.1 Candidatus Acidiferrum sp.
GATGTCGTTTGTGCAACGGCATTGTTATCCACAGGCGTCGCCGCCCATACCGGCTGCACGAACGCAGTCACCAGCAATAAAGCTACTAGAGCCCGAACGAAATTGCGCACGCGGCCTCCATCGTCGAATCAAAAAAATGCAAACCAGCCGCGGCCAATTCCGCAGCAACCACTCACGAGCGTAACGCGTGAAAGTTAAGGAATCTTTATGTTGGGAACTTTACGCCGACTGCGCTTGCGCGAGGAAGATGCGCTGTGCCTGAATTGGCATTTCTCCGGCCGGAATTTGCAGCCGCGTATACGAGCCATCGGAGTTGAGCGCGCGGCTCTTCACGTTGTCGGCAAACAACACCGAGAGAATTTGACTCTGCAGTGTCTCGGCGATCACCGGATCCATCACGGGTACGCCAAGCTCCACGCGCCGATCGAGATTGCGCCCCATCCAGTCTGCGCTGGACATATACACCTCACGATTACCTCCATTTTCGAAGACGTAAATGCGTGAGTGCTCCAAGAAGCGGCCGACGATGCTGCGCACCCGGATCGTCTCGCTCACACCCGGGACGCCCGGCCGCAAGATACACATGCCCCGGATCAAGAGCTCGATCGGCACGCCGGCCTGCGACGCGCGATACAGGGCGCGCGCGATGTCGGCGTCCGTGATCGCATTGAGCTTGGCACGGATGCCTGCCGGCCGGCCGGCGCGCGCATGCTCGGTCTCGCGATCGATCATCGCGAGCATCTCGCGCCGAAGCGTCGTCGGCGCGACGAGCAAGTCTTCGTAGTCGGTAACGTTCGAGAAGCCGGTGAGCGCGTTGAAAAGTTGGGTCACGTCCGCGCCGAGTTCACGGCGGCAGGTGAACAAACTCAGATCCGTATACAGACGCGCAGTCTTCTCGTTGTAGTTGCCGGTGCCGAAGTGCATGTATCGCCGGATGCCGTCTTCTTCTTGCCGCACGACCATGAGCGTCTTGGCGTGGACCTTCTGCCCGGGGAATCCATACACGACGTGCACGCCCGCGCGCTCCAGGCGGCGTGCCCACTCGATGTTGTTCTCTTCGTCAAAGCGCGCTTTGAGCTCGATGACGACGGCGACTTGCTTTTCGTTCTCGGCCGCTTCCAGCAACGCGCGCACGATCGGCGAGTTCTTGCCTGAGGTACGGTACAGCGTCGCCTTGATCGCCAACACCTGCTCGTCTTGTGCGGCTTGCTGCAAGAACTGCACGACCGGGTCGAACGACTCGTACGGGTGCTGGAGCAAGATATCGTTCTCGCGGATCAACGCGAAGAGATCGACCTTACCGACCAGGTTGCGCGGAATCGCGGGAAGGAACGGCGCATCGTGCAACGTCTCGTAGTCGGGCAACCCGATGAGCTGCCACAAATCGGAGAGGGCCATGATGCCATCGACTTCGTAACAGTCGACTTCGGACAGATCCAGCGCGCGCAAGAGGAAGTCGCGCATGTACTCCGGCATGCCGCGCTCGATCTCTAAACGAACCGGCTCGCCGAAGCGGCGTCGCTGCAGCTCCGACTCGATCGCACGCAGCAAATCATCGGCTTCGTCTTCCTGCAAGTCGAGATCGGCGTCGCGCGTCACGCGGAAGAGATACGCTTCGCGCACCGTCATGCCCGGGAAGAGCACGTCGAGGTGTTGTCCGATCAAATCTTCGATCAAGACGAAGTGGCGCTCGCCGTCGGGCGCACCTTCGAGGGGCACGAAGCGCGGCAACGTCGGCGGAATCTTTACGCGGGCGAAGTGCAGCTCAACACCCTCTGCCGTCGGCTCTTCGAGTTCGACCGCAAGCGAGAGCGACAGATTCGAAATGTAAGGGAACGGATGGCCCGAATCCACGGCGAGCGGCGTGAGCACCGGGAAAAGCCGATCGTCGAACACGCGCTCGAGTACGGCTTGCCGCTCTTCGGGGAGATCCGAGATGCGCAACACCTTGATGCCCTCGCGTTCGAGCGCGGGCAACAACTCGTCGTTGAGCAACCGCGTCTGCGTCGCAAGCGAACTGCGCAGCCGCGACGAGATCGCGGCGAGGTGTTCGGCCGGCATGCGGCCATCGTCGGAACGGCGCACGACCTGCGCTTCGATCTGTTGTTTGATCGCCGCGACGCGAATCATGAAGAACTCGTCGAGATTCGTACCGTAGATCGCGACGAACTTGAGTCGCTCGAGCAACGGCGTGCCGGGGTCGAGCGCTTCCTCCAAGACGCGGTCGTTGAACTCGAGCCACGAGAGTTCGCGGCTGAAGTACAGCGAGGGATCGTCGAGCGGTACCGAGAGCCGTTCGAGCGCTGCGTCTTCTTGCTGGAGCATTTTTCCATGGTTTCGCCCCGAGAGGGACAAAATCTAGTGTGATGTGGGCCGTCCTTTATGCCGACACCCTGCGCCATGCGGCCCTTGCCCTTGGGGCGCTGGCGCTCGCGTGCCTGATCGGTGGGCCGTTCGGGCTGCTCAGCGCAACGCGTGGCTGGGCACGTTCGCCGATTCTCGCCGCAGCCGCGCTTGGGCGTACGCTCCCGAGCATCGCCGTACTTGCGTTGCTTGTTCCATTGATCGGCGTCGGCACTGCCCCGGCGATCGTCGCGCTCACGCTCCTCGCGTTACCGCCTATCGTTATTAATGTCGATTTAGCGATACGTAATACGCCAACCGCCGCACTCGATGTGGCGACCGGCCTCGGCATGTCGGCGGCGCAGCGCTTTGCGCGCGTGGTTGTTCCGCTCGCGTTGCCCGTCGCACTCGCCGGCGTGCGCACCGCCGGCGTAGAAGTAATCGGCAGCGCAACGCTTGCAACGTTCGTTGGTGCCGGCGGCCTCGGCGACGACATCGTGCGCGGGCTGCAGACCGGCGATGGTGCGCTGCTCGCGGCGGCATCGGCGATCGTCGCGGCGATGGCGTTGCTCGTCGAGGTGCGCCGATGACGACGCGAGCGCGAGCCATCGCCGGCATGACGTCCTTCTGCGTGTTGCCTGCATGTGGTGCGCGCGGAACGATCCCGGTGGGATCGAAGAACTTCACGGAATCGATCGTGATCGCCGAGATCTACGCGCAAGCCCTCGAGCGAGCCGGATTGCGCGTAGAGCGCCGGTTGAACTTGGGCTCGACGCAGATCACGATGGCGGCGATGGCGCGCGAGCAAATCGAAATCTATCCCGAGTATACCGGAACAGCGCTGATCAGCGTGCTGCACCACGCGCCGATAACCGATCCACAAGCGTGTTACACGTTCGTGCGGGATGCGTTTGCCCGCGAGTACGGGATCGTATGGCTGGACCGTTCGCCCATGAACAACTCCCAGGGACTCGCCACGACCAGAGCAATTGCCGCGCGCTACCACTTGCGCACGCTTTCCGATCTCGCCCCGGTTGCTTCACGTTTGCGCTTGGCGACGATACCCGAATTCATTACGCGACCCGATGGACTGCCGGGCCTGCAGCGCGTCTACGGCGGCTTTCACTTCGAGTCCGTGCGCACGTACGACATCTCATTGAAATACGAAGCACTGCTCCAAGGAGGTGCCGACATCGCGACCGCGTTTACCACCGATGGTGCCATCGCGAGCAATCATCTCGTCGTGCTGGACGACGACAAGCACTTATGGCCCGCGTACAACGTCGCGCCGCTCGTGACGAAGGCCGCGCTTGCACGGGAGCCGCGGATTGCCGGCACGCTCAATGCGGTTTCCCCACTGATCACTACCAGCGCCGCACGCACGATGAACGATCAAGTCGAAGCGCACGATCGCGATCCCGCCGACGTCGCCGCCGTGTTCTTAAAGAGCGTAGTGTGAGCGGCGCTTCGATTCGGTTCGCCGGCGTGAGCGCGCATTACAACGGCGCCGCGGCGTCCGGGATCGACGACGTCGATCTCGACGTGCAGCCCGGCGAATTTATCGCGCTCGTCGGGCCGTCGGGCTCGGGTAAGAGTACGTTGCTACGCACCGTCAACCGAATGGTGCGGATCGATCGCGGACGCATCGAACTCGACGGCGTCGATACCGCTACGCTCGATCCGGTGATCATGCGGCGTGGTATTGGCTACGCTATTCAGGCGGTGGGACTCTTTGCGCACATGGACGTTGCGCAAAATATCGCTATCGTGCCGTCGCTGCTGGGCTGGGATCGCGCGCGCATCAACGCGCGCGTCGATGAGATGCTCGAACTCGTGCGGCTCGATCCCGATCGCTACCGGCACCGGCACCCAAGCGAGCTTTCCGGCGGTGAAGCGCAGCGCATTGGCGTCGCGCGCGCCCTTGCCGCGCAGCCGCGCACGTTACTGATGGACGAGCCCTTCGGCGCTCTCGACGCGATCGTACGACGAACCTTGCAACGTGAATTGCACGAGATCGTGCAGCGGCTCGGCACGACGACCCTTTTCGTGACACACGACGTCAAGGAAGCACAACGTCTCGCCGATCGTATCGTGGTGTTGCGCGCGGGCCGTATCGAACAAGCCGCCACGCCTGCCGACGTCCTCGCGCGCCCCCAAAGCGACTTCGTCCGCGAGTTGTTTAGCGACGAATGAGCTACCTGCTGGCGCATCCGGCGCACGTTATCGTGCTCGCCGCGGCGCATCTCGCGCTCGTCGCCGTTGCCCTTGCGTGCGCCTTTGCCATCGCGCTGCCCACCGGGCTCGCGCTCGCGCGGCGTGAAGGTCTTTCGCGCGTCGTGCTCGCGTTGCTCGGCGCGCTCTATACGATTCCGAGCTTGGCGCTCCTCGCGCTGCTCGTCGAAGCGTTAGGCCTGGGACCCGTGCCGATTTTCGTCGCGCTTGTCGCCTACGCGCAGTTCGTACTGGTGCGCAACGTGCTGGCCGGTGTGCGCGGTGTCGATCCCGCGCAACGCGATGCAGCGATCGGCATGGGCATGTCGGCGGCGCAGCGCATCGTGCGCGTCGAGCTGCCACAGGCGTTTCCGGTGATTCTTGGGGGCGTGCGCGTCGCGGCCGTCACGATGATTGCGCTTGCAACACTCGGCGGCTATGTCGGTGCGGGCGGACTTGGCTCGCTGATCTTCATGGGTTTCACGCTGCATCACAACGACGAAATCCTTGCCGGCAGCATCGCCGTATGCACGCTTGCAATCGCAGTCGACGCGTCGTTGCGGTTGCTCGAACGACTATCGCGTGCGCACTAGCAGATACACGGCAAAGCGCGCGGCGCGATCGGTCCAGGTCTTACGCACCGCGAAGCCGCCCGCTGCGGCCAGCGCCGTGACGTCGGCGTCGTCGAACTTGTATGACGACTCCGTATGAATCGCTTCGCCAAGTGCAAAGTGCACGTCGAGCTCGAGCGCCTCGATTTGCACGCGCTGCTCGCGCTGCGATTCTAGGAACGAATCGACGCTGCCCCGTTTGGGATCGTAACGTGCGACGTGCTCGAATGCCCGCGGATCAAAGGTTCCACCCAATTCGCGGTTGATGCGCGCAAGCAGGTTGCGGTTGAACGCGGACGTCACGCCGGTCGGATCATCGTAGGCGAGTTCGAGTGTGGCGGCATCCTTTTTGCGATCGATACCGAGCAGCAATCCGTCGCCCGGACGCAGCGCGTGTCCGATCAGCGTTATCAACTGCCGTGCCGCACGCGGTTGGTAGTTGCCGAGGTTCGAGCCCATCAACATCGCAAGTACGCGACGTTCGAACGCGAGTGCACCCGACTGCAGGACGGTGAAATAATCACCGGCATACGCGCGCACGCGAAGGCCTTTGTAGTGCTCGACGAGTGCCATCGAGGATGCGCGCAGAGCATCGATCGAAATATCGATCGGACTGTAACGAAGGTTGGGCTGCAGGCGCAGCGCTTCCTCGATCAAGAGCCGCGTCTTGTTCGCACTACCACTTCCCAGTTCGAGAAACTCGACCGGATCGTCGAGTAGACGTACGATCTCCCATCCCCACTCGCGGAGAATCTCGGTCTCGGCGGCAGTAAGATAATACTCCGGCAGATGGGTGATCGCGTCGAAGAGCTCGGAACCGATCTCATCGTAGAAGTACTTCGAAGAGAGGGTCTTGGGTGACGCCGTCAACCCGTCGCGCACATCCTTGGCGAAACGGTGACCCGCCGCGGCGACGGTCAGCTCTACGATCTCAAGACGGTCGCGTGGGACCGTAACCCGCTGTTGCATACCCTCCCCTATACCCGCAGTCGAGGGGACTTAGTTACAGCAATCTACGATTTCGGGCAGACGTTCTTGATCGCGGTTTCGGCGGCCGGGTCTGCGGCGGTGCCCTTCGGGCGAACGTACATCGCCATGTAGGTCTTTCCGTTGAGATGGGTGGCGATCACGTCGATCAGCTCCTTTTCGCCCGGGTCGGCCGATTGGGCTTCCTGCGTCGCGCCGATCATCGAGAGGTAGTACGCGTTCTGACTGCCGCAGATCTTGAGCGCTTCGTGTTTGACGACCTCCGCGTCCTGGACCGTTGTATTCTCGCCAATCTTATCAAATGGGATCTCGGTAGGAAGCGCCATAAAGACGATGCCGATGCGCTTGTTCTGCGGCCCACGCCAGACCTTGACGAACGGACCGACCGACACTGCGGCAGTGTACCCGGGCGGAGGTTGAAAGGTCGTTGTATCTGTCGCGCTTCCGCAGCTCGCGAGCGCAACAACCGCGCCGGCACTGATCAACCAACGGTGCATGCTCATGTGCGCCCCCTTCCACGCTCGTAGCCGGCGATCCGTCCCCACCGTTCGTAGATCAAGGCGATGTACTCGCGCGTCTCCGGATATGGCGGCACGCCGTGATAGCGCGCGACCGCGCCGGGCCCGGCGTTATATGCTGCGAGCGCCATTGCGTACGGATCGGCATACGTGCCGCCATATGCGACGACGTACGATGCGAGCAATCGGGCGGCGCCTGGAATCGCGCGATACGGGTCGAACGGGTCCACGCCGTACGCATCGGCTGTTTCGATCTCGAATTGTGCGATGCCGATAGCACCCGCGGACGAGAGCGCCTGCGGATCGTACGCGCTCTCTTGCAAAATCGTCGCTGCAAGAAATTCCGGAGGCAATGAGGCGGCACGCGCCGCACGCACGGTGGCTTCAGCGAGAGCGAGCGAGCCAATCGCGGTGATCCGTGGATTCGTGCGCAGAATTGCGCGCGCGATCGCGAGCTGCGGCGCAGCGAGTCGGCCACCATCTTGAATAGGGCGAGCACCGAAGAGCGCATCGACATCGCTCGGCGCGGGCCAGCTTAACGCCGTGTTAATGGCGTATTCGAGATTGGGAATTGCCATCGGGCGCGCCGGCGTAGTACGTTCAAAGGTAGAAGCGTTGCATCCGCACAACAATGCTGCAACGGCTAATACGATGACCGTCCTCGGACGAAGGAAGCGCACACATGGCACTTGCACTCGCAATGCTGATCGTACTCGTAGTGGGAGATTTAGCGTCGACGTTCTTCTACCACGTCCCGCAACATCTCTGGTTTACATTACACCTGCGCACCCATCACGACCGCCGTCGCTCGTATTGGGACCATGCCGTGCTCTCGACCAACGGCGAGGTATTGCTCGATGGGTTCCTTGGGGCCGTACCCTATTTGATCGTCGCCGCCTTCGTGTGGCAGCTCTCCTGGCCGGGTGCGCTGCTTGGTCTGGTGCTCGGGCAGCTGCATGTCTGGTGGCGCCACACGACCGAGCTTGGTTGGAAGACCCCAGGGTGGGTCCGGGGGCTCACCCGGCCGCTGCAGATCGTCCTCCCCGAGGACCACGACGGTCACCACCGAAACCCCGATATCGAGTTTGGCGATATCTTTCGCTTCTATGACGCACCGGCTCGCTTTCTTTTGGCCAAACTAGCCCCGACCTCTCGCCGCACGCGCAACGCCGCACTGCGACGTTCGAAACGGGCTCCGGTGCGCGCCTAGACGACAGCGGAGACTGAATGACCAAACGGGCCCTCTTTCTGATTTCGGACACGGGCGGCGGCCACCGAAGCGCGGCGAACGCGATCACCGCAGCCCTAGACGAAATCGAAGAACCGTTTGCATTCGAGCACCGCATCGAAGACGTCGCCGCCCACTGCGCCTTTCCCCTCACCCAGCTTGGCCTGGGCTACAGCATGGCGCTGCGCTACGCGCCGCCGGTCTACGGCGCGCTGTACTATGCGACCAACGGCCGCCGCCGTTACCGCGCGCTCGTTCGTTTTTGCGAACCGCTCTACCGCGAGCGTTTGCGCGATCTCTTTCTCAGTTATCATCCCGACGTCATCGTCTCAGTGCACCCGCTGCTAAATCATGCAGCGTTACGAGCTCGCGCCGACGCCGGCATGCAGCACATTCCGATCGTCACCGTGATCACGGATCTAGGGAAGGTGCATGAGTCGTGGCTAATGCCCGACGCCAACGCGGTCGTAGTACCGGCGCGCGAAGTCTACGAACGCGCACTCTCACGCGGCATTTCGCCCAATCGCCTACGCTTGCTCGGACAGCCGATCCATCCGAAGTTCGATGACGTGGTCGGCACGAAGCAAGAATTGCGCAGGCAGCTTGGGCTGCCTGAGGATCGACTGATCGTTATGCTGATGGCCGGTGGCGAGGGCGGCGGCAAGCTGTTGCCTACCACGCTCGCGCTCGCCAAGGCGCGTCTGCCCATTCACCTGCTCGTGGTCTGCGGACGCAACGAGCCGTTGCGCGAGAAGCTCGACGAAATGTCACGCTCGCTCCCGACGCCGATGACCGTCCTTGGCTTCACCGACAAGATTCCCGAGTATTTCCGTGCCGTCGATCTCTTAGTTACGAAAGCCGGCCCCGGATCGCTTGCGGAAGCTAACGCCGCACAGCTCCCGGTCGTTGTGTACGATTATATTCCCGGTCAAGAGCGCGGCAACGTCGAGTTCGTGCGGCACAACGGGTTGGGCGCGGTCGCGATCCACGGTACGAGCGAAGTCGTGCACGCCGTGCGCTCGATGATTCGTACTCCGCACCGTTTGGATGAGATCCGCCGCAATCAAGAACTCGTTGCCCCGATGCGCAGTTCACGCCGTATCGCCGCGCTGATCGCGCAAATCGCAAATACCGGGACGATCCCGGCGCAAGACGACATGCCACGCCGCGGCTTGGCTGCAGTAGCAAGTTTGTAGCCGCTTCGCGTACCCTCCCTTGAAAGACACTACACATCTGCTCGTTGGATGGAATGGCGATGTTTGTCATCCCGAGCGTAGCGAAGGGCCCGGCAAACGCCGGGCCCTTTGCGTAGTCGAGGGACGATTCCCTTACAACGCGTTCGCTAGGGCGAAGCCCTTTGGTGTGCCGATGCCTGCGGCTTGGTTGTATTCGGTTGCGCTGCACGTATAGGCGATGTTATTGCCCGACGTGCACGGCGTGTAGTAATCGCTGTAGCCGGTCGACGAGAACAGGCTGTACAGCGTTTGGTTGAGCCAGCCGAGTTTGGTTGCGTGGAGTTCGTCGGCTTCGATGAACAGCGCCACCGATGCCGGTGAGGACCACGACGTACCGAGGTATTCGCCCCAGGCTCCGCCGGTGTAGACCGCTACGTAATCGAAGGGCAATGAGATGTCGGGCTGATTGCGGCCCGTGGTAATCATGCCTGCGATGCCGCTCTGCCAGCTCGGCAGCGCGACGGTCGTCGAGACACCGCCGCCGCCGTAGCAGACGTCTTTGACGCCGCCGTTGCACGACGCATCGCCGGCCGTCACCGTTTCCAGCGCGCCGGTGCTGCTGTTCTCGGTGAAGTTGACGCCGCCAATCGAGGTGAAGTATGGATCGCCCGCGGGTGCGCTGACGCCTTTCTCGTTGTCATTTCCGCATTCGTCGGAGCCCGTGTCGCCGGAGGACGCTGAGAATTCGACGCCTTCGGCTGCGCCTTGCTCCGCAATCGAGTTGGTTGCACTTTCGAACGACGGATCGCTCGATTCGCAACCGCCGAACGAGGAGTTCACCGCGCTCGCTTTACCGTCGCTGAGCACCTGGTTGTAGGCATCTTCGATGTTTTGATCCGTAAGCGAACCCATGTCGTAGACGATGATGTTCGCACCCGGTGCAAGACCCGAGATCGTTTGCACGTCGAGGTCCGTCTCGGGATCGTCACCGCTGCCGCCGCTGTTGACGGTTTCGTTGGTGATCGTGCCGGTTTGCGTGACGCCCGCCGCTTTGAGATAGGTTGCGACGTAGCTCGTGCTGACCGGATCGTCGATCACCACTGCCGCCGTGTAGCCCGCGCCGTTGCAGCCGTGCTGCACCGGGAAGTCAAACGGCTTGGCAAGCCCGGTTGCAAGCGTTCCGCTCGAGTTCGTAAGCGGTCCGCTGTCCGCTGCTGCGCCGTTGCACGCGGTGCCCGGCGAGCTGGTCGGTGACGTAGTCGGCGACGTAGTCGGTGACGTAGTCGGCGATGCCGACGGCGTCGGACTTGGTGAATGCGTCGGCGACGGCGTCGCTGTCGGCGTCGGCGTGCGCGTCGGTCTCGGTGTCGGCGTCGCGCGTCGATCCGGCGAGATTGGGCCGCCGTCTTGATCGACCTTCGTTTCGGCGATCACGACGTTGCTGAGCGATGCCGTGAGCACGTTCGATGCGATGGACAACGGTACCGTCGCCGGCTTGACGTTGGCATAGCGCTGACCGTACTTGCCCTGTTGCACGCTGTGCATCTCGGTAGAGAAGAAGCTTTCCACCACCGAGCTTGCTGCAGACGCATCGACGACCGTGCGGTTGGGATACCGATGCGTGACGGTAAAGCCGGCGGCTTGCAGCGCATTGACCACGGCTTGCTCTTGTTGCGCCGTCGGCGCGTACATGCTGTTGAATTGCGCGGGCGTCAGAAATTGGTGACCGCCGCCCGGCAGGCTCTGCGCCGCGACGAATTGGTCGAGCTGCGATTGATTATTGTAACGCAGCGTGATCGTCACGCTCACCGGCGAATTGGACGGACGACGCCCAAGGTCGGTAAATGCGAGCGCTCCGCTCGTTTGAGGCACGGAGATCATCGGCGCGCTCGTAGCCGATCTCCCCGGCGAGGTCAGCGCGCTGTTCGCGCCGGCTCTCGGAATCGATGATGAGCCGCCACCGCAAGCGGTAAGCGACATCACAAGGACCACACACCCAGCCAGTACCCTGTGTGATATATGCATAAGCCTCCTAGCACATAAAAAAGCAGCAAAACGCACGCGGGCAATCTCGCGCGTTGCTGATAAATTTACTTGGAAAATACCGGCAAAGACAACAGGCTAGCTTGGCAATTGCAGGGTATTTTTTGCACCAGGCCGCCGTGCGGCTAGCCCATTTGCACTAGTTTGTGCAGGTTTTGCTCGCGCGCTGCGTGGGCTCCGCACGAGGCGGTTATTGCTCGATGAGCTTGCGTGAGATCCAGAGCAGCAGCCGTCGCGGCGTGACGCGCACCAGCAATGCCAACAACTTGTTGAAGAGTCCGGGGATCTCCACGTCCTTCCCCGCCAGCATCGCGCGATACCCGGCACGCGCAACCGACGCCGCGTCGGCCATCGGCAGTTTGAACAGCAGCGTTTGCTGCATATCGGCGCGGTCGGCGAAGCCCGTGGCCGTCGCGCCGGGAGCAAGACATGTGACCGTGACACCGCTACCGCGCGACTCTTCCGCAATCGCTTGCGAGAACGAGAGCACGTACGCCTTTGACGCGTAATACACGGCTGCAAACGGTCCCGGCAGTAGCGCAGCGGTCGACGCGACGTTGAGAATCCGTCCCCCGCCGCGTTCGCGCATGCCGGGCAAGTAGGTGCGGCATAATTCGGTGAGCGTCACTACATCGAGCAGCAGTTCTTCGCGCGTTCGCTCGACCGGAATCGTGTCGAAACGCGCATTGCTCGCGAACCCCGCATTATTGATCAGGATCTCGCACGATGGAACGCGTTCGAGCAGACGCGCAGCGGCGTCCGGCACGCCCAGATCTTGCGCAACCGTTTCAACCGTGACGCCGAACTGCGCGCGCAGCTCGCCTGCGATACGCTCGAGCTTGTCCGCCGAGCGCGCAACCAGCACGAGATCGTGCCCGTCGGCCGCGAGCAGCTTCGCGAATTCGAGCCCCAAGCCACCCGACGCGCCGGTGACGAGCGCTTTCATCGCGGAACCTACGAACCGAGCGTGGTGAGGCCGCCGCGAAACGCCATCGTCGCGGCCCCGACTTGGCCTGCGTCATTGCCGAGTTGTGCCACCACGATCCGCGTCGTGCCCCGCGGCACCATTGTCGTCAGCTCGTCGACGCGCCCCCGCACGGCATCGAGCATGAAGTCCGCCGCGCTCGAGACGCCGCCCCCGAGCGCGATGACCTCCGGGTTGACGAAGGCGATCACGTTGGCAAGACCGATCGAGAGATCGGCGGTAAAGTTCTTCCAGGCCGCGAGTCCATGTTGGTCGCCGGCTTGCGCGGCCTTACGAATCTTCTTTGAACCGAGTTTGTCGCGGTCCATATCGAGCAACGTGCTGCGGGGAAACGACGACGCAACCGCGAGGGCGTGGCGAATCAGGCCGGTTCCCGAGGCCTGCGCCTCAAAGCAGCCGATCTTTCCGCAGCTGCAGACGAACCCGTCACTCGGACGAATCTGGTGGTGGCCGATCTCACCCGCCCCAAAGCGATTCCCGAGGATCAACTCGCCGTCGGCGACGATCCCGCCGCCGATCCCGGTGCCCAAGGTCAGCAGCACGAAGTTGCGCGTGCCCCGGCCCATGCCGTAGGTGTATTCTCCCAGCGTCGCGCAACGCGCGTCGTTGCCGACGAAGACCGGCATGTCGAAGTGTGCTCGCAGGGTCTCGCCGAGCGGTGCGTTCGTCCATTTGAAATTGGGACTGTACAAGACGGCACCCGAGCGCGGCTCAATGTTGCCGGGCGAGCCGATGCCGATCCCGACGACCTCTTTTGCATCGGGGTCTTTGAGGGCTTGCTCGATCGACCCAATCAGTACGGCGCTCACCGCAGTAAAGGAAAGGTCTTCTAAATCGACCTCGTGCTGGCGATGGATCGTGCCGTCCTCACTGACGACGGCGGCGGTGAGGTGCGAACCACCAAGGTCGACACCGATTGCTGTGCGCAAGTAATCATCCCCCGCATCAAACGCTGGAACCGGGCGGATAAAGTACTCCACGCCACCAGGCCGCACCCGCAACGCGTAGCGAACTTTGCCCAATCATGGAAACGATCGATCTAATCACCCTGCGCGACTTTACCAAGCGCACCGGCCAGCCCACGCACCCCGAACTGCTCGACGCGCGCCCGATGCAGCACGTCAACGAGATCGAGATCACCGAAGAGCACATCACGATCACGTACGATGAGAAGACGACGCGGTTCTACAACGCAAACGAAATCACCAAACGCGAATGGGTCTACAAATATAATGATGACCCTGAGTTCGTGCGCGCAATCGGCAAAGTCATCGACCTTGCGCGCAAGCATCTCAAAGATTTACCGGAGAACATCACCTGTCCACCGGGCTGCGCGCAATGTTGCTCGGGTTACGAGCCGTTCGTTAGCCGTGCAGATGTCGAGCGAATCGCGAAGCACCTCGGCATGACCTACACCCAGGTCATGGACGAGTATATCGAAAAGCGTCCCACCGCCGACGGCTTCCATGTGGGGTGGGTGCGTAAGGTCACCGACGATCTCGCCGACAAGTGCGTTTTCTTGATGGGTAGCAAAAGCGGACGCTACTACTGTGGCATTTATCCGGCACGCCCACATGATTGCGCGGATTTTACGCCCATCGGTTGCGACGACGTTGACGAGGAGCTTTCACACCGCGGCGTCATGAAGATCGGGGCGGCCTTCAAACCGAACCCGCGCCGCCGCAAGCGCAGGTAACGGCTATTGCGCGACGGTAGGTAGCGGCATGACGCCGTTACCGATCCGCCGCGCCGTTGCGCTGTGCGCCGCGCTAGCCATGTTCGCTCAACTTACCCCGGCCCGCGCTGCCGACGCAACGATACCGCAATCCCAATATGCCGGCTTACAGTGGAGATTTATCGGGCCGCTGCGCGGTGGGCGTACCAAAGCGGTTGCCGGTGTACCGAGCGCACCGAATCGTTTCTATATCGCGGCGGTCAATGGCGGTATCTGGCGCACCGACAACGCCGGTCGCACGTGGCGACCGATCTTTGACGGCCAGTCCACCGGTTCGATCGGCTCGCTCGCGGTCGCAGCCAGCGACCCCGATGTCATTTACGCCGGCAGCGGCGAGGGCTTGCAACGCCCCGATCTCGCGGTCGGTAACGGGATATACAAATCGACCGACGGCGGCAACACGTGGAAGCACCTCGGCTTAAACGACGGAGAGCAGATTCCCCAGATCGCGGTCGATCCGAACAATCCAAATCGCCTATTCGTGGCGGTGCTCGGCCATCCGTATGGGCCAAATGCAGAGCGGGGCATCTATCGTTCGACCGATGGCGGCACAACATTTACGCGCGTGCTCTATCGCGACGAGAACACCGGCGCATATGACGTACGCATCGATCCGTCCAACTCGCAAGTCGTCTATGCGACGCTGTGGGCCGCGCGGCAAGCGCCGTGGGAGATCGGCGGCTCGTTCGAACAGCCGGGAAGCGGGATCTTTAAATCGACCGACGGCGGCGATCATTGGACGCGTTTGCAAGGCGGGCTCCCCGCCGCGATGGGACGCGCAGAAGTAGCAATCGCGCCTTCGAACACGCAGGTCGTCTACGCGTACGTCGACGGATTCGGCGGTACCGGAGGGACCGTGTTCCGCAGCGACGACGGCGGTCAGAATTTCACTGCGGTTAACGACGATCAGCGTACGGTCGGAGAACGTGGCGACGATCTCGTCGCAATCGCGGTCGATCCAAAGGATCCACAGACGGTGTATGTCACCACCACGTCGACCTATCGCTCGACCGACGGCGGCAAACACTTCACCGCGATCAAAGGCGCGCCCGGTGGCGATGACTATCAAAACATCTGGATCAACCCCAACGATCCCAACATCATCGCGCTCGTCAGCGACCAAGGCGCGACGATCTCGGTCGATCACGGTGCAACGTGGAGCTCGTGGTACAACCAGCCAACCGCGCAGATGTATCACGTCAACACCGACAACCGGTTTCCGTATCGCGTCTGCGGCGGACAGCAAGAGTCCGGCTCAGCCTGCGTCCTCAGCCGCGGCGACTGGGGTGAGATCACCGAGCGCGACTGGTTTACCGCCGGGGCCGAGGAGTACGGCTACGTCGTTCCCGATCCGCTGCATCCGGGGATCTTCTTCGGCGGCAAGGTCGAAAAATTCGACGAGCGCACCGGGCAACAACAAGAGGTTGCGCCGAAACCGCTGCGCGGTAAGGGATATCGTGTCGTTCGCACTGAGCCGCTCGCGTTCGACAACTTCGACCAGTCGCTAATGTACTTCGGCGCCAATCAAGTCTACGCGACGCGCGACGGCGGCATGTCGTGGCACACGATCAGCCCCGATCTCACCCGCACGCATTATGCGATCCCAAGCGTGATCAGTGCCTTTGAATCAAACGATCCGCAGAAAGGTTCGCATCGCGGCGTCGTCTATGCACTCGCGCCGTCGTACAAGCACGCCGGTACGATCTGGGCCGGCACCGACGACGGTCTCGTATGGATCACGCGCGACGGCGGCGCGCATTGGCGCAACATCACGCCACCCGATCTGACTCCGTGGAGCAAAATCTCGATCATCGACGCATCGCGCTTTGACGACCAGAGCGCGTACATCGCGGTCAATCGTTTCCGTCTCGACGACCTCCATCCATGGATCTACCGCACGCACGACGGCGGCGTGCATTGGACGAAGATCACAAACGGCTTGCCGAGCGACGAACCGGTGAACGCCGTGCGCGCGGATCCGAAAGTGCCGGGCTTGCTCTACGCCGGAACCGAAGGCACGGTGTCGGTATCATTCGACGACGGCAACAATTGGCAGTCGCTGCAGCTGAATCTTCCGCATACGTCGATGCGCGATCTCGACGTCCACGACAACGATCTCGTGGTTGCGACGCACGGCCGCGGCTTTTGGATCCTTGACGACATCGAGCCGCTTCGTGAGCTCGCGCACACGAGCAGCTGGAATGGTCCGTACCTCTTCGCACCGATTGCGGCCTATCGCATACGACGCAACGTGAACACCGACACGCCGTTGCCGCCCGAAGTGCCGCACGGCACCAATCCACCGGATGGCGCGATCCTTTACTACACGTTGCCGGCAGAGGCAGCGCATGTCGCGATCACGATCTATGATGCTCGCGGCGTCGCCGTGCGCCGCTACTCGAGCGACGATCCGGCCCCGGGCCCGGTCGAGTTCGACAAACCGACGTATTGGGAGCGGCCGTTCGTTCGTCCATCGACCGACGCGGGCATGCACCGCTTCGTCTGGGATCTGCACGAGCCGGCTCCGCAATCGGTTGCGGTGGACCTTCCGATCTCGGCAAATTATGAAGACACACCGCGCGTGCCCCAGGGGGCGTTGATCGTTCCGGGGCGATACGTTGTGAAGCTCGATGTCGACGGGGTCGTGCGTTCGCAACCACTACGGATCTTTATGGATCCGCGCCTGCGCGTGTCGCAATCGTCGCTCGAGCGCCAGTATGCCATGGCCCACGACGTTGCGACCCTGCTCGACCGCACCTACGATGCGCGCTCGCGCGACCTTGCGCGCAAAGACGCCAAGGATGCCGCGGCTTTGGGCAGGATAAACGCAGGCCTGAGCTTCCTCATCGATCTCATCGAAGGCGCCGATGCGCCGGTCCCGCAAGGTACGACCCAAGCCTACTGCACGCTACGCTCACAGGCACTAGCAGCACTAGGCTCGACGAACACGCGGAACCCCCAATGCGGCCACTAGTGTTTCAGCCAATGTCGGAAGGAGTCTCGTACTCATGAACAAGTTTCGTTTTGCTCTCCTCGGCGTGTCACTCGCGGGTATCCTCGCAGCGACCGCCTCCGCAGCTACGCCAACGACAATCACGATCAAAATGGTGGCGCAGAATGACAGCGGTGAAAACGGCACCGCGGTGCTCACGCAAGTCGACGACGGCACGCGTGTTGAGGTAAAACTCGATGGCACGCCGAAAGATGTTGCGCAGCCGACGCACATTCACGTCGGCAACTGCGGACACATCAATAAGGCTCCCGAATATCCCTTGACGTCGACGACCAATGGCGCCGGCGTATCGACAGTCAAAGGCGTACAACTCGCGGATCTCTTGAAGGGCACTTACGCAATCAACGTGCACAAGAGCGCCAGCGAGCTTGGGACCTACGTGTCGTGCGGTAACATCGCTGCGCCGTCGGGATCGATGTAGTGCCCCGGGCCGCCTCGGCTAACCTTGGCGGCCATCCTCTGCGGCCAGCTGATTGCGATTAGTACGCGTGCCCACGGGTAAGAAATCCTCGGAGGATCTTTCTTACAACATCATGCGTAACGTCCCAAACTTTGCATCATGGATCAACATCGTGGTCGGCATTCTGGCGATCATCTCGCCGTTCGCCCTCCACGACACTTCGCAGGGCGTAATCTGGAGCACGGTCATCACCGGCGCGGTGATTGTCATCGCCGCGGTCATCGAGCTCTCGGTCTATCCCTCGAGCAGCAACATGAACTACTGGCCGGTGATTAACGTCATCGCCGGCATCTGGCTTGTCATCTCTACGTCGCTCGCTATCGGGGACGTAGGAATGATCTGGAGCAACATCGTGCTGGGGATCATGGCGATTGCTACTGCGATCGTTGCCCTTGGCTACGAGCGTGTTCACGCATCCGGAAGCCAGCCGGCGGCCCGTTAGCCGGGCGCAAGCAGTGATGCGTATCGGGCGGCATCCACATTGCCGCCCGATAGCACAATCCCGACACGCTTGCCGCGAATCGGCACGCGCTCGTTGAGGACAGCGGCAAAAGCCGCGGCACCGCTCGGCTCGACGACGAGCTTCATGCGTTCGAAAAGCAAGCGCATCGCTTCGACAAGTTCGTCGTCAGTAACCGTTGCAACGCCCGCTACGTGCTCTTTGATGATCGGAAACGTCACCTCGCCGGGTGATTGCGTTTGCAATCCGTCAGCGATCGTCTTGGGCACGTCGATCAGCACGCGCTCGCCGCGCGCGAAGGACTGCTGCACGTCGTTACCCGCCTGTGGCTCGACGCCCCAAATCTCGATATCCGCATCGATGCCGTGCGCCGCGATACAGCATCCGGCAAGCAGCCCGCCGCCGCCAACCGGCGTCACGATGACATCCAGCGGACCCGCGTCGTGCAGCAGCTCGAGTGCGGTCGTACCGGCGCCTGCCGCGATGCGTTCGTCGTCGTAGGGCGGCACGATCGTCGCTCCACGTTCTTGCGCGAGGCGCTGCGCGATTGCCGCGCGGTTTTCTTCCGAGCGCTCGTAGAGCACGATCTCGGCACCGTACCCGCGCGTGGCGGCGAGCTTGCTCTCCGGTGCGTCGCGCGGCATGACGATCGTCGCCGGAATTCCCAGCAGTTGCGCTGCCAGCGCCACACCTTGCGCATGATTGCCGCTCGAATAGGCGACCACGCCGCCGCTCCGCTCCCTCTCCGAGAGCTGCGCGAGGCGATTATATGCACCGCGAAACTTGAACGCGCCCATGCGCTGCAGGTTTTCGCACTTGAAAAATAGCTGCGCACCCGTGCGTTCGTTGAACGTCGCCGACGTCATCGTCGGCGTGTGGTGGGCGACCCCGCGAATGCGGTCGGCCGCCTCGACGACGTCGTTGAAGCTAAGTGGCGGCATCAGCCGGTTTGAAATTCCACTGCGTAACCTTGCCCTGATCGTCCATCGCGAGGTCCTCGAGATACGAGCGTTTTTCGAACTTCACGATGAAACAGTGGAACCCCGGGCCGGCCTGGCACGGCGTCGTCTCCTTGACCGATTCGAGTTTCCCCTGGGCACTGAGCTCGTCGGCATACTCGGCGATCTTTACGCGCGAGATATTAACACCCGGGGCAATGTCGTTTTTTACCGGTGTAAGATCGTTATTCATCACCGCCCGCGTGATCTTGTCAGCTTCGCGCTCGTATTTGTTCTCGAACGAGCACCCGGCGAGCAGCAGGGCCGTGCATATCAGCAGCGACGCAGCAATAGAACGCTTCACGTAGATACAACCTCCTGGGTCACGTACGGAAGAAATGTCAGCGCAGGATTCCACTCCTGCGCAAGCCGGACGCTCCATTCGCTCTCGAATAACGCAACCGGTCGTCCCTCCCAGTCCTCTACGAGCTTCGCATTGCTCGGCAACTGCGCGCGCGCTGTCACGTCGGGATCGCCCCCCACGCGCAGTGCGAGCGCAAACGGCAGATTCGAGAAGTGAGTCTTCACCGCGTATTCCGATTCAAGGCGATACTTCGCCACCTCGAATTGCAACTCGCCGACGACCCCGACGATTGGTTCGGTCCGCGTCGAGCCCCATGGGTAGAAGATCTGCACCGCTCCCTCTTCGCGCAGTTGCGCGATGCCCTTGCCGAACGATTTATAGCTCGCCGTATCGATACTGCGCACGGCCGCGAAATGTTCCGGGGCGAACGAGGGTATCGGCGGGAAAACCACCGGCGCGCCCTCGTAGAGCGTATCGCCGATCGCGAAGACCCCCGGATTGGCCAGACCAACCACATCGCCTGCGTACGCCGCCTCCAGCGATTCGCGCTCGTCGGCGAAGAGTTTCATCGCCCGCGCAAGGCGTACGTCCTTGCCGGTGCGTTCGTTGCGTACCGTCATATCGCGCTCGAACTTCCCCGAACATACGCGCACGAACGCGATACGGTCGCGATGCCGCGGATCCATGTTCGCCTGAATTTTGAAGACGAATCCGGTGAAGCGTTCGTCGTGTGGATCGACGACGCCGCGTCCGGCAGGCGGTGGGCTCATCGCGATAAACGCATCCAGAAACAGTTGGACACCGAAGTTCGTCACCGCCGAGCCGAAGAAGACCGGCGTGACCTCACCGCGCAGCATCGCTTCGCGATCGAAGGCTTCCCCCGCACCTTCGAGCAGGTCCAGGCCGTCGACGAACGACGCAAACGTCACCTCGTCGACCAGTTCGCGCACCTGCGGATCCCGCGCATCGGCCGTTTCTACCGACGCTTTCGTCGCACCGTGCGCGCTACGCTCAAAAAGGTGCAACTCACGCGACTGCCGGTCGTACACGCCGCGGAACGTCTCACCGTTGCCGAGCGGCCAGTTCATCGGGTAGGTGCCGATACCAAGCACGCTTTCGAGCTCATCGAGCAATTCGAGCGGATCGCGGCTCGGGCGATCCATCTTATTGATAAAGGTAAAGAGCGGAATCTTGCGGTCGCGACAGATCGCAAAGAGCTTTTTGGTTTGCGGCTCGACGCCTTTGGCTGCGTCGATCAACATGACCGCCGCGTCGGCGGCGAGCAGCGTTCGATACGTATCTTCGCCAAAGTCCTGGTGCCCCGGCGTATCGAGCAGATTGACCGTATATCCGTCGTAGGGAAACTGGAGTACGGTCGAAGTGATCGAGATGCCGCGTTCGCGCTCCAACTCCATCCAGTCGCTCGTCACCGCACGCTGGCGCTTACGCGCGGAAACCTGGCCGGCAACGTGAATGGCGCCACCATAGAGCAGGAGCTTTTCGGTAAGCGTCGTCTTGCCCGCATCGGGATGCGAGATGATGGCGAACGTGCGTCGCCGCGCCACTTCGTCGGTAATATTCATTGATGGTTTGTCGTGATGTCGTAGATACGGAGGTCCGTGGTCGATCCGCTCGTGCGTAAGAGCGCGAGCGTTCCATTGACCGTGTACAGCCTCGATTCGGGCGGAACGCGCAAGCGGTCCGAACCCCGTTCGACGAGCAATTCGCCACGCCGGACCAAAATCGTGCACGGCCCGTATGTCAGACGCGCGCCGGCTGGCACGGGTTGCGCTCCGGCCGGGAGCCGCGCCTCCACGTAGGTTGCACTGCCGCTCGTCTCGGAGCGTTGCGCGAAGCAATCAGGAAGTGCCGAGAGCGCCCACGGCGCATTGCCGGTGACGCTATCAGCAGGCGGTGGCGGCGCCGTCGCCTTCCAAAAGTTCACGTGCCCGGGCAGGCTACCGAGGTGTGCGCGCATCGTTGCGTAGACGGCGATCGTCAACACGATGACGGTCGCGATTGCGAAATAGCGCAACATGCTATTGCAACGTCATTCGCGCAGCGCCGATCGCATAATCAGCCATACCGTAATAGATGTCGTAGACGCGCGTGCCGAGATCGGTGCGCTCGTCGATCGCGGTTGGAAAGACGACGTTATCGACGATCCCCTTGCGTTCAAATTCCGTCTCCGGGCTCAGCACCGGTCGCGGCGAGCGATAGAGTACTTGGTCCGGCCGCTCGAGATCGTGAATCACGATGCCGGCGCTGTAGCGAAATTTCGGTTTGGCGCCGCTGTTGTCGAGTAGATCGACGCCGTGGTACAGCGAGAGCCATCCCTCTTTGACGCGCACCGGCGGCGTCCCGGCGCCGACCTTGATCGAGCCCCACTGCCCATCCGGCGAGAGCACAATGACGCTCTCGTTTACGTCGAGCAATCCCTGTGGATCGCGCAGCGCGGATTCCAGCGGGACATACCCGATGCGAATTGATTCACGATCTGCATAGGGCAAGCGTTGAATGAGCGGAATCGCGGCGCGCCCATCTACCGCGGAGAGATGCAGCATGGGGCGGTGATAGAACGCGAGCGATTTGACGCCGCGCGGTGAAAGTACCGGCTCCGGAAAGAACGCCGCATCTTTATCATCACCGTCGACCATGCCGGGTTCCGCAAAGCGCATCAATCCGATGCGACTCCAGCTGTAGCCGTCCTGCGAGAGCGCGATCGCAATGCGCGGTCCTGCTGGGCCAAATGCCGTGTACGCCATCACGTAGCGGTCGAGAACCGGTATAAACGTAACGCGCGGATCTTCACAACCATAACCCGGTGAAGGCCGTTGTTCGTACGGCGCGGTCGGCTCCAGCGCAAAACCGTCGCGCACGACGGTAAACGCGTGTTTTTCGTAGCCGACTCGCACGCGGCCGACCCGCGAGATATTGCCTTTTGCGACATCGCGCGGATAGAGCAACAACTCGCCGTCGCGCGTGCGCGCACCGGCCGGATTGAGCACGCCTTCTGCTTCGCTCGGATCGCCGTCGGGCACGACGACGGGTCCGAGCCGTTCGACGCGTGCGTCCACGTTGACTATGGCAACACCGTTTGCGTGATCTCGTCGCCACTCGGCGTGACGACATCCACGTGAATCCCGCTGCGATAGACCGAATTGGGCACGATCCATAGTGTGTAGGTGCGATAATCACTGGCCGGTTCACCGCCGTCGGCGGGCGGTTGCTCGAACGCGACAACGCGTACGCGCTCATCGTTTGCGCGGATCGATTCGATCACCTGACGATAGCCGCTGCGCGTATGCGGACCCATCAGTAGGACGACGCCGAACTCGCCCTTAAAACGCACCGGAGCTTTGATGCCCAAGTGCGCAAGCGCGCTCTGGTCACGAACCACGACGATCTGATTGCCACCGGGCTCAGTGGTCGTGCCGACGGAGAGCGTCTGGACGCGCACTTCGCGGCAACCGGTCAGGAGCAGCAAGGCCACAAGGGCTATCCAGCGCTTCACGGCTCCTGCCTTTCGCGCGCTCGACGGCCAGACATTCCTTCTGTCACCAATTCTCTCGGCGGACGTTGTAGAATAAGTCATGCTGGCCATCGTGCTGGCGGCGGTGACGGCGACGACGGCAACGGCGCCGAGCCCGTCACCCACACCGCTGCTGCAAACGATCGTAACGGTCAAGTCGTCGCCCATTTGCGGCGCCTTCGCGGCGCATACCAATGCAGCGATTGGTTCGGCGCTTGCTAACGACCAGAGCCTGGGGACAACCATTCTCACCCTTCGCTCGCCCGACTTGGCCGGCACGTCGCTCGATCGCAGCTCGGAGATTCATCACCTCAATGCGCTGGCAGATGCGATCTATAAGCAGTACCGGGCCGGCGAGCGAGAGGTTAACGAGCTCCGCGACCTCGCAAACAAGGCAACCGATCCCGACGAAAAGGCTGCACTTCGGGCGGTAGCCGATGCGCTCGGCGGCGCTTTGTACCGTCAGCACCTCATGCAGCGCGACCTCGACGGATTGGTGAATTACCTTTACGCCTCAGACATGATGTCGAGCGACGACGACCCGACGGCCGATCCCGACGTGCCGCGCAGGCAATTCCTGGAAGACGTTCCCGGCGCCCACCCGATCAACGGCTCATTGCCGGTCTGGACGCCCCAGGACACGCCGCTCGCCGGTACGGAAACGCTGACCGACGACGTGACGATGGCCCGGGCCGCCTCCCAGGACTTCCTCACGCGGCTTCCTGCGCTGCGCCTGGACGAGCAAACGGCGGGTACTCGCATCGAGACGGCCGCCGATAAATGCTGAGCAGGGTCTGATCCTTCCTTAGACCATTCTCGTTGCTGTAGGCAGCACGGCCCGCGTACGCTTGAGGTCCGAATGAAGATCCTGCGCCGCCTCTGCGCGGCCTCGGTGATCGTTGCGCTCGGCACCGTGATGCTCGGCAGTTGGACGCGCATCAACGGCGCCGGGATGACGTGCCCCGACTGGCCGCTCTGCCACGGAATGCTGATCCCCTCGATGGCCGACGGAACCGTGTGGGAATGGACCCACCGGCTCTTTGCGTTTTGCGTCGCGCCGCTCGTCGTTGCAGTGATGATCGCTGCGTGGCGGGTACGCGATCGCGCATCCTTCGTTACACCCACGCTGGGCGTGATCGGCGCCCTGTTTGTCGTGCAGTGTATCCTCGGCGCAGCAACCGTACGTCTTTCGAATAGTCCGATGTCGGTCGTGTTGCATTGGGGAACGGCGATGGCGTTTATCGCGTCGTTAGCCGCGATGATGCTTTTTGCAACCGAGCAGGGCGCGGCTGTACCTGGTCATGCGCGACGTTCCGAGATCGCGCTGGCCGGCATCCTTGCGGGAACGGCAACGGTGACCTTTGTCACGATGTGCATCGGAGCGTACGTCAGCTCGAGCGGCGCCGGTTTGGCATGCCTCTCCCTCCCAGGATGCGCAGGTCACGTCGTTGTCTACACGCAAGGTCAATATGTCCAGATGCTGCACCGCTTTATTGCCACTGCGACCCTGCTCTGCGCGGTGGCCAGTTTTGCCTTCGCGTGGATGCGCCCGGCCTCGATGCGCGTGCGCATCGCGGTTAGTGTTGGTTTGGGCTTAGTGTTCGTGCAAGTTCTGCTCGGCTTGCTCAACGTTGCGCTTCGCCTCCCGATGGATCTCCGGGAAGCCCACGCGTTTAATGCAGCGCTGGTCTTCCTCGCCTTCATCGTCGCAACGCTTTTTGCCGTACTCGATCTGCGCGAACTACGCTACGAATCGAGCAGGGCGTCATGAGCGCGATCGCCGATTACTACGAATTGGGCAAGCCGCGAATCATCGTGCTGCTGCTCATTACGACGGCGGCGGCGATGGTTATGGCCGCACGTGGAATTCCGCCGCTCGCGCTGACGTTTTGGACCTTGCTCGGCGGTGCGTTGGCTGCGGCCTCGGCCGGAGCGCTCAATTGCGTGTGGGATGCCGATATCGATCGCGTCATGGCGCGCACGATGCGTAGACCGATCCCCCAAGGGCGCATTTCGCCGGTCGCTGCAACTGCTTACGCGGTGATTTTGGGGATCGCGGCCTTTGCACTGCTCTATTTTCTCGTGAATCCGCTCGCTGCGTGGCTCTCGCTTTCCGGCAACGTCTTCTACGTGGGCATCTACACGATGTGGCTCAAGCGCAGGACCGCGTTGAACATCGTGATCGGCGGCGCGGCAGGCGCGGTTCCACCGCTCGTTGGCTGGGCGGCCGTGACGCATCAGATCGGCGGACCGGCGCTCGGCCTGTTTGCGCTGATCTTCCTGTGGACGCCCCCACACTTTTGGTCGTTGGCGCTGATGACCGAGACCGATTACGACAAAGCGCATGTACCGATGATGCCGAACGTGGCGGGCGATGAACGCACAAAACGCGAGATCATCTACTACACGATTCTGCTTGTGCTTGCATCACTCGCATTGTATCCCTTGCACGTGATGGGCGCACTCTATACGGGGCCTGCCGCCGTGCTTGGCGGCATCTTCCTCTACGACACCCTGCGTACGTGGAAGGACTCCGGAACATTTTGGGCGCGTCGGACGTTTAAGTTCTCGCTGCTCTACCTTGCACTGATGTGCTTGGTCATGGTGATCGACCGAATCATTGCGTAAAAACGCGCCGCTTCTGCTAACCCTTGCGCTGGGCGTATTTGCCGGTGCGCTCGATCTCGGCGTGCTCTCACCGGCGCTGCCCGCCATTGCGCGCCAGTTCACGATTCCGACCGGCGATCTCTCGTGGGTCTTCACCCTCTACTTGCTGATCACGGTCCTCTCGATCACGATTGCCAGCACGCTGGCCGATCGCCTCGGACGCCGTGCGGTCTATATGACGTGCATCGGGCTTTTCGCTCTCGGCAGCATCGTCGCAGTTCTGGCGCCGAGTTACGGCATGCTACTCTTCGCGCGAGCGCTCCAAGCGCTCGGCGCCGGCGGCATCTTTCCGGTAGCGACTGCCGCGATCGGTGACGTCATAGCGCCGGCGCGCCGCGGTAGCGCGCTTGGTGCACTCGGCGCCGTGTGGGGCCTGGCCGCGATCGTCGGTCCGGTCTTCGGTGGTCTCGTCACGCACTATCTGTCGTGGCGCTGGATTTTCGTGCTGAACTTTCCGCTTTGCGCAATTGTGCTCTACCTTGCGTACCGCTATCTGCCGCGTGCCGCGCCGCGCGTACGCGGTCCGCTCGACGGCTTTGGGCTTGCGTTGCTGGGCATCGGCCTCTTATTTCTTATGGACGGATTGACGACTGCGCGGATACTCAGTGCGCTGTTCGGCATTGTGGCACTCGCGGGCTTTGTATGGTGGGAACGCAATGCTACGTATCCGATCGTACCGCTCGGACTGTTTACGCGACCGCAGCTGGCAAAGACGTATGGGCTCGAGGTGCTGATCGGCGTGCTCGAAGGCTCGCTGTTCTTTATTCCGACCGTGTTAGTCGGCGCGCAAAGTCTCTCGTACGCCGCTGCCGGCGTGATTGCAGCGCTCGGCGCATTCATGTTCGTGCTTGTCATTCCGCTCTCGGGACGTGCGCTCGACCGAGTCGGCAGCCGCGACGTGCTGCTCGCGGGCGCGCTTTTGACCGAAATTGGGCTCGGCATCTTTGCCTTCGGGTTTTCGTCGCTACCGCTCACGCTCGTAGCCATGATCGTCGCCGGGTGTGGATTCGGCGCGCTGCTCGGCGCACCGACGCGCTACATCATCACCAACGAAGTGGGTGAGGCGCACCGCGCTACCGGCGTAGGGCTGCTCAGCCAAGCGTTGATCGTCGGACAGATCCTCGGTAGTTCGCTGGCCGGCGGCGTCATTGGCCTCGCGGCCAACGAACTGCACGGCTACCGCGATGCATACTTGTGCTTCTGCGGCGTCGCCCTAGCAGCGCTGGCAGTCGCTGCCACGCTCGATTCGCGTCAGCGCGAGCTGCGCGCGCAGGCAACCGAGGTCTATTCGCTCGAAACCTAGCCTGGCTGTGACCTCGACGAACAATCAGCCACCGCCCCTCCAAGACTACGACCTCTTCTCCTCGGACCGCGCGCTGCTCGACGCGGTCGAGCGCGCCGCACCGGCGATGGATCGCACCGAGATATCGCAACTCGGCGTGCTGGCGGGCGATGCCGGCACAATCGAACTCGGTTTCGATGCAAATCGCAACACGCCTGAACTGCACACGCACGATCGTTTCGGCGAACGCATTGATGAAGTGCAATTCCATCCTGCGTATCACGCGTTGATGTGCGTCGCGGTCACCAGCGGCTTGCATGCCGCGCCCTGGCTCGACAAAGAGCCGAACGCACATTTACGTCGCGCGGCAAAGTTCTTCGTATGGTCGCAGGTCGAGGGCGGACATCTTTGTCCGATCTCGATGACCTATGCCGCCGTGCCTGCACTGGAACACGCACCGCTGCTCGCGCCGCAGTGGATCGAAAAATTGGCCGCGCGCTGCTACGATCCACGCCTCGTGCCCGTGGCCGAAAAAGAGGCGGCGATCGTCGGCATGGGGATGACCGAGCGCCAAGGCGGCAGCGACGTGCGCAGCAATCAAACGCGCGCCACGCGCACGGGCAACGAGAACGAATACGTTCTGGAAGGCCACAAGTGGTTCTGCTCGGCGCCGATGAGCGATGCGTTTCTCGTCCTCGCACAGGCCGAGCAAGGGCTCTCGTGTTTTCTCGTCCCACGCGTGCTGCCCGACGGCGCGCGCAATCCCTTTGCGATCCAGCGACTCAAAGACAAACTGGGCAATCGTAGCAATGCCTCGAGCGAAGTCGAGTTCCACGCTACGCATGGGTGGCTGGTCGGCGAGAGCGGTGCCGGCATTCAAACCATCGTCAACATGGTCAACGCTACGCGATTGGACTGCATCATCGGATCGGCAGCGCTGCTGCGCGCCGCGCTCGCGCAAGCGATCCATCACGCGACCTATCGCCGAGCGTTCGGCGCGCCCTTGATCGACCACGCGCTGATGCAAAACGTCTTGGCCGATCTCGCGCTTGAATCGGAGGCGGCAACCGCGCTCTTCGTCCGGCTTGCGCAAGCGGTCGACGATGCGTCGTATAGTGCCCAGGCCGCCGCGCTGCGTCGCATCGGCACCGCGGTCGGCAAATTCTACGTGTGCAAACGCGCGCCCGCCGCCGTCGCCGAGGCGCTCGAGTGTCTCGGCGGCAACGGCTATGTTGAAGAGTCGATTATGCCGCGGCTCTATCGCGAGGCGCCGCTCAACTCGATCTGGGAGGGCAGCGGGAACATCAACGCGCTCGACGTGCTCCGCATTCTTCAAAAGCAGCCGGCGGCGGTAGAAGCGCTGTACGAAGAGCTCACCCCGGCGCTGCATGATCCGCGGATCGCCGCGGCCGCGCGCAAATTGCGCGACGATCTCGCCGACGAAGACGTCGAGTGGCGCGCGCGTTCGCTTGTCGAGCGCATGGCGCTCTTGTGGCAAGCCAGTCTCTTGCTCGTGCAAGCGCCCAATTACGTAAGCGATTCCTTTATTGCGAGCCGCCTGACGCCCGACGGCGGCCGAACGATCGGCACGCTTCCGATCAAGACGGGGCTGCGCGGCATCGTCGACCGCGCGGCGCCCCGGCATGAAGTTCCGGCTCTTTGACGAGCGCACGCGCCAGCTCGCAAGCAGGCGCTGGAGCGAAGCGGAGCGGCGCGTCGTTTGGCGCGGGCTGACGGGACGTTTGGCGATCGCGATCGAGCCGTTTCTCGGCATGACGTTCATGGCGCTACTTGCATGGGGCATCGTCTACCGCTCGCAGCACGTTGCGAGCGAGCACGATCTCTACAAGATCGCGTGGATCTTTTGGCTTGGGGCGATCGCGTTTGCGGGCTATTTCGTCGCAGTACTGATCGCGCCGTTCATCGCCTATCTGCAGACCTACAAGCCGATCTATAAAATCGACGGCTTCGTGCGCTATCGGCCGCCGGATGCGAGGTCCGGTGAAGACGGTCAGGGCTACGTGGCTGCGCTCTTTGAGGATCGCACGGTAGCGTGTGAGTGGGAGTACTTCGGCAAACGCGCCCTTGAAGATGCAACGATTCCGGCGATGCTCGAATTCTCGGCCTACGCCGGAATCCACAAAATCGACGGCCGCAACACCGGCCTGCTACCGGATGATCTTCCGCTGCTCGCTATCGGTATCGCCCCTCGCAAAGGCCCGCACCCCAAGGACTAGTCGAGGGACAGCAAGCAGTCCCGTTCCGCAGCTGAGGAAAAGTTCGCGATTGCACCGGAGCCTGGAGGGCGAGAGGTGCATTCGCGTCCCCGCACGCGCGACAGGATGTCGCGCATATCTTTTCCGAGGTGCGGAACGGGATTGCGGCTTCCCTCGACTACGTTCGCTTCGCTCACTACGCTCGGGATGACAAAAACGCTACTGGGGCATTTTTCCGAGGTCGATGCGCAACGTGTGGGTCGACGGCCAAACGTGGCCGTAGCCCGAGAGAAACGCCGAGAAACCACCGATCGCGAAAATCATCAGCACGCCCGTCACGAGGATGAACTTCGTGCCGGTATTCAAACCTTGCGATTTCGGGACGTGGCTGAAGTCGACCGTCTCTTGATGCTCGATCATCGTTATGCCGCCTTCGGGAAGTTGCCGAGAACGCCCGCGCCGGCAAAAATCGCGATCACCGCACCCAAGCACAGCAAACCGAGCATGATCTTGAACACGTGGTTCTCGATTCCGGGCGTCGTCCAATCATCTTTGAGCGCCTTCGCCGAGACGACCCCGACCACGATGCCGCCGATGATGGCGATCGTGCGTTCAAAAGTGGGAGGATCTATATGCATGTCGCTGTTCCTAGATCAGGTAGAAGATTGAGAAGAGCACTACCCAGATTACGTCGACGAAGTGCCAGTACAGCGTACCTGCGGTAAGGCCGAAGAACTTGTCCTTCGTATAGACGCCGTGGACCGATTGCAAGAACAGGATGATCAAGTAGAGCACGCCGACCGAGACGTGGAAGCCGTGCATGCCCGTCAGCGTAAAGAACGAGGCGCCGAAAATCCCGCTGCCCGCCCACGTGACCTTCTCATCGAAGATTAGGTGGTGGTATTCATACGCCTGACCGGAGAGGAAGCCGGCGCCCAACACGATCGTCAACAGCATGAAGAACGCGTAGCGGTTGAAATGATTGTGCTTCCAGTTTTCGAGGGCGTAGTGCATCGTGGCACCAGACCCGAACAGCACGACCGAGTTCAACGACGCAAAGGCTACGTCGAGGTGCTGGATGCCGGGCGGCGGCCATCCTTGCCCACTGTTGCGCATGTAGAGATACGCAAAGATGAACGACGAGAACAGGACGCAGTCGGAGATCAGGAAGAGCAGAAAGCCCTGGAGACGCAACGACCGCGTCTCGATGTAGAGCTGATCCGCTCCGCCGTGATCGGCGGCTCCGTGCGGTAAGGTCGCAACAGCCATTAATGCGCTCCCACCTGAACCGGCGTGTCCGTAAGCTCTTCTTCGAGCCCCTTATACGGGAGCGGCTGGCCGAAGTTGTACGGCAGCCCGTACACGGTCGGGATGTGCTTGAAGTTGTAGTAGTGCGGCGGCGAGGGAATCTGCCATTCCAGGGTCCGCGCGCCCCACGGATTCGGACCGGATTTCTTGCCGTTGCGGATGCTGTAGAGGAGGTTGATAAAGAACAGCAAGATCGCGAAGGTCATGACATACGACGATATCGACGACACGTCGTTCCAGAACTGAAATTGCGGATCGTACTCGGGTACGCGCCGCGGCATTCCGAGCATGCCGAGCCAGTGCTGCGGCAAAAATGTGCCGTTGAAGCCGAGTAGGAAGATCCAGAAGTGCCACTTGCCGAGCGTCTCGTTCATCAAACGGCCGCTCATCTTCGGAAAGTAGAAGTATGTCCCGGCAAAGACGCCCATCAGCGAGCCGCCCACTAGCACGTAGTGGAAGTGCGCGACCACGAAGTACGTACCGTGCACGTGCAAATCGAACGGCACCGCCGCGAGGAAGATGCCGGTGATGCCGCCGAGCGTAAAGAGCCCGACGAACCCGATCGCAAAGAGCATCGCGGTGGTGAAGTGGATCTTGCCGCCCCACAGCGTTGCGGTCCACGAGAAAATCTTCACGCCGGTCGGAATCGCGATCGTGAACGTCAGGATCATAAAGGGCAGCTGCAGATACGGCGCGAGACCCGAGGTGAACATGTGGTGCGCCCAAACCATGAAACCCGCGAGCGCAATCGCCATCGACGAGAACGCGATCATCTTATAACCGAAAATCGGCTTGCGCGCGAAGGTCGGGAGAATCTCCGAGATCATGCCGAAGACCGGCAGCACCATAATATAGACGGCGGGATGCGAATAGAACCAGAACATGTGCTGCCACATGACCGGGCTCCCGCCCTTGGTTGGATCGTAGAACGGCACACCGAATTGGCGCTCCATGAAGAGCGCAGCAAGCGCGGCGGCGAGTGCCGTCGTCGCAATCATCAAGAGCGGCGCGGTTGCAAGCTGGGCCCAGCAGAAGAGCGGCATGCGTGTGAACGTCATGCCCGGCGCGCGCATCTGATACATCGTGACGACGAAGTTAATGCCGGTCAGCGTTGAGCTGACACCGACGAGGAAGATCGCCGCAGCCCACATCGACGTTCCCGGCCCGGCTTGCAATGACATCGGCGGATACTCGGTCCAGCCGGCGACCGGTGCACCCATAAGGAACGAACTAAACAGCATCAGTCCGGCGACGGGGAAGATCCAAAAGCTGAGCATGTTCAACCACGGAAACGCAACGTCGCGCGCGCCGATCTGCAACGGCATGATCACATTACCGAAGCCACCGGTGATCAGCGGAATCATCACCAGCCACACCATCGCCGACCCGTGTACCGAGTAGACTTCGTTGTACACATCCGAACTGACAAAGCCGCCGTTGGCGTGCAGCAGCTGCGTGCGAATGACCTCGGCGAGCATGCCGGCGAGCATCAAAAACACGAAGCCGGTGATCAAATACTGAATCCCGATGATCTTGTGATCGATCGAGAACACGTACCGCCGGATAAATCCCTGCGGTTCGGGATGGATGTGATCGGCGATGCCGCCGGCGTGTACCGCTGTTGCTGACATTATTGGTGTGCTCCCGGTTACTTCATCGAATCTAAGAATGCGACCAGATTCGCGATGTCTTTATCGGTGAGGCCGTTCGAGGTCGCGTTGGGCATCGTGCCCAGCGGACCCGTAAAGCCCTGCTGGAGAATCTTTGCGGCATCCGCCGGCGTAGCCGGATCGCCGTCTACGAGGTTCGGATGCGTTGGGTCGTGCAGCACGTCTTTGAGCCCCGGCCCGACGATACGCTGGGAGAACGGCCCAAGTGCGTGACACGCGCTGCATTTTTGCGCAAAGAGCGCTTTGCCGGCGGCAGCGTCGCCGCCGGTCAATGCAACCGTTCCCGACGTGCTTGGCAGCGCGTTGCTTGCATTGGCATTGGCGAGCTGCGTCTTGTGATACCACGTCTGGAAGTCGGCTTTCGAATCGACGACGACAAACTCTGCGCCGGGATTTGGCTTGCCCCCTACGCCCGGCACGGTTGCATTCATCAATCCGTGATCGGTGCCGCAAAACTCGGTGCAGATGATCGGATACCTGCCGATGACCGTCGGCGTAAAGCGAATGGTGTTGATCAATCCCGGTATCATATCGGCCTTGAGCCGGAACGCCGGAACCCAGAATGAGTGAATCACGTCGGACGACGTGACATTGAGCACTACCGGGGTGTTGACCGGAAGATGCATCTCACCGGTAACTTCACCGTTGATCTGCGGATAACGGAACGTGAAGTACCACTGATGGCCGAGCGATTCAACGACCAGCCCGGATGTCGGTTGCGCAAGTTGAATCTGCGCCCAGATGCGAATGCTCAAGATCGAAAGTAGAATCACGAACAGCGTCGGGATTGCCGTCCACCAAAACTCGAGCTTGCGATTGTCGTGCACTTGCACGCCGACCGCGTCGGGACTGTCGCTCGGTCTCGCGCGGAACGCAATCGAAAAATAAATCAGGTAGCCGGCGACAAAGATAAAGAGCGCCGTACCCGAGGCAGACATGAACCGCAACAGTTGATCGACCTGTTCGCCGGGCTGCGCCCCGACGATCGGCATCACCACTTCAATCGGCGTGACGGTCCAGAAGTAGATACCGAAAGCCGACAAGAGCGCCAGCACCGCGGTAACAGTCCAAAAGCCACGACCGAGCGTTACGGACGCTGGACGATTCTCAACCAAGGATCTCTCTCCCTAACCTCGCGAGTCTACAGTTTACTATACGGATGGGCGCCTGCACTGGTCACCGACCTTTAGCTGGGGTCTCGGCCGCCTTTTGCCGCGCGGGCGGCAAACTCCCCGACCAGCCAGTCTGTATTTGTGATCGCCGTTCCTACGACCACGGCGTCCGCACCGGCTTCGAACGCGGCGGCAACTTGATCGGGGTGATGGATCCCGCCCTCGCAGACAACGAAGGCGTCGAGTTCCGCCAGTTCTCGCACCAGGGCGAGCGCCGGCAAGGCCATTCCTCTCGTTCCATCGGTATAGCCGCAAAGCGTGGTTGCAAGGATGTCGCTGCCCGCTGCCAAAGCCGCCAGCGCGTCGCCGGCGGTCGCGCAGTCGGCCATCGCAAGTGCGCCCGCGTCGTGGATCTCGGCAACCATGGCCTCGGCGCTCGAACCATCGGGACGCGGTCGTCCGGTCGCATCGAACGCGACAAGCTCGACGCCACAGGCGCTAACCTCGCGCGCAGCCGCGATCGTCGGGGTGATGTATGGGGCAAAGCCGGGATGGTCGCGTTTGATGAGTCCGATCATCGGTAGGTGCAAGCGCGCGCGCGCCGCGCGCAGATTCGCCACACCCTGCATGCGCACACCAGCCGCGCCGTTCGCTTCGGCTGCCGCGGCCATCGCCGCGAGCACCACCGGATCGTCGATCGGCGAACCACTCCATGCTTGCACGGAAACGATAAGGCCGCCGTGCAGGCGATCGAGCGTTTTCATGCACTCCTCGCCAAGATCAATGCGCCCTCAGCCGGATCGGCTTCGGGTGCGACGAGCGTGCAATCGGGCAAACGCTCGCGCGTCGCCGATTCGACGCGTTGCAGAAACGCCGGATCGTGCATTAAACCGCCGGCAAACGCGATTTTACAAGGCCGTTCGAGCACGGCGGATGCGGCGAGTTGCGCTAACTCGCGCGCAGCATCATCAGCGATCTCCTTCGAGGTCAACGCCACCGTCGCAAACGAGGCGAGCCGCTCGCGCGTGATCTCGCCGCTATAGAATGCGCGAACCAGCGCACGAAGGCTGGGGACGGCAAAATACTCGAGGAGAGGCCGCACGAGTGCGGCGTTTCGGGTTGCACGCGCAACAAATGTACGGGCGATCCAAAACGCGCCGCCTTCATCGCCGAAAAGGTACCCCCAGCCGCCCATCGTTTTGCTGCGACCGTCGCCGGCAACCGTATACGCAACCGACCCCGTTCCGGCGATGACGACCACGCCGCTCCCGCCCCTAAACGCGCCGGCGTGCGCAATTGGCGCGTCGTGCGTGAGGATGAAGCGCTCGGTCGGCATGCGCGGCGGTTGGCCATAGACGCGGCCTTCATATCCCGAGACGCCGGCCACGATCGCTTCGAACTGCGTGTCTGACGGGAGATGCGCGCCGGCCAGCGCGTTCGCGAGCGCGCCTTCGAGCGCGTCGCGCAGTCGTGTCGAATCGCCGGTCGCGCCGACCTCATCGGCCGCGCCGGCGTGACCACGCGCGAGCACGCGCTCGCCGTCGCCGATGACGGCCGTGGTCGAACTTTGCCCGCCGTCGACTCCCGCGTACAGCATCGTCACCGCAGCGCAAGCATCGCGCGGGCGTATGCATCGGCGGCGTCCTCGCGCGCGCGGCGGCTCTGCTGACGACGCACGTCGCCGACTGCTTCGCGATGATGATAGAGCTCGTGAAAGACGCAACGCGCGACGAAATCGTCGCGCTCGGTCCCGTCGAGCCGCGCCGTGCAGCGCGAGTTGATGCGAATCACCGGACCCTGCGGATCGTATTCGGAGCGAAGTTCTGCGCGTCCCCAATCGCCGAGGTCCGCATACTCGACCGCCACACCGTATGCGCGCGCCATCTCGAGTGCGCTTTTCATGAAGCGCGCCGCAGATCCACGCCGTCAGCGATGAGCGTCGAGCGCAGCAGCCCGGTATCGACGTCACCTACCAGCACGCCGCGTTCATTCGCCAGCGCTGCGGCGGTGCCCGCGGCTTGGCCGAGCGTCATGACGGTCGGCGTCAACCGGGTCGACGCCAGCGCCTCGTGCGTGGTCGAGATGCAACGGCCGGCGACCAGCAGTTGCTCGCGGTTGATCGGTACGAGGCAACGGTACGGAATTTCGTAACTCGACCCCGGCGGGGGGCGATGCGTCGTCGTGCCCGTTCCCGACGGATTGTGAATGTCGATCGGATAGGAGCTTCGTGCCACGGCATCGGGAAAGGTGCGTGCTTGCAACACGTCGTCGGCCGTTAGCGTGTAGCGGCCTTCGATACGGCGCGATTCACGGATGCCGACTTGCGTACCGGTCGCTGCGATGCGCGCGTTCTCGAAACCCGGCACGCGCTCGCGAAAGAACTGCGTGAGCTGCATCACTTGTTTGCGCGCTTCGACTTCGGCGCGCGTGAGATCGACCGGATCGAGCGGATCGATGTTCGTGACGCGCGTCATGTTGACCGTTACCTCATCGGGATACGGCGAGATGAAGAACGATACGAGCTCGCGTGGAATGTCGACGACGCCGTCTTCTCGCGCCTGATCCCACAACTCGTAGAGTCCGGCAACGGCAGTGAGCGCGTGCGCAGTGCGCTCGTGCGCCTTGAGCGACGTGCGCATCTGGTCGGCGTGCATGCGCACGTAGGTTGCCGTTTTTGCGAGATCGACGTGGCTCAAACGAAACATCAGGCTCGCCGGCTGCACCCGCCCGCGCTCGTCGCCCTTTTGCGTCGGCACGCCCGCCGAGGCAGCGACGTACGCGTCGGCAGTCGCATCGATGACGACACGCGCACGATAGCTGCGTCCGCCTCCGACCGTCGCGACGCTCGCTCCGACCACGCGATCGCCCTCGACGTGCGTGGCTAAGAACCACGCGTGCAGTAACAAGTCAACGCCGGCCTCATCCATCATCTCGAAGAGCAGCGCCTTGTGGATCTCGGGATCGAACGGTGTGATCGTCGGCACGTAATCCGACGAATCCACGATGTGTCCGGGCGAGCCGCCACGGCGCATCAAACGCTCGACGATCTCTTGCGCGATACCGCCCACGATGCGCTCGGTTCCCGAATGAAACGTCATCCATGGGCCAACCATCGCCGCCGTCGCCGTGCCGCCGAGGAACCCATAGCGCTCGACGAGCAACGTCTTCGCGCCATGGCGCGAGGCCGCCAACGCTGCCGCACATCCGGCATTGCCTCCGCCGATCACGAGCACGTCGTAGGCCCCCGCAATACTCACCACGCAGGGGTACGCCTGCTACGACAAGTATTCCGCTGCCTTAAATGCTGCTACAACGTGTGAAACCGCTCGGGCGCATCCTAGCCGAAGGCGGCGACCAAGAGCATGGGCTGAAGCGGTCGCTGGGGCCTTGGGCGCTGACCGCCATGGGGATCGGCGCAATTATCGGCACCGGCATCTTTGTTCTGACGGGTGTCGCCTCGGCGACGCGCGCAGGCCCCTCCCTCACGATCTCCTTCATCGTCGCCGGCATCGTGAGCGCACTGGCGGCGCTCTGCTACGCCGAAGTCTCGAGTAAGATTCCGATCTCCGGCAGCGCGTACACGTACACGTATGCGACACTCGGCGAGTTTCTCGCGTGGATCGTCGGGTGGGGTCTGGTCTTCGAGTACGCGCTTGGTGCAGCAACGGTCAGCGTCGGCTGGTCCGGGTACTTCGCAAACATCATGTCGCAACTATTCCATTGGAATATCCCATCGGATTGGCTGCACAGCCATTGGGACGCGACGCCTGGAATCGCGAACATCCCGGCCGCCGTCATCGTGCTGCTGATCACCGCGCTGCTCGTGCGCGGCACAAAAGAGTCCGGGGTGGTCAACTCATGGATCGTTGCCTTCAAAGTGCTGGTCGTGCTGTTCTTCATCGCGATTGGGTTCGGGCACGTCGACCCCGCCAACTATCATCTTCCGGCCGGCCCGCAAACGGGACTCGGCGGCTATTTCCCGTTCGGCTGGGCCGGCACGCTTGGCGGCGCAGCGTTCATGTTCTTCGCCTACATTGGGTTCGACGCAGTCTCGACGTCGGCGGAAGAGGCACGCAACCCCGCGCGCGATCTTCCCATCGGGATCCTCGCGAGCCTCGCGATCTGCACGGTGCTCTACATCGTTGTTGCCGCGCTGCTCGACGGAATCGTGCCCTTCTTCAAACTCAACAATGCTGCTCCGGTCGCCTTCGCGATGAACTACGTCGGGCTCGCATGGGCTGGGTTGATCATTTCGTTTGGCGCGATCGCCGGCCTTACGACGGTTATGCTCGTGATGATGTTCGGGCAAACGCGGGTCTTTTACGCAATGTCGCGCGACGGGCTGATTCCACCGAGCTTCACACGGCTGCACCCGGTGTGGCGCACGCCGATGTTCTCGCAGATCTTTTTCGGCCTCCTGATCGCCGCCGCAGGCGCGTTCTTCCCGATCGGCATCCTCGGCTCGGCGACGAACATGGGAACACTGGTGGCGTTTGTCGTGGTTGGTATCTCGGTCCCAGTGTTGCGAAAACGCCATCCGGAACTCGCCGGAAAATTCACAATTCCGCTCGGGCCCTATCTCCTGCCGATCCTTTCGTCGCTCTCCGCACTCGTGATGATCTACTTCCTCAAAGAAGGTAATCCTTACGTGTTCGGGATACCGCTCGTCTGGCTCGCGTGGTTGGTCTGGGCCATCCTTGGGTTGCTTCTCTACTTCGCGTACGGACGACGCATGAGTACCGTGTCACTGCAAGATGTAGAACGAGTCGCCATCGTGCAGCCGCCGGTGAATTAGGCGTGCGCCCCTAGCGTCATACAGATCAGCGCAACAACTAAGAGCGCGCCGGTTGCAAAAGCAAACGGGGCGCCTTTTTGTTGTAAACGCCCGGTCACCACGCCGGTGATTACGGCGAGGATGCCCGCCGCCGCGCCACACGAAATCAAGATGCCGTTCGCGCTCGCCATAAATCCGTGATTGAAACCTCCCGAGACGATCCAAAGCGCCACGATTCCCGAAAGAATCGTCGTCGCGCCGGCAAATGCGAGCGCGATTTGAAAGCGAGCGCCAAACATCAGCGTCCGCATGAATGCCGGAACGTCGATTCCGCTGCGCACCGCTGCTGGAGCAACGAATCCGATAAGTGTGAGCGTCGCGCCTACCCAGAAGGCGGCCGCGAGCACGTGCAGGGCGATGAGCCATCCGATCATGGATATTTTATACTTACAGTCTAACTAAATTGTCAAGCCCAGCCGAGCGCCTGAAAGACCAGCGCACGCACCCTGGCGGCGATTTCACGCTCCGGGACCCCAGAGCGAGCAAGCGCGTCGCTCGCTCCGAAGGTCGTCAGCATCCCAAGTGCGTCGGTTGCGCGGCGAATGCTCGCCGGCGTAAGGCGGTAGCGCTGCTTTACGCGCGCCATCATGTTGCGGATCGCTTCGATACGCCAGGCGTCGCGCTCTGCCGCGTGCGACTGGCTGTCGAGCTGCGAGAGCGCGTTGAGCTTGCGCATCACGTCGAGATCGGCAATCCAAAAATGTACGAAGGCGTCGATCAGCAACCTCAGACCTTCGCGCGGATCGTCGTGAGTGAACGCGCGCTCGAGGTTCTCGCGGATCTTGCCACGTTCTGCGATGTCATCGGCGAGCGCTTCGAACAAGCCGGTCTTGGACCGAAACTGATAGTAGACGGTCATGCGCGCAACACTCGTGTGACGGGCGATCGCATCCATCGTGAAGTTGCGGTAGCCGTCATCGCTCAAAAGGATCTCGCGCGCACCCGCGATGATGCGCGCGCGGGTTTCATCGGTCGCAGCCTTGCGCTGCCCCAGACGATATGGGCGCGGCACTACGCTGCGCGCGGGACGGTAATCATCACCACGTCCTCTGCGTCGTTGCAGCCGGCGATCTCCTCCTGCGCGAGCGCGAGCGCCTGCTCGGCGCTCGCCATTCCGCGCAAATCCGCAATATGCCCGCGATGCACGAGATAGATGTCGGGGAGTGCGCGCCCGACGTCACCAAAGCGCGTCGCGTCCTCGATCGCATGCGTTAGCGCATCGTCCAGCGCGGCGACGGTCGTGGTTTTCGCGCGCGCGTTCTTGAGCACAAGGCGCACGACATCGCGCTCGTCGAGCACGCGAACCGTGCCGTTCGTGCTCTCGACGCGAAGCGCAAGCGGCGCCGCCGCGTCGACCATCGCCGTCGCACCCGACGCAATCGCACGCACGCGATTGTGTTGCGCGTCGATCTCAATCGAAACCTCAATGCGATCCGGCGCCGCGCCTGCGGCGATCACGCGCTCGGCCGCCTCGCGACGAATGCGTACGATGTCCGCCGGTTGCGGATCGACGATCGTCCGTTCCACCATGTCGCGCACCAGCGCCAGCGCTACGCCGATCGGCGAGATCACCTCCGCGTCGCGCGCGATCCGATGCTCGAAGCCGTAGCGCTCGGCGACGAAGGGTACGAGCGCAGTGGCTGCCCCGCCGCCGCCGACCAGCACGACACTCGAGGCCTCGAGTTCGTAGTCGGCGATCAGCGCGTCGATCGTGGGGCGAACCTTGGCCGCGGCAACTTCGAGCAGGCGTCGCGCGTGCGACTCGGCATCGCCGCCCAGATCCTGCGCTAAGAGCGCAAACGCCGCGCGCGCGGCTTCGGTGTTCCCGCGCGCAAAGGCATCGGCCGGTACGTACCCGAGCAAATTGCTCGCGCAGGTCGGCGTGACGGTAGCGTAGCTTCCGTCGCGTAGCGCGAAGCGCAGGTAGTCCGCCGAATCACGCGTCGATGGTGCGAAGCGCTCGATGCGCGCGCCTTCGAACGCGGCAGCGTCGCAAAAAGCCGCGTACCGCAGGCCGGCAATATGTGCCGAACGCGGCCCCACGTCGATGATGCCGCGCGCGTCGATTCGCGGGATGCTGCCGCCCGCGATGCCAAGCGTGCGCGAGTCGATCGTGTGCAGCATCGTGCGATGACCGCCGATCCGCGCCGAACGTATTTGCGGGCGACCGCCCCGAATAACGCAACAGTCCACGCTGGTACCGCCGACCTCCAGAAAGATTCCGTCGGTGACGTTCTCGTAGAACAACGCACCGGCCACGCCGGCTGCCGGCCCCGAGAGCATCGTGAGGATCGGCCGGGTGAAAACTTCGCCTACGTCCATCACGCCGCCGTCGCTGCGCATGATCATGAGCGGCGCGGTGATTTCCGCACGTTCGACCGCGTCGCGCGTCATCTGGGCGGTGCGCACCATCTTGGGAAGAATCGCCGCGTTAAGCGCGGCAGTTCGCGTTCGTGCGCGCAGCCCGTACATTGCCGTTACGTCATGCCCGCTCGTCGCGTGCATACCGCGGCGGCGGGCTTGCTCGACGGCGTTGCGCTCGTGCGCCGGGCGATCGACCCCGAACGGTTCGCTGACTGCGAGGGCCTCAATTCCCTCGCGCTGCAACGCAGCGAGCGCGCGTTCGAGCGCAGCATCGTCATTATCGCGAACGAAGCGCACGCGCGGCGCAAAGCTGATTCCCGGTGCGAGCGCTACCGGAGCAAAGCGCATCTGCGCGCGGGCGATCCAGCCGGCGCGGGGAACGAGTCCAAGAACGCCGACACGCGCGACGTCACCTTCGAGCAGCGCGTTGGTCGCCTGGGTCGTCGAATGTGCAATGAACGCGACGTCGGCCGGCGCCACGCCGCTCTCGCGCAGCATGCGCCGGATGCCCTCGATGATTCCCGCTGCAACGCCTTCGGGCGCATTGTGCGTGGTCGGTACTTTGACGCGAGCCACGAGCGCGCTGCGGGCAGCATCGATCGCGACGACGTCGGTAAACGTTCCGCCGACGTCGACGCCGATACGAAGCTTATTCACTGCATCGCGCTATTTGACGGCACAGGTTCCAATCTTTGGATTGGTGACGCGTTCACCGCTGATTGGGCCGATACGAATCGACGCAAACGAGGCACGATCGGCTTGCGGAAACGGGTTCGGCCCGGCGGGGTAACAGCTTGACGCAAGCAAGAACGCCATCACGTCGGCATACTGTGTAGGTGTGAGCGAACCCGGGTTCGAGAACGGCATGTTCTGAAAGACCGTGGTACGCACGTCGCTCAGCGTCCAACCATCGAACTTCGCGGTTTTCAAGAACTCCGTGCCGGCAACCGCCGGACCAGCTGTACCTTGAAGGTCGGCACCGTGACACTGCAGACAATATCGCGTGTAGACGATTTTGCCCGCGTGAGCCTGAGCCACCGTGTAGAGCGGAAGAACTGACGGCGCGCTCATCGCGATGTCGCGCGTGCGCTGACGTCCGCACGCCGAAACGTGTGCCGTGTAAAGCACAACGTCGTCGCCACGCACGGTAACCGACCGCACGTCGAGATTCATTGGGATCTGCGTGGCAGCTGCCGCGCGCGGTAGCGCGACGTACACGAGCTGCCCTGCTCTCACGCCGTATGCCGGCGATCGCGCAGGCGCAGTGCATCCGTCGACGCGCGTCGCTCCCACCGGTACGGCGAGGTCGGTGTTCGCAAGTGCGCCGCTCAGTCCGCCGAGGACGCCGTCCTGTGAGGGGCGTCCGACTGCGAGTCCGAGGTTTGCGAGCGCGCGCGTGAGATCCGTTTGGTAATCCTCCATCTCACGGTCGCCAATCGCGTCCTTGAGATTTTCCTGCGCCTCGAGCAGGTTGACTTTTGCGCCTTCGACTGCGGGCTGCCAGCGCGGGGTCGCGAGTTGATCGAGCATACGATCGACCCGGCTGAGTGCGGCGCTGACCGCGTCGAGTGCGCGTCGGGCCGCACCCTGATACGCCGAACGCCCGACGTCGTTCCCGTCCTCGATGCGCACGATCTCGACGAGCGCTGTTTGCACGTCGGCAAGTGCTGCGAGCGCAGTACCGTGGTCGTCACGTAGCGGCTGCGCTCGCGTCGCGCACGTAAGCGCCAACGCGAAGACGAGCAACGCGAGCATCGTTCGCATCGAGGCCTTCCTCCTACGGCGTGGTAAACGCGGTAATGACCGCCTTCACCGGATGCGCGTAGCTGCCTTCGAGCGTCGGTGCGCCCCGACCGAAGCGCGGATCGGCGAAGTTGACGCCGGCCGGACCCGCTCCTACGACGACGTACGGCTTCCCGTCGAGTTCGTAATAGCTCGCCGGTGCTTGGATCGTCAATCCCATCGGATGATGCCACAAGACATTGCCGGTCTTGGAATCGTATGCCGTGAAGTCTCCGTTGACGCCACCGGTAAAGACGACGCCGGTCGAGAGCGACAACGCGCCGCCGATCTGCGGAAACGCCAGATGCTTACGCCACACGAACTTTCCGGTACCGATGTCGATCGCATTCATGTAGCCGGTGCTGGGTCCGTAAAGCTTGGGGAATGCGCCGCCCAAGTAGAACTGGCCCGCGATATACGCTGCCGTTCCAGGCGATGTCCAGATACCGCATTGATCGACACTCGGCACGTAGAACATGTTGGTATCCGGCAGATAACTTCCGCCGTTGAATTCGACGCCGCCGTTGGTGTTTGGGCATGCGATATCGCCGGCCTTACTCGGCTGCGTGTTTTGCCCCCGTTGCGTGCTTACGGCGAGATGATAGACGATCGCGCCCGTTCCAGCATCGAGGACCCAGAAATTGCCGCCCTTGTCGCCTGCGGCGACAAGATTACGCGACGAACCCCCGACGTTTCCGGTGAATAGGACCGGCGGCATCGCCGGATCCCAATCGTGCGTGTCGTGTGGAATAAATTGGTGGTACCACTTCATCTTCGGCTTCGGGCCGCTAATATCGAGCGCGACCATCGAGTTGCTGTATAGGTTCGCGCCGGCGCGAACTGTTCCGAGGAAGTCCGGCTGCGGATTGCCGAGATCCGCATAGAGGGTATTCGTTGACGGATCGATTGCGATACCGCTCCAAATCGCCGCGCCGCCGCGCTTCCAAGAGTCGCCGCTCCAGGTGTTGTGACCGGGTTCACCGGGTCCGGGTATGGTGTACCAGTCCCAAAGGCGCTTGCCGGTCGCAGCATCGAAGGCGCTGAGATAGCCGATCCCGCCCCAGTCACCGTTCGAGGCGCCGAGCAGCAACATGTTTTGGTACGGCACCGGTTGCATCGTGAAGAACGTGTTGCGCGGGTCATGCGCCGCAACAACGTTCCACACCAGCTTTCCGGTCGTCGCGTTGAGTGCGATCAGATGACCGTCGAGGGTTGCCTCGTAAACATTCCCGCCGGCTAGTGCGACGCCTCGATTTGCCGAGAACGCAATGACGTGCGGCTTGTAGGGAAAGTGCCACTTGATCGCACCAGTTTTAGCGTCGAGTGCGTACACGTCGTTGTGCGACGAGGTGACGTACATGGTGCCGCGCCAAACGATCGGCGATACTTCGAGCGGACCGCGCGCGTCCACGGGCGTCGACCAGGCCTCTCGTAGCGTTGCCGCCGCCGCGGTGCTGATTTTTGCTGATGCCACGTATCGGTTACCGCTGTAGGTGCGGGCCGGAAGTATCCAATCTTCGTTATCATTCGCCGCATTTGCGTACGACTGCGACGTGGGCCAAGTGTTCTGCGCGTCCAAACGAGGGGCTATAAGTAGGAAAAGCAAGCCGATAGTGACGAGCACGGGCACAATTCGCGACATAGACTCCTCCTTAATGCGCATCATCAATACGCATCATCGTATCATCGACCGCGGTTTTCACGAACCGTGTAGGTCTACGCAGCAAGCGAGTAAGCCGGCTAACTGACGTACGTTACGGATTCAGGCTTGTCACACGCACCGCGAGCTGGCCGATCGCCGCAATAATCGCATCACGACTCGCGTCGCTTCCGTGCGCGCCTTGCAACATGGCGGCGACGATAAACGTCCGGCCATTGACGCTAGCGACGCCAACGTCGTTGGTTGCGATATTCGTACCGTCACCGCCGGACAGCGTACCAGGGACGTGCGCAAGGGCGACGTTCGAAAACCCGGCGCGCAGCCGGGCGGGCGCGGCACCGACGCCGCTGAGTTGCGCGAGCAGCGCCTTCGTCGAGGGACCAGTGAGCAATTTCCCCTCCACGATGTCGCTCAGGAGCCCGGCAAGCGCGGCGGGAGTCGCGTAGCCGGCATCATTGGGGACGAGAAAGATCGCTTGATAGCCGATCGCGCGGAGTTGCGCGTTTGCCGCCTCGCTTCCACCGAGTTGATCGAGCAGCGTGTCGGCAGCACCGTCGTCGTCGTTGTCGAGCATCCGCGAGAGAAGCCCGTGGACGTCACGGGTCATCGCAAGATGCCCGGCGTCGATCGCACGATAGACGAGTAACGCAATCGGAAGATGTTGCACGCCTGCCATCGGCAGGTTCGCGTCACCACCGATTGACGACGTTGCGCCCGTTGTGATATCTACGATCGTCACCCCAAGCGTTCCACCGAGCGTCTTGGCGCGCGCGGCCGCGTCGCCAAGACCGCTTTCGAGCACGGCGCGCTCGGAGATCGGCGCCGGCGTCGGTGTAAATAGCGACGGCGGTGTTGGTACCGGCGGAATCGCCGCAAGCAGAAAAGCGATCATGCCTCGATCGTCGCCAATTCGTCGTAGAGCGCCGTCATCGTGAGAATGCCGCCAAAGAACTGTTTGAGATTGAACTTCTCATTCGGCGCGTGGATGTGATCGTCGGGCAATCCGACGCCGATCATCACTTGCGGAATCTTCAACACGCGATCGAAGCTCGCGACCGGTCCAATCGAGCCACCGGTACCGATAAAGACCGGATCGCCCCCGAAACCAGCCTTCATCGCATCGAGCGCCGCTTTGGCAGCGGGATGTTCGCGCGAGATCACGACAGCCGGCACTTCGCCGCCCGATTCCACCTCGACGCGCACGCCGCGCGGAGCCGCCGCGCGGATCGCTTCGGTAACGAGCGCTCGTACCTGCAGCGGATCTTGGGTGCCGACCAGACGTGCGGAAATCTTCGCGCGCGCAAACGACGGAATAATCGTCTTAGCACCCGGTCCTTGATAGCCCCCGTAAATACCATTACATTCCAGCGTCGGCCGGAACCAATTCCGTTCGAGCACCGAGCGCCCGGCCTCGCCGACGAGTTCGGGCACACCCAGTTGCGCGGCTTCGCGCTTCTCGTCGTACGGGAGGCTTGCGAGCTCAGCGCGGTCGGCTTTGCTCAGCTCGGGCACGCCGTCGTAGAAACCCGGGACCGCAACGCGCCCGTCGGCATCTTTCAATCCGGAAATTATCCGTGCCAGCGCCTCGATCGGATTGGCGAGAATACCCCCGTAGTAGCCGGAATGCGCATCGTCGGTCGGGCCGTGCACGGTGACCTCCCAATGCACGAGCCCACGTACGCTCGTCGTCAGCGACGGTACGTCTTCCGCGAACACCGCAGTGTCGCTAATAACCGCGAGGTCAGCGCGAATCACGTCGCGGTAGCGTTCGAGTGCAGCGTCGAAATTCGGTGAGCCGATCTCTTCTTCGCCTTCGATCACGACTTTGACATTGATCGGCAACCGCCCGCGCGTTCGCATATGCGCTTCGATGGCCGCGAGATGCATCAAGACCTGGCCTTTGTCATCGACGGCACCACGCCCATAGATCTTGCCGTCGCGCACTTGCGCCTGGAATGGGGGACTCTCCCAAAGCTCGAGCGGATCGGCCGGCTGCACGTCATAATGCCCATAGATGAGCACCGTTGGTGCGCCGGGCGCTCCGAGCCATTCACCGAAAGCCAGCGGATTGCCGCCGGTCTCGAGCACGCGCGCGTCCAGCCCGATCGACTGCATGCGCTCGACTAAGCGCTCCGCACACGCGCGCACGTCATGACGATGTGCCGGATCGGCGGAGATCGACGGTATCGCGATCCACTCTTTCAGCTCCTCGAGATTCGCATCACGATGCGCGTTGCAGTACGAAGCGAGGTCTTGATCGATCGTCGTCACGTTTTAATCCTACAGTGAAATGTCGAGCGTCTTGCCGGCGCGTTGAATCTCAAACGCGTGCGGTTTACCGTCGTAGCTACGCTGTTCGGTTTGGTAGGTCCCATATTCCCACCAATACCGGCCATCGATTTTTTGGAGGATGTCGCCGGTGCGTAACCCCGCGACGTAGGCCGCACCGCCCGCGCGCGCATAGATACGCATATTGCCGTCGACCGTCTTAAAGATCGCATAAAGGTAGCCCGGGACGCTCCCCGGCGCCAGCGCCAGACCGCTCGTAAAGAGCGACGAAGCGCGCGGATCGCCCGCGGCCCACGCGCGCAACCGCGTGACGCCCTCATCGGCAAGCGGTACAACGTTCATGATCGCCCCGGTCTGCACCGCATGATCGTGCCACTCCTCGACGATCCATCCGCCGCAATCTTCGAGCCGCAAACCAACGTCGAGATCCGTGCCCGCACTCAACCGGAACGTGCTTGCACTCACGAACACATAGGTCGCGTATGGTTTCGTAGAGCAGTCGGACGCATTAGGATTGCCGTGCCAGGCAAACGCCGTCCACGGCGCGCGGTTGAGTTCGCTTTGGACCTCGCGTGCCGCAGCTTTTCCAAGCGCGGAACCGTCGCTGTCAACCGCAATCCGATCGCTTGCATTCGCCGGAGCGTAAAGACCCGCCGGCACCGCCGCTAGCGCGGGCGCGATAAGGGCGAAGGGACGCACGCCGAAGAGTTGTGGCGTGGCGACGACGACCGCGATACTCGCCAGGGTGGCAACGGCGACTTGATACGGCAACGTTCGTCGGGTGATCGTGACGATCGGCGTGCCGGTAAAGTTCGCGACCCAGACATTGGCGGTGTTGGTGGGATCGCAGACGTTCTGCACCTGCACGACCGCCATCACCGCCGCAACCAACACGACCGGCGGCAACGCATGCGTGGCGAGCAGGACGGTAAATACCGCAATCCCAACGCCGAATGGATTGAGCGGTCCGCGATAGAGCACAAGGGGACTGGCGACTCCGAACACCGCGACGTAGGCAAACGGATTGCTTGCCCATCCCTGCACGAGCGGCGCGAGGGCAGCGGTAAACTGCGGCGTCCTGGTCGCCGCGAGCAACATGCCGATACCGATAAAGAGCAGCACCGCTGGCGCGACATCCTCGACGCCGCGAATCGCCGAAGCGATCAGCGTTTCGATCGTCCGCGTGCCGCGTGTGACGAGCGCCCCGAAAATCGCCGAGAACGCAAAGGCAACAATGGGGTCGAGATGCAGCGCGAAGTAGAGTGCGAGCGGGAGCAGCGGCGTTAGCAGTGCGATCGCCGGAACGTTCGGGGCCGCCGGCTCGTCGTCACCGCGCGCCGCCCACGTCGCGTAGTCGCGCTCGCGCGCGAACGAGACGACCGCGTAGATCACGAGCGCGAGCGCATCGATCACCGCCAGCAGCACCGCGTAGTGCGTCATTTGCTGCGGAACCACGCCGAAGAGGTGCGTATAAAACGTCCAGTTGGTTATATTAAAGATGAAACCGAGCGCAAAGGCCATGAGGAACAGGGTGGCGGCGACGACACGCGGCACGCCCGTGGTCATCATGATCGGCAGCACGATCGAGCCAACCATAATGACGGCACCCAGGCCCGAGAGCGATGTAAAGAGCAATGCAACCACCGCGCACAGGATGAGGGCGACGGTGAGCGGCGATTCGCCGCTATACTCCGCGGCAAGATTGACCAGCGCGCGTGCGATGCCGGTGTCCAGCGTCACGCGCGCAAGCAACGCGCCGAAGATGACGGTAACATACACCGGGGCAAGCGCTACCGCGCCGCCCGTGACGATCTCACCGACTTGCGGCAATGGCACGCCTGCGACGAGCGCCATCGCAACCGCCATCAGCGGCACCGCAAGTATCGCCGGCATGACGCGGCGATACATAAGCAAGGCAAAGAGCGCGAAGACCGCCAGCACCCCGAGGGCAGCGTTCACGGCGTTATTCCGAGCACCGTATCGAGTGGCGGAAGCGGCTTCTTCGGCACGTAGTCGTCGTAGACGACGCGCTCGATCGCGTCGGCGCGCTTGATTGCCAACTGTGCGTCAAGATGATAGCGCTCGAGGTTGCTCGCGAGATGATCCTCGCGATCTTCGTAGCGCCACGCCTTCGCGTAGAGAATGGCGAGACGTTCGTCGGAATCGCGTTGTTCCCAAAACCAATAGCGGCACCAAAACAGGTCTCGCAATCCATCTTTGGGGTTCGCCACAGCGTCGGCGTAGTAGTCGCGCACCTCTTTGCCGATCTGATAGCGACGGCCGAGCGCGTCGTAGCGCTGTGCTGCCAGCAGCATCACCGCGGCAGCATTCGCGTGCAAGGGCGGAGTGGCGCCGACCAAATGGGTCGCGACCTTTTCTGCGTCGAGCCGGAATTGC
>DATJOM010000094.1:0-2979 GCA_035507095.1 Candidatus Acidiferrum sp.
TCCGTCGCAGCAATCAACCTACATGGGGCCGGTCGTCAACGAGAGCGCGCTCAAGTCGATCTCCGACTACATCGAGGTCGGCAAAAAAGAAGGCCGGCTGATCTCCGGCGGCAATCGCATCGGCAACGAAGGCTTCTTCCTGGAGCCGACCGTGATCGCCGACGTCGATCCCAAGGCACGGATCGCGCAAGAAGAGATCTTCGGCCCGGTGCTCGCGATCATCAAGGCCAAAGACTTCGATGACGCGATGCAGATTGCGAACAATACCGAGTTCGGCTTGACCGGCTCGCTCTACACGAGCGATGAGGCCAAGATTGCGCGCGCGCGCGAAGACTTCTTCGTCGGCAATTTGTACTTCAATCGCAAGAGCACCGGCGCGTACGTCGGCGTGCATCCCTTTGGCGGTTTCAACATGTCGGGCACCGACAGTAAAGCCGGTGGCCGCGAATACTTGCTGCTCTTCATGCAAGCGAAGACGATGTCACGTAAGGTGTGACATGGTTACTGCTTGAGGAACGCACAGAACTTACGGTCCGCCGGATTTTCATCGTACATGCAGGCGATGACGCGGAAGTCGATAGTCGAAAGCAGCGAGTCCAATGGATCGGGTTGTTCGCGAAGGTGCCGTGATCGATTCGCCTCTCCCGGCGGTAGGAATGCGGCGATTGCGGCCGAGATCGCGGCGTGCGCAAACGTGACAGCTCGGCCATCGTAAGAAACGCGCCAGGGCAACATCCTTTCGCGCTGAGAACTACTCTCGATAACGACCACGTGGTTGCCGTCGTCGCGGAGGTGGACGAAGACCCCAGTTACAGATGCGCTCGATGGCGCAGTGCCCGCATCGCGGAACTGCGCTACGAGCATGCCGCGAACCGCGTCGGCGGTTGCAAGGCTGAGCGCCGCGCGGCGTTCGGCAGCGTTCCATTGAGGCGTGTCGAGGATTTCTTCTTGCAGCTGGTGGGCGAGTAACGCTATAGCCTTGTCGCTGTAGCCCGCCAAGCGTACTTGCCCCGGTTCATCGGAAATGCGCGCCGCGGCGAGCAGTCGCTCCACCCACACGTTCTCGATCCATCCGCCGGTGCAATGCCAGACTGCGCGCCGGTAATAACACGTGATGTCCGTGGACCCGGATGCGTCTGGGGCGGGCGGTTCCGATTGCGGGTAGCTCCACGAAGACGTAATCTCGAAATACGTCGGACGAAATGACGCCGGGATCGGCGACGGGACGAGCGTCAGTGCGGACAGCAGCAAAGCGACTGCAAGCATAGCGAGTTGTTAAACGCGTCCGGTACCGGCCCTGTTACGTGTCCGTTACTTCGAAGTGCTCGACACGCTCCGGGAAGTCGACGAGGAAGCGGGGATCTTCAGGGTAGTAGCGCGCGCGATCGACGTCGTCGCCGGCGAAGCGCGCGATCGATTCGTACGAATCCCAATAAGAAAGGGTGATCACGTCGCCGTGATCACCGTTCTCTTTTGTAAACACGTATGCGCCGAGATTGCCGGCGATTGCGCGATAATCCGGGAGGCATACCCGCGTAACGTAGCGCCGGTATTCCTCGAGCAGACCGGGGCGCACGCGCCCGCGCCAAATGCGCGCGACCATTAGAACGGTAGACGATCGCTGAGCGTGATGCCCCAGCCGCGGAAGATGCCGTCACTGCGCCGATCGGGGCGCTCGAGCTGGAGGTCGATCGTAGTGCGGACGAGTGGGCGGCGGGTCGAGGGGACGAGCATGTGATTTCCGAACCTTTCCGTGAGTAACTGTCTAATATCGTACGCCGGATACAGTAACTTGTCAACACATTTAGGTGGTGCTATACTGACGCCGTGACCAAAGACGCCTCCGCTCCGGGGGGCCTGGAGCTCATCCGCAGTTTCGTCAATTCGATCGATCTCGAGCGCCCCGAAACGCTCGACGCGCTGGCGGATCTGGGCGCCGCGCGCCTGTGGCTCGCGGATGCCGGGTTGGATCCGGCTGGACTCGCGCCGGCGGCGCTTCCCGATCTGCGTCGGCTGCGCGAGACGCTGCGCTCCGTGCTGCTCGCCCACAACGGGGAGGGCGATGAGCAGGCAACCTGGCGGCAGCTGGTCAGTCAGTTCAGCGCGGTTCGTCTGGACGTGCGCTTCGCCGCGGTGCCCGGCGAGGTAGAGCTGGAACCAAGCGTGCCGGCTGGGGGCGAGGCCCTGCGCGGAGCGCTCGCCGCGGCGGTCTACGATGCGGTGCGCGACGGGACGTGGCGCCGGCTCAAGGCTTGCCGCAAGCACAGCTGCCTCTACGCGTTCTACGATAAGACAAAGAACGGCTCGGGGACCTGGTGCAGCATGGATACATGCGGGAACCGGGTCAAGGCCCAACGCAGGCGAGCCCGCGAGCGTGATGCTGCAACCTAGCGTCCCCAGGCGTGTTTATGGTACTCTGATAGTCCAGGTCCGGCGGCCGCCGACATACGTCGAGGCGCTGGAGAAAAGATCGAAATCGCCTTGACACGTGTCATGCGCTTCGATACTATAGCCGGGTTGGCTTGGACGCCCCTCACCTAAAGCGCGATCGAAAGATGCGCGTTTTGGTTGCCGGTGCCCGAGCCGTTCGCTCCTTGAAAACTGAACAGTACAGCAGCAAATAAGTCTGTGGGTCTCCGACCTCTAAGACAAGGTCTAGTAATAGGTCAAGTCTTTTGAGAATCGCGAGAACGTACAATTCTAGCTGTTATAAATCGCAAGATTTGTAGCGATGCGATTCGCAGTCGCATCTGAAAAAGCACAGCGAAATTATAGAGCCATGTTTATCATGTCTCCATAAAAAATTTTTATGGAGAGTTTGATCCTGGCTCAGGACTAACGCTGGCGGCGTGCCTAACACATGCAAGTCGAACGAAGGTAGCAATACCTTAGTGGCAGACGGGTGAGTAACACGTAGTCAACCTTCCTTTTAGTGGGGGATAACTAGCCGAAAGGTTAGCTAATACCGCATACGATCGT
>DATJOM010000095.1:0-95353 GCA_035507095.1 Candidatus Acidiferrum sp.
GTCCGCCGCCGCCGAGCCGCGCCGCCGCCGCCTGCACGTTTATGCGCCCGCTGGAGCGCAAGCTTACGCGGATCTCGCCGCCGTAAGCCTTGAAGAGCGCCGCGACCTCGACGCCTTCCTGGCCGCGCAGTACGTTGACGGTATCTTCCGTGTCTTCGCCGTCGGCGCCGGTCTGCGCGAGCATCGCATCGTCGACGAACGAATAACAGTAGCGTCCGTCGTGCGCAAACTTCATTTCGTCGATGATCCGGCCAAGCAGCCGCGTTGCCGCGACGCGTTTACTGCCGAAGATTTCTTCGGTGATCTGTTCTTTGTCGGCACCCGCCCGCATCAACTCGGCCGAGAGTTCGAGCGCCTCGGGCGAGGTGTTCGAGTGCATGAAACCGCCGGTGTCGGTCATGATCGTCGTGAGGATGCAGGTCGCGATTTCCTTATCGATCGGCGTGTGCATCTCGCGCAACAGCCGCATTACGGCGGTGCCGGTGGAGCACTCGGTGGGAATGACGAAATTCAACGCACCGAAGTGCGAATTCCCCAAGTGGTGATCGATATCGAGCATGTTCGCGCGCTCGACTTTCGGCAAAAACTCGCCGGCGCGCGCGAAATCGCTCATATCGCCGAAGACGTAGAGCGTGTCCGGCGGGAAATCAGCCGGAATCTCGCGCGAAACGAACTGCGCGTCGGGTAGAAAACGCAGATTCCGCGGCACGGGATCCTGGTTGAAGTAGGCGACGCGCTTGCCCAGCCGTTTGAGCGCAATCCCGAGCGCCAGACCGGCGCCAAGCGTATCACCGTCGGGCTTGACGTGACTGACCATCACAAATGCAGGCCGCCGTTTGAGTTCGGCTACGATTTCCGCTTCGGTCGACGAACGCAACTCGTTCTCGATCATTCCTCGCCCTCGACCGGCACGGCATTGCGCCGCTCCGCATCCTCGCGCAGCGTTTTCGCAAGCGCAATTGCGCGTTCGGTGGAGCGGTCTTCAACGAACGTCAGTTCCGGGGTGTGGCGCAGATCGATACGGTGCCCAAGTTCACCGCGCAAGAATCGCGCCGCGGAGTGCAGCGCCTCGAGCGATTGCCGCGCCTGATGGCGGTCACCTATCACCGACACGAACACCTTACACGTGCGTAGGTCGTCTCCGACTTCGACGCGCGTCACCGTGACGAAACCTAGGCGCGGATCTTTGAGCTCCTGACTGATCAGCGTGCCGAGGATCCGCTGAAGCTCGTGATCGATACGCGCGAGCCGCTGAGCCTTCATCTGAAAGGCGCTCCGCCCGAGGCTCCGCGCGCAGTGGCCCCAGCCGCCAGGATGCGGCTGCAGGTTCGGAGCACAGGACGTGCGATCGTCCGAAGGACGACCGAACACGCTAGGGCGCGCGCAATCGTCATACCGCCGCCAGCTCCGCGGCGACGTGCTCGGTCGCGTACGCCTCGATGACGTCCCCGACTTTGAGATCCTGGTACTTCGCGACCTGAATACCGCACTCAAAGCCTTCCGCGACTTCGCGGACATCGTCCTTGAAGCGACGCAGGCTCTCGAGTTCGCCGGTAAAGACCACCGCCGAATCGCGCAGGATTCGCACCTTGGCGTTACGCGTGATCTTGCCGTCTTTGACGTAGCAGCCGACGATCGTGCCGACCTTGCTGACTTTGAAGACTTCGCGCACTTCGGCATGACCGAGCGTGACTTCGCGCTCGACCGGCGCGAGCATACCGGTCATCGCCTTACGCAGATCGTCTTCGATCTCGTAGATGACCTGGTAGAAGCGCAGATCGACGCCTTCGTTCTCAGCCAAGCGTTTCGCCGTTTCATCCGGACGAATGTTGAAGCCGATCAGCACCGCGTTCGAGGCGCTGGCCAAGTTGACGTCGTTGGGCGAAATCGCGCCGACGCCGCCGTGGATGACCCGCACGTCGACCTCCTCGGTCGAGAGCGATTCCATGCGCGCGCGCAGCGCTTCGAGCGAACCTTGTCCATCGGCCTTGATGATGAGGTTGAGCGTCTTCTTGCCTTCGGCCGGCATCTGCATAAACGTCTCGAGCGAGACGCGCTGCGAAGCCGAACCGGCGATGCGCACGTCGCGACGGCGAACCGCGCGCTTGTCCGCGGTTTCGCGCGCCACGCGTTCGTCGCTGACGACCATCAACGTGTCACCGGCGGCGGGAACGTCTTGCAGACCCATGACCTCAACCGGAATCGAAGGGCCGGCCTTCTTCACTTGTTTGCCCTTATCGTCGATGAGCGCACGCACTTTACCGAACGTCCCGCCGACCACGACGATGTCGCCGACGCGCAGCGTGCCGTTTTGCACGAGCACGGTCGCAACCGCACCGCGCCCGCGCGACAGTTGCGACTCGATCACAACCCCGGTGGCGCGACGATTCTTATTGGCCTTGAGTTCCTTGATGTCGGCTTCGAGCAACACCGTGTCGAGCAGCGCATCGATCCCGGTGCCGGCCTTCGCCGAAACCGGAACCATCTCGATCGTGCCGCCCCAATCGACCGCCTGCAGACCCTCTTCGGCAAGCTGCTGCTTGACGCGGTCGGGCTGCGCATCGGGCTTATCCATCTTGTTAACCGCGACGACGATCGGAACGTTCGCCGCTCTGACGTGGGCGATCGCTTCTTTCGTTTGCGGCATGACGCCGTCGTCGGCCGCGACCACCAAAATCGCAACGTCGGTAACCTTCGCGCCGCGCGCACGCATCGCGGTAAACGCTTCGTGACCAGGCGTATCGATGAAGGTGATCTTGCGATCGTTGCGCTCGACCGTGTAGGCGCCGATCTTCTGCGTGATGCCGCCGGCTTCGCCGGCGGCGATATTTGCGTTGCGAATCTTGTCGAGGAGCGACGTTTTGCCGTGGTCGACGTGACCCAGTACGGTGACGACCGGCGGACGCGCGGTCATCATCTCCGGCTTGTCTTCTTCTTGCTCGACCGTGACTTCTTCGCCCGCCTCTTTGACGACCGCATTGAAGCCGAACTTCTTCGCAACCGCAATCGCGATGTCGCTCGAGATGTTCTGGTTGATCGTCGCCATCGTACCGGTCTTGATCAGCTCGGTGATGACGTCTTTAACGGGGACGATCATCGACGTCGCAAGTTCTTGCACGGTCAGAAGATCGGGAATCTCGATCGTTTCGAGCGCGCGCGCAGGCGTAGCGGGCGCAGCTTCGGCACCGCCCTTCTTCTTACGCTGCCGCTCTTTTTCGAGCAGCAGTTCTTTCTCGCGATCTTTTTTCGCAGCAGCCTTGTCTTCATGGCTGCGCGGACGATCGCCGGGACGGCCGGCACCGCTCGAAGGCGCAGGAGCATCGGTCGCGCTCGGACCCCCGCCGGGCCGCGGGGCCGCCGGACGCGAGCCCGGAGCGAGCGGACGGAATGGACCGTTGCCCGCTGGACGACGCTGTCCGGGCGGGGTTAGTGGGCCGTTGCCACGCTGCGCGGGTGCGACCGGACCTTTGCCGCCCTGACCGGGCAACGCCTGACCCGGACGCGGTGCAACACCGGGTCGACCCGGCACGCCGGTCGACGGACCCGGCGACGCCGAGGCCGAGGTGGTCGGCGGGGGAGCGCGGCGCGCAATCGACTGCTGTCCATGCGGTACCGGCTGCAAACGCGGAATAGGCGTGTCGGGCGCAGCCGGACGAGGCGGACGCTCAGCGGCCGGCGGCGCTGCTGCCGGGGGAGCCTCGGCTACCGGGGCGCTCGGAGGCGGTACGGGGGCTTCGGGAACGGCGGCTTTTTGAGCCGGCGCCTTTGGCGCGCGCGGCCCGGAACTTGGACCGACCGGCTTCAAGCGCGGAACCGGAGGGGCTTCGGGCGCGGGGGCAGGCGGAACGGCAACGGGTGCTGCGGCTTTGGGCGCGGCTTTGCGCGGGGCGGCGTGGGGAACCGCCTCTTTTGCCGGTGCCTTCGATGCCGGAGCGGGCTTCAGGACGCTGCGAACGAGATCCGCGATGTTGTCGGGAACGACGCTGAGCTGATTCTTGGCTTCAAAAACGCCACCCAAGCGCTCGTTGAAGAGCGCTATCAGCTCCTTCGATGTGAGCCCCACCTCTTTGGCGAGCTCGAAAATACGTACTTTACTACCAGTCGTTGCTGCTGCCATGTATCCCCACGTGGTCCCCACGTGGGGTACCACAGCTTTAGGTCACCAAGAAACCGCCCTCGCCCTCAGATGAGAGCATGGTCGTTTTTGTACATTACGAGTTTCCAGCGTCCATTGAACTACTTATTAAACCACATTCTGCCGCCGCAGATGCAAGACCCGGGTAGCGGCGATTCTTCGCCGACCGTTGCGCGCAGGCTGCGGAGCAGAGATAGGCACCGCGCCCGGGCAGCCGCTTGCCACCCGCGGCGTCCGCATGCCATCCATCGGGGAAGCGTACGAACCGCACCAGACTGGCCTGCGGGTAGGTCTCGCGACATCCCACGCAGGTCCGGATAGGACTCACGGTTACTCCCCCAATCGCTCGCGTCTGAACTCCTCGAGCTTACGGATCAGCTCTTCGTCGACGCCCGCCGCGACCGGCTCGGCAACCTCGCCCTCTTCGGCCTCGACGACCTCTTCGGTCACGTCTTCTACGCCGCCGGCGCGCTCCGTGCGCTCTGCGAGATAGCGCTCGCGGGCCTCATCGGCCTCGCTTTCGCTCGTGATATCCAATCGCCAACCCGTCAACCGCGCGGCGAGACGCACGTTCTGTCCGTCGCGACCGATTGCAAGCGAGAGCTGATAGTCCGGCACCACGACCAGCGCGACGCCGTCTTCATCGAAGAGCTCGACGTTGATCACCTTCGCCGGCGCGAGCGCATTCATGATGAACGTCTGCGCATCGGTATCGTAGCGAATCACATCGATCTTCTCCCCGCGCAGATTGTCGGAGACGTTGGCGATGCGACTCGACTTGGGCCCGAGGCATGCGCCGATAGGATCGACTTCGGCGCGCAGGCTGCGCACGGCAACTTTCGATCGGCTCCCAGCTTCGCGCGCGATCGCCATGATCTCGACGATGCCGTCGGCGATTTCCGGAACTTCGAGCTCGAGCAACCGCTGCACGAGCCCCTCAGCCGCACGCGAAAGCACGACTTGCGGGCCCTTGGGCGACTTGCGCACGTCGACAACGTAGGCACGAATGAAATCGTTGATGCGAAACGTCTCGCCCGGCACTTGCTCGGAGAGCGGCAGAATCGCTTCGTCGCGGCCCTCGAGCAACACGTACATGTTGCGCTGCTCGTAGCGTTGCACGGTCCCGGTCACCAGATCGTTGAGCTTACGCGCATATTTGTTGTAGACCGTATCGCGTTCGGCCTCACGGATGCGCTGCACGATAACTTGCTTGGCCGTCTGCGCAGCGATCCGTCCGAACTCTTTGGGCGTGACTTCTTCGTCAAAGAAGTCGCCGGCTTGATACGGACCACCCGCCTGTTTGACCGAGATCTCGAGTTTGGGATCTTCGACCGCGTCGACCACGGTGCGACGATGGTACACGCGGTACTCGCCCGTGCCGCGGTCAACCATTACGATCGCATTCGCCTCGCTGCCATAATGCCGCTTGTACGCGGTGAGCAACGCCGCTTCGAGCGCCTCGAGCAACATTTCGAAGGGAATGTTGCGCTCCTTCGAGATGAACTGCAAGACGTCGATAAGTTTTTCGTCAGCTGCCGATTCTGCCATGTGCTTTCCGTTCGCGTTTATCACGTTGTAAGTCGGCGCGCGGGTCGTATTCCAAGTTTGCCGACTTGATGGTTGCGATCGGGAGCGGTAATTCACCGTTCTCGGTCGCAAGGATGACCGTTTCGCCGCGCAGCCCGACGAGCGTGCCGCGATGCGTCTTATTACCGGCGATTTGGAGCGAGGTCACGATACGCGCGCGCTTGCCGGTGAAGCGCTCGTAGTCGTGTGGCCGCAGTAGCGGCCGTTCCAATCCCGCCGACTCGACCTCGAGCGAGTACGGCAGATCGATCGCTTCGAGCGCGTGATTGATGCGCGCTGCGATTCGCTCGCAAGTGGCCAGATCGACGCCGCCATCTTTGTCGATGGTGACCGTCAATGCCGTCATGCCGCGCCGCGAGTGCGCTGCGTGCGTTACGATCTCGACACCCGACGAGCTCCGTTCGTGCGCGATCGCGTCGATCTCACGCTCGAATAGATCCGTCAACTCCGACACCGCGGGCCCCCTTACAACAACGAAGCGCGGGACCTGCCCACGCTCATTCGATCAAAACCATCGATTATAGTACCTAAAATGACGACGGGCCGCAAGCCCACGTGGCTTCCGGCCCCCCAGTCGAAACGTCCTATGCGAACTTTTGCGCGAGTGCTGGGTACGTCCAGCTTGCGTCGGCGCAGTCAGTGGCGCCTCTAGCGGTGCGCGTATTCGCGAGCCATGTGGCCCGGTGGATCCTGCGGCTCCAAACCGCCCCTCCTGGATTCGCCGGCGGCGAATCTTTAGCGTTGCATCCACTCGATGCTGATCTGATTCTAGACCGATAAAAGTCGCACAACAAGCGGGAATCGAGTGGCCTACGGCGACGGCGTAGAGGGCGGCGTAAACGGCACGAGCGCATGCTCGGTGCATGTCACATGCGCGCTCGCCTCGACAATCGGTACGCCCAGTCCGCCCTCATTTCCGCCACCGCCAACCGAGAATGACATCAGGTTCGCGCCGCCCGCGGTTGGGTTGTTTGCGTGCGGATACCGCAACATCCACCCGTCGCAAACCAGGGCCGGTCCTTCACGATGCGTGCTCGTCACCCACATCTTATCGAGCGCGTCGTCACCCGCGCCCTTTTCCTGAAACGTCCACTTCGTGATCGCGACAACTTCGGGCGGAGGGGTCGGTTCCATCGATCCGCGGAGCCCCGGATGGAAGTTCTCGTTGACTTCATGGAACGTGACGTTGTTGTGCGGCAAGAGCCCGCGCAACTTCGCGTTGATGTCGTAGCCGGACGGCGATGCGCTCGGTGCCGGTTTGGGTTTTGGCGACGGGGTCGGCGGCACGGCGACCGGCGCGGCCGGACCGGGCTTTGCCTTGCCGGCGGCACCGGGCTTGGGACCGGGTGAGCCTTCGGTTTTTGGCCCGGGCGACGGCTGCGTGCCGGTTTGTACGGTTTGCTTCGGACCTTGCGTCGGGCTCGGACTCGGCACGCCGGCGTTGGCTGCCGGGGCCGCCGTCGGCGGCCCGGCCGGTTTCGGCGAGGCGCTCGGGGCGGTGGTCGCCTTGGCCGCTATGAGCGCCGCGGTTGGTAAGGCGGTCGGCTTCGCGCTTGGCTGCGGTACCGGTGTCGCCGGCCGCGCGGTTGGCGCCGCGGTCGGTGCGGGCGGGCGCGGCGTCGGCGGCTTTGCCGTCGGTCGGACCGAGGGGACCGGCGACGGCGCTGCGCTGGGCGGGATCTTGATGGCGACTTGCTGCGGGCCGATCGAGGGCACGGAGGTCGGTACCGCGGGGAGTTCGTTTTGCGGATTCGGCTCGTAGATCGGTGTGGTCGGCTGCGGATTGGGTTGCTCCGACGCCTGCGGCACCGGTGTCGGATTCGGTGGCGCCGACGGTTTAAAAACGGAAAGCTCGTGACGTTGCGGCGGATTGGGTTGCCGCTCGGCCTGAACGAGCGGCGGGTGATGCACGACGGGCGCTATGCGCGGCACGTTCGGAACCGGCGCGGCTTGTTGCGCAGGAGCCGGAGCAACCGCGACAACCGGCGCACGTTGCTCGAGCGTCACGACGGTGCCGCCCGAGACCGATTCGCTCGCGCCTTCCTGTGATGAGCTCGAGGCCAGCGTAAAAACCAGCAACGCAATAAGCGCGTGGAGCAGCAGCGATGCGAGGTAGCTCCCCGCGAGTCGCTCACGTCGTCGCGGGTCGCGCGGATCGCGTTCGAGCATGCGCGATGGTTATGCGCTTAACCGAGCGCAGGAGCCTGCAAGCGCGCTCGCGCATCTGCTTTGCTCGCATGGAACACCTCTTACAGAAGCGCACGAAGATCGTTGCCACGATTGGTCCGGCCTCGCGCGACCCTGCGATCATGCGTTCGCTGTTCGTGTCAGGTGTAAACGTCGTTCGACTGAACTTCTCGCACGGAACGCTCGAGGACCATGCCGAGGTGATCGCGAGTGCGCGGCGCCTCGCGCAAGAGCTCGATATTCACGTCGCGGTTTTGCAAGACTTACCCGGGCCGAAAGTACGCACCGGTAAACTGCGCGACGGCCTGCAAAGCGTGCGCCTGGAGCGCGGCAAGCGTTTTGTGGTCACCACTGACGACGTTCCTGGTGATGACTCACGCATCAGCGTGCAGTACAAGCAACTCCCGAATGACGTCGCCATCGGTAATCGCATCTATTTGCAAGACGGACAGATCACGCTGCGCATCACCGGCAAAACCGCGACGGAGATCGACACGACCGTCGAGTATGGCGGCGACCTTCGCTCCACGCAAGGCATCAATTATCCCGACGGTACGCTGAACATTCCCTCGGTGACCGACCGCGACTTTGAGATGCTCGCCTTCGGCCTCGAACAGCGGGTCGATTACGTCGCCGTGTCGTTCGTGCGCTCCGCCGAAGATATCAGGCGCGTCAAAGCGTTCATGGCGCAGCGCAATCACGACGTACCGGTGATCGCCAAGATCGAGAAGCACGAGGCGCTCGAGGATCTCGATAACATCGTCGATGCGGCCAACGGCATCATGGTTGCGCGCGGCGATCTCGGTATCGAGATCCCGCTCGAGCAAGTGCCGCTCGTGCAAAAGGCGATTATCGCCAAATGTAACCGCGCGAGCAAGCCGGTCATAACCGCGACGCAGATGCTCGAATCGATGACCTTCAGCTCGAAGCCCACACGCGCCGAAGTGACGGACGTCGCCAACGCAATCCTCGACGGGACCGATGCGGTTATGCTCTCCGGTGAGACGGCGCGCGGACAATTCCCAACCGAAGCCGTGCGCACGATGGCCGAGATTGCTCGCGAGGTCGAGAAAAGCTACCCGCACAACACCCTGCGGGAGCGCCGCCTGGCAGGCATGAGCCCGACCGTCGCGACCTCGATCGCCGAAGCCGCGACGCGCGCCGCCGACGAGCTCTTCCTCCCGTTTATCGCTACCGGCACCACGACGGGAAACACCGCGCACCACATCGCAGCGTTTCGCCCGCGCGCGCGCATCATCGCGCTGACGCCGTCAAAGGAAGTCGCACAGCGTCTCGCGCTACTGTGGGGTACCGAAACGCTCTTGATCGAGCGCTATAATTCGTTCGACGTACTGCTCTTCATGACCGAGCAAAGGATGACGCAAGCGGGTCTCGTGCGATCGAAGGACTTGATCGCGTTTACAACCGGCATGCCCGTCGGGTCCGGAGGAACGAACCTGCTCAAGATCCACGAGATCCCATGATGAACCGGATGCTGACGGCCCTCGGGCTCGTTTTTCTCCTCGGCGCGGGCGCCGCGATGCCCGCACTTCCGTCGTTTGATACGTCGAACTGGCGGATGACCGGAAGCAATCCGAGCGGCTACAGCGGCGATCGCACCGTCGATACGGCCGGCGTCGCGACGATCACGATCAAAGCGAACGCGCAAGCAACCGCGGATACCTTCGGCACGCTCGCATACAAGATGGATGCTGGGACGTATCGGGGCGATCACCTCGCGGTGACGGGAGCCCTTTCAACCGCGGCGGCAACCTCGGGGAGATTTTGGATGCGGGTTGACGACGCCGACGGCAAGGCGCTGCGCTTCGACAACATGGCCAACCGCGCGCTGCAAGGCGATACCTCGTGGACGCCGTTCAAGATCGTGCTGGACGTTCCGTCCAACGCAAAAACGATCTATCTCGGGTTGCTCTTGGTGGGAAGCGGTTCGGCCTCCGCGCGCGACATTCGATTCGGCCCGGTTTCCAAAGATACGCCGACGACCAACATGCTACCGCAGTAAGGCGGAACATTCTTTGCCATCCCTAGACGCGGCGTTCGAAGCGGCCGGTACGCTCGTCGAGCGCGATACGATAGACTAGGGCCGGGATTTGGCCGCTGCGCGGGTGCGCCGACAGCCCAGGCGGACCCTCAAGCTTCGGCTCGAGTTCGCGCACGAGCATGTCCATCATTCGCTCCGCCTCGGGGCCACGAAGTTCTTCGAAGGTGCCCCAAGCGATCACGCTCTCCCAATTGGCGACTCCATCCATGTGGTCGACCTCAAAGCACACGTGCGGGTTCTCACGCATCATGTGCATCTTCATCCCGTCATGCGAATGCGCGTAGACCGCAGTTCCGTCGTACACGTAGGTGATCGGCACGACGTACGTTCGGCCGAACGCGTGAACGCCGATCCGGCCAATAATGTTTTCGCGCAATATCCGCTCTACGTCGCGCGGTCCGAGATCCCCAACCATGTGCTCATGGTAGCGCTCGCCGAAGAAGAAATGAGGAATTACCGTGCCAACAGCGCGAGCGGAGAAGCCGCCTCTGCGACGCGAAGTTGGTCCATCGTGCATTGACGCGGATTCTTGTCCGAACGCCAACGCATGATCTTCGTCCCGTGCCGAAAGCGATCGCCGGTGACGTGATCGTAACGCACTTCCACCACGAGTTTTGGGGCCAAGGGAAACCACGGCTCTTCGGTCTGCTTCCAGCGGCTCGGACCGCCGGGCGCGCTCCCCGTAAAGCCCGGCGGCTTCTGAATCTCTCGCAGGCGCTCGAGCAGCGGCCCACGCTCGCGCGCGGCAAAGCCCGACGTGAACCCAACGTGGTTGAGCTTTCCATTGTCGTCGTACAATCCGAGCAGCAGTGAGCCAATGCCGTCACGCTCTTTGTTGAGTCGGTAGCCGCCGACCACGCAATCCGCTGTGCGCAAGCGCTTGATCTTCACGCCACCCTCGCGCGTGCCCGATGCATAGGGCAGGTCACGGCGTTTTGCGATCACACCGTCGAGGGCGTTGCCAACACCCGCATACCATGCATCGACTTGGGCACGAACATTCGCTGCGGGCGAAAGCGCAATCGGGCTCGCCTTCAAGTAGCGCCGTGCAAAGCCTTCGAGCGCTGCGCGCCGTTCGGCCAGCGTGGCAGTCGTGAGGTCGCGGCTTTCGGCGTCAACGAGCAGGTCAAACACGACGTAGCGTGCGGGCGTTTCTTTCGCTAACCGCGTGACGCGGCTGTCTGCGGGGTGAATGCGTTGCAGCAACGCGTCGAAGGAGAGTTCATCGCCGAGTTGCACCATTAACTCGCCATCCAAAACGAAGCTGCGCGCCGGAAGTGCGCGCAGTTGCTCGACGATCTCCGGAAAATACCGCGCGAGCGGTTCTCCGGCTTTTGATTGCAGATACACCTCGTTGCCATCCCGGAACGCTAGACACCTGAAACCGTCCCACTTCGGTTCGTACTGCCACTGCGCGCCGTCCGGGATCGATTCAACCTGCAGCAGCTCCATCGGCGCGTACGGCGGCCGTAGCGGGAGCGTCACGAGCAGCCGTTCCCTCCCGTGGTCAGTTCCCACGCATCGCTCGAAGCTACCGGTAGCGGGTTGGTAACGGTACGTCCCTCCAAATCGGTAAGGTGTGATTCGTTGGGAGCGTGGCATTTTCCGTGCCGAACATCGTGATCTGCGCGTTGCTCGCGTCTTCGTACATCGCACTGCACGGCGCCCCGAGCTGCGTCGCATCGATAGCACGTGAGCACGTGCAAGCGCGTAGCGCATCGCGATAACCTACGGCGTCGTCGTCGGTGGGCACGTGGCACCGTCGATACCAAAGCATACGTTAGCGGTCGGCGTTGGCGTCGGCGACGCGCCGGGCGACGGTGAAGCCGCCGGCGACGCTGATCCTCTTGGCGTCGCCGGCGGAGTGGATGGCCCACTTGACGGTACGACTGCGGGTAGCGGATCCGCGCCGCCCGTGCCGCCACCGCCCCCTCCGCACGCAACGGAAGAGAGCGCAACGAGCCCGAACGCCGCTAGCCGTACCAGCCTCATGGGATTTCAGCGTAGCAATTCTCGCGTTGCTCCAAGACTGCCGAAAAGGGAATCGGCGCAAGACGAACAGCCCAGGCTAAAGGTCCTAATGAAAAAGTGAGGCTAAATCGAAACGTCCGCGCTTTGCGGTAAGTGGCTTCCAAAGGTCGCCGAGCTTTGCAATGCGCGCGGGCATATTGTCGATGCGAAAGTCATCGACTTCAATACCGGCTTCAACTTCCTGCCACGTAACCGGCGCGGAAACCGACGCGTGCGGCGTCGGCCGCACCGAATACACGCTCGCCAGCGTCGCGCCCCAGCGATTTTGGTTGTAGTCGAGTAATACCCGATCTTTCGGACGCTTATCCTTGTGATAGGCGACGGTCGTCAGCTCGGTTGTGTGCCGCGCGAGTGCCGTCGCGAACTCTTTGGCGAAGCCCCACACTTCTTTTTGCGTCGGCCCACGCACGATCGGCACGTACACGTGCATGCCCTTGGAACCAGTCGTCTTGGCGTAGCTGCGCATGCCGAGTGCATGCAGCCCGTCGCGCACAAGCAAAGCGACGTCGCGGACCATTGCAAACGCCGATTCGCCCGGATCGAGGTCGAAGTGCACATAGTCGGGCCGGTCTACGTCATCACAGCGTGCGTACCACTGATTGAGATCGATGCAACCGAGATTGATGACCCACATCAACGCCGCCAGATCGTCGATCACCGGGAAATTGATAATGTTGCCCGAGTCGTGCTCGATGCGGCACGTGCGCAACCACTCGGGATGTGGCTCGGGCGTGCGCTTCATGAAAAAGAAGTCGCCGCTCGCTCCATGCGGATAGCGCTTCATCACCATTGGCCGATCCGCGATATGCGGTAACAGCACTTCAGATACGTCGGCATAGTATTGGAGCAAGTCGCCCTTGGTGACGCCGATCGCCGGAAAGAAGATCTTGTTCAGGTTGGTAACCGGCACGCGCTTGCGTCCGATCGCGAGCGTGACGTTGTCCTGCTCGCGTGGAATGATCATCGCGCGCGAAGGAGCATCCGTGCGTGCGCGAGCGCGACCTCGTGCGATTCGCCCGAAAGCATGCGCGCCAATTCGGCCGCCCGCGCTTCTTCACCGGAGATCTCATGCACCGAGATCGTCGTCGCCGAAGCCTTCTCGTGTTTTTCGAGCACGTAGTGACGATCCGACCAGGTCGCGAGTTGCGCGAGGTGGGTTACGCATATGACTTGCCCTGCTTGCGCGAGCTTCCCGATGCGCGCGCCGACGGCCGTGGCGGTCGTCCCGCCGATCCCGGTATCGATCTCGTCGAATATCAAAGCCGTGCGCTCCCGCGCGCCGGCGAGCACGACCACGAGCGCCAGAAGCACGCGCGAGAGCTCACCGCCGGATGCAACGCGGGCGAGCGGCCGCAGCGGCTCACCCGTATTTGCGGCAAAAACGAACTCGATTGGTTCGAATGAAACATCGAAGCGGGCCGAGGCAAGCGCCAGTGCGGCGAATTCCTTGCCGATCGCGGTCTTCAAACGCGCGGCGGCTTCCTCGCGTATCGCGCGCAAGCGCGATTCGTCGGCCGCAAGCGCCGCTTCCGCCTCGCGCAGCGCAGCGGCAAGAGCGGCAGTCCGTTCATCGCGCGAATCGAAGGCGTCAACGATCGCCCGCGCGTGCGTCGCGGTCCCCAGTACGGCCTCGATTGTCCCGCCATGTTTGCGCTTGAGACGATCGAGAACGTCCAGACGGCTATTGATCGATTCGAGTTCGGCTGGATCGAATTCGGTTACATCGAGCGCGCGTGCTATCGTCGTGGCGAGGTCGGTCGCTTCGCTTTGCAATGCGCTTGCAGCATCCGACATCGCGCGCAGCTCGGTCGAAAGTTCGGCAATTCCGTGAAGCGCAGCGCTGGCGGTACCCAGCGCGCCTGTCGCGCTTCCGTCATCGCCGCCAAGTGCCTCGTGCGCCGTTCGCAACGTCGATGCAATGCGCTCGACGTTGTCGAGATAGCGGCGTCGTTCGCTGAGGCGATCGTCCTCGCCGGGCTGGGGCGACGCGCTCTCGATCTCATCGAGTGCAAAGCGCGCATCTTCGTAACGCTCCTGCGCCCGGCGCTCGTTGCCATGGAGCGCGCTCAGCTCGCGCGCAGCCGCCGCGGCGCGTTCGCGCGCTGCCTCGACGGCATCGCGCGCGGCAAGTGCTTTCGGGCCACCGTATCGATCGAGCAATTCGACGTGATACGCCGGGGAAAGTAAGCGCTGTGCGTCGTGCTGGCCGACGATCTCCGCGATCTGCGCTCCAACCTCGCGCACGTAGCTAGCAGTCGCTGCGCGACCATTGACACGTACGCTCGATTTACCCGTCTGGTTCATTTCTCGTACGATCGTCGCGTCTTCCCCGGGGTCCAATTCATAGCCGTCGGCGAGCAAACGCTCGCGGAGTGTCGCGTTCGGCTCGAAGGTAAGCGTCACGGTCGCGCGCTGCGCGCCGCGTCGCACCGCGTCGGCACTCGCACGCGCACCCAGCGCGAAGTCGAGCGCACCCAGGATCATCGTCTTGCCCGATCCGGTCTCGCCGGTAAAGATCGTTGCGCCCGGGCTGAACTCGACTGCGCCGCGGGCGATCAAGCCGTAGTTCTCGATCTCCAGCCGGCTGAGCATATCCCCGGTCCTTACCGCGTCGCAGCCTTGATGGAAACACCCCAGCGCATCTTCTCCTCGAGGCGCTCGAAGAAGCGCAGCGGCGAGAGGCGCGCAAAGCGCACGGTCTTGGGATGCCGTCGCACGTTCACCACGGTATTCGGGCCGATCTCCGCCAGCACGTCTCCGTCACATTCCAAGTGCGCATGCGCGACGTTGGAATCGCACCCGATGCCGATCTCCGACGTCGCCGGAACGATCAACGGGCGCGAGAACAGCGTGTGCGGTAAGAGCGGCACGATGCCGAATGCGTCGACGCGGGGCGAGATGATCGATCCGCCCGCGGATAAAAAGTACGCGGTCGAACCGGTCGGGGTCGCGATGCAGATGCCGTCGGCAGGGATATCGGCGATGTGTTCTGCGTCGAGCGTCAAGCCGAACGGTACGATGCGAGACACATCGCCTTTGCGCACCACGACGTCGTTGAGCGCAAAGTACGTCCGCTCTGCGTACTCCGCTTCGAGCGCGACACGCTCCTCGATCACGAGTCCTCGATCGATGAGCTGCGGGAGCTCTGCTATGCGGGGATCGCCGTCGTCGAGTTCCGTGAGAAAACCCAAGCGTCCCGTGTTGATACCCAAGAGCGGCGCGCCGATCTCGGTCGCGACGCGTGCGGCACGCAGCAACGTGCCGTCGCCACCGACCGTGATAAAGAGCACCGAGTCTTCGGCGCGCGCTCCGTCGGTCGCGAGCTCCGCGACGCCGTGCTGTCCCTTCCACGTCGCGATCTCGTAGCCGCGTGCGCGAAAGCTCGCGGCCACTTCGCGTGCGAGCGACCGAGCCGCTTCGCGCGCGGCATCGACGTAGAGCGTGACTAACTTGCGGCCGACGGCCAACTTTGTCATCACGCTGGGCCTTCGCCGACGGCGCGGTCGATCCGCTCGTCGCCGATCGCCACCGCCTCGCGGCGCAGCTCGATGAGGAATTCACGATTCCCAGCCGGTCCACGCAACGGCGACGCAAGTAGATCGGCCATCGGCAAGCCGAGGGTTGCCGCAGCCTCGCGCACCTCATGCAGCACCGCGCGGTGCACCTGCGGATTGCGCACGACACCGCCGCGCTCCAACCGCTCGCGGCCCGCCTCAAATTGCGGCTTCACGAGCGCAACGATGCGGCCATCCGGCGCGAGATACCCCGTCGCTCGTGCAAGAATCGTTCGCAGAGAGATAAACGACGTGTCGATCACGATGAGATCGAACGGCTGCGCAAACGCATCGTCGGGCAAATAGCGAAAATTCGTGCGCTCGAGCACGGTCACGCGCGGATCATTGCGCAGACGCCAATCGAGCTGTCCGTAGCCGACATCGACGGCGGTGACTGCCGCGGCGCCGCGCTGCAGGAGACAGTCGGTGAATCCACCCGTCGATGCACCGACGTCGAGTGCACGCATCCCGCGCACATCGATCCCGAAGGCATCAAGCGCGGCTTCGAGCTTTTCGCCGCCGCGGCTGACGAATCGGCGCGGCGCCTCAACCGTGATGTCGTCGTCCTCGCGGACGCGTTGGCCGGCTTTGGCGGCAGGCTCGCCGCCGACGCGGACGCGCCCTTCCATAATGAGGCTGCGCGCCTGTGACCGCGTTATTCCCTCGTGCGCGGCGACAGCGTCATCGAGACGCAATTTACCCTGAGCTTGTCGAAGGGCCCATCGCGGCGTCGATCTGCTCCTGCGAACTCTTTAGCAGCGCCTCGCATTCGGCGGCCAACGTTTTGCCTTCCTTAAACAGCTTGACGGCGTCGTCGAGCGACGGATCGCCGCTCTCGAGCTGCTTGACGATCGCTTCGAGTCGCGCAAGCTTTGCGTCGAACGCTCCGGGTTCAGTCATCGCTGCGCCTTTCGACACGCCCGGTGAGCGTTCCGCGCTGCAGCCGCGCCTCGATCAGTGACCCGACCGGTACGGAGCGCGCATCGCGGACCAGCGCACCGTCATGAAAGATCATGGCAAAACCATGCTGCAGCGGGCGCCCCGGATCGTGCGATTCCAAGAGCGCCGCCAATACCTGCGTGCGGCTCAGACGCTGTAGCGTGTACCCGCGCGCCAGCGCGCGCAGACGCCCATGCAGATCGGCGACGCGTCGCTCGCGCGCGGCGAGCCGCGCGACCGGCGTTTGCGCCGCAAGACGCCGCTCCGCGATCAACAGCCGTTGGCGCTTGCGCTCGACGAAGTCGCGCGCGATGCGCCCGAACGCGGCGGTAACCACGTCGTAGCGCTGCGCGCGGGCGCGCTGCCGCTCGCGCAATGCGCGATCGAGCCGAGCCACGAGCGTCTCCAGCCGATGCGCGTATGCGTCGCGAATCTCGCCGAAGTACTGCGCGCCGTTCGATGGCGTCTCAGCGACGCGATCGGCGGCAGCGTCGGCCAAATGAAGATCCGCCGTATGCGCGATTGCGGTAAGCACCGGATGCTTGGCGCGCACGATCGCACGCACCACCGGTTCCTCGTTGAATGCAAACAGGTCCTCGTAGCTGCCGCCGCCTCGCGCGATCACGATCACGTCGACGTCCATGCGCGACGCCGCATCAATCGCCTTCGCGATTTCGACCGGTGCATCGAGACCCTGGACAAGGGTATCGATGAATTCTACGTGGATGTGCGGTGCGCGCTTAGCGAGTGTCGTCTCGAAGTCTTCCGCTCCCCTGCCCCGCGCCGAGATCAACGCGATGCGACGCGGGAAGCGCGGCATCGGACGCTTGCGCGCAGGCTCGAAGAGTCCCTCGGCTTCCAATTTCGTGCGCAATGCTTCGAAACGCGCATAGAGTCTGCCGATTCCGGTTGGCTCCAGAGCCTTGACGTCGAGTTGATACACGCTTTGCGCCGGATAGGTCGTAAAGTTTCCCGATACGATCACCGCATCGCCGTTCGCGAACGGAGGAAGCTTCGGCGTGACGTCCGACCAGACGACGCACCGCAGGAGATCGTTGTTCTCCTTTAAGTTGAAATAGATGCGGCCGTTACGGTCTTGACGATCGGAGATCTCGCCGCTCACGTCAATCGATGCAAGCTGCCTGTTCTCGCTCACGAGTCGTTTGATGTAGCCGACGACGCGGCTGACGCCGTAAACCGGGCGCGTCGCTTCGCTCTCGATCATCGTCGCGGATGGGTCGACGGCGACGGCACCGGCGAGGGCGACGCCAGCGGAATGTAGTGCGTCCCGTCGCTGACGCTGTTCGGCGGTGGCGTCTGGCCGGGGAGGAGCGTCGGTGCTTCGGTCGGCGCGGGCGCATCGGTCGCGGGATCCTGCGCGGCTTCATTGAGTGTGCCGCATCCGCCGGCCGACGGCTGCGTGCCAATGAGATAGAAGTCCGCACGACCCGAACACGCCGCAACGCGGATGACTTGGTCCGCAGGCATCGTGAAGTCGTGTTTCGCAACGCCTGCAAGCGCAGCTTTCATGTAGTGTGCCCACGTCATCGCCGGTACGCCGCCGCCATAGGCCTCGGTCATTCGCGAGTAGTTATCATTACCGAACCACACGGCGGTCACGAGATCGGGAGTAAAACCGACAAACCATGCGTCGCGAAAGTCTGAGGTCGTACCGGTTTTGCCGGCGGCAGGTCGCCCGATGATCGCATTGGGATAGCCGGTGCCGTGATTGATGACGTCCTCGAGCATCGTCGTGATGATGTAGGCCGTGCCGGCACTCACAACTTCGTTCGCCTGTGGATACTGATCGTCGAGGACGACGTTCCCGAGCGAGTCCTTGACCAGACGAATCGCGGAGGGATCAATATGGATGCCTTGGTTCGCAATCGTCGCATAGCCGGTCGCCTGATCGAGCGGACTCACGACCGACGAACCGAGCGCGAGCGAGAGATTCGGCTCGAGCGGTGACGTGATGCCCATGCGTTGCGCGTAGTCGATGATCTTGTCGACGCCGATCCGTTCCGCGAGCTTGACCGCCACGATGTTGCGCGAAAGTGCGAGCGCCGTGCGCAGCGTGATCGGACCCATGTACCTGTTGTCGTCGTCCATCGGCGACCACATCGTGCCGTCGCCCATGGGATAGCTGACCGGCGTATCCTCGATGATCGTATTCGCCGGCATTCCCGAATCGATCGCAGCCGTATAGACGTAAAGCTTGAACGATGAGCCGGGCTGGCGGCGCGCCTGCCAAGCGCGGTTGAATTGATTGTCGAGCGAAAAGCCCTTCCCGCCTACCATCGCCACGATCTCGCCGGTCGACGGCCGAATCGAGACGAGCGCAGCTTCACCGGCGTGAATGCCCCACGACTTCGCGCGCTGCAAACCCCAATCGATCGATTCTTGGGCTTCTTCTTGCATCTTTGGATCGAGCGCGGTGTAGACTTGCAAACCGCCCTCTTCCACCGCCTGTTTGCCAAAGAGCTTTTCGAGCTGTGCGATTACGTACGTCGTGTAGTAGGGATAGAGGTAGCCTTGCAGTCCCGGCGCGCGCTCTTTGGTGAGTCCAAGCGGCGCGTTTGCAGCCGCATCCGCTTGCGCTTGCGTGATGTACCCGCTCTCGGCCATGCGATCGAGTACGTGGTGCTGACGATCCCGCGCAAGCGCGAGGTTGACGAACGGCGAGTAGTCGGACGGCGCGGCAATCACGCCCGCGATCATCGCCGCTTGCGCAACGTCGAGCTTCTCGACACTTTCGCCGAAATACGTATGCGCCGCGGCGTCGACGCCGTATGCACCCGAACCGAGGTAGACGATATTGAGATAGCGCTCGAGGATCTCGTCCTTGGTGTAGTAGCGCTCGATCTCGATAGCCAGCAGCGCCTCTTGTATCTTGCGCGAGATCGAAACTTGGTCGTTCAAGAAGAGCTTGCGCGCAAGCTGCTGCGTGATCGTCGATGCGCCTTGAAACTCCTGGTGGGTGAGGTCGGCAAAGCCGGCGCGTATGATGCCGCCGAAGTCGACGCCGTGATGATAATAGAAATTGTGATCTTCGTTCGCGATGACAGCTTGTTGCACTACGAGCGGAATGCGCGAGAGCGGCACATAGGTGCGATTCTCTTTGTAGACCGAAGCGAGCAGCGTGCCGTCGCGCGCGAAGATACGTGTCGAGCTTTCGGGCTGATAGTCCGCCAAACGACTGATGTCGGGCAGATTGCGCGAATAGGCCGCCACGATGCCGGCGATGAGGCCGGCAAAGAACAACACCCCCAGCGCGAGCGCGATCAGCGTGCCGCGAACCCAGCCGCGCTTCGTGCCCGGGGCGTTACGCTTGCGACGTTTCTTGCGCGATAGCATTGAGTACGCCGTTCACGAAGCGGTTGGAATCCTCGGTTGAAAATTTCTTCGCGAGTTCAACCGCCTCGTTGATGACCACCGCCCGCGGAGTCAGCGGACGATGGCGCAATTCAAAAGTTCCCATTTCCAAGAGCAAACGATCGATCGTGGGCAAACGTTCGATCGTCCATCCCTCCAACAGCGGCGCCAGCAAGACGTCGGCTTCGGCCGCATTATCGAGCGTGCCGAGCACGAGATCTTTGACAAAGGCTCGGTACTCGGTCTCGTCGCCCTCGCCGACCATTTCGCTGAGCGCATCGCCCGGTTCGCGATGCCCGACCGCGATCGCATAGAGCGCTTGCAGCGCAGCTTCGCGTCCCTGTCTGCGTGTCGGCACGATCGCTAACGCTCGGGGGACCCAACCGGCTTTGCCGGTTGGGGGTGCGCGGCCGAAGGCGGAGCTCCTTTTGAACTCTCGGGGGATTGCCCTAGCAATCTGGGGAGAAACCCAATATCGTAGCGACCTTCGCGGAATTGCGGCGTCGCCAAAATTTCCAAACAATAATCAATGGTCGTGCTCACGCCTTCAACGACCGTTTCGCGCAGCGCACGCTCCATACGCGCAATCGACGCTTCGCGTGATGCGCCAAAGGCGACGACCTTCGCGATCATCGAGTCGTAGTACGGCGGCACGCTAGCTCCCGAGAAAACATGCGTATCCACGCGGACACCGGGACCGCCGGGAAAGACGACCTTTGTGAGCGTGCCGGCTTGCGGCGCGAAATTATTTTGCGGATCTTCCGCGTTGATGCGACATTCTATTGCATGGCCGCGCAGCTGCAGATCGTGCTGCGCGTAGCCGAGTGGCTCGCCCGCGGCGATACGAATCTGCTCTTTGACCAGGTCGACGCTGTAAACCATTTCGGTAACCGGGTGCTCCACCTGGATGCGCGTGTTCATCTCCATGAAATACACGTCGTTGCGGCTTACCAAGAACTCGAGCGTACCGGCATTGCTGTACCGGACGTGTTTGCAGGCGCGCACCGCCATTTCGAGCAACGCGCGGCGCGCCCGATCGGAGAGATGCGGCGCGGGCGACTCTTCGATCAATTTCTGATGCGAGGGCTTCTGGACCGAACAATCGCGTTCGCCGAAGGTGACGATATTGCCGAATTCATCGCCGAGCACTTGCACTTCGATGTGACGCGGATCGATGATCAATTTTTCCATGTAGACGCGGCCATCTTTGAAGCTCGCCTCGGCTTCGGCCGTCGCGCTCGCGAAGGCGCGATCCATGTCGCTCGCGTTCTCGACGACGCGCATCCCTTTGCCCCCGCCGCCCGCCGTGGCTTTAAGCAGCACGGGGTACCCCAGCCGTTTGCCCGCGTGCAGCGCTTCGTCGACAGATTCCAAGATGTCGGTGCCGGGCGTCGTTGCGACGCCGGCTTCGCGCATTACGCGTTTCGCCGTTGCTTTGTCGCCCATTGCCGCGATCACCTCGGGCTTGGGACCGATGAACGTGAGGCCATGATCGGAGCAAATCTGCGCAAATCGCGCGTTCTCTGCGAGGAAGCCATAGCCCGGATGAATCGCATCGCACCCGGTGATCAGCGCGGTCGAGATGATATTCGGGATATTGAGGTAGGAACGCGCGACCGGCCCGGGCCCGACGCAGAATGCTTCGTCGGCTTGGCGCACGTGCAGCGATTCACGATCTGCTTCCGAGAAAATTGCGACGGTACGCACGCCCAGCTCTTGGCAGGCGCGATTGATCCGCAGGGCGATCTCGCCACGATTGGCGATGAGAACCTTGGTGAAAATGGTTAGGGAACCTCTGAAGAAGTCGCTGTGCCGATCGCAAGGAGCATTTCCGGCGCAGATCGAGGCGCAGCCGAGGAAGCATAGTACAAAACGCTGTGACCGAGGGTGCAACGATGAGCTGCACCGGAAATACCCTTGCCCTTCGAGTTATGGTCGCGCTTGTGCATCTGCGTCGTCGTCGGCTCAGTCACAGAACACCCCGGATATGCTCCTTCGCCGACTCCTTGCATCTGCAACCATCGGGACCATAACGATTGGCACATGGATTTTTTCAGAGGTTCCCCCGTCCTTATCCGCGATCGATTTCGAAGAGCACGGCTCCGTATTCGACAGGCTCGCCGTCGCCTCGTCTGATCGCCAAGATCCGGCCCGGCCCGTGACTGCGCACCGGGTTACGAATGCCCAGCGCCTCGATGAAGGCGAGTTCACGATCGCTCTCGAGCAGGTCGCCCTCGGACGGGGCGGGCCGGCTCAAATGGAAGATGCCTACCAGGTCGGCGCGGATCGTTTCGGCGCGGACCGGGTGTGTGTCGAGCATTCCCAGATCGTGCGGAATCGCCGGAACCTGATCGGGGTGCAGCCCACGCCTTCCAAGCTCGATCTCTTCACCTTCGCGTTCGATGCGTAGCCGGAGCAGGTCGGTCTCGACGAGGAGTTCGGCCAGGGCACGCACGCGTTGGGCTATCGTTGGAACGGGGTGGTCGGACATCGGCGCTTTGGATTCGCCCTAGGGGACCCTCCCTCCGGCTCTGGCGAATCTAGCAAACGGAGCACTGATATAACGTGGCCACATTGGTCCTGTATCCGCATGACCTCGACCTCGGTGAACTACCCCTACTCTTGGGTAACGTCGGTGTCTCGGTCCACGCGGTCGACTTCAAACGGTTGCGCGAAGCTGGCGGCCTCAAGACCCTCGGCGCCCCACCGGCAACCGCGATCGTCGTTTTGCCGCCGCAGCACGCGGCGCTTGCTTGGATCGCCGACGATCCCGAAGTCGTCGCGATCATGCACCCGCCGGTCACCGGCGCGTCGTTGCTCGCCGCATTGCGCACCGCTGCAAAGGTCGAGACCGCGCGCACGCTGACGCGCACGGCCCGCGAAGGCGAGGAACTGCTCGAGATCGGACGCTCGCTCTCGTCCGAGCGCGATCTGCCGACGCTCCAACGAATGATCGTGCGTAAGGCGCGCGAGTTGACCTTCTCCGACGCCGGCAGTCTGTTCGTAGTCGAAGAACACGACGGCCAAAAGCGCTTACGCTTTGCCGTCGCGCAAACAGGACCGAAGGATGACGGCGTGCTGATGAACGCACTGCTGCCGCTTTCGACTACGTCGATCGTCGGCTACGTGTCGGTAACCGGCGAGCCGCTGCGCATTGAAGACGCGTATACGATTCCGGAATCGTCACCGTATCAGTTCAACCGCGGCTTTGACGACAAGAATAATTACCGCACCAAATCGATCCTCTGCGTGCCGATGCGCAACATGCATGGCGACGTGATCGGTGCGATTCAGCTGATCAATCATAAACCGAGCTTCCACACTGAGCTGGAATCGCCGGCGCACACCGAACAAATCGTGCGCCCCTACGATCAGCACGACGAACGCCTACTGACTGCACTTGCCTCGCAAGCCGCAGTCGCGATGGAGAACGCGCGCCTCGTCGACGCAATTCAAAATCTGTTCGAGCGCTTCGTCCACGCCTCGGTCAAGGCAATCGAGGTGCGCGATAAGTCGACGCAGGGTCACTCCGAACGCGTCGCCGCGTTAACCGTTGCCCAGGCCGAGGCGATCAATACGATCGATTCCGGGCCACTAGCCGGTCTGCATTTTACGCCGGAGCAGATCCGCGAGGTCCGCTATGCCTCCCTGCTGCACGATTTTGGCAAGGTCGCGGTCCCCGAGTACATCTTTGCGAAAGCCAAGAAGCTTCCCGACGGACGGCTCGATACGATTCGCCTACGCTTCTTGCTGGCGCTCGAACAGGCGCGTAACAAAGACGACAAAGAATTGCTGCGCGAACTGCTCACCAAGGTCGAGTCGGCCAACGAGCCCAACGTAGTCGCCGACGCGGCGGACGACACGCTGCTGCGTGCAATGGAGCGCCGCTATCGCGACACCGACGGGCCGCGCGCATTACTCGATCAATCGGAATACAGCTATCTCACGATTCCGCGCGGCTCGCTCTCTGATGACGAGCGCAACCGGATGCAAGAGCACGTGACGCAGTCATTTCTGTTCTTGCGCGAGATTCCGTGGCAAGAGACGCCCTGGCGCGACGTCGCCGATCTCGCCTACGGTCATCACGAGCATCTCGACGGCACCGGCTATCCACGCAAACTCAAAGGCGATGCGATCAAACCGCAAGTGCGCATGATGACGATCAGCGACGTTTTCGACGCGCTGACCGCCTCGGATCGTCCGTACAAGAAAGGCATGTCGGCCGAACGCGCGCTCGACATTCTTGCAAAGGAATTCGCGCAACGGGGCAAAGTCGACCCGTTGTTGCTCGACGTGTTCATCCACAAGCGCCTCTACGAAGTCACCAATCGCGAAGAGAACAACCCGTTGATCAAACACGTTTCGTAGCCGTGCGCTCCTGGGTGTGGGGCGTCCTCGCGTTCTTACTCGCAGCGTGCGGCGGCGGCGGTTCGACCGTGCCGGCGCCCGCGCCGACGGTTGCGTTTGCGTCGCTCGAGCTGCCGACCCCGCAGTTTTCACCGGGCATCACGCTTCCTACCGGTATTGTCGGCAACCTGATTACCGCGACCAACGTGCAGACGAGCGGGACAACCGTGGGCGCGCTTTCGGACGGTGGCGTATGGACGGCGATCACCTATCCGTCGGCGACCTCGACCGCAGCGTACGGACCGGCATTCACCGCAACCGGATACCGCGTCGTCGGCAGCTTCAAGATGCCGGGCGCGCCGTACCAATTCGACAATGCCTTCTACTATGACTCGGCGAGCAACACATTCGCCACGATCGATCCGCCGCCGAGTTTCTGTGCCCCGAACCTCTGTAATGAAGTGATCGCGCACAGCAGTTTCGGCATGACCCTCTTCGAGATCGTCGGCAACTGCGATTCCGTGAGCGCCGCGCCGACGCCGCTCGCGTATTCGGCGACGGCGAACGCGTTTCTCTACACACCGGCGACGAACACCTACGCCTTGATCAACATGCCCAACGCCGTCAGTACGACCGCGTACGGCATTTGGATTGACAGCGACACCGTCGTGACCGGCGGCTACACCGACGCGAAGGGCACGCACGGTTACGTGCGCGGACTCGTGAGCGGCACGATCGTCCCGTACGACTATCCGGGCGCGGGTATTACGCACTTCGAGGGCATCACCGGCGCCGGCGGCAACGGCGACTACAATCTCGCCGGGGATTACAGCAGCGCGGCGCCGGGGTCAACCGTGTATGGATTCTTCATGCCGATGCGCAATTGGCAATTCGGAACACCGGTCGTACTGGGCGCGGTCAGCGCGAACTCCGTCTACCAGAACACGGTCATCGGCGTGGTGCCCGCCGGTACGTCGTCGACCGGCTACATCGCTACCGTCCCATAACGACCACACCGGAGAGATCTTGGGGCGAGAGTGCGTCGCGCATCGCGGCGTACGCGGGCGCGATCTCGGCGAGCGGCACAAGCGCGAACGCCCGCTCGTGCAACCGCGGATGCGGAATCACGAGGTCGCCATCGTCGACGCGTTCGTCACCATAGGCCAAGATATCGAAGTCGATCCGGCGCGGCCCCCAACGCTCGCTGTTTTCGTCGCGACCGAGCTCACGCTCGAGCCATTTGAGCGCATGCAGCAGCGCACGCGGCCGCAGCTGCGTGTCGAGCGCAGCCGCGGCGTTCACGAACTCCGCCTGATCGAGCTTACCCCATGGTGCGGTGCGATAGAGCGACGAGACCACGGTGACCTCGCCCACGGCGCGCAGTGCCTCGATGGCTTTGCGCACCTGGCGCACCGGGTCGTCCATGTTCGAGCCAATGCCGATATACGCGCGCGTCACGGCTCGCGGTCGCGCACGAGGCGGACCGAGGGCGTTGCACCATCGAGTATGCCGGGCTTGGCGATCGAGATATCGGCACTGCGGATGCGCTCGTCCGTTGCGACCTCATCCAAGATCGCGCCTGCCAACCGCTCGAGCAGAGCGTACGAGCGGGTCTGGACGATCTCGACGATGCGCCGATGCACGGCTGCGTAGTTGATACTGTCGTGTAAATCGTCGCTCTTTGCCGCGCGTGAAAGATCGAGTTGCAGCACGATGTCGATGCGAAACGGCTGCGGCGTGTCGCGCTCGGCGGGGTTCACTCCATGTTTGCCGTGTGCGAGGATATCATGCAGAACTATCCGGTCCATCCGGTAGGCCTCCAGTCGCGTACGATCGCGTCCGACACACTGATCACGTCCCGGTTTTGCGCGACGTCGTGGACGCGTACGATGTCGATACCGGCCGCTATGCCGAGTGCAGTGGTCGCGGCCGTTCCGTAGATCCGCTCGTGCGCTTCGCGTCCCGTCAGCTTACCGATCGTCGACTTGCGCGAGGTGCCGAGTAACGTCGGAAATCCAAGCGCACAAATCCGTTCCAGGCTGCGCAACAAGCGGATGTTGTGATTAGGCGTCTTGCCGAAGCCGATCCCCGGATCCAGCATGATGCGTTCGGGGCCAATGCCGCAGAGCATCGCGCGCTGCGCGCAGTCGCGCAAGAAGTCGACTACGGCGTCGACCACGTCTTCGTCGTAGTGCGTCCCGCGCTGGTTGTGCATCACCGCGACCGGCATATCGAATTCTGCAGCAGCCGCGAGCAGATCTTCGGGCGCGCCCCACACCGAGTTGACGATATCCGCACCGGCGGCCTGCGCGGCGCGCACGACAGCCGGCTTGGTCGTGTCGACCGAGATCACCGCGTCGCGCAGCCGTCCGCGGACGCCCGCGATGACCGGAATGACCCGCGCGAGTTCGGTTGCCTCATCGACCGGCTCGTGACCTGGCCGCGTCGACTCGCCGCCGATGTCGAGCATGTCGGCACCGGCATTCCATTGCTTGACGGCATACGCAATCGCGCCGTCGATTTGCGTCTGCCCGTCGCCCGAAAACGAATCAGGCGTCACGTTGACAATCGCCATCAAGTACGTGCGTTCGCCCCACCCAAAATTGCGCCCGCGCAGGCGCATCACGCCGCGACCAGCCACCATTCCCGCAATGCACCAACTAAGAACGTGGAACCTGTAACCACGATCACATCGTTTGCCGCGGCGCTCCGCCGCGCGACCGAGAGGGCTTCGACCGGGTCGACGACGCATCGGCCCCACGTCCCGATCGTCTCGGCGATGCGCAAGAGCCGCATGGGATTCGTAGCTTCGCGCCCGGCCGTAGCAAATGAAGTGAAGACGAAGTTCGCCGGCAAGCTCGAGAGCGTTCGCAGAATCTCCGTTGCGTCTTTGCTCGCACCTATAGCGACGACAAAGGTGAAGCGCCGTCCGGAGTAGCGCTCGCGCAGCGAATGCACGAGTTCCTGCGCTTTCTCGACATTATGCGCGATATCGAAGACCAGCGTCGGATGCCCCGGATAGGCCTCCATCCTCCCTGGAATTATCAACTCGGCAAAGGCGCTTTCGATCTGTGCCGGGCTCGGGCGCAACGCATCCGGTAGTGCCTCCATCGTCACGATGGCCGTCGCCGCGTTGCGCCGTTGGAACGAGCCCAGCATCCGCGTCTCGATCGCATAGTGCGCTTGCGAGGTACGGATCTCGAAGCTCTGGCCCTCGCGTGCAACGCGCTCGTTCTCAACCGGAACGGCCGCAGCTCGCGCGTCAATGAGCGGGGCGCCGACCAGGCGCGCCTGCTCCGCGATCACCGCGAACGCCACTTCATCTTCGACGGCAACGACCAGCGGAACGCCGGCCTTGGCGATGCCGCCCTTTTCGAAGGCAATTTCCTGCAATGATTCGCCCAACACGTCGGTGTGATCCAGCCCGACGGAGGTAATCGCCGCAACCGCGGGTACGATCACATTCGTTCCGTCGAGACGCCCGCCAAGACCGACCTCGACGACCCCGACGTCGACGTGCTCCTGCGCAAAATAGAGCAGCGTCAGCGCCAACAACGTTTCATAATAGGTCGGCCGCCCGTGGGACTGCGCAGTGCGCTCGATCGCAGGCATCATCTCGTCGAGCAACGCCGCGAAGCGTTCTTCGCTGATCGCGACGCCGTCGATGCGAGCGCGTTCGGTCATCGAACGCAGGTGCGGTTTCGTATGTAAGCCGACGCGCTTACCGGCGCGCGCAAGTGCGGCCGCGATCATCGTCGAGGTTGATCCTTTACCGCTCGTGCCGCCAACGTGAACGGTCGGATAGCGATCCTGAGGATCCCCTAGTTCGGTCAAAAATGCGCGCATGCGCTCGAGCCGGTAGGGCATACGCCGCGAGACCGTCTCGTTGATGGTGGCGAGCAGATAGGTTTGCGCCGCTTCGAAGTCCATGGTGCGAATGGTTATCCGTCGGTCACGCGATCGCCCAGCAATTCGAGCGCGTGCGGGAGCACGGACGCAACGATGCCGAGCGATTCAGCCACGGCCTTCGGACTTCCCGGAAGGTTCACGATGAGCGTGCGATGACGCACGCCGGCGATCGCCCGGGAGAGCATCGCGGTCTTCACGATCGCAATCGACGCACTACGAATCGCCTCGGCGATACCGGGCACCTCATAATCGAGGACCGCGGCGGTAGCCTGCGGCGTGCGGTCGCGCGGACCCAGACCCGTTCCGCCACTGGTAAGGATCAATTCCGCGGCGCCGCTGTCGGCCAAGTCGATCAATTCTGCCTGTAACGCGCCCGGATCATCCGGCAAGACCAGCTCGCGAACAATCTCAAAGGCACTGCCGAGGCGCTCGCGCATGACCGGGAGGCATCCGTCCGCGCGGGTTCCCTCGGCGGCACGATCCGATAACACGATCAACGCGGTTCGAAATGCCACTCGCCGCTCTTCCCGCCGGTCTTCGAGAGCAACCGCACGCTCTCAATCACGATGCCTTTGTCGAGCGCTTTCGTCATGTCGTAGATCGTGAGTGCCGCAATGCTTGCGGCCACCATCGCTTCCATCTCGACGCCGGTCTGCGCGCTCGTAGACGCGGTCGCCTCGACGCGCAGCACCTCATCCTCGAGCCATACAAACGTCACCTCGACGCTGGTGAGCGCAAGCGGATGCGCGAGCGGAATCAAGCTGCCGGTCTGTTTTGCGGCCATAATGCCCGCGAGTTGCGCGGCAACGAACGCATCGCCCTTCGGCAGCGTTGCATCACGCAGCGCCCGGGCCGCCGCGGGACTCATCCGCAGCAGCGCCTGCGCGCGCGCGGTGCGCGCGGTCACAGGTTTGCTGGAAACATCCACCATGGAAATGCGGCCGTCGGCCAGGATATGTGAGGGTTTCTGCACGGCAATATGTAAACGGCGTAGGGAATGACGCTATTCCAGGACACCGGCGGCGATCCTCGGGCGGCTCGCGCGCTCGTGGCCGATGTTCTCGCGTGGTTCGGCGCCGTCGGCGATGCTGCGATGGGGAACGCGCCAGGCTTTGCTCCACGTAAAGCCTCGCTAGCCGTAGCGCTTGCAAAGACGGCAAACCTGCCCGAAGCCGATTGGCCCGCGCTATACTTCGCGGGCCTACTTCATGCTGTCGGAGCAATCGGCAACCCCGCCTATCGAAAGGGCGAAGCGCTTCCCGAGCGGATCGCGCGGATGGAGAGTTGGGATGCACCCGCGCAAGGCGCGCGGATCTGTGAATCGATCGGGGCGCTACCCGCGGAAAGCGCAGACATGGTGCGCTGGCAACATGAAGCGTGGGACGGTACCGGCTATCCGGACACCCTGCGCTGGACCGGCATTCCACGGGCCGCGCAGTTCCTTGGCTTGGCGGACTGGTTCGTGCGATCGCACGACCCCGAAATTGCGCTCGGGCAGATTGGGCTGGCCAGTGGCCGTTCGTTCAATCCGGACACGGTTCGCACGTTCACGATGTGGTTTCATCTCTCGGGCGGCGAGGTCGAACTCATCGAGGCGCCGGCTGACGCACTGCGCGACGGTCCGCCGGATTTACAAACGTTGCTCGAGCGCTTCGCGGATCGTATCGATGCACACAACGGCGTTGATGGCCGCTGGCGCCGCATCGCGCGAATCTCCGATGCAACCGCATCGGTGCTCGGGCTCGCCGAGGGCGAGGTGCATGCTCTCGCGCTCGCATGCCGCATCTTCGGCGCCGGGGAGATCGACGAAGCGAACGTCGAAGACGAGGCCTTCGATCCGTTAGCGCGTCTGGGCGTGGAACACCGCGCGCGCAATGCGCACGCGGCTGCGGTGCTTGCCCAGCCTTTTGCGACGCTTGACGGCGCGTGCCAGGTTGTTGCGATGCGTAGCGAATGGTTTGACGGGACGGGGAAGCCGCGTGGGCTTTCGCGCAAAAGCATTCCTGTTGCCTCGGCGATACTGGCTGCGGCGATCGCCTACGACCGTCTCGATCGCGGTGAACGTATTGATACCGCCGCCGGCACGCAGTTCGATCCGGTCGTTGTACGCGCGCTTATGGAGGCCGCAAAGCTGCGCGCATGATCGAGCTTCCTGAACGAACCCGGCGTATTTCACCCTCGCGCCTCTACGAGATCCTCCAAGCCTACGACTGCAAGAGCATCGTCGATCCGTTCATGGGACTGCCGACACACCTGAATTATCTCAAACGTCACGGAATCGCCGTGCACGGCGGTGACTTGCTGGAGTGGTTTGTGCGCGTCGGCGAGGGTTTGATCACCAATGACCTCACCTATTTGCGTGACGCCGAGGTCGCCGAAATCGTCGAGATGCTCCCGGGACGGATCTATTCGCTCGACCTTTTTAAAGCCTGGGAGGGCGTCTTTTTCAGCGAAGAGCAATGCGTGTATCTCGGCGTTTGGTATGACAACGTGCGCAACTTGCGTAGCGATCAACAGACCGGCCTCGCGATCCTAGGCTTGTGGCGCGCGTTTTGCTACTGGTTGCAGAAAATGCAAAATCCCGACGACATGCAGGACACGCCGCCGAGCGAACTCGCCTGGTCGTACATCCGTCAGACCGAGCAATGGGTCACCTCGAATATGCGCCGCAATACGGTGCGACAAGGCGACGTGCTTTCGACGATGAGCGCGCGCACGGGTGACGCGCTCTTTCTCGCGCCGCCCCCGCGCAACTCGTTTCGCAGCGCCGATGCGCGCATCTGGATGTGGGAGGCGTGGTGGCAAGGCAATCCCTACTTCACAATCGAGCACGCGTACCGCGACTCATTGCTCGGCGCACGCGCTGCCGACGCACCGTCGTACGCGCGCGCCATTGCGAGCATCCTCTCGAGTGGCGATCAGTATCCCGTAATCATCGTGCAGACGACCGAACAGCGTATCGGTGAAATGGAGCCGCTCGTACGCAACGCGCGCGCAAACGTCGAAACCATCGCGCCCCATCCGTATGAGATCTATTTAGTGGCTACGAAATAGCCGCTAGCACTCCTCGGCGAATTGGACCTGCGGCAGCGAGGTCGGGTTGCCGGAGCCGACGTAGAACCATATCACTTCGTGGGAGTAAAGCGGGATCGCATTGGGATCTCCGGTCCACAGTGTGAGGTCGGATTCGGGTACGATGCTGCCCCCGAGTTGCGTGCCCGCGGGTGGCGAATTCCCGCTGCAGTCACCGCCGCCGCGATAGATCTGCCCACTCGTATAGACCGTGACTGGTCCGCCAAACGGTCCGAATTGCGTCGAATTGACCGTAATGCCCCAGATGTTGAAGAGATCCGCGGTCGAGAACGCCGGCTGCGTGAGCGGTAGCCCGTTCGGGTTGGTGTACTCAATATGGAAGACGCCGGTCGAGTCGTGCGTGTGCGTAAAGTAGAAGCAGCTCGCGTAAAGGATGTACGACGGAGCCGGATTATCCGCGAACCCGACGATGCCGAGACCTTCGGGCAACGCTAACCAGCTACCGTTTACGTAGATCCCAATGAACACGTGAATGTGGTAATTGTTCGACATGCTCGATTCGCAGGTTTCGTTTCCGTTGTCAAACGTGCTATCGAGCGGGCCTTGTCCACCGGTTGCCGTGTCGCCGTAGGGCGGGTCGAACGCGTCGGGCGTGCCATTGACGATCGGAGAGGGCGAGTAGTCGGTGTCGACGGTCCCGCCATTCCATCCCGGCACGCCCTGCGGCGACGACACCGGTGTCGGTGTCGAGGTGGGCGGTGGTGTTGTCAGGTCGAGCGTGTAGGATGCCGTATCGCCGTTGGTATCGGAAGCATCGATCGTCAACGAGCCGGCGCTGCCGCTGCCGTTGTAGGCGATCTGCGCGAGATTCATCTGCGCGGGACCGGTCGCGCTCGTCGCCGCCGCAGCGCCCGACGATGTTTCGAGCGTCACGCCCGATGGAGCCGGCGAAACGTTGATGGTCACCGGTGCCTGCGATCCGTCGACGTAGTTGCCCGGACCGACAATGACCGCATTGGTCGCGTCGAGCGCCTCGAGCGCTCCGCCTTGCACGCACGTCGCGTCGTTGACGACGCAACTGCCGCTACTTGGCGCAAAGGTTAACGCGGCGACCACCGGGTTCATCGTGAGGTTGACGGTGTTCTGCCCCGCAACGACGTTCTGCCGGACGCTATCGACTGAAAGAGGCGTACTCGTAACACCGCCCGACCCGTAGAGTGCGATCGTCCACGCGTCCAGACCCACGAGATACGTTGCCGTGAGGCTGCAGGTCGTACCATTCGTCGACGTGCTGCAGTCCGGCGAGCCCGGCGTGAGATTCACGACCAGCGGCGTAGGCGAGGGGACCGGCGAGCCGGACACTTGCGTGAGCGTGATCCCGGCATATTGCGTGTTCGGAGAGACGTAGTTGGGGCGCGCCCGCTTCATCGCACGCGTAGACGGAATGAAGATTGCAAACGTTGCCGTACCGGTTGCATTCGCCGGCGAACTTTTCCCGGGCGCAACGGCGCTTGCGCCGTTGGTCGGAATCGAACCGCCGCCGCAACCTGCAAATACCGTGACCCCAGCAAGGAGCGCCAACCACCCACGCATCTGTGATTACGATGGTAACGGGATGCGCGCCGCACTTCCCGATGCGGACGGTCACGCGCGCTGGGGGCTTTAGCCCTAACGGCGCCCCGTTTCAGTCGAGCTCTGGAAGCGGTACCAAATAAGCGCGAGCAGCGCCAGGATCCAGCACAAGACCAAATGGGTGATGTGGTGGGCGTGCTCGGTCCCGGATTTTGTAAACAGGTTGATCGTGCCGAGGCCGTAGAGAATGCCCAACACAAAGAACACGACGGCAAGCAACAGAGCGAGCGGTTTCACGATAGCAGTCCTCGTTTACTCAAGATAAAGCAGACTGCGCCTACGATGAGACAATACCAGCCGAACGGGCGCAGATCGTTCGACTTGAAATAGCGCATCAGAAAAGCAACGGAGAGATATGCTGCAATGGCGGCGACAATGCCGCCGACGATCGCCTGCGCGAGCACGACGTGCGCGCCCGGTGCGATGAGATAGCGCGTCTCCAACAGCGCGGCTGCAAAAATCACCGGCGTCGCCAGGAGGAACGAAAACTCGGCTGCATCTTCGTGGTCGAGATCGCAAAGCAAGCCCGCAACCATCGATGCGCCCGAGCGCGAAATGCCCGGGAGCAGCGCAAAGCTCTGCGCGATGCCGACGAGCACGCTTTGCGCGAAGGTCAAGTGTTCGATGGGCAAGTTCCCGGGCCGGCGGCGTTTGAGCGCCTCTCCGCCGAACATGACCAAACCGTTGATCGCGAGGAAGAACGCCGCCGGCGCCGGCGATCCGAAGAGCGCGCGCACGGGCTGCTCGAAGATCACGCCGAGGATCCCGACGGGAATCGTGCCGACAACGAGCAGCCATCCGACGCGCTCGTCGCGATCCTGCGAGAGGCGCCCGCGCACGACGCTCGCGACTAAGGCACGTGCGATCGACCACCAGCGCGCGCGGTAATATACGATGAGCGCCAACGCCGTACCCAAATGCAGTACGACCACAAACGCCAGAAAGGTCGGACTCGATCGATCGACATTCGTCCAGTGCAAGAGCGCCGGCACGAGTATGGTATGGCCAAGGCTCGAGATGGGAAAAAGTTCGCTGACGCCTTGGAGTAGTGCGAGTATGAGCGCCTGCAGAAAGGTCACGGAGCACTCAGGTACGCCCCTCGACCGAAACGAGCCTCCCACGTGCGAAGCTCAAAGAGGTTCCAGAGAGGATTGATAATCCAAGCGGCCTAAGGCGCTTCGGGAAGTGGATCAGCACGAAGGAGCCCATGCCGCCGACCCGCAGGAGCGCAAATTTCCGCGCGTGGGCGACACGCTGCTCGTGTCCTATAGCATTGGCGATGAGTTCGCGCCTGAGTTCACCGAGACGTATGATATCGCCCTCGGCGGCATGGCCATGCTCACCAATGCCGAGTTGAACCGCGAGGACCCGATCAACGTGCAGATCGAGCTGCGCAGCGATCCACAACCGGTGTTGCGTGTACGTGGAATCGTTCGCTGGTCGCGTTATGATCCAATGCTGCAACGCTATCGCACGGGAATCGCATTTCTCGAGGTCGATGAACCGACACGCATGCATCTGCAGCGCTACATCGACACACTACACTTGCTCAGAGATATGGGAATGCTCTAGCATCGCGCGAGCGAAGTCAGTATGGGTTGAGTCTCACCTGGAACGTGTAGTCGCTGGCGATCGCCTTGCAGGCGTGTGTTGCCGGCGCATATTGCGCGGCGCGCGCGAGGCTTACCGCAACAAGATCCATTGACGAGCTTCCGCTGCTTTGAAGTACGGTCGCGCTCGATACACTGCCGTTGGGATCGACGATCACACGAATGCGTGCAATGCCCGTGATTCGGTCGGCACGCGCGGCTGGAGCGATCTCCGTGGGCGGCGGCGGCTCCGCCAGGATCTCCACGGGCGTGTCATTGGTGACGCAGTTTGGCGTCGGCGCCGCAGTCGGCGTGGGTGCGGGCGTCGGCGCCGGACTCGCGCTCTGCGCGAGCGCTCCATGCCCGTTACCGACCACGAGCTTCGCCGGCGCTGCGGTCGCGATCGCCGATGGTGCGGGTCGCGGCGTATGTGGCGCCGGCGACGGCACGTGCGCGATGCGCGTAGCGTGCAGATGCTCTATCCGTACGATCTGCACGTCGTCTTCAGGCGGGCGGAACGGCCAGCGTATCACTTGCGTGACGATGAGGTGTATCAGCAACGATAAAGCGAACGCGACGATAAGAAACCGTCGCGCTCGCTTATTGTCCATATGGGTTGGGCTTCTTTAGTCGGGATTGAATTCCGCTCTAAAGATGTACGAGCCGGTCGTCGGTTGGCATGCCACGTACTTGGGCGCGTACTGGGACTGACGCGCTGCGCGCAGCGCGGCCTGATCGATCGCCAAGTTGTTCGACGATTGCTGAATGTGCGCGTCGACCAGGTTCCCTTGCGGACCAATCGTCACGACCACCAGCACCGTCACCGGTCCCAGCCCCAAATCGCGGGCCGAGTCCGGGTAGTCGGGGGACATTGCGTTGGTCACCGTCGCTTCCGCATTCGGATTGTCGCACGCCGGCTTTGCCGTCGGTGCCGGCGTGCCGGGCGGTCCCGGCGAATTCGAGGTGCCGTTCGGATTGCCGTTTACGCTGCCGGTCGTGTACGTGTTGGTATGTTCGCTCTCCGACGTACTTGCGTTGTTCTGCGTCTTAGGGACGTTGATCTTGATCTTCTGCTGCACGACCGTCTGCTTGTGCGGCGGTGGTGTTTTCTCCGGCGGAGGCGTCGGCGTCGGGGGCGGGGTGGGCGTGGGCGGGGGCGGCGTGGGCACGCGCACCTGCACCTTCTTGGTTACACTCACCTTCTCGACCTGATCGTCTTCGTGATGTGACTTCAGATTCGGATAAAGCGGCCCCGCAACGAGGTTGATGAAAAGCGAGAGCACGAACGCGATGCCGAGATAGTTCCGGACGCGCTCGCCGGTTGTGATGAAGGTCTTCGGCGCCTTTTGCGGTTTGGGCGCAAGCTGATTCTTCTGAGTTGCCATCCGCTACGAACTCTGCCCCTCCGGGGTTCCTTCGATGTGGTTGGCAAGACCAAAGTCGATCAGTCCCGTGGACTTGGCTGCATCCATCACTTGTAGGATGGTACCGTAGGTCGTCTTCGGGTTCGCTTTGATAATCACGCTACGGAACTTATGATCGGTTTGATCCTGAAGCGTCGCAAACGCGTCGTGCGCCTGTTGGATCGTCACCGTATTGGAGCCGATCTGGATGTTGTCTTTTTCGTCAATGATCACGACGATCTGCGAAGGCTGCACCTTGTCCTTATTGCGGGCATCGGGCAGCTTTGGCTCTTTCGTGACTGAAGCGAGAATAATGAAGATGATCAGGAGCACCAACAGCACGTCCGTAAACGGCGTGATGTTGATGGTCGACATCACATCATCTTCTCCCCCACCTGTGGAAACGGCCACGAGTCTTTAAACCTCCACCTAGGATGTGACGAAGCCGACGTCTTCGAGTCCGGCTAACTTCGCAGCATCGAGAATGCGGATGATCACGCCGTATGGCGCTTTCGTGTCCGCGGTGATCGAGACGTGCTTGTGCGGGCGCTTGATCGCGGTGAGGGTCATCACCCGATAGATCCCCCTGTCGTCCGTGCGCTGGCCGTCAACGAAGATGACGCCCTTCGCGTTGACCACGACCTCGATGTCGTTGTGCTGATTCTGGTTCTGGGACGTGTTGTTGCTGTGGTTAGGCAGCTCTTTTTCGAAGCCGGGAGGCGTCACGAGCGCAGCCAGAATCATGAAGATAATGAGCAGCACCAAGAGCACGTCGGTGAATGGCGTGATGTTGATCTCCGCCATGACGTCGGCCTCTTGTTGAGCCGAGAGCAATGACACAGTTGTGCTCCGCGCTTACGCGCCGGTCTTCGACGGCTGGTACAGCTCCGTCGGAATCGGAGCGCCGGTGTTGTGGAAGTGGAGCATCTCGGCGAGCTGGTTTGCGGCTACGATCATCTCTTGGTTGTATGCCTTGATGCGCGACTTGAAGTAGTTGAAGAAGATCACGGCCACGATCGCGACGACAAGGCCGGCGAACGTAGTGATGAGCGCTTCGGAGACGCCGCCCGCAACGACGGCGGGCGTTGAGTTGCCCTTGAGCGCGATATCTTCAAACGCGCGGATGATACCGAGCACCGTACCGGAGAGGCCGATGAACGGCGCGATAACCGCGATGGTGCCGATGACACCGAGGAAGCGCTCGAGCGAATTGAGGTGCTCCATCAGCGCGATCGATAGCGCGTCGGTGATGTCGGCGCGATTCTTCTCGCCACGGCGAAGACCGAACTCGAGAATCCGCGGCAGCATGCCTTTATTGCTCTGGCAGATCTTGATTGCGCCGTCGAGATCGTCGGCCGCAATCTTCGCACCGATCTGGCGCAGGAGACCTTTGGTGTCGCTATGCTGCGACGCAAAGAAAATGAGCCGCTCGATAACGATAGCGACCACGACAATTGAGCAGATGAGCAGCATCCACATTACGGGACCGCCGCGATCCATCACGCTTATAAATCCGTCAAACACGAGTTTCGGAACCCTCCCGGGTATTCATGTGAGTATGCACTGGACAATGGGAAACACGGGCGGCTCGCCGCCCCGTGAGGGCGGCCTATTGGCCCACCCTCCCTGAAAGTCCTGGTGCGCCCGACACCAGTTTAAACAGGCGATAAACGGCTTGTTAGTGAGAAAGGTTCTTAATCTGAGCCTCAATTTGTAAAGCGAGCCCCTCGTTGCCGGCCGCCTTTGCTAATTGGTCGGCCTTGTTGAGGTAGGTTAATGCCTGCGTCTTGTCGTCGGCCTTGTTGCTTGACGCGTACGAGCCGTAATACGCAAGCCCCAGCGCGAAGTTCGCCTGCGCATCATCGGGTGCACCCGTCACCGCCTTCTGCGCGTAGCCTTTTGCCTTGCCATAGTCGGGCTTTGCCTCACGCATCACTGCAAACGCCGCAAACGTGTTCGCCGTGACGGCATCCTGGCCGGTCGCGGAGGCAGCCGCCTGATCGAAATCCTTAGCGGCGGTTGGGAAATCGCCCGCGGTCATCGCGTCGCTGCCGCCCTTCAAGTAGTGCTGCGCGAGCGCGTGGGATGCAGCGCTGGCGCCGCTTGGATCGAGCTGCTTCATCTCCGCCGCGATTGCGTCGGCTCCGGCCGAATCGTTGTTCGCCAAGTACGCCTGCAGCAGTTCCTGATCGACGTTGAGCTTTGTCTTGGCGTCGGCCTTCGGATCGGTGCTCAGCTGGTCGTGAACGCCCTTGAGCGTCGCCACCGCGGCCGCATTCTGCTGGTTCGCCAACTGCGCAACGCCAAGGGCAAACTTCGAGGTAGCATCGCCACCGGAGAGCGACACAGCCTTATTTGCATAATCCAATGCTTGCGATGGATTCGACTGCGACATGCGTACCGCGCCGGTAGCGAACGCTTGTGCGGCGATCGGTTGGAATGGCTTCTTGATGTCCTGGACACGGCTGAAGGTCGCCGCAGCGTCGGTGAAATCGTTGTCGTAGTATTGTGCGACGCCAAGCAGCTGCAATACCCCGGGATCGCCCGGCGAGGAGAGCAGCGTCGCGTTGGCCTTTGCGATCGCGTCCTTATATTTGCCGGCGCGTACGAGCGCGTCGATCGCCGCGGTGTTGCCCCCGCCGCCACTCGAGCCGCTCGAGATCGCCTGCTCCTCCGGTGTCTGCACCGTCTTTCCGTTGAACCGCAGATTAAAGTCGTAGAACGTGGTGATAGGCGTCGTTCCGCGGTGCGCCGGTCTATAGGTCGAGTTCTGCGCGATCTCCATCGCCGCCGCATTGTCGCCGGGATTGGTCGACTTCAAAATTTTGACCACCTTATGCGTGCCGTCGGCATTGACTTGCACCTGCACCTGAACGGTGCCCGACCCCGCGATTGATTGGCTTGTCGTTCCCTGCTTGACCACTTTGGCGATCGAGTAGTCGCTCGAGGATTGCGCGAGCGCGGGAATGGTGGCGGATGCGATTGTTAGCGCCGCGAGTCCGGCTGCGATTCGGTTCATTCGATTCATGGGGTACCTCAACTACTCGGGACGAGTATTCCCGTCCTGGGGAGCGACGCGCTGAAGCGCGGAAAGTTCTTTTGAAGTCAGTGCGCGCGTGTGCCCGACCGGCAGATCGCCAAGCGCGATCGGCCCGAAGCGCAGGCGCACGAGTGCTTGCACCGGGTGGCCGAGCGCCTCGAAGATCCGTCGCACGAGACGGTTTCGCCCTTCGTGCACCGTGACGTCGACAACCGACGATCCGGCCCGAACTGCGACGACGCGTACCCGCGCGCCTGCGGCCGCTCCGCCATCATCGAGCCCAACACCGTCATGCAACCGCTTCACGTCCTCTGAAGAGAGTCGCCCGACGATCGTCGCGCGGTAGGTCTTCTCCACACCATAGCGCGGATGCATCAGCCGGTTTGCTAGATCGCCGTCGTTCGTCATCAGCAGTACGCCGGCGGTGTCGTAATCGAGCCGGCCGACCGGAACGACCCGCGGCAGGCGTTTCGGAACCAGGTCCGCGACCGTGCGTCGTCCTTGCGGATCGCGCATGGTCGTCATGACGCCGGCCGGTTTGTGGACAACCAAATATGCGGTCTGTGCGATCGGCGTAATCGGCGTACCGCTCACGTCGACTTTGTCGCCCGGCGCGACGATCGTGCCCAGCTCGCGCACGACTTTGCCGTTGACGCGTACTTTTCCATAGGCAATCAGGTCGTCGGCACGGCGCCGCGACGCGACCCCGGCCTGCGCGATGTACTTGTTCAAGCGCGTACCGTCGCTATTGGGCATCGAGCCGGTCTCTCACCATGCGAGCGGCGTCCTCTTCGGAAAGCTGACGCCCGCGCCACATGAGAAAGCCCGAGCCACGAACTGTGCGGCGCGGGCCCCTACGCAGATAAATAACCGACGATAGACAGATGATAGCCAGAGCGACAAGTACGATCATGATCTCACTAGGAGATCTGATTTAGGTCAGGTCGAGGAAGCGCTGTCCGACGTGTGCTTTGCACACGAGGACTGCGCCGACGACGAGATGACCAAATCAGGCTCCTAGTACTTGCCGTTGCCGTTGTTGTCGTCGTATCCGCGCGACATCGAGAGCGCCTCTTTGGTGACCGACTGCAAGAACTCGTCGTTCGTGCGCGTCTGCGCCATCTTGTCGAGGATGATCTCGGTGATATCGCCGGTATTGAGCACCGACGTTGCACGGCGAAGCATCCAGATTTTACGCATCTCTTCGGTCGTGAGCAAGAGCTCTTCGTGACGCGTTCCCGAACGCTTGATATCGATTGCCGGGAAGACGCGCGACTCAGCGAGTTTGCGCGTGAGGTTGAGCTCCATGTTGCCCGTGCCTTTGAACTCTTCAAAGATCACATCGTCCATTTTGGAGCCGGTCTCGATGAGCGCGGTCGCAATGATGGTCAACGATCCGCCTTCCTCGATCTTGCGCGCCGCGCCGAAGAACCGCTTGGGCTTGTGCAACGATGCCGTGTCGAGACCACCCGAGAGCGTGCGACCCGAGCTTGCCACGACTTGGTTATACGCACGGGCGAGACGCGTAATCGAATCGAGCAAGATCACGACATCTTTCCCAAGTTCGACGAGGCGCTTGGCGCGTTCCATCGTAAGCTCGGCCACGGCGGTGTGATTCTCGGGATGCTCGTCGAACGTCGAGGCGACGACTTCGCCGTCGATCGTACGCTGCATGTCGGTGACTTCTTCCGGGCGCTCGTCGACGAGCAGCGCGATAATGTGCGCGTCGGGATGGTTAATCGAGATCGAATTGGCGATGTTCTTGAGCAGCGTCGTCTTACCGGCTTTCGGCGGCGAGACGATTAGGGCGCGCTGGCCTTTGCCGATCGGGCAGAAGAGATCGATGACGCGCGTCGACAACTGCGTCGCTCGCACCTCGAGCTTGAACCGCTCGTTCGGATAGATCGGCGTTCCCTTTTCGAAGGTGCGACGACCCTTGATCGCCTCGGGGTCGAAATCATTGACGCGATCGACGCGAATCAGGCCGTAGTACTTCTCGCTCTCTTTGGGGCGACGCACTTGGCCCTCGACCATGTCGCCGCGCCGTAACTCGAATCGACGGATCTGCGACTGACTGACATAAATGTCATCGTTGCCGATCACGTAGCCGCCGCGACGCAAGAAGCCGTAGCCCTCGGGAAGGATGTCGAGGATGCCGCTGGCCATCTCGATGCCGGAGCGTTGCTGCTGCGCGGCGAGAATGGTCGCGATGATCTCGTCCTTCTTCATCGTCGTCGGATTACCGAGCGGAATTTCGTTCGTCTCGGCGATCTCAACCAGCTCAGCCTTCTTCTTGTCTTCCAGGTCGGCCGCAGTCAAAAGCGGCGGCCCGGCTTCAGCTTGGGGAAACTGGTCGTTTTGATGTTGAAATTGTTGATTGAAATGGTGTCTGCGGCGGGAGCGGCGGCGACGTCCACCACCTTGCTGCGGCCGTCCATTGTCTTGGGGGCGATGTTCCGTTTGCAGAGGAGTGTTCTCTCTCGTAGAGTCGTACGCATGAAGAGCGCGACACTATCACGGGCGAGGCTGCCTCGCGAGCATCGGTTCAAGCGTACGGGGGAATTAAACGCTGTCACTATAACATAGGCGCCCCCTCGCTACAAGCATGGCCTACGGAGACAACCTTCGGGGACCGCTCACGAACGGGTTGCCGCGCTCGTAGAAGCGCAACAGCCGCGTAGCGGCCTGGGTAATCCCGATCCGGCGGCTCCGGCCGATCCTGACGGGCGCTCGGGTCGTCGGTGGGAGCAGCGCGATCCGGGCATCGCCGAAGAGGTCACGCCCATCGAGACTGCGGTCAATTTTCAGTGCCTGCGCGAGCCTGCCGGGACCACTGCAGAGTAGACGCAGCGGGTCGACGCCGCGTCGCGCGCGCATCAACGCGATGCCCTCGTCCGGCTCGAGCGCGCGAATCAGTACGGCCGCACCCATCCCTTGCGGTTCGCTCGTAACGTTGAAGCACCAATACATGCCGTAGATGTGGTAGACGTACGCGTGAAGCGGCGGTCCGAACATCGCGATGTTCCGCGGACGCACTCCACGGTATGCGTGCGAAGCCGGATCACCAACAAGATACGCTTCCGTTTCAACAATGCGCCCGCCGGCGCTGCCTTCACTTGTATCCCGCACGAGTCGCCAGCCGAGTAGCGCGCGCGCCAACGCCTTTGTCTCTATAGGAAGATCAGGCTGCGCTATGCAGCACCAGTTCGGCGCGGGCGCGCCCTTCGAGGTCGGGATCCTCGCCTGCATGCAATGCATAGTCGGCGAAACGGTTGAGCGCGCAACGCAGGCGCACGTACGGCAATACGAGCGGGGGCGGCACGTCGCGACGTGCCGTGCAATCGGCGACGAGATCGATATCGCCCAGTGAGAACGCCGCGCGCTCGAGTCCGCGCTCGCGAAGCAGTGCGGCGACGGCGGTCAATGCCGCGTAGCCGATCTCGCGACCACCAAGGCCCTCGAAGCGCTGGACGCGGAAGGCGACTCGCACAAGCCGCGCTCCCGCCCGCGTCGACAAGCGCGCATAGGCGATTCCATTGCCGAGCTGGTCGGCGGCATACCCAAGCTGCACCTGTACCATGCCCTCATGATACCGAACGTACGTTCGATGCGTCAAGGTCGGGATGCCGGGTCGGTTCGAGCAGGCTCTCGTACAACTCGAGCATAGCATCGACCTGACGAGCCACCGAGAAACGCTGGGCGGTGGACTTCGCCCGCCGTATGAGGTTTGCGTCGGGAATCGCCGGGATCTCGCGCAGTGCCTGCGCAAAGGCCGCCCGGTCCGGGTCGACGATACGCGCCGCATCCCCAAGCACGTCGCGATTCGGTTGCGTGTCCGCAGCCACGACGAAGGCGCCGGCAGCGAGCGCCTCGGCTTGGACGAGCCCTTGCGTTTCGGTCGTGCTAGGAAAAACGAATGCGTCGGCGCTGGCGTACAGATCCGGAAGATCATCGCGCGCGACCACGCCCAGAAACACCACGCGCTCGGCGATGCGCAGCTCGATCGCAAGGCGTTCGAGCTCCTCGCGGTGGGGGCCGTCGCCCGCAATCACCAGCACCAACGACGGATCGTTCGCGTCACTGAGCGCCTGCAGAAGCACGTCGACATTTTTTTCGCGCGCAAGACGCGACACGAAGAGCACCAAGCGGCCGTCGGAAGGCACGCCAAGACGGCGACGCAGCCGCTCGTCGCGCCGGCCTGCGGCGAAGCGATCGACGTCGATCCCGGTTGGAACGACGGCAATGCGCGCTTCGACGCCGAGTTCGCGTAAGTGCCGCGCAATCGCCGGTGTCGGCGCGACGACGGCGTCGACGAGATTGCCGAACGTCCGCGTTAGCTGCCCAGCCGCAAAACGCGTCGCCTTCGGTTCGAACGGAACATAGTGCGCATAGGCTTCGAGCTGTGTGTGATACGTGTAGACGATCGGCATGCCGTAGCGGCGCGCATAACGCAGGCCGGCCCATCCGGTTACAAAGAGCGAGTGCACGTGAATCAGCGCCAGCCGTTTGATGACGTTGTTGACCTGGCGGCGACCCACGAGCGGCAGCGTCAAGCGATACGGCGTCGCCGCGGGCAGCGGCAATGAGGGAAGCCGAAAGACGGCATCGTCGCTCTCTCTGCCGCCCGGCATGCTGGGCGCAAAGCAGTACACCTCGTGTCCGCGCGAGCGAAGACCCTCAGCCAACGTGTCGACCGACGTCACGACGCCGTTGACCACGGGCCGGTAGATTTCGGTGAAAAACCCTACGCGCAACGTCACGCTGCCCACTTCGCCGGAGTGCTTCGCGCCCGCTCCAAAAAAGGGGTCTCCTGCGAAATTCCGACTTAAAGCATATTCCCGAGTTGGCCTAGCCGTGCTATAGTGCCGGGGTCAACGGTCGCCCGCCCAACAGGCGGCCACTGCGGACCTCATTGCCGGCTCCCTCTTTGCGAGTCGGGTCCGCCACCACCGGCGTATCTCTACTTTCAGGGACCTGCCCGATCTCGGGCTACTATCGCCGATTTCTTACCTACTGTTGGTTCAGCTTTCGGGCATTCGTGTGCCACTGGCGGGTGTGCTGGTTTCACCGATGTAGGGGCTGGGACAGAAAGGAACCTCGGGTTGATAGGACGCGGCCCGCTGCGGCGCAGCCACGTGCTGTGCGTCAGCGTCTTGACCGCCGGTCTCGTTTGGGCCGGTTTCGCCACCTATCCGTCGCCGGTCTACGCCGGCAATACAGCTGCCCTTGCAACGCTATCGCACGTCGTGCTCTTCACGGCCGGCGGCGATACGACGACGCAAGCGACGGCCGCAACGACCGTGGGCGAATTTCTTCGCGAACGCGGCATCGTTGCGAACGACGGGGATTATGTTTCACCCTCACTGGACACACCGCTCTCCGATCGCATGTCGATCGAATACCGTGCGGCCGTTCCCGTTACGATCGTCGCCGACAAACATCGCGCAACGATGATGACTGCGGCGCCCAACGTCGCAGCACTTCTGCAAAGCGAGAACATCACGCTCGGCAAATACGACGAAGTCGCGCCATCGCTCGATAGCGATATTCCGGCAAACGGTGTCGTTCGTGTAACGCGCGTGTTGCGTTGGGAACGTCTCGAGGATCGCGCGATGCGAATGCCGGTCGTGCATCTTCTTAACGTCGCGATGTCGCCGGGTGCAATCAAAGTCACCTCGAAAGGACATGCCGGCATGCGCCGGGTGCTCGTTGCATTCACGCAGCGCGACGCCGGCAGCATTACGGCGACCGTCATTGCATCACGCATCATCACCAAACCGAAACCGCGCATCATTGAAGCGGGTGCGCTTGGTGCGATGCAGATGATCGCGACGGCGTACACGCCGTACTGCAGCGGTTGCAGCGGCATCACGGCCACCGGTCGCCCGGCAGGTCACGGCATCGTCGCCGTCGACCCGCGGGTGATTCCGCTCGGTTCACGCCTGTACATCCCCGGATATGGCTATGCAATCGCCGGTGACACCGGCGGCGCGATTATTGGCTATCGCATCGATCTCGGCTACACTTCGAATCGTGATGCGATATTGTTCGGGCGTCGGGCGGTGATGGTATATCGTCTGAAGTAAATCCCCGCCACCTTCTCACCGAGTGGGGGGCGCGCCCGAAGAAAAAGTTCGGGCAGAACTTCTTGATGGACGCGGGCGCTTCGCGCCGGATCGCGCGCCTTGTGTGCGAGGATGCTCCGGCCGCTGCCCGCGTCATCGAGATCGGCGCGGGAACCGGCGCTCTTACGCACGCATTGCTCGAAGCCGGCGCAAACGTGACCGCGCTCGAGATCGATCCCGAACTCGTTACGATCCTCGGGAACCGCGCAGATCTTGCGTCTGCAACGATCGTGCTCACCGATGCCTTGACCTATGACTACGCAGCGTACGCGCGCGGCGGACCGTGGCGCGTGGCGGGCAACCTTCCCTACAATATCGCGACCCCGCTACTCGTCGCGCTCGTCGAAATGGAACGTGGACCGGACGTGATCGTCGCGATGATTCAAAAAGACGTTGCCGACCGCATCGGCGCGAAGCCCGGCACGCCCGCCTACGGTAGCCTTTCCCTCGCGGTGCAGTACGCGATGCAGGTGGAGCGCGCGTTCACGCTTGGCCCGCGAGCGTTCTATCCGCCACCGAAGGTCGACTCAACCGTTGTGCGCCTCACGCGTCGCGCGGAGCCGGCGGTGAATCCACGCGATCTCGAACTCTTTCGGAAGGTCGTGCGCGGCGCGTTCGCGTACCGGCGCAAGACGCTCGCGAACAGCCTCGCCCTTGCGTTGCGCATCGAACGCGATGTGATCGCGACGGCCATTGCCAAGAGCGACCTGCCTGCGGAGTCACGTGGTGAACAGCTCGATCTCCAAGCGTTCTGCCGACTGGCCGACAACCTGGCCGAACGGTAGTTTCCGTCCCGTTCCGACGATACTGCTCGTCGCCGTCGTCATCGCGCCGATCGTCGCCTTCGGCATCTACCAGGGCGTGGTCTCCGCCTCGGTGCACATCGATCAACGCCTCTTGGGCGATCCGCTCATCGTCATTACGTCGCTCGCGCTTACACTCGTAGCCGAAGGCGCGCTCGCATTACTTGTCATTGCCTTGCTGCCGCGGATATCGCGGCTCTCGCTGCGCGAGCTCGGTTACCGCCGGCCCGCGAGCCGCGATCTCCTCGTCGCCTTCGTCGGCTCGCTCGCGATGGCGATCGTCGCAAACGGCGGCGCTTCGCTCCTTCAAGCGATCCTTCACACGTCACAAGACCAGCAAGCCGTGGCAATGCTGCGGCAGTTGCACGATCCGCGACTCCTCGCGGCTTTTGCGCTCTTTGCTTGCGTGTTGGCGCCGCTTATGGAAGAGACGATCTTTCGCGTCTTCCTTTTCAACGCGACCCGCCGGTATTGGGGTTTTTGGGCCGGTGCAATCGTGAGCGGCGCATGTTTTGGGCTCGCCCATGGCGACCCCATCGCCGCACTCCCCCTTGCGCTCGGCGGCGTCGTCCTCGCGTTCGTCTATTACCGCACGAACAATGCCTTCGCATCGATGATCACGCACGGGCTCTTCAATTCGTATACGATTCTTGCGTTGATACTTGCGCCGCAACTGGCAAAGTAGGGAGAGTGAAGGCCAATGCGCATTGCTGTTGACGCGTGGAATCTCGTCAACGACCGGCGCGGGATGGGTCGCTACGTTCGTCGTGTCCTGACCGACTGGCAGAGCGAAAGCGATCTCGAAGTAACGCTGCTCGTTCGCAAGGCGCGGCACGTTGCGCTCCTGACCCACGAATTTCCCTATCACGCGCGCAGCGACACGCGCGGCACCTACGACGCGGTTTGGTATCCCTGGAACGCGCTACGGTTTACCGTGCGCGGCGCCCGCAGCGTCGTGCTCTTTCACGATCCCTTCGCGTTTACGTACGCGCATCGCGAATGGATCGCTCGCTACCGCGAACAGGCGCCGATCCGGCGCGCACTCGAGCGCGCCACGGTGCGCGCCACGAACTCGCGCTGGACGGCGCAAGAATTCGGCCGCCTCTTCGGATACGATCCGGCGTCGTTCACGGTAGTGCATCCGGTTCCCGATCCGTGGTGGCAACCCGTCGCGCCGCGCGAACATACGCCATACTTTCTCGTCGTTGCCGGTCCTGAGGAGCGCAAGAACATTCCCACGCTCGCCCGCGCCTTTACGCGAGCCTTTCCGGCCCGCGAGTGCGCGCTGCTGATTGCGGGCGAAACAGCACACGCAAACATTCATCCCGATGATACCGAGCTACGCGCGCTCTACAGCGGCGCACTCGCCGTGGCGGTGCCTTCGAGTGCCGAGGGCTACGGCATGATGGCGGTCGAGGCGATGGCCTGCGGCGCGCCCGTGCTCGCAAGCGACGCCTCGGCGCTGCCGGAGGCGTGCGACGGCGCGGCAACGCTGGTGCCGCCGTTCGACGTCAATGCGTGGGCACTGGCATTGCGTGAACTGGCCGATAACGGGGAGCTGCGCGCGTCATTGCGCGAGCGTTCGCTCGCTCGAGCCGCGCGTATCGATCGCCGCGAGCCGGCCCGCCTTACGCTCGCGTTGCTGCGACGATCGCTCGAAGCCGATCGATAAATCGCGCGGGCGAGAACGCTTCGGCGTGCGCGCGCATGCGCTGCGGATCGTAGGGTCGCGGATCGAATGTTCGCAACAATGCAGCCAGCGATTCTGCGTCGGGCCGATCGAAAAACGTGCCTGTCTCTCCTTCGATCACGGTTTCGCGCGCGCCGCCGCCACGATAGGCGATCGTCGGCCGGCCCGCTGCAGCGGCCTCGATCGGCACGAGCCCGAGATCTTCTTCGCCCGGCACGATTGCGGCGATCGCATTGCCCATTAACTGACTAATTGCGGCGTCGTCCACGAAGCCAAGGAGCGTCGTTGTGCTCGCGCGCGCGCGCTCACGCAGCTGCGCCATCGCCGGACCATCGCCTGCGACGAGCAACTTTACGCCCGCGCGCTGTGCCGCGTCGATGGCGAGATCGATGCGCTTATATGGCAAGAGCCGCGACGCGATAAAGAAATAATCGCCCGTGCCTGTACCCACCGTGAACCGGTCGATGTCGGCCGGCGAGTGCAGCACGTCCGCATCGCGCGCATAGTATTTACGGACGCGCGCCTGCACGGTCGCGCTGTTCGCAACGAATCGCGTTGGACGCTTTGCCGCCTCGAGATCCCAGCGCACGAGCGCGTCTACCATCGGCCGTGCAAGCGTCGCCAAACCGAACCCGCCGAGATAACGTTTGTAGTCGAAAAGAAAGCGGCTAACCGTGTGGATGAAGCAAACGTGCACGGCATCGGCGCGGGTGCGCACGCCCTTGGCCCAGGCACTCGTCGAGCTGACGACGAGGTCGTACCCACGCAGATCGAAGGCTTCGAAGGCGCGGGGATAGAGCGGTGCGAGGTAACGAAAATTCCGGTTGGCGCCCGGAATGTGGGCGAGCATCGATGCCCGCACGCGCTCGCGCGGGATAAGATCGCCGACGGCGCGCTCGTCGTAGAGCGCCGTATACACCGGCGCATCCGGCCACGCGCGCGCGATATGCGCAAAAACGCGCTCTGCGCCACCGCGCTGGTTCAAGTAATCGTGTACGAGTGCGACCCGGATGGCTACGAATCTTCGCGCGGAAGCACGAGCGCGATCGTTGGATTGCCCAGGTACGAACGCGCGACGCGCTGGAGATCCGCGGCGGTCGTTTGCGAGATCGCGTCGAGGGTGCGCGAGAGATAATCCGGCTGTGCGCCGTTTTCGTCGTAGACGACGGCAAGCCACGCGCGTGCTTCCAACGTATTGGTGCTGCTGATGAAATCGCCCGCCGCCATCGTCTTGAACTCGTCGATCGACCCCTCAAGCTTGGTCGTCGCGAGAATGCTCGCGATCGAAAGCGCGGTCGAAAACGAGCGGTTCGGATTACCGATGCCGCCGTTGACATACAGGACGAGGTCCGGCTGCGGGTTCTCGTATTGGTAGACGGCTCCAACCGCGCGGGAGGCGTAGGTCTCGGAGACGACGCCCGGGACGTCGGCCATGTCGGCTAGCGTGCGCTGCATGAACGCGGCCAGCACGAGCATCGGCCCGAAGTCTTTGCTCGCGACGTTGGGTGCGCCGTATTGCGCGATCAGCCACGGTGCCGAGATATCGCGCTGTGCGACCAGCTGCCGCGACGCGCCTTCGAGCTTGGGCAACTTCACGCTAATTGCATTCGTGCTGCCCTCGGGCAGCGTCGCACCGAGCAGGCCGAGCGCGCCCGCAGACAGCGCATCGATGCGGCCCGCGGCGCTAACGTACGAGCCGCCGCGCTTATAGTAGGTCGTGTAGAAGGCGCGCACGTCGTCGGGTCCGAGCTGGGCAAGCGACGCCGGCAATCCGAAGGCCGGTAGTCCGGCATTCGCCGACGGTGCAAGCGTCGAGTTGAGCATATCCAGCCCGACTTGGAGCGCGATCTCCTGGTTCTCGGCGATCCGCGTGATCAGCCGGTCGCGCGCCGAGCGTACCGTCGCCGGGTCGAAGTCCGGCGCTGCAAACGCGGTGCGCGCGAGCTTGAGCACGTTGTCCGCGTCTTGCGGCAAGGCCTCAATTTGGAAGCGAATGTCATCCGGATCGACGGTGAAGGAAATCGAACCGCCGGCTGCGGCGATTGCATCGCGCAGCGCGACACCGCTCACCGGCGTATTGACGATGGTCTGCGCGGTAAGCGCGGCAAGCCCGTTCTGCGACAGCGCCTGGCGGTCGAGGCCGGCTCGCACGACATAGACGACATGCAGCAGCGGCGCACTCGCGTCGAGTTGCGTGATCGTCGTCACGCCGCCGCTACGCGTAACAACGGGCGCCGCACCGACGGCGGCACGCGAGACCAGGGGCGAAGCAACGATCAGTAAAAACGCGGCAGCGGCAGCGAGGCGCAGTTTCACGAGGTTGAGTCCTTCGAATTCGTCGTAATCAAGCGCACGACGACGGGATGAGCGAGATATTTCTTCACGACCGATGCTACGTAGTCTGGATCCAGCGAACGCGCCGCCTTCCAGTACGTGCTTGCGCTATCGCTTGGCGCATATGCGCCGTTGCCTTCGCCTGCGTACCATCCGAGATTGTCGGCCTGTTCCGTCGGCGCTTGCGAGTCCGAAGCCAGATGGTAAATGAAGGCTTCACGCGCGGCGGCAAACGTCGCTGGGTCGAGCGGTGTTTGCAGCGCCGCAATCGCGCCAAGGACTTTGGCCTCGACGGCTGCAGGCTTGCTGCCGCCGATGGTCACGAGCATGATACCGGGATCGTGTAACGTGATGAACTGGCCGTTCACGTAGTCGTCACCGGTAGGATCGAGCGCTTTACTGACGATGCCGGTCTCATCGCGGAAGAGATAGTCGGCAACGAAGTCGAGTGCCGTAGCGGCGCGCTCGTCGGCGATCGGTGGGCCGGTCCACGCAAGACCTTCACCGGCAACCGCCGCATTGATCGTCTTATCCGCCGGGCTGGCTGCCAGCGACGAGGGAATCGGCGTGTCGGCCGTTCCCGGGGTTCCTGCGGTCACTGCATCGAGCAGCGACGCGTCAACGTTACCGGCCAGCGCAATCGTCGCGTTTGCCGAACGGAACGCACGCTTTGCGAAGGCTTTGACCTGATCGAGCGTGATGCTCTTGAAATCGCTCAAGTCGGCCGGAATCGGCGCGTAGTGCGCCGGACCCGAGACGAAGATCTGGGCAAAGAGCGCGTCATGCAAGAGATCGTCGGGAGAAAAGTGCTCTTGTGCCGAGAGCACGGCTACGTCGGTACGCGCGATCTTCATCGCGTCATCATCGATCGCGGGGGAAAAATACGCCGCGCTCATTGCAGCCACCACACGCCGCGCCGCACTCGCCGGCACGCTCGCACTCACGTCAACGAGATCGGGATAGACGTTGATCGCGAGATGGCCGCCAACGCCACGCACCAGACCCACAAGCGACTTCCCGCTCTCGAGCGTCGCCGCAGCAGCCGCCGTCGCCGCGACGCGGGAGATGCCCGGCTCGCCATTGTCATAGCCGGCGCCGGGTGCACGGAACCAAAGATCGATTGCCGCCGATGCGAGCGTCGCGTCCTGGGTAATCGTGTAGGCCCCACCGTGCGGCAAGCTTCCGGTCGAGGGCCCGTCTGCCGCAAAAGCCGCAAGCGGCGCGAGCATTACTGCCAGCGCCGCTGCAAGGATGGCTCGCCCGGGCATCATGCCGGTTCCGGCCGAATTGTCGGAGGAATCCGGCTGGGCTTTTCACGCTGCGGCTCTTCCGCCGGCCCAACTTCGGGCTGCGGATCCGCAGCGACCGCGCTTCCGCCCGAGTCGTTGCGATCGTAGGGCTTGCCGCTAAGGATCGCACGAACTTCCTCGGCGTCGACGGTTTCGTACTCGAGCAACGATTTGACCATACGTTCGACTTTATCCCAGTTTTCTGTGAGGAGGGTGCGACCGCGCTCGTATGACGACTCGATGATGCGCCGCACCTCGCCGTCGATTTTGCTCGCGACCTCTTCGGAGTAGTTGCGTTCTTCGCCGAAGTCGCGTCCCAGAAAGACCTGGTGATTGCCGCGGCCGAACTGAATCGGCCCGAGCTCGCTCATGCCGTACTGGGTCACCATCCGCCGCGCAAGTTCGGTAGCTTTTTGGAAGTCGTTGCTCGCACCGGTGGTAACGTCGCCGAATTGAATCTCTTCGGCCAGACGCCCGCCGAGCGCCATCGTAATCTGCGCCAGAATCTCTTCACGCGTCATCTGATGGCGATCGTCCTCCGGCAGCGACCACGTAATGCCCAGCGCCATGCCGCGAGGGATGATCGTCACCTTGTGCACCGGATCAGCTTTATCGAGCATGCCGCCGAGAATCGCATGACCGGACTCGTGGTAGGCCGTGTTCTCTTTCTCTTTTGCGCTCATTACCGTCGACTTGCGCTCGGGGCCGACCATCACGCGATCGATCGCCTCATCGCAGTCGTTCATCTCGATGATGTTCTTGTTCTTGCGCGCCGCGAGCAGCGCCGCTTCGTTGAGCAAGTTCTCGAGATCGGCGCCGGAGAATCCCGGCGTGCGCTTTGCCAGCGTCTCGAGCGACACTTCCTTGGATAAGGGCTTGTTGCGCGCGTGCACTTCGAGGATCTTCTCGCGACCGCGGAAATCGGCGCGATCGACGACGATCTGCCGGTCGAAACGGCCCGGACGCAGCAGCGCCGGATCGAGCACGTCGGGACGATTGGTCGCCGCGATCAAGATCACGCCGGTGTTCTGGTCGAAACCGTCCATCTCGACGAGCAGCTGATTTAAGGTTTGCTCGCGCTCGTCGTGTCCGCCGCCGAGGCCCGCGCCGCGTTGCCGGCCGACCGCGTCGATTTCATCGATGAAGACGATGCACGGCGCCGACTTCTTGGCCTGATCGAAGAGATCGCGCACGCGCGAGGCGCCGACGCCGACGAACATCTCGACGAAATCCGAACCCGAGATCGAGAAGAACGGCACGCCGGCTTCGCCGGCGATCGCGCGCGCGAGCAGCGTCTTACCCGAACCGGGCGGCCCGAGCAGCAGCACGCCCTTGGGGATGCGCGCGCCCAGCGCCTGATACTTCTTGGGGTACTTGAGGAAGTCAACGATCTCGCCGAGCTCTTCCTTGGCCTCGTCGACCCCGGCGACGTCAGCGAAGGTCACTTTCGGGCGGTTCTCGCTCATCATCTTTGCGCGCGACCGGCCAAACGAGAGCGCCTGGCTCCCGCCGCTCTGCGCCTGCCGTAATATAAAGAAGAACAGCACCGCGATGAGCAGCAGCGGTGCAATGCTCACCAGGCTCGAGACAAGCCCGCTATTGGTAGGTTGTTCGAAACCGTACTCGCCGTTCTTGATGTGCTTGGAGAGTTCGCGCGAGAACGAACTGTCGGTGTTGGGTAGCGTTACGGTATATTTCGTGCCGTCCGCGAGTTCGCCGGACGCTTCGAATCCGACGGCGTGGAACGAGCGTACATCGTTGGCCTCGAGCTTCTGATAGAAGACGCCGTAGTCCAGACGCGATACGCCTTCGCTCGGCTGCATCAACTTCTCAACCACGAAGAAGACCAGCACGACGGCGCCGACGATGAGGAGGATGGAACGAAGGTGTTTGCTCACTTTTCCCTTTTCAATAACGGCGCACTTCACGCACCGTTTGGCCCTCGGGAGCCTACTCCCTAAACCACATTACCCGGGCCATCGTTTCTTTCGTCGGCCGCCCGCTCACCGACTCTTAACCGTCGGTAAAGACCTCGGGCCGAAGCTGGGCGAGGTACGGCAGGTTCCGGAACAGTTCCTGGTAGTCAAGGCCGTAACCTACGACAAAGACGTCAGGCACCCGCAAGCCCACGTATTCGACCGGCACCTCGGCCGTCCGATGGTATGGCTTGTCGAAGAGTACGCACGCGCGAAGGCTCGCCGGGTTGCGTTCTCCCAGTAACGCACGGAGGTACTGCAACGTGAGGCCGTTGTCGATAATATCCTCGACAATAACGATATTGCTGCCGGCCACCGTTTCGCCGATGTCTTTGAGCAAACGCACTTCGCCTGACGAGCGCGATGCGTTGCCATAGCTCGACACGCACAAGTAGTCGATGGCGATCTCGCTTGGGCCGTCCGCGAGCGCGGAGATCGCGCGCGCCAGATCGGCCGTAACATAGAGCGCCCCCTTAAGCACCCCGACGAGCGTCAACGGCTGGTTACGATAGTCACGCACGATCGCGCCGGCCAGCCGCTCGATTGCACGGGCAATCTCATCGGCTCCGAAGAGCTCGCGCAGGATGCTGCCCTCGTAACTCTCGGCGGTATTCATCACGACATCTCGTCCGCAGCCACGATGATGCCCTGCTCGATCCGCAATTCGACACCTTTCTTCATGTGAAAACGCCCGGAACCGCCCCGTTCGATCGTGCGCACGGCCGCTTCAACGTGCTCGAAATCAATATCGCGCAGGCTCTCCTGTGCCGCGAGTACGGCACGAACCTCACGGCGCAGGTCCGCGCGCGCCGTTCCCGCCGATTCTTCGCTCAAGAGTTCGGCGGTGCGAGCCACGGCTGCATCGAGCCCCGGAAAGAGTGGGCGCAGCGACTCGAGCGCTTCGCGCAGCGCATTGCGCCGTAGGCTGCGTTGCGCATTGGTCGGGTCGACCGCATAGGGAAGCGCGTGTACGTGACAGGCGTAGCGCAACGCTGCCGCGCCTGTCCGCAAGAGCGGGCGCGCGAGGTCAACGCCTCGGACCAGTGGGCGGCGCGCCGGCATGCCGCGCAATCCCTCGGATCCCGCGCCGCGCAGAAGCGCAAGCAACACGGTTTCGCTTTGGTCTTCACGATGATGCGCGGTTGCAACGACGTCCGCATGTGCAGCGCGCGCAATCTCCGCGAGAGCGGCATATCGCGCATCGCGCAGCGCCGCCTCGTCACGATCGCGAAGTTCGAGCGCGGCCACGCGCACCGGCAAGCCGAACGTCGCGCCGATGCGAAGCACGACACACTCGTCCTGCCACGCAGACGCGCGTGTGCCGTGATTGACGTGCGCGAGCGTCAGCCTCAGCTCCATCGGCTTGCGCACCGTCGCGAGCGCGTGCACCAGCGCTACCGAATCGGCGCCGCCGCTGCACGCAACGACGACGTGCTCGCCGCGCCGAATGATTCCGTCGCGCTCGATCGACTGTTCGATGGAAGCTTCCGGCTTAGCCCCGCGCATGTTCCCCCAAAAGTCTTCTACCGCACATTGCGAGCGATTTCACGTTGTACTTCGCGTTTGGCAACGTCCTCGCGTTTGTCCCACAATTTCTTGCCGCGCGCGACGCCGAGTTGCACTTTCACTTTGCCGCGGGTGAAGTACATGCGCAGCGGCACGACGGTGAGGCCCTTCTCCTTCACCCGCGCTTGCAGATCGGCGATCTGCTCCTTGTGCAATAAGAGTTTGCGCGGACGGTTCGGATCGACGTTGGAGAAGCTTCCCTGTTTGTAGGGTGGGATGTGCATGCTCATCAGCCACGCTTCGCCGTCGCGAAAACGCGCGTACGCTTCGTTGAGGCTCACGCCGCCCGCGCGAATCGATTTTACCTCGGTGCCGGTCAGGGCGAGTCCCGCTTCGAGTGAATCGAGGATGTGATATTCGTGACGTGCGCGCCGGTTGTCGATCGCAGGCTCGTTGTGTTTTTTGGCCTCGGCTTTGATTTGAACGCGCTGTTGTTTAGACTTCACGGTTTTGCATATCACGAATGCGGCCGACGCGGTAGTCGTCGACGGCGTCCACGGCGCCCCTCGAGACGAACTTGCCTTCGCCGTCGGCAAGCAGCGTACCCGAAGCATCGTGTATCCAGCCTTCAAGTCCGAGCACGTTGCGGCGCTGCCACGCGACGCGACCCGTGACCGCGAGCGGCTCGCCGATCGGAACCGGGTTACGAAAGCGCACGTTGATACTGGCGGTGACGCCGCGATGTCCGGCGTGCCCCGCGGCATGCGCCATCACTTCGTCCAATAGCGCCATCGCAATTCCGCCATGCGCAACCGACTTCCAGCCCTGAAATTCCGGCGCGAGTGTCACCTGCCCACGCACGCCGTCGCCGTCCGGTTCGAACTGCATGTGCAGGCCGATCGGATTCTCCGGGCCGCAGGCAAAACAATTGCCGTCGTCGATCGGAACGCTCACCGACCCGACTCCAAGCGCATCGCAAGGTACTCGGGAAGATGCGCGTGATGGATCTTCTCCTGCACCTCCGAAATCGGATACGGGTACCGCACCCACTCGACCGTGCGCTTCTGCGGATCGTAAAAGACCAGCGACGCCTCGGGATTGAGGTCGCGCGGCTGCCCGATGCTGCCGACGTCGACGATGTAGCGGCGGCCTTCCTCGAATTGCAACTCACCGCCGTGCTGCATGTGGCGATGGCCCACGCTGCCGTCGGGCTCTTGCACCCAATATTCGGCGATATGCGTGTGACCGATAAAGACCAGCGGCGCATCGGTAAGCGCAAACGCCTTCGCTGCGGTCCGTTTATCCAGGATGTATTCAAAATAATTTACCGGCGCACCATGGACCATGAGAAATTCGGGATAGCGAATTTCGTAGGAGAGGCCGTTGAGCCACGCGCGGCTCTCTTCCGAGAGCACACCCTGCGTCCAGGCAATTGCCGCTCGTGCCGCATCGTTGAAGTATTCGACGCCGAAGTTCTCGAGCGCGGCCAAATCGTGATTGCCCAGCACGGCATGCTTGACACGCTGACGCAAGAGCGCGATGCATTCATTCGGGTTCGGCCCATAGCCGACGATATCGCCCAGACAGAGCACTTCATCGTCGGGTTGCACGAGCGAGAGCGCGCGTTCAAGCGATTCGACGTTGCCGTGAATATCGGAGATGATCGCGTATCTCATGCAGGCACACTCGGAATAGCCGCGACGACCTCACGTAAGGCGGCGCTAAACGCCGCGCGCATCGGCTCCGTACCCGCGCTGACTCGCACGTACCGATCCAGCGGCGCAAGCCCGGGTTTGCGGATCCATACGCCATGGCGCGCGAGCAACTCGTTCATGACGCGCGTTGCGCGCTCGGCATCACCGAGATCGATGCACACGAAATTGGTCGAGGATTCGATCGACCCCAAACCCAACTCGCGCGCGAGCGCGTAATAGTCGGCGCGCGCTTTCGCGACCTCGGCAACCACCCAGAGGCGAAACGGCTCATCCTCAAGCGATGCGAGCGCACCAACCTGCGCGTTGCGGTTCACGCCGTATTGGAGACGAATCTTTTGCAGAATCCCGATGATACGCTCGCTCGCGATCGCGTAGCCGATGCGCGCACCCGCGAGGCCGTAGGCCTTCGAAAAGGTACGCGTTCGAACGAGGCGATCTTCGATATGCATCGGTAGCAGATCGGCTTCGTCGACAAAATCCGCGTAGGCCTCATCGAGCAGCACGACCGCGTCGCGCGGAATCGCGTCAAAGAAGCGCAGCATCTCATCCTTGCCGATGAAGGTGCCGCTCGGATTGTCGGGATTGCACACGTAGACGACCGCCGGGCGCTCGCGGACGGCGACGTCGACCAGCGCCTCGAGGTCGAGGCGGCCGTCCTCGCGATAGTTCGCGGTGACGAGGCGTCCACCATACCCGTGCACGTGATAGTTGTAGGTGGGATACGATCCGCGCGTCGTGAGTGCCGCGGCACCCGGCCCGACGAACGCGCGCACAACCAAGCCCATCAAATCGTCGATGCCCGCACCGACGAGCACTTCGTCCAGGCCGACACGATGTTTTCGCGCCAGCGCTTCGCGCAACGCATACGACTCCGGATCGCCATACCACCACAAGCGCTCCAGCTCAGCGCTCATCGCCGCGACCGCCGCAGGCGACGGACCGAAGGCGCTTTCATTCGCCCCAAGACGCACGAGCGCCGAGCGACCGGTTTCGCGCATGAGCTGCTCGGGACCGATGAACGGCGTCATCGGCGCGATGGCCTCAATTGCAGGCGCAGGACGAATCACGGGTGCTCTTTACCTCCTTTTAAAAGCGCGCTGCGCTGCGCGCCCCCGTGTCGACGTCGCGACACGGGTCTCCAAGTTTGCTCGAACCATGCTAGATGAAGCGGTACACGGGGATTTGCGACCCCATCTCCAAGTCTTCGGTTTCTTCAGGCACGACGACGTATCCATCGGCCTGGGCCGTAAGACTCACCATCGACGAGCGCACCGCGAACGGTTGTGCGATCCATCCCTGGCCGCCTTCAGCCGCCTCGAGGCGAACCGGCACATACCAGGTCCAGCCCCGGCGCGTCCGGATGGAAGCGGCGAGGGTCGCGGGCACGCTATCCCGCGCATTTGGCGCACCGGCGAGGGCGGCGATGATAGGGGCGATCACCGCCTCCAAAATCACGACGGCGGACGTGGGGTTGCCGGGCAGCCCGATCACCGGCTTCGAGCCGACCGCCGCCAGGACCGTCGGCTTCCCCGGTTTGACGCGAAGCCCATGTACGATCACGCCGGGCGGGCCCAAGGCTGCAATCGCCGCCGGCGTCCAATCGAGTTCGCCGACTGAGGAGCCGCCGGTGAGCACCGCGGCGTCGGCCTCGGAGAGCGCCTTCCGCAACGCGCGCTCGAGCGCGCCGGGAACATCGGAGACGGTCGCCCCGTGAAACGGCACTGCACCCATACCGTGTAGCGCACCCGCAATTGCGTAGCGGTTCGAATCGCGGACCTGCCCGGGCGCGGGTTGCATCCCCGGCGGTACCAACTCGTCACCGCTCGAGAGTACGGCGATGCGCGGGCGCGGATAGACGCGCACCTGGGTCACGCCGAGGGTCGCGAGGACGCCCATCTGCGGGCCGCCGATTCGCGTGCCGGCCGGCAACAGGGTACTGCCCGCGCGCATGTCGCCGGCTTTCGGATTCACATTTGCCCCGGCTTCGAGCCGAGCCTCAACCGCGACGTGCGTTCCGGTGATGCGCACATCCTCGACCGGCACGACCGCATCGGCGCCGTCGGGTATCACGCCGCCGGTGGGAATCCGCACCGCTTGTCCCGGGATGAGGTTTCTGCCCCAGGCACGTCCCATCGCAATCTGACCGACGACGGCGAAGCTACCCGGTGTGCGTTCGGCGGTAATAGCGAACCCGTCCATCGCCGAACGCGGCGTGCTCGGATAGTCGGCATCCGCGACAATCGCTTCGGCGAGAATGCGACCGTATGCATCATCAAGGCGAATGCGTTCGGGCGCGCGCGGCCCAAGCGCCACGCGTGCAAGGAAGGTCGCAACCGCCTGCGCGGGAGACAAAAGGTTTTCTTCGAGAAAGACGAAGCCGCGCTGTTCCATGCTCGATATCGCTCTTGTTCGACGCGATCCGGATCGCGTGCGCCGTTCGGCGCAACGTCGCGGGATCGACGTGTCGTTCGTCGACGACATTCTGCGCCTTGATACGCAGTACCGCTCCGCGTTGGCGGAGACCGAGCGATTGAAGGCCGAGAAGAACCGGCTTTCGGCGCAGATCGGCAAAGCCGCCGACAAAGCGGCTGCCGCCCGCGAATTGCGCCCGCAACTCGACGCGATTTCAGCCTCCCTCGCCGAGCACGAGGAGCGAGCGAAGTCGCTCGCACCCGATCTGCCGGAGTCGCCGCTTCGCGCGCTGCTCGAAAACACGCCAAATGTCCTCGACGACACGGTGCCCGACGGACGTGACACCACGTCCAATGTACTCGTGCGAAGCTGGGGCGTGCCGCGCACCTTTGATTTCGAACCGAAGCCACACTACGAGTTGGGCGAAGCGCTCGACATTCTCGACTTCGCGCGCGCGGCCAAGCTTTCGGGCAGCCGTTTCAGCGTACTCAAAGGTAAGGGCGCGCGCCTGCAGCGCGCGATCGCGCAGTTCTTCCTCGAGCGCGCCGCCGCGCGCGGGTACGACGAGATCGCGCCACCGGTGCTTGTGACGCGCGAGACGATGTGGAGCACGGGACAACTCACCAAATTCTCGGATGCAATGTTTATGGATCGGGAGGCCGATCTCTTCATGATCCCTACCGCCGAGGTGCCGTTGACTGCGCTGCACAGCGGCGAGATACTCGATGCGGCGACGCTCCCGCGCCTTCTTACCGCGCACACGCCGTGCTTTCGCAAAGAGGCCGGCGCGGCGGGAAAAGACACACGCGGATTGATTCGACAGCACGAGTTCGAAAAAGTCGAACTGGTGTGGCTAAGCGCGCCGGAAGACTCGTCCGACGCGCTCGAGCGGCTTACGGCTGACGCCGAATCGCTTTTGCAAGAGCTGGAACTGCCTTTCCGGACCATGCTGCTCTGCGCCGGCGACGTTTCATTCAACAGCGCAAAAACCTACGACCTCGAAGTGTGGATTCCGAGCACGAACGTTTATCGCGAGATTAGCTCTTGCTCGAACTGCACCGACTTCCAAGCGCGCCGCGCGTCGATTCGCATGCGACGCGATGAGCGCGCCAAGCCCGAACTCGTACATACGCTCAATGGCTCGGGCCTCGCCATCGGCCGCACGCTCCTAGCAATTCTCGAAAATTACCAGCAGGCCGACGGATCGGTCGAGATTCCGCGCGCGCTCGTACCGTTCACCGGCTTCGACCGCATCAGCTAGTGCGCTGGAGCGCTAAGACGAAGCGAGTGCGTCGGCCAGTGCGTCGACGTTGCGCGACTGCGATGGTCGTTCGACGCCCGCGCGGTACTGCGCCTCGATGCGCACCTGCGTCTGGAGGGGACCCACGCTTTCGAGCGTCACGCGCACTCGCTCGGCATTGACCAACCCAAATCCCGCTTCGATCACGTGCGCGATACGATCGTCGAGATAGGCGTTTGCACCGAGCGTTTTTGTCAAGGCATCGAGCACGCGCTCGTGCGCGGCGTCGATGCCAAGCGCCACGACGACGTCGCGGTGGGCGCGCAAGCCGATCGGTGGAGCGATGCGTTTTCGCAGACCGAGTGAGACGAGCAGTTCGTGAAAAAAGCTCACCGTGCCATGATAGCAGCTGCGATCACGCCGAGCACACAGAGCACGGCGAGAGCACCGGCGGGGATCAAGCTTTGCGGCAGCCGCCGCGCGAAGGCGACCGTGTACACGGCTTTGAGTATGTTGTTCGATGACGCCGCAATGACGATGGCGATCGCCGAGACCGCAAGCCCGATGCTCGCCACACCACCTTGCGCCAAACTCAAGACGAATGGATCGATATCGGTCACGCCGACAACCGCTGCCAGCGCGAGCACGCCTCTTGCGCCGAGGTGCGCCTGCACCCATGTCGAGACGAGCGAGATCGCAATCAACAACACCGCGAAGACGACGGCCGTGCCGAGCTTGAGCGGATTTGACGGAGTGACGCTAGGCGTCGCCTTTCCGTTCGCCGCAGAACGCGCGAAGAACACGGCGACTGCGGCGGCAACCACGCCGAGCGCGAGGAGTGGAGCGATCAACGGGCGCGCAAGCGCTGTATTGAAGATCGCGACGACGAGGAGGATGCGCATGTACATCATCGCGGTGGCGGTCACGATTCCCGCAGTGATCTGCGGCGTTACGCCTTGGTCGTGCGCTTGGCGCGCCAGCACTACCGTTGTCGCCGTCGACGAATAGAGACCGCCCAAGGCGGCGGTGACCAACACGCCTCCCTCGGGAATGACGTAGCGCTGCAAAATATAGCTTGCGTACGAAAGGGTCGAAACCGCGACCAGCGCGAGCCATACCTTGAACGGCGTGATGTCCGTGAATGGGATTTTCGGGGCACCATAGAGCAGCGGTAGCACCACACCGACCAGCAGCAGAAACTGCGCGAGCGTAACCGCTTCCCCTTCCGGCACCCGCGCGACGAACGCGTGCAGCAGCTTGCGCGATCCGACGAACAGCACGGTCGCCACCACCAGCGCGACCGGTATCCACGTCGGCTGCGTCAGCGTAATCGGCCCGAGCACGTACGCGATGAGCGTGCAGGCTGGAATGATGAGCGGGCCATCGGCGGCTTCGCGTTTGCCGTCGATAACGCTGCCGATGTATAGGGAGATCCACCAGCCGAGCACGAGCAACCCGGCGATAAACGCGAGAAGGTAATGCGGTTCGACGAGATATAGCGCCGCGCCGGTAAACGCGATCAACGGAAAGGTGCGAATGCCGCCTGGAACCGGCTGCGCGCTCCCGCCGAAAAATTCTTCGAATGCAAATCCGAAGAAGAGCGCGAGCGCGAGCAGGATCAGATAATTCACATGCCGCGCCAGATTTCGCGCACTGTCGTGCTGCGCTCGACCGCTTCGACGTCACGATACGTCACGCCCACGAAATCCATCGATGGATTTGTCACCCCGTACCAGTAGCGCTCGTTCTTGAAGTGATGCCAGAGATGGTACTTCTTCACGTAGCGGCCGAGCGGAGTAATCGGATTGAACGGCACATGCGCAACGTAGTGCACCCACTCGTAGTACAGAAGCGCGCAGACGCTCCCGAAGGTCAACGAAAGTGCGAGCACCGGGTCACGCGTGATCGCAACATACACCCCGTAGTACAGCACGGTCGTCGGGATCACGAACCACAGCGGCAGGAACAGCAACTCGAGCTTGGGCGGATCGATGTGATGGTCGTAATGCAAGCGATGCTGCAACTTGAGCAGCCAAGGCATCTTTGACGGCTGCGCGTGAAAAAGAAAACGATGCGTCGTGTACTCGGACCCGAAGAACACCGCGGCACCGATCGACGCGGCCAGAAATGAGAACGGAAAGATTCCAAGAGCGAAGATGACAATGCACGCCAAAACGGCGAGCGCGAGAACCGCGTTGCTTCCATGACGGAAGAACGTCGGAATCATCCAGCGTCCCGAATCATGTCCAACAGTCCCTGACGGTCTAGAAACCGAATGTGGCCACGCTCGCGCTTGAGCAGCTCGCGCGCTTCAAGCTCGGCAATCGCGCGTGCAGCAACCTCTTTCACGGTGCCGGCAGCCGCTGCGATCTGTGCCTGCGTCAGGTTGGGGAGCGGCGCACGCGCTGGGCTCAGCCCCCGTTCGGGAACGGCGTATGGGACCAGAACGTGCGCGACGCGCGCGATGATCGGCATCGTGGCCTGCGTCGCAAGCGCCTGCATGTGATCGCGACGGCGCTGCGCGTTGACGCGACCGAGCGCGACGAGCACGTGCGGATGACGCTCGGCAACATCGAGAACCGTGCGGCGCGAGATGCGCATATAGCGCGCGACCTTCGAGAGCGCGACGACCCGCCCGGCGGCCGGCGCTTCGTCGAAGAGCTCGAGCTCGCCGAGCAGCTCATAGGGGAAGATCTCGAAGAAAATCCGTGGGCGTCCACCGCCGTTGCCGGTGGTCAGCGCCAGCACGCCTTCAAAGACGACGCCGAGGTACGGCCAATCCGTCCCCTCGGTAACGACGGTTTGCCCGCGCCGAATCGTGTGGAGGCTGGCAGTCGCGGCGAGTTGCGCGCTTGCCTCTTCACCCAATCCGCTGAAGACCGAGCTGCGCTTGATGATACCGGCAGGCGAGGGCGCGTCGTTCTCGGCCGCAGTCCGCGTCAAGCGAAGCGTCCACTCGCGTTCGGCGGTGCGCCGATAATCGATGATTACTTCGTGCGGCCGGCTCTGCTCGATGCGAAACGCGAGCCCTCGCGGTTCATTGTCGGTGACAATCGTGATCGATGCCCCAAGTGGCAGATGATCGAAGACTTCAGAGATCTTTGCCGGGCGCTCCCAGACAGGAAGAGCGCGCACATCGACACGCGTTATTGAATCCATATTAGGGTAGGCGGTTTCTCTTCAACGGGTAGATCTACTGCCTGGCGATGGGGAGGGAAGCGCGGAAAGGGGGGCGAGCGCCACCGGCGTCTTGGTCGCACGCCAGGTCCGCTGCGGGCCCGGCGGCAGCGCATCCATATGCTTGAGGAAGAGTGCAAGCGTCCAGATTTGGTCGTCCGAGAACGAGCGCGCAAAAGACGGCATACCGGTCAGGCGAATGCCATGCTTGATCTTCCAGAAGGTCTCGCCTTCGGCATCGTCTTCCACGCCGTGGCGCGCGAGCTGCGGCGCGTGCTGGTAGAGTCCGATCGCAATCGTCGAGGGCCGTTCGCCGGGCACGCCGTGACAGGCGGCGCAATTTTGGGCGTAGAGTTTGATGCCGGCTTCATAATTCGCGTCCGTTGCGGCAACGGGGTCCGCCTGCGTCGGCATCTCGCGCGAGATCGTCGCCGCCAGCGAGCGTGAGGCCATCCAGCGCTCCATGCGCGAGGGCTTCGCATCGGCGTTCGCCGGGATCAGCAGCCCTTGCGTCACGCCGACATAGCCGACGATCAACAGGATGACGACCGTGGCTAAGACGCCGAAGATGAATCCTTTGAGCACCAAGCCTCCTTTAGTAAAGGCGTATGGATTCGCACGTCAAGGCACAGTTCCCCGACGAGCAGTCCCCTGACGGGCAATTCGTCCGCCAGGAGGATCAATTCCGCGGATGGGTTTCGGCCGACGGACATACCGGATTTCCCGCGGTTGCCGGGCGCTATCAATTATTCGTTTCGCTCGCATGTCCATGGGCGCACCGCACGATTATCATGCGTAAGCTCAAGCGACTCGAAGCCGCGATCCCGATGACGATCGTCGACCCGATTCGGGATGAACGCGGCTGGCGCTACGGTACCCATTTCTTGAGCGAACTCTATCGCGCGAGCGATCCGGCCTACCGTGGCCGCGTGACGGTCCCGGTGCTCTGGGATCTGCAGACGAAACGCATCGTCAGCAACTCCGACGACGACATTCTGCGCATGTTCGAAACCGAGTTCAACGCGATCGGCGATCCGGAACCGGATTTCTATCCACCTGACCTACGCGCGCAGATCGACGCGCTCAACGAAGAGATTTTTCACGATCTCAATGACGGCGTCTACCAAGCGGGCTTCGCAACGAGCCAGGCCGCCTACGAAGAAGCCGCGTATCGCGTCTTTGCGATGCTGGATCGGCTCGAAGAACGCCTCGGCACGCGACGCTTTCTGTTCGGCAAAAATCCGGTAGAAACGGATTGGCGCGCGTTCGTCACGCTCATCCGGTTCGACCCCGTTTACTACGGCCACTTCAAGTGCAACTTGCGCCGAATCGTCGACTACCCGAATCTATACGGCTACTTACGCGATCTCTATCAGATCCCGGGTGTCGCCTCGACCGTCGATTTCGATCACATCAAACGTCATTATTACTACACGCACGACGACATCAATCCGACCCGCATCGTACCGATAGGGCCGTTGCAGTACCTCGAGATGCCCCCCCATCGCGAACATCTTTCTAGGTAGTGCCGCTAGCGTTGTGCTAAGCGCGCGAGCACGATCCCCGCGCCGGCACCGGCAAACCCTAAAACGACGGATGCCATCGTGTAAAGGAAGGGCGGGAAAATGCCCTCGGCAAGCAGCGTGACGGCGTCGAGCGAGAAGGTCGAGAACGTCGTGTACCCGCCGAGCACACCGGTTGCGAGCAACACGCGCAGAAGCGGCGTCATTCCAAGCACGCGCGTCGCACCGAGTTCTGCGACGATCCCGATGCAAAAGCTCCCGGTGATGTTGATGAAAAGCGTGCCGTAGGGAAAGCCCGGGCCAAATCGCTGCAAAAAGAGCTGGCCGACGACGTAGCGCAGCACCCCGCCGATCGCCGCGCCAATCGCGACGGCGACGACTGCGCGCCACTCGATCACGATGACCCTCGCGATATGCGCATCAACTCGAGACTCTCGAGCGTAATCAATCCTTCGGAGACCATCGCGCGCAGCGCCGGCATGAACGCCGCAATCTTCGAATCTTCCTCGATGACTTCGATCAGGATCGGCATGTTTGTCGACATGTCGAACGTTCGCGCCGCGTGGACGGTCTTGTGAATGCCGTAACCCTCAATGCCTTTGAGCACCGTCGCACCCGCAAATCCCGCCGCTTTGAGCGCGTCGACGATCGCCATGTAGAGCGGCTTGCCTTCGTACCGGTCATCTTCGTCGACGAAGATGCGCAGCAGCTTACCCCTGGTTCGTTCAGACAATGTGGTGATTTCCGTACGGCCGGCGTGCTGCACCGCGATTCATGCAGCCGCGCAGATATCCTCCATGGAGGCGTGCGCAAAGTCTTGCACAGGGAGAGCGCTCGCGCAGGGGGTTGCAGCTTTGACGTGGAGGATGTGCAGGGATGTTGAGACCCTGCGACCGCAACTTCCCGTCAAATCCCCCGCGCGAGCGACTCGTTCCGGCGAGATCTTCGCGAATCGCCGGACCTTACGCATTGCAGCGCATAGGCACCGCGATGCAAATTTGCAGGCGGCATGTTCGTCACGGTTGAGCCGCCGACGCAATTGCCAACACCACGAGAAGCGTTCCGAGCGCGTACCCGACGTAGGCGGAGAGCCGACCGTGGTGCATCCGCGCAAGAAATGCGGCGGCACTTCGCACGGCATGCGTGAGCGGGTCACTCACCAAACGCTCTGAAAGGAACACATCCTCTCGTGTGCGGCGTATTGCCGACCGAAAATGATGGTGGATCGTCTCGCGCGTGTTTTCAACTTCCGTCGGATCGAAGACCGCGTCAAAGATCACTCGCACGGGGTTCGAGAAGCCCGTGGCAGTGTAGGTCATCTCGCTTGGAAGGTGGGTCATTCCACCGGTCCATGTCTTACTGCGTTCGGCACGTCGCGCTCGCGTAACAGAACGTACGAGCCCGTAGGTAATGAGGAGCAGCAGCGCGATGATGAGACACAAGTAGGTCGTGGACATTGCGAAGACCACGGGATTCGCAGCGCCGCCGCGAAGCATCACGACGAGCCCGCGACCGGGAAGCCACGAACCGAGCTGCGCGCCTAGGGCGTGAAATGTTGCAACGAAGTCGGCCGGCAATGGCGCCGGTCCCGCCGCCGGTTTGAAAAACGGTGGAACGAGCGTGCCGGTTACGACATCCGAACCAAAAACCGCAGTCGACGCGCGCCCGATCACCGGTAACACATACGTCGGAAGAACGCCGAGAGCCAGGCACGCGAGTCCTAAGAGCCCCATACCAAGCAGCATGCTGCGTGACGCTTCCGACGTCTTCGGTCGCTCTGTGCGCTGCCATCCGAGGAACGACATCCCGAAGACCTTGACAAAGCACGTGACCGTCAGCGCCGCCGTGAGAGCAAGCACCGCGCCGCACAGCGCGAAGGTCACACGGAATGTGAGCGGCGCAAGTTCGGCGCTACGGAGCAAGGCTTGGAACGTCATCCATTCGCTGACGAAGCCGTTGAGCGGCGGTATGGCCGCGATCCCGAGGACCCCAATAAAGAACAAGGCAGTCGTAATCGGGAGCACGCGGATGATACCGCCGAGCGCATTCATCGATCGCGTGCCGAGCTTCATGTCCACGGTCGATGCACCGAGAAACAGCAATCCTTTGTACGCAGAGTGATTTGCGAGGTGGTACATCGCGGCCGCAAAGCCGATGCCGGCGAGAAGCGGCTGACCTACGGCTGTAAACACGAAAGCTGTGCCGAGTGCGGTGATGACGATACCGATGTTTTCGATCGAGCTGTAGGCCAGCATCGCTTTCATGTCGTCGACGATCGTTGCGTACAGAATGCCGACTAATGCTGAGGCTGCTCCAACGACCATGACAACGAGCCCTTGCACCGGGATATGTGAAGGTGCGAGCATCATGTTCACAAGCACAATGCCGTACACTCCCACGTTGAGGATCACGCCGGAAAGCAGTGCAGAGATGTTGCCCGGTGCCAGTGGATGCGCACGCGGCAACCACGAATTGATTGGTAAGAGCCCGGCCTTGACGCCGAAGCCAAAGAACGCGAGAAGGAAGACCGCCCAAGACAGCGCGCCGCCTAAGACGGTGGGTGGGCCGCCAAACCAAAGCGACCCGCTCCGCGCGAGTAGCATCGCAAGTAATGCTGCCATCGTACCTGCTTCGCTCATGCCAAGCATGAGGAAGGCTGCCCGAGCATTGCGGACGTGCCGCCACTCGAAAGCGACGAGGAGTGCGCTAGCGATTGCAATGACTTCCCAATCGATGAAGAATGACGTTACATCCCTGCAAAGGAAGAGGCCGATTATCGCCGCGAGCAAGGCGCAATACCAAATGGCAAATGCTCGTAGCGAGTAGTTGTCGGCGTACCGCTCAAGATAGCGCAGGGTGAAGAGCGATGTGGGCACGTACACGAGCGCTGCGACGCACGCGAACCACGAACCCATTGTCGTGGTGCCGATGGTTATCGAGCCGATGACGGGAAACGTCCAGAGCGCCACGTCGCCGCTAGGGCCTACAGCGAGGCAAACCGCCCCGCCTAAAAATGAAAGTGCGGCTGCCGCGCAGCACGCGATCGCTAACACGCGCGGGGCCAATCGTTCTTTGGCGATCAGCGCGAAGTCTACCCCCAGCACGCAGATGGCAATCGCCCAGAGATTGAGCGTAAGTGGAAGCGCGGTCATTTATGCACCGCGCGTTTCGTCTGGCCGCACACAAGGCGCAATGCATCGATAATCGCGTGCGGCGGCGGCGGGCAGCCCGGTACAACGAGGTCGACAGGGATGATCTCTCCGACGCCGGCGGCCGACATCAACGAAGGTCCAAAGACGCCGCCACTCGCCGCACACGCGCCGACGGCAACAACGCGCTTGGGTTCCGGCATCGCCTCATAGGCGGCCACAAGCGCATCGCGCATCTGCCGTGTCGCTGGGCCAACCACAAGTAGGACATCCGCTTGTCGTGGCGTCGGAGTGATAAAGACTCCTACTCGATGGAGGTTGTATGACGGACCATTGAGCTGCGCGACCTCGTTGAGACACGACCCGCAGTCCCCGGCGTCGATGATTCGAACATGCAGCGATTTACGAAAGGAAGATTCGAGCGGATCTTGCGAATTCGCGTTGGCCGCGTGTGCCCACGTGACATCACGACGCCAGCGTTGCCCATCGCGTCCTTTGCATCGCATACAAAGGACACAACGGTCCTCATCGACCTCGCCGATGGATCCCACAGCACGGATCGCGTCGGTTGGACACACGGCAGCAAGTGCTTTTGCCTGCTCTTCGCTCGCGTGTTCCGTCGTTTTTGGAAGTCCCGGCGAGAGGGCGGTTGAGACATTCCCGTCAGGTAGCCGCTCCGTTCGGATTCCAGCCGCGAGCCCTCTAAGGAACCAATTTTTCATCGGTCGTTCTCCGCTACGGAAAGATCGAGTGTCGCGAGGACAATCGGAAGGTCCTGAAACGCAAAGTCTTCCGTTGCCACGTGAAAGCCGTGCCAATTCCGGAAGGACGGTGGCGTGAGGCGGTAGCGAAGTACAAGCCCTTGCGCATCACATTCGACCCACTGCACAGACGCACCGCGCGGCGCTTCGCTCCAGCCGAGCGCGCTGCCAGCCCCGACCCGCACGTCGCTGGTCACCGAACCGCTGGGAAGATCGGCGACGACGCCGCGCATGATCCGCAGTGACTGGACCATTTCCGAAAACAGCACACGCAACCGTGCATATCCGTCGCCTTCGGTTTCCGTCGGCACATCGAAGAGCACGTCCGCGTACGCCCCGTAGGGCTGGACGGCGCGCATATCAGCAGCGACGCCGCTCGCACGCGCAAAGGGGCCGACTATTTCAAACGTCCGTGCAGATTCGCCCGAAACGATACCAACTTGCTCGATACGATCCAGGAAACTACTTGCGCTTTCAAGTGCTTTGCGCAACGGCTCGACCTGAGCCATGAGGGCGCTCACTTCCGCCACGGCATTGTCCAGCGTTCCACGATCGTAGTCCGTCATCAATCCGCCGATAGCAAGGACGCCAAAGAGGTAGCGGTGTCCGGTGAGTTCACCACTAATCCGAAGCAATTGTTCCTCGATCCAAAGCGCCTGGCTCTCGGCAACCTGGAGTGCGGTTGAGGCGCAAATCTCGCGAATCGAGGTCATGTGATGGCGCACGCGCTCGAGCTCAGCAAAAAATACGCGAAGTAATGCGGCGCGAGCGGGAAGGGGTATGTCGACGGCACGCTCTACCGCCTGGCAGTATGCCAGTCCGTTTCCAATCGCAGAAGTCCCGTTACAGCGCTCGGCGAGCAGCAGAACGTCGTGTATCGTGCGACCTTCAGCGATTTTTTCAATGGCGCGGTACTTGAAGAACAACCTTGGTACGGCGCGCACAACATCCTCGCCGACTGTCTCGAGAAGAAAGAGCGCCGACTCAGCGTCACCTGAATACACCGGTCCGACGGTCATGACGAACGCGCCTTCCTCTTCGAGCACGCGTTTGGGGCGCCACGCACGGACCTGCTCTGGAACGTCAGCGGCGGATTGGACCTGCGGCCGCATCAGTCCGAGATCCTCGGGCCATCGGTCGTTGTGGAGCACGAAATCCCCAAGACGCGGGTGATCGCTGAAGCGGACCGAGAAAAGGTCTTCGATTTCGCGCTCAAACCAATCAGCGGCGATCGCCACGTTGGTGAGACTCGGCAATTTCCGCTCGTTTGAATCGACCTCAACACGCAGCTCGAGCCATCCTGGATGCGACGTTGCATAGAAAAAGTAGCGGACATCAAGCCCGCGCTCGTTCTCTCGCGCGACGATCGTTCCAATTCGCCACTGTTGCGCACGAAAGTACTTCGCCATCGCTCTTAGGTATTGCGGGTCGACGTCGGCGTAGATCGTCTGATGTTGTTCGCGCCACGTAACGTCGGGCCAGATCGTGCGAAGGTGCTCTACAACTGCGTTCAGCATTTCGCTACGCCCCCAGGACCCTTGCCGCGCTTTGCAACGCTTCAGAAAGACCTGCCGGCAGCCATACGCCAAGCACGAAAACCGGAACCGCGGCGATGAGGAGCGCGAGCGTACACGGGACCGGGACACGCTTGTGTGTTTCGTGGCTGGGCGTACCGGCGACCATCGACGTAACGTGCCATATGACACCGAAGAAAGCTATGAGGATAAAGATCGCGACCAGCGCGGCGACGATATACCCATGCGACAAAAGTAACGCGCGCAGAATGGCAAGTTCGCTCGGGAACACTACCATGGGTGGAGCGCCCCCGATCGCGAGACCACCGAGAATCAGTCCCCCACTCGCGATTCGGCTCATCCCGAGAAGTCCCCGAACATCCGCGATCTCGCGCGTGCCCGTCACAATGAGGGTCGCGCCGGCCGCATAAAAGCAGAACGACTTCGCGACGGCGTGCGCTAGGATTTGCCAGACGGTGGCGATGTCGCCAAATGGTGTGATGATGCTTGCTGCGGTGAGGATAATGCCCATATGCTCGACAGTTGAGAATGCAAAAAGCCTTTTGTAGTCGTGTGCCTGGACAATGAGCAGGGCCGCAACCCCGACGGAGATGAGGCCGGCAACCGCAAACCAGGCTCCCACGTGAAGTGACGTGTCACTCGCGAATACACTTCGCAAGCGGAGCAGAACGTACAGAACGGCGCTCGTCTCAATACCGGAAAGCATTGCGCACACGGGTGACGGCGCCTGACTGTGCGCGTCGGGCAACCATGTGTGCAATGGGACGAGCCCGATTTTTGCTCCGTAGCCGACGAGCAGGAGCACGAACGCCGTGCTAAGGAGGGCGTGATTCATACTGGGCGCCGCCGCACGTAGCCCGCTCCACGTAAAGTCGGTGCTACCGGTCGTATGAAGCGTCCAAAAGAGCACGAGCACGCCGAGGACGGCTATCGTTGCTCCGAGCAGGGTCAGTACCATGTATTTCCACGCGGCTTCGACGGCTTCAGTTGTAAGCGCATAGCTGACGAGGAGCACGGACAGCAGAGTCGTCAGCTCGACGAAAATCCAGACAAGACCGAGTTCGCTTAACAATGGGATGCACAGCATCGAAAATGCGAAGAGATTGAAGTTGGCGTGGTACTGACGAATGCGTCGATCTCCGTGGTTCTCGGCGGTCAAGTAACCCCACGAGAACAATGCAGCGGTGAAATATACGACGGCAATGAGGGCCACGAGGAGCGCTCCCAACGCATCGATCTCGACCCACCCTGGTGCGATTACGATCGACGTTCCGAACCGCAGAGTCCAAAGGACCCGAAGGGAAATCGCAAGCGCGACGATCGAGGCAAGCAGCGTCGCAACCGGCGCGCCGCGCGCACTCCGTGGGAAAGCGTTCCAAAGCGCGGCGAGCAGCGCGGCGCAGGGGATAGCGAGCAGCGTCACGGTCCCTCCCGTAGCGCAGCCAAGGCTCCGACCTCGGTCGTACCGACCTGCCGATAGGCGATGCGCGTCAGCAGCGCGACGATGAAGGCGAGCAGCGGAACGTCGAAGGCGATTGCAAGCTCGGCGATTAGCGGAAAATCGGGCGCGATGGCGATGCCGGCGAGAAACGCCGCATTCTCCATCGCCAAGATACCGAGGAGCTGCGGAACGGCTTCAGTCCGCACAGCGAGTACCAGCAAACCGACGAGTAACGCGGCAAATCCCATCGAGATGTTCGCCGGCGAAAGATTCGGCGCCGCGCGTACAAGGTGCTGAGCAAAGGCATATCCTGCGAACGTCAAGCCAAGAGCGATAAGGAGTGTCGTCGGGATGTCGATCGCCTGGGACAGCTCCCGGCGATAGTAATTGCCCTTCGGCGTGAGAACGCGCAGAAGCCAGGGAATAATCATCGCTTTCGAGATCAACGTAACGCACCCAAGCGCGAAGAGATGCCACGAGAACGGCGATGCCCCCAGAAGAAACGCTGAAGCGGCGAGCAGAAGCGACTGGACGACGAAGATCAACATGCATGCGCCGATTTGCCGTGTCACCGTCATCGCGATCGTACTGATAATAAAGAGTCCCAAGACGAGCGCGTTGAGTTCTATTACCAGCTGCGTCACAGGTGCAGGATCTCCGTGATCATCGCGGTCACCGAGACCACGAACGCGGCGGCGAGGAACTCAGAGATGCGAAATAGCCGCAGCTTCGCATATGACGACTCGACGGCGACGATGATCGCGATGAGGATCAGGATCTTGAGGGCGACGAGGGCGACCGCGATCGCGACGTCTGCGGGCGAGGCGCTCGATGCCAGACCCCACGGCGTCGTCAGAACGTTCAGGAACACGATCGAGAGGACCGCGAACTTCATGTAACCGCCCCACTTGATCAGCGCCGCGGAGCGCCCCGAAAACTCGAGCGCCTTCGACTCGTCGATCATCGCAAGCTCGAAGTGCCCGGTCGGATTATCGACGGGCAACCGGCCGGTCTCGGCAAGTATAACCATGAAGAAGGCGATTAGCAGCAAGACGTGCGACGGGGCGAAGAAGTTCGCGAGAGGATGCACCCAGTGCTGTTGAACGATATATGGAATCGTGGAACTTGCTACGAACGAAACCGTGAATAGCACGATGATAATGACCGGTTCGGCCAAGAAGCCGACCATGCGCGTCCGGCTTGCGCCCATCGCGCCATAAGGGTTCCCTCCGTCGATAGCTGCGAGCGTAAAAAACATGCCGGAGATCGCGAAGATAAAACCCGCTCCAAGCATGTCGCCCGCAAACGCGAAGAACAGCGGAAAATTCGTCAACACCGGGATCAGAAGCGTTACGATGAGGGGGACGATGAAGATGACATAGGGAGCCGCGCGAAAGAGCCAACTGCTGTCTTCCGGTATTCGCTCGTTCTTCGCGAAGAGCTTACGCAGATCGCGATACGGCTGAAGAACGCTCGGGCCGCGCTTGGATTGCACGATTTCCTTGCATCGAGTCAAGACGCCGGCAAAGAGCGGCGAAAGCAGCAGAACGAACGCAAGTTGCGCAATATTCAACGCGATCGACTGTATCATCGATCGACGCCTACAACACTACGGAACAAACAGGCGTTACCACACAAGCGGCTCCCATACTCAGTCGTTGTTGAGTAGGAGCCATCAGCCCGAGACGGGCGTTAAGCGAGCTCCATCGCTGTGGTTGACCGTTGGCGGCCTCATTTCTCACGCGGGCGTGTAGGAACCTTCCGAAAGCGTCATCCTTCCATTTGGGCCTACCAGGCGCGGACGATCGTACAATCGGTGGATGACAAGTTGCAAAGCTGCATGTATCATGGGTTCGTTTGAGCCGCGCGCTGAGGTAACACAGCTGACTGTAGGCATTTCGAGGGGGATTTCTTCCGGCGGAATTAGCGACGCAGGAGTGGTCGCGTTCTGCGACTTCAACGGGACGATCGTCGATCGCGACATGCTCGAGTACCTCGCGTCGACGACAGAGAGCGCCGCTCAAAGTGTGCCGCTGCAGCTCGAGCGCGGGTATCGCGCGGATATTGCGCGCCGCGCTCGCGCGCTTACCTACGACCGCGATGAAGCTGAACTCCGCATCGAGCAGGGCATACACTTTGACCACTCGTTTCGAGCGTTTGCGGACGCGTGTAAATCGGCGGCTGTCCCGCTACTCGTGTTGACCTCAGGGATTGAGGACCTCGTCCGGCGCTACTTGGCCCGGAGGGGAATAGATCTTCCGGTATTCGGTAATGCCGCCGAGTATCGATCCGATGGTTGGCGCGTGCAGTTCCGCGACGATAGCGTGGCCGGCATAGACAAGCGCGGTTTTGTCCACGCCGCGCATTCGGGAGATCTGCGAGCGATCGTGATTGGCGACGACCGGTCCGATTTTGAAGCGGCGCTGGCATCGGATCTAACATACGCCAAGACCGGCAGCGAGCTCGAGAGATTCCTCGCCTCGCAAAACCGCGCATTCCGGCCATTCCAGCATTTTTCGGAAATACTGGATCGCTGGCCACCTTCGACATGGCCGCCGAAGGGCGTTATCTGACGCGTTGAGAACGTATAAGCGGACGGGGATGGAGCACCCCCGCGAACCGCCGGTTTCCGGCTGATGGCTCCTGACCAACGTCGTGGATGGTCGGGAGTTTTCTAATGCCGCAAGCATCCGTACGCCTAGAAGTGCTCTTCGCCAATCTGCGCAGCGTCGAACGCGAGGCGCGCGTACGACTCATAGCGGGCTGCGCTAAAGACGACGCTTGCATCGAGCGTCATTTCGAAAGACCCCTGCGCGTCGCGAAAAGCAATGCCGTTGCAGCGCTTGCGGCGATGGGATCGGGGCTCGAGAGCGACCTTGCGCGCAGCCTCCGCCGCGAGACGTTCGATCGTATCGCGATGGGATTCGCGCGCCTCGTGGCTGCAAACGTAGACCTGCGCGCGCGCGCCCGTTTTAGGTTGTATACGCAGGAAATCGCCGAGTGCGAAGTATCGATCGCGGAGGCCATCGCTGCGTTGCACGTGGTGCCCGCGAAGCGTCTGCTGCCGAGGATGTTCGCGATCCACCGCGTTCTCGTCGACGACATACGCTATCTCGACCCACCGGAGCGCGCTTCGGATATCGACGCCTGGATTGAACAGCTCCACGAGGTGGTTCTCGAGGAGATGCGACGATGCGTCGAGACCTCGCTGTTGCGCGTACTCGCACAGGGATCCGCTCGCCTGGGAATCGTGAAAACACGCATCGACCTTGCGCTCTGTGCGCCGCCGGTTCGCTCGCAAATACGGGTTGGTCACAACTAAGATGCGGGCAGCGGCCACCGGCGAGACACCCGTGTCGTGATAATGATGACAAACGACAAGCATCTCGACGCATTGTCGGTGCTCGCAGAGACCTACGGCGATGATTTGGTACGAGCGGACATCGCATCTATCATCGAGCAGGCGCAATCCAATGCCGCCTCCGTCGCATTCCTCGGCCAGTTCAAACGCGGAAAGAGCTCGCTCGTGAACGCGCTTCTTGGTGAGGATGTCTTGCCGACGGGACGCCTGCCTCTGACCGGCGTCACCACAACCGTGAGCTTTGGCGACCGCGGGGCGGTAGTTCGCTACCTCGACGGCCGCGAGGAAGACACCGATCTTTGCGAGCTTGCGACGTTTGTGACGGAGGAATCAAATCCGAAAAACCGGCTTGGCGTCGCGCGCGTGGACGTAAAACTTCCGCTTCCTCTGTTGCACGGCATCGCTCTCATCGACACACCGGGGATCGGGTCGACGCTAGCTCACAATACGCAAATCGCGCAGGAAGTGAGCGAACGCGTCGATCTTGCCATCTTCGTAACCGGACCCGAGCCGCCAATCACGAACGACGAAGTTGGATTTCTGTTGCAGGTGCATGATTTAGCTGAACGGGTCATCGTCGTTCTCGCGAAGATCGATCTTGCATCGGGCGCCGAGCATGAAGTTCACGACTTTACCCGTCATGTGCTCGACGACGCGCTCCATCGGGACGTGCCGTTGTTCGCCGTGGACACGAGGAGTCCCGATGAGCGCATCGCCGCTTTGCGCGAGGCTATTACCGCTGCCGTCGCGGAAAGCGGAGGAAACCTCGCGCTCCAGTCGCGATCGCGCAGGGCCGGCCGCGCAGCCGCGCGGCTTCGGCGTAGTCTCGGCCTCCGGCGCGCGGTTGCGCTGCTTCCCGGCGCGCAGCGCACGCGCGCGAAGGAAATTTTTACCGAACTCGCCGACGAACTCGACGAACGCGGCCAGAATCTGATCCGGGCGATCGAGCAGTTCCCGACCGAAGAACTCATCTCGGTTGACGCGCTGCTCGACGCGCTTTTCGAGGCGGCGGTGGCCGCGCTTCACAACGACCTTGAGAGCTTCGTCGATCTCGGGCCCAACGACGGAGAGCGAGCACTCTACGAGCGCGTTGCCGCGTTCGAAGCTGATTGGTTCATGCAGGTTTCCGATGCGCTCGAAAAGCGGATCGCAAAGCGTCGCGCGTCCGCGCTCAAGCTTTTGGCCGAGCTCGAACTGCGGTTCGCTGAGGCAGCGAACGAAGCTCTGGGATTGCAGTGGAGCGAGCAGGACAAGGAGGGTCGCGCAGAGTTCGGAGCGCGCGAGGCAGCAACCCGCATGAGTGGCCCCGTTCCGACGACCGGGCTCGAGATTGTTGCCGGTGGTGTTTTAGCGGCACTTCCCGGCGCCTTACGCGTTCGGGCGCTCCGTAAGCGGTACCACACACTCGCCGCCGACCTTCTGGACCGCTCGAAGGGTCGCGTTCGCTCCGCGGCGATGCGCTATCTCTTGGAGTGGCGTCTCGCGAACGTAGGGCACGTACGAGAACGGCTGATCGCAGCGCGGCGGACCGTGGAGGATGCGTTCGATCGTGCGGCGAGGCCGTCCGACGACGCTGCAATCGAGAGCGAGCTAAAGAACTTGCAGCGCGATGAACGGATTCTCGATGCGGCTGTGGCAGCGTTCTCATAGCCGCTTCAATAGCGCGTTGCGATTGCTCGCTCCGCGCGACCGAGCCCGCCGCGCCATTCTCGAGCGAAGCGTCCGGTCGCCGTTTACTGCCGAGGATGTAGCCGGCGCACTGCTCGGCGAGGACCTCTGGTTTGAGCCGCTACGAGACTATCGCGCCTATTTGCAAACCATCGATCGGCGCCCACACCTTTGGGGATTTTCGCTCGAACCATCGGGTCGATGGGAGGACAACGCATGGCAGTCGCTGTCGCTGAGTACGCGCGTCGCGCGCGCCCGCCTGGGCTCGCTGGTCCAAGGATGTGAATTTGTATTCGCCCCGTCCACGGTCGGATTGGCACGCGAGGAGCTGCTGTCGAGTATCGTTGAGCTCCGTGAGTCGAACCTCTGCCATACTGTTGCGGGCGGCGTCTATTACATAGAGCCTCTCGCGTCTACGCAGGCGCTGCAGCACGATATATGTCTCATCCGGATCATTTCGCACTGGCTTGGCATGCTCGCGCACGCGGATATCGTCGCGAAAGATCGTCGCCCTTCGGGTTACGAAGTCGGCGGTTATGAAGAAGCGTGCCCGGCGTGCGAGCAGTCATGGGGCATACGTCCGCGTTCGGCAGAATGGATTCCGCCGTTCCATCCCGGCTGTCGCTGTTTCGCGCAGCCGCGCTTCGCGCAATAGGGAGCGATCCGAGCTCGCGATGCGCGACACCGAGTGCAAAATCGTGAATCGCGGAAAGACGGCACTTGCCTTTGTCGTTCTCATCGGTGTCCTGAGCTTCTTCGCGGATTTTGCATACGAGGGCGCGCGCAGCGTCACGGGTCCGTTTCTCGGACTGCTCGGCGCGAGCGCCGTCATCATCAGCAGCGTCGGGGGTCTCGGTGAACTCCTCGGGTATGGTCTTCGGCTCGTTTCAGGACCGGTAGCCGAACGAACCGGAGAGTACTGGCGCATTGCAATATTCGGGTACATCCTGCAGCTGACGTGCGTCCCGCTGCTGTCGTTTGCGCACTCGTGGCCTTCGGCTGCTATCCTCATCTTGCTTGAGCGCACCGGTCGCGCGGTTCGTAATCCACCCCGCGACGCGATGCTTTCATTCGCCGCGAAAGAAATGGGCTACGGTTGGGGTTTCGGGTTGCACGAGGCGCTCGACCAATGTGGTGCACTCGTCGGACCGCTAGTCGTCGCGGCCGTTCTTGCCGCGCACCGTTCGTACAATGTGGCTTTTGGCGTTCTCGTGATTCCGGTCGCGGTGGTTTTCTCGCTCCTTACGCTAGCGCGCGTCCTGTATCCCAAACCCGAGGACTTCGAAGCAGAGGTCCTCGATGCCGGCGAAGCAGACCTGCCGAGGATATTCTGGATCTATTTGGTCGGCGCGGCCCTCGTCGCCGCAGGTTTCGCGGACTTCTCGCTGATCGCATATCACGTGCAGCGCAGCGTCCCGCTGCAGCAAACGCTCATTCCGATTTTTTATTCGGTTGCGATGGCCGCGAGCGGCTCGGGGTCGCTGTGCTTCGGTAGACTCTTCGATCGATTTGGAGTGGTCGTGCTGCTCCCGCTTACGATCCTGAGCGCCGCGTTCGCTCCGTGTGTATTCTACGGCGGATTTTGGGCGACGCTCGCCGGCGTAGCGGTCTGGGGGCTAGGCATGGGCGTACACGAATCAATCATTCCTGCCGCCGTGTCGCGCATGGTCGCACGCACGCGGCGTCCCTCCGCATACGGCATCTTCACCGGATTTTACGGCATCGCGTGGTTCCTCGGCAGCGTTGTCATTGGGTTGCTCTACGCAAGGAATCTCGGAGCTGTCGTCGCCTTCTGTGTCGCGACCCACCTTGCAGCGCTCCCAATCTTCATCTGGGTGGCAAGCCGTGTCGGGGCAACGCGGGCGAACGCGTCTTAGGTCGAGCGAGCGGCCTCCCCTTCGAACACGCGTTGGTAGATATCCTCGCCGTAGCTCGTCCGAAGCGGTTCCTCCTCATGCAACTTAAACGTCTGCTGTCCATCCTCGCGCCGGTTCGCCCGTAGGAAGAACGCTTGCGGCCGCCGCTCCTCCCAGATCCTATGCGCGAACTCGTAGAGGTGCGTGACGAAAGCCAGCCGCACGCCGGAATCGACCAGCGCCTCCGTGATCTGGCACGCGATTTCCGATCCCTCACGATCATTGGTCGCAGCGAACGACTCATTGAAGAGTACGAACGCCCCGGGTGACAGGCACTCGGCGAGCAGGCTCATACGACGAAGCTCCTCGTCGAATTTGCCGCTTTGCATCTCCGTGTCTTCCTCGCGCTTGTAGTGGGTAAACACGCCGTTACAGAGGCTCGCCCGAAAGGCGTCGGCCGCTACGAACATCCCACACTCCATCATCATCTGCGCGATCCCAAGGCTGCGCAAGAATGTCGACTTCCCGCCCTGGTTAGCGCCGGTAATAATGATCATCATCTTTCCCCTAGCGTCGCCATCGTTGCCGACAACACGTTGCGGCATCGAGAGTGCTAAGCAGGCATCGTAGAGGCCTGAAAATTGATGGACGCCGGCGTTGGGCTCGTGCGGGATCGGGAAGCACGTCGGTTCGCCCTTTACCGTAAGGCGCTCGTGGAGGTTGATGCAGCCGACATAGAACGCGAGCTCACTTCGTAACGCCGTAAAGAACGCGAGGATGTGGTCGCACGACTGCGCGAGTGCGTCCGCGACGAGATTCACGCCACGATCTCCCAATTCGGAGAGCGCGCGAGCGCCACTCTCGTCGCGCGGATCGACGTGATACGTGTATCCCGGCTCGCGTGGAGGAAAGAGCCGATCGAACCAACCACGCTGCGCCTGGTCGAAGGTGCGCAAGACGTAGTCGCAGCCATGGTTGCCGCGTCCCAAACGCGCGGTCGTCAACATCCCACCGCGAAACTCTACCGCACGAAGACGGCCGTAGACTTCGTCGAGATAGGCGTCGTCAAGCTCGCTTCGCAGCATCGCGAAGAAGCGCGCGAAGCCTTCGGATTCGAACGCGCCTCCGTCTGCTTCGGCGATCGCGCGAAGCTTTCGTAGGACGCCGAGGAACATCCGCAAGACGTCGGTCGAGCGGCGCAAGATCGAGGCCGCATGGCGTGACCGCATTCCCCAAAAGTTGCGGCTTTCGTTCTCTATCGCTTCGCCGGCGAGCTCGTACATCGTGCGCACGACGCTGGGATGGGTCAGGCAATCGCGCAACACCGCTTGGCGATAAAGAATGGTGTCCACATCTCCCAAACGCCGTAGAACGACCTTCGTCGCAATGGGGGGAATCGTCTTATCGCTACCGGCCATTGCGGTGATCAGCACCGCCAGACCGAGATCTGCGACGAGATCCTCCGCGTTGACGGGCGGCGCCTCGTCCCAATCGACGTCTCGATCGCGATGCAATAGGTACGTCTTCATCCGTGGCCCCGGCCGTTCAAACGGCGCCTGAGCCGGTCGTACGTCAGCGAATATTTCTCCGCGAGCGAAACCGCGTAGGCCAGTCCATCGGCTTTTCGGCGCACAACCTTAAATGTCCGCACGTCCGGATTGGCGGCATCCACGAGGCTAACCATGCTGACGGTCTTCTCACTCAGGGTTGAAAGCTCGTCGATGAAGGTGACGCAGACACAGAGGGCGTCGAGCGCCAGGATTCGATCCATGATCCGCCGCGCGAGCACGGTGGCATCACGAACCGTCGTCGACGCAAAGATTTCGTTGAGGATGATGATGCTATCCGTCGTCGCTCGTTCGAGGATTTCGTGAATTCGCAAAATGTCGTCTTCGAGCTTTCCGCGCAGCGCCGACGGGTCTTCCTGGCGCTCGAAATGCGTAAAGATCGCATCAAAGAGCACCGTTGAGACGGAACGGCCGGCTACGCGACACCCCAGCGCAGCGAGGTATTGCAACTGTCCAAACGTGCGCGCGAACGTGGTTTTCCCGCCCTGGTTCGGACCAGATACTACGAAGACGCGCTCTGGTTCATCGAGACTGAAATCGTTGTACACAATGGTGCCGTTCGCCTCGATCAGGCGGCGTGCAAGGGCAACGTCAAACGTCTCTTGGGCCGAAACCGCTTTGCTCGATGAGACGGTTGGGAAACACATCGGAAGGCCCGCCGACTCGAAGCTTCGGGCGTATTCGAAACACGCTAGATAGAACTGCACTTCCCGGTCGAATCGCTCGATGACGGGATCGATGAACGTCGCGTGATTCTCGGCAAAGCGATCGAGCTCCGCGAATTCCTCCGGATGAAGCATTGCTACGAATTCGAGGACCTTCGCTTCAATGTGATTCATGCCGGGGCGTTCGTGAAAGGTCAGGAGATATGACTTTGCCGCGCCTTGCCGGAAACGCGCGAATGTTTCGTGGATAGCTACGACCAGGTCGCCTTCGTTCCGGGGCTCTCGAACGTTTAGGCGATCGCCGTCGATCACCACGGCGTATTCGATCGCCGCAAGCTTTTCGTGGAGGCTCACAATGTCGTTCGCCAGCGCGCGAAAACCCGCGGATCCGACGTACTCTGCAAGGTAGCCGCGAAACGCCGCGAGGCCCTGCGAGGCGAAGTTTGCCTCGCCAAGCGCGCGCAATAGCCGCTCCACACCGTCGCGATATCGCGCCGCAGCATCGACGATCCATCGTTCCCGCTCGTGTGCATAGTAGAGCTTGGCGGCAGCCGCGAGAGATTCTCGAATCCCGCGCATCGCCTCCGCGAATGCGCTGACCTCCGCGAAGACCTGTGCGTTCTCCAGATCGCGCATGACCTGGTGGCGGTAGACGATCTCGTCGATACTGCGCAGAGCAATGCGAAAGAACGGTCTAAGATTGTAGGACTCGCGTCCCGCGAAAATCACGTCCCCGACCTGATCTAGGTTAAGGTCGCTGAAGAACGGCGGATCCTCTGCCGGCTCGATCTCGGAGAGCGCGGGCCGAAGAAAGAGGACACTTTCAAAATTCATGGGCCGGCCGCGATCCCACGCTTGCCACGGCTTCCTGCAAGGATGGTCAGCCCGCGTTGATCCGCGCTACGCTCCTCCGATGCCATCAGGTAACGTCGCGTACCGTCGAACTTCACGACGAAGCGCCGCATGTCGTCGGCGACGCGGGCGACGGCATCGGCTTGCGATTCGGCCAAACGAAGAGCCGCCACGTCGCTCGACAATGCGTCGACCGTACGCACGAAGTGAGCGAGGCAGTAGACGGCGGCTCCGGGGTTCTCGCAAGCGTTCGCCGCCGCCGACGCAATGGCGGATTGTTCAGCCTCGCGCATTATCGCGCAGGCCGGGCAGTGCTCTCTCGAGGCAAGAATATCGGCAAACCCTCCGCTTCCACCCTGCGATTGTTTAGCGGCGATGTCGCGTAGCCGCGTCGCGACACGAGACAGAACCGCGGACATCGCAATGCAGGCTCCGCGAGAACCGGCAAGCACATTGTACTGCCAGGCGTGCATTTCGCAAAATCCGCCCACCTCCGCCAACTCGTCGCGCGTCGCGCTCGACGCGATGAGGTCATACTGGTATGCGCTCAGGAAACTGACGACCGCCTGCGTCATGGTATCGCAAAGCGCGCACGTCGCGAACGCGCCACCGCTCGAGAAGGTTGAAGGCGCGCCGTCATAGACACCGGAGAACCCAAGCGCATCGACGATCGCGAGAAGTTTGGAGCGCTCGGATTCGGTACCTCTCAGTTGTTCGAGAAGGGTAGCGATGCGCTCGCACATGGTTCGCAGAAAATCGCAGCGCTTATCCTCGATCATATACCTGCTAAGCTGTTCGGCGAGGCCGGAGATGCCCTCGAGGCGGTCTTGCCGGCAGCAGACTTCGAAGATGTCGGGATCGGCGATGCCCACGGCGCGAAGCGTCGACCGGACATATGCGAGGACCCCCTTACGCTCTCCCTCGCTCGCGAGGTCGCTCTTGTTGACGACGAAAAACATCCGCCGATGGTATGTGCGAATGGCCTCGATCATCTGCACTTCGTCAGCGGACAAGGGGCTCTCAAAACTGGTTACGAGCAGCACCGCGTCGGCTTGCGGAAGGAACGCGCGCGTGGTTTCGGTGTTCTCGGCAATAGCCGAACCGACGCCAGGGGTATCGATAAAGTGGAAGCCTCGTCGTAGGAGTTCGGCCGGAAATTGCACGCGCGCGGTCGTGACGCGGCGTATATTGCCGGGGTTACCTTCCTGCGTGATGTGCTCCCGAAGCGATTCGAGCGGCACACGATCCGGTATCGAACGATCGGCGTACTCGATCGTCGCTATGCCCTCGCTTCCATAGGACACCGTCGTAATCACCGACGTAAGTGGAAGAATGCCTATCGGGAGGCGATCCGTCGATAGCAATGCATTCATCAACGACGTCTTGCCCCGGTTGAAGCGCCCGGCGACGACGAGATTGAAACGGTCCTCAGCTAAGCGCGCGAAGATATCTCGGGCCATCGGATTCTCGCGGCCGTCTGCCGCTTGATGTTGCAGTACCGCCGACCGGACGATCTCGGCAAGAGAGAATTTTACGCCTTCGTAGTCCTGGAGGTTCATTCAATCAAGAATCTTCGCCGGTGCGAGGCGGTTCGACGCGAATCGGCGCGGTGTCAAAATGCTCGTCGTCAACCGTTTCGTACTTTCGCAGGCGGTCTTTGAGACGGGCGATGCGCTTCTGTAGGGCGCGCGCGCGCTCGAGCGTAATCTCGAGGGTCGCGAACGCGCCGGCGCCGCGCATCTCCTCGGTCTTCAGATCGCGCATGTATTTCTGCAGGTCAAAGTGTTCAGATGAGTACTGTTGCTGCAGATCGTAAAGCAGCCTGCTGCGCGCCTCGAGCAGCGCCTCGCTATCGGCGAGACGCTCTCGCAGGCCGGCGCATTCGAGCTCGAGCTTCGCGCGATCTACAGTATCCTTAGCCCTCTGCACAGGCGGAGCTTTTCGCGGGTCCAACCGTGACAAAATCGACATGAGCGTCTCACCCGCGCTTTTCAAGCGGGTACCGACGGGATGGGCCACGGCAGCCGGCTCGAAGGGCGAATACTTCCATCCGTGAGTTCGCGAATGCAAGCGTCTTGAACATCCCGTGTCAGCGGCGCACGACGTATCGCCTCTACCGTCAACGCAACGTCGTAGCGCGCCGTGCCGAAGCTGACGCGGCCGCGATCGATGAGCGCGTAGCTCGCGAGCCCGGGAAGAGCGTTTTGGCCGACGCTTCCCGGATTGATGACGACCTTACCGCGGCACTCCCAGATGCCTTGCCGATGCGTATGGGCCGCGACGATAACGTCCGCCCGCGGAAACGCTCGCGTCAGCCGCTCGAGTTCCTCGCCGGTGGGGTGCAGATACCGATTGTAGTCGCCCGGATACGCATGCACGACGCCGATGCGATGTCCCTCGATAGCAACATGGATCTCGGGTGGCAGCTCCGCCAGCCATGCAAGATTATCGGAAGTCAACTGCGAGCGCGTGAAGGATCGACTCGCAATGCCGGCTGCCGCAAGGCGTTGCGGTAAAGCATGCCCGGTTCCGTGCGCGACCGCGTCGTCTTCTTCCCCACGGATGCACAATGCGTTTCGAGCGCGCAGCCAGTCGATGCAGGCGTTGGCCTCGACGCCAAATGTAACGATATCGCCGGCGCAAATGATCTTCTCGGCCGGTGGCAGCGCGTTCAGAGCGGCTGCGTTTGCGTGGATGTCGGCGATAATCAATGTGGCCATGAGTAATCCTCCTACTTTCACAGCAGGAGCCATCAGCCGCCGAACGGCAACACTTTAGGCGGGCCCCATCGCCGGAGTAAAATTACGAGACGGTCGAAGTCGACGCCGCGTCGATATAGCGGCCGCGTTTACGTACGGAAAACAGATCGGCATGCGGCAGATGCTCTCGAACGTCCGGATGGTCCAGCGCCAACCACTCGACCGCGTAAATGCTGTCGTGTGCAATTGGCGACGCGCGGACGTCGGATACGATTTCCGCGTAAAAGCAAATCTCGAGAACCGACGTGGACCAGCGGTCTTCACGCCGCTCGGCGACAAACGCGATCTCCGTAGGATTGACGTCGTAGCCGGTTTCTTCCAACACTTCCCGGACGACTGCGCGCTCCAAGGTTTCTCCGATTTGCGGTGCTCCACCGGGGAGATTGAGAACCTCGACGGCCAGTCGCGATTCGCGAACCACCAATAATTCATCGCGCGGCCGCAATACTGCCGCAGACACGCGAACGCGATAGTGATCGGCGTTGTTCATCTCTGCCTGCTTTGGGCACGGTTCGACAAAAGTGAAAACACAAAGCCCCCATTCGATCACGCGTGTCGAATAGGAGCCATCAGCCGCATCGCGGCGGTTTCAAGGCGGTGCTCCATCGCCTATTTTAATGAAGAATCTTCGGAGGGTCCGGCCCTGATCCTCTTGCCAGGAAGCGCTACCAGGGGGTAGAAGGGAGGCCACGGGCGGTGGAGTTCGCCCGCAACGCAAGGGTGCAGTTGCAAACTGCCGTAGGGCCAATGACTCCTGACAATGCGGACACGCTTATTGTCAGGAGAACCCGTTGATCTTACACCCAATTGCGGTGCAGGCGGCTCAGGTGTTGACGCTTCTGCTCCTCTCACCGCTGCTTACGGGTTGTATTGCGCGCGCCGAGGCGATAATCGCCGGTAAGCGCGGCCCTTCGATCTTTCAGCCCTATCGTGACATCGTAAAATTCTTCCGGAAACAAGCGCTTTTGCCCGAACCATCGTCGTGGATTTTTCGCACCGCTCCGTACGTTGCGTGTGCCTCGTACGCGACCATCGCGACGCTCATCCCGGTACTCACGACATACCCCTTACCCGGAGCAACCTATGGGGATATTCTCGGCGGCGCGTTTCTCTTCGCACTTGCGGGTTTCGTAACCGCGCTCGCCGGTCTCGACTCGGGTTCGCAGTACGCAAACATCGGCAGCAGTCGCGCGACAATGGTCGGGATCCTCGTCGAGCCGACCTTGATTTTCGTGTTCTTCTCCGTGGCGTTTATCACCGGGACAGATTTGCCGTATGCCATGAACGCTGCCTTGCGCCATTCCGAAGCGGACGTGCTGCGCCCCGCGCACGTACTGGCAACCGCCGCGTTCTTTCTGATGATGCTCGTCGATACCGGTCGCATACCGATCGAGAGTTCGTCTGCGACTATCGAATTCGGCATGATTGACGATGCCCGGTGGTTTGAGCACTCCGGTCCTTGGATGGCCCTCTTCAAATGGGGCTCCTCGATGAAGCAGTTTCTGCTCTACACCGTGTTCGTCAACGTGCTGCTGTTGCCAATGGGACTTTCGTCAAGTGGAACCGTAGGTTCGGTCATTTTTGCGATCGTTACGTTGTTTGCCAAGATGTTGATCGTCGGCGCCGTCGTCGTCGCAATCGAAACGACGTTTGCCAAGCTTCGGCTTTACAAGATTACCGAGTTCATCGCGACAGGACTTCTTGTCGCTATTCTAGCGGTCTTCGCCTTTGTCGTGGGGGTTGGATGACACTTCACCAGCTGACCGTTCCCGAAGCGTTCGCCGGGACGATCGCGATGTTGCTGCTCGTCGTACAGCTCACCCTCTTTCGCTCGGTGGTCATATCCGAGTTCATCCGCGTCTATGCGGTGCAAGCGTGGCTCGTCGCGGCCATCTGTCTCGGCGTTGGAGTCACGGAGCACGGTTGGGATCTCATCGTGCTCGCCGCGCTAACGCTGCTCTTCAAGGGTATTCTCCTTCCCCGTTACATGCAGTCGCTCGCGCGCGGCATCTCGGCCCGCATAGAGCTGCCGGCTCGAATCAACGTCCTGCTATCGCTGTTGATCGCCGGCGCGCTTATCGGCGTGTCGATCCTCGTTTCGGTACAGCTGCCGCTCCATCAAGGCGCGTTCTTGCCGAAAGCCGACCTCGCCACAGCACTCTCGATGGTGTTCGTCGGCTTTCTGGTCGCAATTCTCCGTCCAAACGCGCTGGCACAAGTCGTTGCGTTCCTCACGCTCGAGGACGGCTTGTTCTTCGGAACGATTACGTTGGCCCCGGGGCTGCCCTTTATCATCGGCATCCTGCTCTTGATCGACGTCCTGGTCGCAGTGGTTGTGTTCGCCGTGCTCGTTCGCGCGCTGGTCGACCAACAATCGGCGGCGTCCGTTACCGTTTTTCAGAGGCTGCAAGGATGAACGACATGCGCGTCGCGATCATCGCGATCCCGATCATCGCCGCCGGTCTTTCGCTCGTGCTGCCCTCGCGTATCACCCGCGTTCTCACCGCCATTGCCGGCGTGGCTACTGCGGGCTGCATCCTCGGGATCGTGACGGCGACCGCCGAGGGCCACACCGTCCTTGACGCACTTTCGGCACTCTTCCTCATCCCGGTCGGCATCGTGTATGGAACCGTCGGTATCTACAGCACGTGGTACGTGCGGGCCGAGTCGATCGGTGCCGACGGCGACGAGCGCTATCGCCGCGAATTTCTTGCACTTACCAACGCCTTCGCGTGCGCCGAGGCCGTTATTCCTCTTCTCACGAACATGGCGGGCTTGTGGGTCGCTCTTGAAGTCACGACGATCCTCGCCGCGTTGCTCGTACGCTTACAAGGCACCGAAGCGTCGCTCGAAGCGGCCTGGAAATACATCCTCATCGCCTCGTGCGGTTTGGCACTTGGTTTGATCGGCGTGGTCGTGCTCTACGCCTCGGGCACCGCGGTTTTCGGCTCACACTATGCACCGGAGTGGAGCAACTACATCGCGATGGCGGGCAAGCTCAACGGTGACGCGTTACGCCTCGCTTTTCTCCTAGCGCTGATCGGCTTTGGCACGAAAATGGGCCTCGCGCCGATGCACACGTGGCTGCCCGATGCGCACGGCGCAGGCCCGACACCAACGAGCGCGATGCTTTCCGGCGTGCTGCTCTCAGACGCGCTCTACGTCATCACTAGATTCGCTTCGATCGCAAATGCGGCATTCGGCCCAACCATGACCCAGCGACTGTTTTTCATCGTTGGGCTGCTATCGCTCTTTATCGGAGCGTTCTTTCTTTTGCAGCAACGCGACATCAAACGTATGCTGGCCTATTCGAGCATCGAGCACATGGGCATCGTAGCCTGCGGACTTGCCTTCGGCGTCCACCTCGCCGTCGCCGGCGCGCTCTTGCACGTGATCAACCATGCGGCAACCAAAACACTCGCGTTTTTCGGAGCGGGCCGGCTCGCGGCGCGATTCGGTACGCGCGAGATCGCGGGTATCACCGGCGGGGTCGCCGTGATGCCGGTTTCGGGAACGCTTTTTGCGCTTGCCGGCCTCGCGTTGGCGGGGATGCCGCCCTTCGGCACCTTTCGTAGCGAGATCATGGTGCTTACGGGCGGATTTTCCGCGGGCGGGTGGCCGATAGCCGCGGTGGTGTTGGGACTGCTCCTGGTGGCGTTTACCGGACTCGTCCGCTGGACGATGGGTGTCACCGCGGGCTACTTGCCCGAAGGCATGTCACGTGGCGAGCGCGATCTGGGCGCCATTGGTTCGATGCTCTTGACGTTTATCGTCGTGCTGGGGTTGGGACTGTTTGTCCCGGCGCATTTGTCGGCGCTGCTCGAGCGCGCGAGCGAAATCATCGGAGGCCGGTCGTGATGATGTCGCCGGCCAGTTTGCAGACGACCGCGCAGCGACGGATCGAAGCCGGCGCGCGTCTTGCTTGGATTTTCGCAGATCGTATCGCGCCGGAGACGATCTTGCACTACGTCCTCGAGGAGGAAGGGAAGCTCCACGATCTCTGCGGTCCACTCTTTGACTCCGCCCGCGCGCTGAGTCCTTGCGTTCCTGCAGCCGATTGGTACGAGCGCGAACTCACCGAGCGCTTTGACGTCAAGCTTGACGGCCTCCCCAAGCACCGTCCGCTGACGGAAGTCGTTTCCGCGGGGCAATTACGCGACGTTGATGCACCAGAAGTCTCAACCGTTTTGTACGGTCCCGTGCGATCGGGCATCGTGGAATCCGCGCGGTGGATCGTCGAAACCGCCGGTGAGGACTTTATCGACGTTTATCCGTCGATGTTCTTCAAACACCGTGGACTCGAGGACCGCTTTGTCTCCACTCCACTACCGTTGGCTCCGTTCGTAGCCGAACACGTGTCGGGAGCGACTGCCTCGAGTCACGCCGCCGCGTTTTGTCGCGCGGCCGAACGCGCAATGGGAATCGACGTGCCCGACCGCGCGCGGGCGACGCGGGCCGTCCTGGTCGAATTCGAGCGAATCCACCAACACCTCGATTCCCTTGCGAAACTTGCCGAGGACGGTTCACTCTCCGTGGGATCCGCGCAAGTGTTTGCAGCAAAAGAGCGCGTTCATCGGCTGCTTGCCGAAGCGACGGGAAACCGCTTCTCGCGCGGAGTGATCTGCATCGGAGGAACGCGCTTCGACGTGCTAACGAAGTTACGGGAAGTCTGTGCGAAGGATCTGGACCTTGCGGAGCATCACGCGCGAACCGCGGTTGAGCGGCTCATCAAGACGCAATCATTCATGGATCGCCTGATTGGCACCGGTCGTCTCGCGCACGAGCTCGTCGTCCGCCAAGGCGGAGTTGGGCCGGTAGCGAGAGGCAGCGGCGTCTCGAGCGACGTTCGGACCATGGATGGCTACCTCTATACTCCGCTCCTTGCCGAAGAGGCGATCGAACACAATGGCGACGCCGTGTCACGCGCACTCGTGCGCGTCGCTGAACTTCAGCGATCTTTTCAGCTCGTCCGAAACGCACTTGACGCAAACCCTTCGGGAGCACACGCCGCTCCAATCCAGTTGCGCGACGGAGCGGCGCTCGCACGCGTAGAGTCGCCGCAAGGAGAGCTGCTTTATTTTGTCCGTATCGCCGAGGGCAATCTCGCGCGCGTAGCGATTCGATCTGCGTCGTACGCTAATTGGCCGCTGTTCGTTCCGTCGTTGCCCGGCAACATTTTCACGGATTTTTCGTTCATCGAGCACTCGTTCGGAGCATCGCAGGCGGAGGTCGACCGATGAGCTGGATTGACTACGGCCTGCGTGGCGGCATCTTAACGACGAAGTACCCCAAGGGCGACGATGCCATGCCACCCGACTACCGTGGCGAAATCTACATTATCGATTCGGAACGTGACGTGGGAGAGGTCAACACCGGCATCTGCCTGTCGAACGCCATTACGCGCGAGAGGCGCCGCCTGCATATCGATCATCTCCGATGCTTTCAATGTGGCGAATGTGCGCGCACGGCGCCCGACACATTCAGAGCATTGCCCAAGTTCGAGCTTGCCGTGCTTCCGCAGAACGGGAACGCCACGTTGGAAGCGCTCAAGCAGCGCACCCGCGCTTTCGGGAGGTCCGTGCACCTACGTCATATTGATGTGGGGAGCGATGGATCCGAAGAGCAGGAGCTCGCTGCGATCTTCAACCCATTCTACGACGCAAATCGTTTAGGCATCTTCCTTACGGCGACACCGCGCCACGCGGACGTGCTGATCGTCAGCGGCGTCGTTACCAAAGCGATGGCTCGACCGTTGGAATACACATACGATGCGATGCCGCAGCCGAAAACCGTGATTGCGCTTGGAACGAGCGCTTGTTCCGGAGGTATATTCGCCAATTCTCCGGATGTCGTCGGCGAGGTCGGCAAGTTGCTGCCGGTCGACGTGCTCATTCCTGGATCACCGCCGTCACCGCTCACAATTTTGCACGGCATCTGGCTCGCGCTTGGGCGTGCGCTTGCGCGAGGAGCGAGTCAATGACCTACTTGCTCGATACTCTGGGGCTCTGCGTTCTCGGCGTGCTCCTCTCGGTGATCACGCCGGGCAAGTTGGGCCGCGTTGGAGGCTTTGCGTTGCTCGGTCTGGCCGGGATCGCGTCGCTCGCAGCGGCGCTTGACGGATTTAGCGGGAGCGCACAGAGTTTCGTGCTTGGAAATCCGCAGACGCACATTGCGCTGCGGCTCGATGTAACCGCCGCATTTTTTATCGGCATTCTCGGGCTCGTTAGCATAATCGTCGCGCTCTTTGCCCTGGGCCCACGTGCCTCGGACGAACGCAGGACCGGACGAACGGCTTCTGCCAGTTCGTGCGCGATTCTCTTCGCGTCGATCCTCGCCTGTTCTGCCGGCGACATCCTACTCTTTATCTTTGCGTGGGAGCTTGTCGCACTAACGTTTTATTGGGCGATCGCCTACGCCGGCACGGATGCGGATGCCGCGCCTTCCGCGTATATAACCATCGCGGTGACGCACATCGCTGGTGCGTGCATGGTTGCGGCGCTCCTCTATCTCGCGCATGCGGCAAGCGGCTTTGCTGTTGCGAGCGTACTTCATGCGGGATCGAGTTTGGCCGGGCCGTCTGCGGGAATCGTACTCGTGCTTTTGCTCGTCGGCTTCGGAGCGAAGTTTGGGATGCTACCGATGCAGGCGTGGCTTCCAAGCGGTTACAGCGCCGCTCCCTCCGTCGTCGCAGCGCTCATGGCCGGCGGGGCACTCAACGTCGGTTTCTACGGCGTAATGCGGTTTATCGTAGGATTCCCGAACGTTCCGCTTTGGCTCGGCGTCGTAGCGATTATCACTGGCGCGCTCTCGGCATTTTTTGGAATCACGTGGGCCTCTGCGCAACTGAACATGCGACGGCTGGCAGCCTTCTCGAGCATCGAAAACGGCGGTATCATCATCGCTGCTTTTGGCGTGGCGATCGTAGGCGAAGCACTTCGCCAACCGCTTTTGGTAGGTTTCGCAATCGCCGCGGCGTTCGTCCAAATCGCGGCGCACGCCGTCGCGAAGAGCACGCTGTTCTTAGCCATCACCGCAATATCCGACCACTGTGGCACCGTAATGCTTGACGCGCTCGGCGGGCTGTCCCGGCGCATGCGCCTAACCACGATCGTGATCCTACTCTGCGGTCTATCGCTCGCCGCGCTGCCGCCGCTCGCGGGATTTGTCGGCGAATGGCTCGTGCTCGAAGCGCTTATGCAGGCCTTTCGCACCGGAAACGTCGCCTGCGAGGTTACATTTGCACTCGCCGGCGCGATACTCGGCATCGCTGCCGGCATCGCCGTGGTAACGTTCACCAAGCTGATTGGCATGAGCGTATTGGGCGCGGTACGTGCCGACCAAGCGGAGAACGAGCGGCGTGCCCGGTCACCCTTGCGCGCCCTGGGTCTCGTGCTGGGAGCGTTCTCGATCGTTACGATCGGTGTTGCGGCCGCACCGTTCTTACGCGTCATCGGGCCGAGCATCGATGGGACAGCAGGCGCCCCAGCGACGAACGCGATGATCGGCACCTATCCGCTCGTCCAGCCGACGTTTGACGGCTTTTCGTCGATTTCGCCGAGTGGTCTCGGGGTTGTGCTCGTCGGATTCGTATTGTTCTTTTGGATCATCGCTCGCTGCTTTCCGCGGCCGCGGACACGCGAGGCCATGGTCTGGACCTCGGGCGAGCGCTATCGCGCCTGGACGCAGTATACCGGGACGGGCTATACAAACCCGACGCGCGTCATCCTCGACGCGGCGATGCGAACCGTACGCGAAGTTCGCGTCGTCGACCACGTCAAGACGTATACGAGCTATATTCGCCCGTACTTCGATCTGCCGTTCTATCGCGCGGTTGCTGCACCGTTCCTCGCAATCGCCGGCGTGGTGCGCGCCACGCAATCCGGCGTGATCGCGGCATACCTCTCGTACATTCTCGCATTCACGATCATTCTCTTGATTCTCTTTCCGTCGATTCGGCACTGGTAGGTGTTGTATGTTCTCCCACATCGTCATCGCCTGGGATGGATCCGATCACGCGCGACGCGCTTTTGAGTACGGCGTCGGCATTGCCGAGAAGTTTGGAGCGCGCCTCCAACTTGTTTCCGTGGCGCGGCACGCCGAGCACGCGGAGACCCAGGACGAGCGTCAAGACTCACGCCGGCAGGCGCGCAAGTTCTATGAGTCGGCAGCCGCCGAGCTCCTGGAATCAGGTAAACGCCGCGGCGTGTACGCCGAGCTGATCGTCGTTGAAGGCGGTCATCCCGCCGAGGCGATTGTTGACACCGCTCGCAAGGTCGGCGCTGACCTCATCATCGTCGGACGGCGTGGGCTCTCCGGCGTCACGCGCTTTCTCATCGGCAGCGTTTCCGATCGCATCGCACGATACGCGCACTGTCCCGTGCTCGTTATCGACGGCTTTACGACGCCGCCGTGACGAAATGCCTTCGCCTGTTTTCTTACGGCTTCGCGCGCGGTTTGGAGAGTCGAAGGTATTGCGCCGCTTCGACTGTGAGCAGCCCTTCGCCCATCAGCGCTTCGAGCTCACCGATCAACGGCTCGAGCACCGACCAATCATCGACGACTTCGATCAGGATCGGCAGATTGGGCAACCACGAGAAGACTTTGGCGATGTGCACCTCACCGTGGCCCCCAAAACCTTCGATGCCGCGGAATACGGTCGCACCCGCGACACCGCGCTTGCGCAGGAACTCGACGATCGCCGTGTAGGTCGGCTGCAGGCCACGCCGATCGGTTTCGTCGATGAAAATTCGCAACAGCTTGCCGTCTTGAAAGTCCTGGGCGCTCTGCATGCACACGCCTCCAACGTTAGTGAGCCGTCGGAGAGGGTGAGATTCGAACTCACGGAGCCCGTGAAGGCCCGGCGGTTTTCAAGACCGCTGCATTCAACCGCTCTGCCACCTCTCCGCAACCGGACCGTCAGTTCTCCCCCGAGGGAGGCCGGGCCTGGGCGCCTGCCTCTACTGCGGGCAACCAACCAGAGCACCATAGCGCGTGGGAGCATTGCATCTCGGAAGTAGCGCCAATAACGTGCTACGATTCACACAGAGCCGGCGTTACAAGGAACGCTACGAACGTGAACAAGATCCCACTACTCCCCATGCTAGCTATTGCGTGCACGCAAGCATTCATACTTGCCGCGGTGTTCGCGGTGTCGGCCCACGTTGTGGACATGCCGGATCGTCATTCCGCAAGCGTTGCGCAGATCGCGCACGGATCAGCTCGTTAGCGACTGCGCTACATAGTACGCGGGTTTTGGCGTGTAGTTCACATCCACCAATCCGTACGGTAACGTATATTGACCGCTGGTCCCCGCGGTGCCGTCGCGCAGCTCGCACCACACCATGGTCGGGATGCCGACCGCGCGGTGCACGTACCACTGCTGCCGCAGGAAATCAGGTTGATCTTGGGTGGATGGGATGCACGTTTCCGTCGTATGGATCTCAATGCCCGCCGGCAGCATCGGTGCGAGCTGCCAATATGCATCGAGGTTTACGCACGCATCGTAATACGTGTGCACCGCGCACCCGGTCATGACGTCGAAGGCACCAAGCGCCACCATTGTTTTCGTCCAGGCGAGTTGGATGCCGCTCGTTCCGCCCGACCACACATCGGTGGCGCCGGCGGCGCGTAAGGCTTTCGCCGTGGGGATCGCGAGCGCCGTGTAGGCATTTACGTCCGGCGGGGCTCCCCAATAATTCTCGAGGTTTGGTTCGTTCCAGAGCTCCCAAATCGGGTTGTACTTTGCATATCGTTGCTGGACCGAGACGCACGTTGCAGCGTACGACGCGGCGTTGACCGGCTGATCCGCGTAGGGCGAGATAAGGATCAGGCGCAAGCCGGCAGCCGCGGCGGCTGCAAAGATCGCATCCGTGTAATCGAGATCGCCGGTAAATCCGACGCGGAGGACGCGCGCCCCGCACCCGACCGCAAGCGACGTCGCGCGCTCGATAGAGTCTTGTGAATAGATCGTAATGCCAAACGCCGTGGGTTTCGATGCGAGACCTTGCACGAGCGGAACCGGCATGCAAGCCACGCCCGTACAGCCCGTAAGAACACCCACACCGCCGGCGATCAATCCTAATGCTGTGGCCCGGTGCACACGCGTTCATTCGCGCAAAGACGGCGAGAACATTTTGGGATACCTACCCGGGCTGTGCGGCGGGCTACGATAACAGGACGCTATAAGGGAGAGTACTCAACTATGCCAGCGAAGAAACCCAACATCCTGATACTCTGGGGCGACGATATCGGCATCTGGAATATCAGCAAGTTCAATAACGGCATGATGGGCTATCGTACGCCCAACATCGACCGGGTGGCCAACGAAGGCGCCCTGTTCACCGACTACTATTCACAGCAGAGTTGCACGGCGGGGCGTGCCTGCTTTATCACCGGACAGAATCCGATTCGAACCGGCCTGACCAAGGTCGGATGCCCCGGCGCCACGGTCGGCCTTCAAAAGGAAGACCCGACGATCGCCGAGATGCTCAAGCCGCTGGGCTACGCCACGGGTCAGTTCGGTAAGAACCACCTCGGCGATCGCAACGAATATCTGCCGACCGTGCACGGCTTCGACGAATTCTTCGGCAACCTGTATCACCTCAACGCCGAGGAAGAGCCGGAACTTCCCGACTATCCGAAGGATCCGAAGTTCAAGGAGATGTTCGGGCCGCGCGGCGTGCTGCATTGCTTTGCAACCGATAAGGACGACCCGACGGTCGATCCGCGCTTCGGAAAAGTCGGTAAGCAGACCATCAAAGACACCGGTCCGCTCACCAAAAAGCGGATGGAAACGATCGATGAGGAGATCACCGCCCGCGCGATCGAATGGATCGAGGAGCAGGCCAAGGCCGATCAACCCTTCTTCCTCTGGTACAACTCAACCGCGATGCACTTCCGGACGCATGTCGCTCCGAAGAACATCGGGAAGAGCGGGCAGGACCCGTACAGCGACCGCATGGTCGTTCATGACGAGCAGATCGGCGAGATCCTCGACAAGCTCGATGAGCTCGGCATCGCCGACAATACGATCGTCATGTACTCGACCGACAACGGTCCCGAGAACGATACCTGGCCGGACGCCGCCAACACGCCTTATCGAGGCCAGAAGGACACCAACTGGGAGGGC
>DATJOM010000096.1:0-20108 GCA_035507095.1 Candidatus Acidiferrum sp.
GCGCCGATCGGCGCGTCGTATTCCGCGCTTGCCGATGCCTTGGGCACGTAGGGAAGCTGCTTACCGACCTCGCCGTTGGTTCCCACCGTGATGCGCGAGTACTGCTGCGTTCCCCACAGCGTTACGCGCGAGCACGACCCCAAGCGGCGCACGAAGACGACGGTTGTGCCGTCGGTTTGCGTGTGCGAAAAATTGCTACGCATTTGAACCGTCGCGCTGATCGTGCGAAAGTCGATTGCGTCGTTGACATAGGCGTGGGTGAAGTCGGCCGACAGTTCGCTATTTGCGTGGAGCCAATCGAATCCGCCGACGAGCGAGGAACTGCGCTCAGGAACGAGCGCCGAGTTCGGTAGATACTGCACGGCGCCGATTTGATACCCCCGCACGAGTTCGTTGAGATAAGGGGCGCGAAAACCGCCACCCGCCGACGCGCGAAACGCGAGTTGTTTGGTCAGATCGTAGCGGAGCGCGAGGCGTGGCGAGAGCGCGCGATCCACGCGTGGCGCAATCGTTGTTACCGTGGGACCCTTTTGCGTCGCAGCGTTCACGAGGTCGATCGCATCGGCGCGTAACCCGCCCACGAGTTCAAAGTGCGTCCAGCGCAGCGTCTCTTGCATCGCAAGGCCCGTTGAATCTTGCGTGCCGCTACCCGATACGCTGAAAGCGCCCGCTCCATTGTACTGATCGCTAACGCCACCGACGAACTTCGCATTGGCGAGTACGTCAAAGGTCGACCGTTCGCCGCCCACGATCCAATTCATCACGACGCCGCTTTCGTGCGTCGGAACGTATTGTGTATAGAGCAGCGTTCCTGGCGCGCTCGGATACATATCCGCGCGATTGGTAACAAAAGCGTCGCGTACATAGACGCTTCCGGTAAGCTCGGACTGCTTCGTCGTGTGCGCGATGCGAAACGCGTTCTGCAACATGTTGCGCCAAAAATCGTAATTTGGGCGGCCTTCTTGCTGGTAATCCCATGCGCCGAGGTAGCCGTACTCCAGCACGGTCTGCGAATCGGGAGCGTAGCGTAAGCGAAACGACGCCATGTTGCTCTGCGCCTGCGATTCGTTGTCGTGTGCGGTCTGGTAGCCCGGCGCGAGCGCATAGTACTGCAGCTGTTGCGCGAATGCCGAAAAGGAACCTGAAAGTTTGCCGCCGAGCGGGGCGGTCGTTTGCGCATACGTTTGCGCGAACACATGTGAGCCGCCGGAAAAGCTAACCGTGCCTTGCGCGGGTCCCGAAGAGGCGCTTGTCGGTCCGAAAGTCTGCAGGGATAGCACGCCGCCGATTGCCCCGCCACCGTAGAGCGCCGAACCGGGTCCGCGCAATAATTCAGCGCGAACCAGATCGGGCGTCGGGAACTGCGCCCAATCGACCTGGCCGCCGAAACCGTCCTGGGCCGGAATGCCGTCGACAATCAGCAGTCCGCGGTCGTTGCCCAGACCCGCAAACGAAACGCGTAGCTGTCCGTAGTTGGTGAACATGCTATTGCTGCGATTGCGGTCGAACCCGGGTAAATAGCTCAACAGCTGATCGGCCGTCACAGCCGGCAGATGCGCGATCGCTTGTTGATCCAGGACCGATGCCGGGACGGGTAGCTGGTGAATCGCTTGTGGAGAGCCGGTGACCACGCGCACGACGCCGATAACCGGAAGCGGCGTTGGTGTCGGTGATGGCGTTGGCGAGACGAGGGCGACGGTTGTGGCGAAGGCCGCCGCAATCACGTCAGCCCGTGGCGCAAAGCATACACGGCCGCCGAGACCCGATCGTCGACGTCAAGCTTGCGATAGAGATGTGCGAGATGCGTGCGCACGGTCGGATAGGCGCAGCGGAGATTTTGCGCGATCTCGTCGTTCGAGTATCCCTCGACGACCAGACGCAGAATCTGTTGCTCGCGTGGCGAGAGGTGCGGCACGGGCAGAGGTGCGTCATGCAGTTCGCGCGGTTCGCTGTGGAAGAGCGCGTGTGCGACTTCCGGATCGAGCCATGTCGCACCGTCAGCGACAACTTTAATGGCTTTGCGCAGTCGTGCAGCCGCGGTCACGGCCAAGCAACACGCATCAGCGCCTGCGTCGAGCGCGGCGCGCAGTTGGTGTTCGTCGACTTGTCGCTTGAGCGAAAGAATCCCGACGTCCGGCCGTATCTGCTTTGCGTAACGAATAAAGCGAACGCCCTCAGGCATCCCGACCGTGTCGGCGGTCAGGCTGAGATTAACGATAAGTACGCGCAGCGCGCGGTCGGCAAGCAACGCCCCGCCGCCGGCTTCATCCGCGGTCCCGAGCAACGCGAGCTCGGGATCGGCACGGAGGAGCTCCGCGAGGGCGGCTGCGGTCGTAGGCCGGTCCGCGACGATTCCAACGCAGACCGGGGATGCAAGCGGCACCGTCGCCGCGGGACGATGGAGCACCGCGTCAACGTCCATGAGGGATTGTTTATCAGCCACAACAGTTGGCCCTGTTGGTTCACGTCATCAGGTTCGATGATCATCAGGGCGGTCGATTGCCAAGCGCAACGCAGCGAACCTACGCTGAAGATCGCGCACAACGGGTGCCAGGAGTATTTGCATGAACACACGTCTTCTTGCGGTGGCGCTCGCGCCGCTGCTTGCTTTCGGATTGCTCGTCGGCTACCTCGTTCACGGGTCCTCGGTAGGGGCCCAGCAACAGGTTTCGCTCAACGAAATGAGCCAGAATCCGAACCAGTGGGTGATGCCGGCAGGTGACTTTGCCAACCTGCGGCACAGCGACCTCAACCAAATCACCACCGATAATGCGAAAAACATGCACGTCGCGTGGATGATGTCGACCGGAGCGACGCGCGGCCACGAGGGACAACCCCTCGTCGTCGGCGACACGATGTATTTCGAGAGCGCGTACCCAAACCACGTCTACGCGATCGCGCTCAGCGACTACCATATTAAATGGGAGTTCACACCGACGCAGGATTCGTTCGCAACCTCGGTTGCTTGCTGCGACCTCGTAAACCGCGGTGTGGGCTACGGCAATGGGATGATCATTGCCGACGCGCTCGATGGGATGGTCTACGCACTCGATTCCGAGACCGGCAAAGTCGATTGGAAGTACAAAGAAGCCAATCCGGAGCTCGGTCAGACCCTGACCTCGGCGCCGCTCGTTATTCCCGAGAAGAACCGCGTGATCGTCGGCGTGTCGGGTGGCGAGTACGGCGTGCGTGGGTACGTGACCGGCCTCGATTTGCACAACGGTAAGGAAGTCTGGCGCGCCTACAGCGAGGGTCCAGACTCCGACATCTTAATCGGTAGCGACTTCCACGGCCCCAAAAATCAGGGAACCGCAACCTGGCAGGGCGAGCAGTGGAAGGTCGGCGGCGGCACGACATGGGGCTGGTACTCATACGATCCGAAGCTCGATCTCTTCTACTACGGCACTGGCAATCCGGGAACGTGGAATCCGTCGCAGCGTCCTGGCCAGAACAAATGGTCGATGACGATCTTTGCGCGTCATCCGGACAGCGGCCAGGCGGTGTGGGCGTTCCAAATGACGCCGCACGACGAATGGGACTACGACGGTATCAATGAGATGATCTTGGCGGACATCAAAGTCCACGATCAGCAGGTACCGGCACTTGTACACTTCGATCGCAACGGGTTTGCTTTCGAGTTGAATCGCGAGACCGGGAAACTCCTACTCGCCAACAAGTTCGATCCCTCGGTGAACTGGGCATATGACTACAACGTCGAGGCGGGCAAGCCAAACATGAATCCCGAGTACGCGACGCGTGCGGGACACAACACGAAGGGAATTTGCCCGGCATCGATCGGAAGCAAGGATCAGCAACCCGCATCATTCGATCCGCAAACCGGATATTTCATCGTGCCGACCAATCATTGGTGCGAAGATTACCAGCCATTTGCAGTCAAATATAAAGCCGGATTCCCGTTTGTCGGTGCAATCGTGAAGATGTATCGTGGCCCCGGGAACTACGGTGGTGCATTGATCGCATGGGATCCAAACAGCGGAAAGATCGTCTGGAGCGATCACGAGCACTTCCCGTGCTGGAGCGGCGTCGTGACGACCAATGGCGGCGTAGCGTTCTACGGTACCATGGACGGCTGGTTCAAAGCCGTTAACACCAAAGACGGCTCGTTGCTCTTCAAGCAAAAGATGCCGTCGGGCATGATCGGGGCGCCGATCGCGTATTCGTACAATGGCAAGGAGTACGTCGCAATTCTGAGCGGCGTTGGCGGATGGGCGGGTATTGGCCTCGCGGCCGGACTCACTAACCCGACTGCCGGGCTCGGCGCCGTTGGCGCGGCATCCGATCTTGGGAAATACACGACGCTTGGCGGCGACCTCGTCGTCTTCACCATCGACTAAGCGATGATGCAAGGACGACGCGCGTGCGCGGCAGTCGCGGCGTTGCTTATGTGGGGCTCGGCGGCGGTGACGCCGCCGCCGGCCCCGGCGGCGGCAACGCCGCTACGCGTTTGTGCCGATCCCGACTACATGCCCTACTCGAATCGAGCCGGCGAAGGTTTTGAAAACAAGATCGCGCAGGTAATCGGGCGCGATCTGGGGCGGCCGGTTGTTTACGTCTGGAAATCGACGCGTGGTGAGGACGGTTTCACCGAGGTCGTGCACCAATACGTCAACCGCGGCCGGTGCGATTTGCTGGTCGACGTGCCGTATTCCGTGCCGGATTTGGACACCACCGATCCCTACTACATCTCATCGTACGTCTTCATCTATAAGCGGGGCGTCGGTCTCGACGGCATCACGTCACTCGATTCGCCGAAGCTGCAGCATGTCAAGATCGGCTACGAAGCTGACACTCCGGTTGAGATAGGGCTCAAGCTTCGGACGTTGATCATCGGTGCAAAGCCGTTTATGACCGCAGACGAAGAAGATGCGTCGCCGGCAGCGATCGTAGACGCCGTGCAAAGCGGCGCGATCAACGTCGGTCTCACGTGGGACCCGGCGGTGGGCTATTTTATCGGTCAGCATCCCGATCTCACCGCGGTCGTTATCCCGAACGCGCGTAGTCAGGGCTCGCCCGAGCAGTACACGTTTCCTATGTCGATGGCTGCACGCGACGGGAATACGTCCTTGGTTACGCAACTCAATCGCGTACTTGTGCAGGATCGATCGAAGATCGATGCGATCCTGACCTCATATCACATCACCTACTTTAAACCGAACGGAAACGGATGAGTACGCTTCCTACCATCGGCATCGTCGGCGCCGGGCGCATGGGCGCGAACATTGCGTTGCGCCTGGCGGACGTCGGCTATCCCGTTACTGCCTACTACGACATTCGGCCCGAAGCGGCGCGAGTCGCCGCGGCGGCGACCCGCGGAACGGCCTACACGAAACTCGCGGACGTCACGGCCAACGCCGACGTAATTATAACGGTCGTCACCGATGACGCCGCAATGGATCGCGTCTTTGCCGAGAACGGCGATAGTTTGCTGGAGGGAGCGAAAGGCAAGATTTTCGTCAATTGTGCGACCGTGACGCCGGCGATTCATATCGAAGTGCAGCGGCGTGCCGAGGCGCGCGGAGCGCATTCGCTCGAGGCCTGTATGGCAAGTTCCATCCCGCAGGCGCGCCAGGGCACACTGTACCTCATGGTCGGCGGACGCAGAGACGTCTTCGACACGATCAAGCCGATGTTGGAGAAGATGAGCGCGTCATTGCGGTACATCGGAGAGGCCGGCCGGGCGGCGCAAGTCAAAGCGCTGGTCAATATGGTCATGAACATCAACACCGCCGGTTTAGCGGAGGGGCTTGGGCTCGGCGATGCGCTGGGTCTCGATCTCGCGATGCTTCGTGAGGTGTTCTCACAAACCGGCGCAAACTCGCGCGTGCTCGAGACCGATGGTGAGGACATGCAAAATCGCGAGCACGACGTCTACTTTTCCGCGGAGCATGCCGCAAAAGATTCGGGAATCGCTCTGTCGCTTGCCGGCGACGTAGACCTCGCGCTGCCGCTCGCGCAGGCGACGTTCGAACAATTCGAACGCATGAAAGCCATGGGGCTCGGTCAGCTCGATAAATCCGGAGTCTCTGAACTCACGTTCCTCGCCCGTCATGGGCAACACGCTAGCAAACAACCGACCAACGCTTAGGAGACATCATGCCAACCGTAACGCTTCAAAACGTTGTTCCACTCATTAGCTCGGACACGGCCGGACCGCTCGGGGCAATCCACTTGCCGCGCCTTTGGACGAAGCTGACGCTCGCCGCTGCGGGCGTCTTGCCCGACAGTTACGACGAGTGCGGAGCCGGATTCGACCAGATGACGCTCTCGGCACTGGGGCTCGACCGCCAGAAGACCATCGACTTCGTAAAGAGCAACCATCCGAAATACATGGCTTTCGAAGAGTGGGTCATCGCACAAAACGGCGGCTCGATCTCGCCCGATCGTATCAAGAAGCATAACGATGCGATACGCGGGTACAACCATTCCGATGAACTTGCGGCAAGGATGCGCGCTGCTTCCGGTATAAAGAACGCTTCGGTCAAGGACGCGGTCACGCTCAACACGATCGAGGATCTGGACGACGTTCACGCACAAGTAACGCGAGGCTAACCAAACTTTGAAAACCCTCGGTCTTATCGCGGTGGCAGCCGTGCTGCTTGCGGCTGCCACGCCGATTTCATTTACCTCAGTGCAAGCTTCCGCGGGTTCCAAGGCATATATGGTTCATTGCTCGATGTGTCACGGCTCGCAGCTGGAAGGCGGCGCAGGGCCTGCGCTGAGCGGTGCGAACTTCAAGACGCTAAGCTCCAAAGTCAAGGCCAACGTCAGTGACATTTTTACGTATATGACGACCAACATGCCGTTGAACGCGCCCGCGAGCCTGTCGCATACCGACTACGTGAACATTCTCGCCTACATCTTGAGCAAAAATGGCTACCACACGGGCGGGACGGAATTGACCTTTGCGGAGGCAAGCGCCTCGAGCGCGGCCATTGTGAAAAACTAGCGGTGCGCACCCTAGCTTGGTCTCGCCTTCCGTTTCTCATGGCCACCGCGCTTGTCGCGGCGGCCATCGCCGATCCGTTGGTCGAGACCATCGCGAACACCGGCATGTTGGGCCGTGGATATTCGGATAACGATCACACAAGCGTGCTGCCGACCCTAATTGCGGGCGCGGCCTTGCTCCTGGTCGTAATCGTGGCGCGATGCTTTCGGCTCCTGCATCGGGCATCCGCGTATCGCAGATGGGCCGTCGGCGTTGCCCGCCATATCGCGGCACGCCCGTCGCTTGCAGATCTCCCGTACATCCTGTCGCTGCAGTTCGTCGCGCTCTTCGCGATGGAGAGCTCCGAGCAATTCCTTCGTGATGGGCGGCTGCTCGGCGGCGCAGCCTGGCTCGGGGGCCCTATCTGGTTTAGCGTCTTTATGCACGTCCTGATCGGCTGGATCTGCACGATGCTCGTCGCCCGAGCGATGCGTTCGATTGTTCGTCGCTGCGCGGCCCTGGTCTCTATTGCTCTCGATCTCATCCTCTGCGCGTTCAAGCGCAGCAACACCGCGCGCTTTACCCGCCGGCGCGACGTGTCGATACGTTGCCGCGCCCAAACGTTCGATGTTCGTCAGCTCGGCGAACGCGCACCGCCGCTGCTCCCCATCACGCTCGCTTAAGCATCGCTCGCAGCGTTGGGACGCCATCGCGTCCCGGGAGCAGGTTTCATGAGTCGTCCATTTTCTACGCGTACGCTCGTCGCGTTCATCGTCGCGGCATCGGTCGCGATCGGCCGTGCCGGTGCTGCTGAAGCAACCACCGGAACGCTGATCGGTACGGTCGGCAGTGAGGGCAAACCGATTGCCGGCGCGCACGTGACGATATCGTCGCCCTCCGGCAACTATACGACGAGTTCCGATGCCCGAGGGGCCTTTCGTGTGCTCGGTATCACACCCGACACATATGTCCTCAGCGTTGTCGCGACCGGCTTCTATGACGTCACGCAACTCGGAGTGACAATACTGCCCGGGCAGACCCAGTACGTGGCCGTACACCTCGTTGCGGCGCTGCGGACTATCGCAAGCGTGAAATCGAAGAACCCGTCGTTCACGACGGCGAGCACGAGCGATACCTTTACCGTGAGCGGAGCGCAGGCGCGCGCAATCTCGCCGCCGGTCTCGTCGTCGGGTCTGGCAACCTACGTCGAGGGCACGGTGCAAGGGGCCATTGCCTCGGTGCCCGGCGTCGTGCTCGATCCGTTTGCGAACGTCATTCTTCGCGGCGGCAAGGTCTCCGATGCGGTCTTTGACTACGATTCGGTGCCGCTCCCGCAGGGCTTGGTGGCGGAACCGGGCGGCAACATCGTCGGGGCGCAACTTCCGACAACTGGTGTTGCCTATACGACGACAACGCTCGCGGGCTATACGAATCAAGGCGACAACTCGCTGGGCGGCGTCGTCGACCAGATTCCGGCGGTCGGCACCTATCCGGGAAGTCTCACCCTCGAGAGCGGCGTCGGCATTGGTGCCCAGTTTCAACAAACCACGCTACAACTGCTCGGCGCTTCGCCGGATTTGAAATGGCGCTACGCGTTCGCGACGATGACGGGCAGTCAGTATTTCCTCTACGGCAACGGGTCGTTCTATCCAGAAGAGGCGGCGACGTACGGTCTTGCCCTGCAAAATCGCGGTGAATACTCGATGGAATCGAACGTTCACTATCGCATCGACTCGAACGACGACGTCTCGATCTTGGGGATCGTCGGGCAGGCGGCGTACGACCAGTATGGATCGCCGTACGCGGGTGAAACCGTCGGCGCGTTCGATGGAGCGACCGCCGACGGCGCACCGGTGACGTATCCGGGCGAGGTAAATCCGAACGCGGCGGTCGACTACGCCTCGGGCATCCGCGGCTCGTATAGCGTCCTGAAGACGCAGTGGCTGCACAACGGCGCGCATTCGCTCTCGCGCGTGCAGCTCTACCAATCGCAGTACGGCTCGCAAGCCGGTGGGCCGTTCTGGGACGAGAACGGCTGGCCCGACGGCATCATCTCGCTCTCGGAGACACAAGGAAGTCGAGAGACGGGCCTGGGGTACGACGGCGAGGACATCATCGGCGACCATCACGATCTTCGCTTCGGGGCGGAGTACCGGACAAATACCTCGTTTCTCAATCAGGTCGTGCCGACGGCAGGCGAGTTCATCACCTCGAATCCGACGCTGATCTCGTATCTCGCCTATTTCGGCGACACGTGGCACGCGACGCCGCGTCTCGATCTCATGGCGACCGCGCGCTTCACGAATACGCATGTCATCCCGAGTTTCGGCTCGATCTACGATGACGGCGCGCTCGACCCGCATGTCGCCGCCTCGTACAAACTCACCAACAACGTGGCGGCGCGCATCACCTACGATCGCAATACGGTCGCGCCGTTGCCACTCGAGGCGGATCGCGTCGACTCGACCAATGTCAATCCGAACACCGGATTGCTTGCGCCGTTCGTGCAGCTCGCGCCGGAGATCGGAAATAACGTCACCTACTCGCTCGAAGGCGGAACGCGCTTGCAGTTTCGTGCGACGCTGTACAACATCAGCGAGCAGAATCTGATCGACGTCCTGCCGTACAACTTTCGCTCGGCGCTACAATCTGGGGTCGTGCCGAGCGGCGTCGGTGTACCGACGAACGTCGGCAACCTGCGCGCGGGCGGGGCGGAGCTCTGGCTCAGTCAGGCCGGGTTTACGCTCGACACAAATTTCGTCCGCGCGTACTCGTCAAGCGCTTCGCAGTTCGCCTACAACGATCTCAACGCGCCTGCCGTCGCGGCGGGCGTGCTCTTCCCGGTGAGCTATCTGCCGAACTTTTCCGGGACGCTCTCGTACGAATGGCACACGCGCAATCACAAGCTGCGCATATCGCCGGCGCTCTCCTACGAATCGGGTTATCCCTACGGTAACGGAAAGATGGCCTGGATCTTCGATCCGAACACCGGGAAACCCGAAGAGGTCCCCAACGACAATTACGTCGACCCGGGTTACAACTACTATTTCTTGCGGGATCCGTCGCAACCGTACAATGCGACCACGAATCCCTACATTGCGAACCTTGGCACGCCGGAGGCCAGCTTTCCGAACTCCTTGCACGCCCCGGGCGAGACCTTCGTGAATCTGCACGTTGAGGACGACGTCGCACGGCACGTCACGTTGGTCCTCGACGTTGTCAATCTGCTAAACAACACGGCGCCGACGTCGTATCAGGGCAATCCGTATCTGATCGGCCCGCCGGGTTACGCGGGCGGGAACCCGCTCTATGCGGCGGCGTACGAAGCAGCCGGCGGCTATTCGGTTCCTTATACGCTCGGTAACGGGGTGCCGACGAACGACGGCCAGACCCAAGCAGTACCCTGGACATACGGCCGTGCCGGCTATGTTCCGCAGAACTGGCCGATGGGACGAACCGTTCAGCTTCGTTTGCGGATTACGCTACCGTAAAAGCTCGGTTGCGACCGCGCGTTCGATCGTGCGCGCATTTGCCAGCGGACCGACGTCGAGGGGCGTACGCCCACAATGCGCGATCAACGCACCGACTTCGGCGCGCGCTTCGGGATCATCCGAGGCGATCTTGATGAACTCGTTGCTGTCGAGCGGCTCGACAAAGCCTTTCACGACGTGGCGGTTGTCGAGTTTATGGGCGAGCAATTCCGCGCCGCTCAGCCGGCCGAGATCCGGCGGTCGCGTTGCATCGACCACGATGCCGTCTTTATAATCGCCAAGCGCGCTGAGCGCCCGCTCGAGGTCTTCCCAATGAATAGTTAGGACTAACGTGTCGCAGCTTGCTGCTTGCTGGTAGGGTGTTGTCGCAAATGCTCCTTCGCCAAGCACTTCGGCCGCGGCAAGCGAGGTGCGATCGTCGTTGATATCGCTGAAGCACACCGTATGTCCGGTTCGCCGGATCATTTTTCCGATCGCGACCGCGCGGTCGTCGGCGCCAATGATTCCAATGATGGCCATAGTACAGGTACTATACCCGTGCTACACTTTTCCTCACGATCAATTCACAAGGTATCAAGAGCTGGGCCGCTTCGAGCGGAGCGTCGCTCAAACAGGCTTCCATTGCTCTTCGTGCGAGCTCGCTGTTCGGATAGATCACCGTTGTAAGCGCGGGCGTAACGTCGCGTGCAATCGTCGTATCGTCATATCCTACGACGGAAAGTTCATCGGGTATCGAGAGACCGCGCTTATGCGCAACGTCGTAGACGCCGAGCGCCATCTCATCGCTCATCGCGAAGATTGCCGTGACGTCAGGGTTGCGCGTCAGGAGTTGTTCGCACGCGATTGACCCACTTGCGCGCCGGTGGTCGCCCTCGACCACAAGGCCCTCATTCCAAGGGACGCCGGCGTGGGCAAACGCTCGCTTTGCACCGGTTATGCGTTCGCGTGTACCGATGATTGCCGAAGGGCTCGAGATGATCCCGATACGATGGTGGCCATTGCTCAAGAGATATTCGATCGCGGCTTGCGCGCCGGCAACGTTGTCGGGCACGAATTCCGTGCAGGGTAGATCGTGGCGCCCGGCGGTTGCCACGCGGCCCCCTGATTTTACGAACCCGTTGAGTTCGCGGGTCAGCATCGCGCGATATCCGTCATCGTCGAGTCCCGAACCCATCAGGATAATCGCGCCAACACGCTCGGCGCGAAACATTCGCAAATAGCGCAGTTCCTTTTCGACGCTTCCGCTCGCGTTTACGAGCATGATCAACCATCCGGCGCGATCGGCCACTTCTTCGAGCGCGCGAATGTTCGTGGCCGTGAAGAAGTCGAGCATGTCGTGCTGCAGCACGCCGACGATTTTGCGCGTGCCCATGATAAGGCTGCGCGCGCTTGCGTTGGGAACGTAGTCTAATACTTCGGCAGCGTGCAATACGCGGTCGCGCAAATCGCCTGAGACGCGATGCGTACTCCCCGCAAGGACGCGCGAAGCCGTCGCCAGTGAAACACCGGCGCGTTCCGCCACCGCGGCCAGGCCCGACCCGTTGGCCTGGGTTGGACGTTTCGCGGGCACGTAGCTGAGGTTAGGCGGCATCGCACAGGCCTCCTCGCGCACACGCGTACGTCAGACGATAAGGACCGCGCGTAGTGCATTCACGTTGGTGAGGGTCGGGCCGGTCACCACGAGATCGCCGAGCGTATCGAATATGGTGTAGCTATCATGTTGGTTGAGAACCGCGCGCGGATCGAGCCCTGCCTCCCGAGCACGCTGCAGGGTGTCGGGAGTAATCACCGCGCCTGCTGCGTCCTCGCTTCCGTCGCGGCCATCGGTGTCGCCGGCAATCGCCCAAATGCCCGGTGCGCCATCGAGTGCAAGCGCGAGTGACAGGAGGAACTCCATGTTACGTCCGCCGCGACCAACGGGACCGTTCCCGAGCGTTACGACGGTTTCGCCGCCCGAGATCAACACGCCGGGCGGCGTAAGCGGGGCATCGTGCGTCCGCACACTTCGCGCGATGCCCGCCATGACAATGCCGAGGTCCCGGCTCTCACCCTCGAGTTCGCCAAGGACGAGCGGTGCGAAGCCGAGCTCGTGCGCGCGCGCAGCCGCCGCTTGCAACGCGGCGGCGGGCGTTGCGATGAGACCAACGTCTTCGATGATGTGACCGGGTTTCGGCGTCTCCGGCGCGCGTTGCAGAAAGGCCGCAACGGCGGATGGCAATCGGAGGCTGTAGCGCGCAACGATCGCCCGCACATCGTCAAGCGTACTCGCATCGGCCAGCGTCGGACCGCTTGCGATCATCGTCGGGTCATCTCCGGGAATGTCGCTGATCGCGAGCGTAAGCACGTGCGCGGGACGCGCTGCGAGCGCAAGCCGGCCGCCTTTGATCGCTGAGAGGTGTTTGCGCACGGCGTTCATTTCGCGGATCGTTGCGCCCGAAACGAGCAACGACTCGTTGACCGCCTGCATGTCTGCCAGCGAAAGACCTTCGGCGGGCTTCTCAAGCAGCGCGGAGCCGCCGCCGGAGATCAGCGCGATCACGAGATCGTCTGGACCAAGTCCGGAAACCGCGGCAAGCATCCGATCTGCGGCACGCTCGCTGTTTGCATCGGGTACCGGATGCGCGGCCTCAACAACCTCGATGTGCCGCGTTGCTACCGTATGTCCGTAGCGTGTAACGACCAGGCCCTCGAGCGCCACATCCGGCCACGCCTCTTCGAGCGCGGCCGCCATAAGCGCGGCGGATTTTCCCGCGCCCACCACCACCACGCGACCGGCGACCGGCCGCTCGGGCAAATGTGCGGCCAGAACCCGGCGTGGGTCGGCGCTTGCAACCGCAGCATCGAAGATCGAGCGCAGTGCACCGCGCACTCTCGAGTCGTTCAAAACGACGAGCTGTTACGGGCTCTTGGTGTAAATTACCCCTGAAGTCGACGTGACGCCGACGGGGATGCCGGTCGAGTGGCCGTTTGCATCGCTGACGGTGATCGTCCCCGTACCGCCGCCGACCGCGGTCAACGTGAACGTGCCGCTGCTCGATGCGCTCGCACTAGACGAGTCACGCGTCTTCGACGCCGTCGTTGACGCAGCGACCGTTACCACGGCGGTGTTTGATGACGTGGCGGTGAAATCTCCCGTATAGAAACCCTCGGTGACGGTGAACGTGGTCGACGCATGCGTGCCGCCGACAACGAGCGAGAACGAGGAGATCGTTGCCCCGTTCGAGGTGATCGTAAAGGCTCCCGATCCACCAGCATTGCTTGGCACGACGTAGCCGGGCGCGCAACCCGCAAGCATTGCTGCCAGCGCCACGAGCGCGGCGCCTCGTACGCGTATCACGGCGTCACCGAAAAGGCCCCGGAGCCAATCGCCATGCCGAAGGGCTCGTAGAAACTCGACGTCTCGACGCCATACACGGGCGTGCTGCTCGGGGTGATCGGCGGCGAATACTCGAGCAAACCGCCGTCCACGGCGCCGCCGTAGGTGTTTTCGACGTACAGGTTTCCTGAAGCATCGAATCCGATGCCTGTAATGTTGTAGCTTGAGAAACCTGGCGCCGGCATGGTAAGCCCAACCGACGGCGTCTCGCCGATCAAAAAGGGCGCGTGATACTCGTACACGGCACCGTAATATCCGGGAGTCGAAGAGCTGGTTGTGCCGCACTCCGCGTAGCATCCCACCCAGAGATTCCCCTTCGAGTCGACGGCGGCGGCACTGTACGAATAACCCGGCATCACTAGCGTTGCCGCGGGCGTGCTGCTCGAGGTCACGGGTAGATTGAAGACATCGACATAGCCGTCTTCGAGCACGTACAGCTTGCTCCCGGAAACGTAGATGCCGTACGGAGCGCTCGTCACGGTGAGCGTCGCCGCGACGGAGGTGTATGGCGAAGCATACACCGTAACATTGGCGCTGGTGGCGTTTGCCACGTACGCGTTGTTATTCGAATCGGCTGCCACGCCGTAGATTCCACTGATACCGGTTGTGATCGTTGTGGCTGCACCTGTATACGGAGGTGCCATGACGGCGAGTGCACCGCTAGAGGTCGGAAACTCCGGAATGAAGACGTCGCCGTTCGGCGCCACCGCGCCCTGATAATACGATTCGACCAGCCCGTTCGTGCTACTTGGATTCGTCGAAGAGCTCGTGTAGGGCGGCGACGAAACGAGAAACGAACCAGAATCGTATCCCCAGGTAAACAGCGTGCCGGCGCTGTTTACGGTCACGCCTCCATAAGGATAGCCTAAAGCGCCGAACGTGACCGACGGGCCTTGCGTGTTGCTGGTCAGTGGTAGCGAAAACCCGGTCGTACTGTTGGTTTCGTAACCGGCGATGAAAGCAGTTCCGTCGCTGTTGGTCACGCTGATCGGTGTTGCCAACGTGCACACCGCGCCCGAACTTGCGCATCCGTTGGTCTGGCCCGTGGGGTAGCTTGCCGTTACACCGACTGTCTCCGTTCCATAGACCGTCGGCGACGCAGCTGAAAACAGAATCGTGTTGGGTGCTGTGGACGTGGGCTGCGTAATCGAAGCGACCGCGCTTCCCGAAGCTTTTGTCGCGGTAAACGTTGGCGCGCCCGAGCCGACGATGAAGTTGCCGTCGGCGTCTTCTGCGACTACGTACACACTGTTTGCCGTGTTGCCCGCCATCGCGATGACGTTCATCGGGATGCCGCTCAAGCTCAGCGGCACAATGTTGTCTTTATTCGCGACGACGGTAAAGCTGACGTCTTGCGCGGTCGAGAGTTGGTTGCCCGTGCCGTTCGTGCCATCGTAGGTGGTGATCGACGCGGTGTAGGTGCCGGCGTTGAGATCGAGGGTGAGCGTGCACGTTACGTTCGCAAGCGAGCTAGTGCAGCCGGTCGACGTTGCGGTGAGACCGACCGTGTCGTTGATCACCGACGTCGAGCCTTGCATTACGCTTACCGTCATCGATTGCGTAGCCGGCGAGACATACGCGGGTCGCTTGGCCCCAAGCGGCGTCGGCGTGGGCTTGGGGATCGTTATCACAAAAGAAGCCGTGCTCTTTGCCGCGGTGGTGGGCGGGGAGGCAGTCGGCGAAGGTGCAACGGCGGGAAGAGCGGGGGCTGCGCCCTTGCCGCCGCCTCCACACCCCGAGAGCGCCACAAGCGTTGCGCCAAGCACGAAGAGAGCCCAACGAGCAAGCATGCTGAGTACCCCCGAGCGACCGGTGAATAGGGGGCACGTTTCCGTGCATCGGGATGCTTCCCTTGGCCGGATGGGGGGCTTGTCTACCTTCGCCACCAATCGCCCTTGAGGCGGGTTCCTAGCGGTGGTATACTATCGGTCTGTGCCAGAGCGGCCCCGTCTTGACGAAGGCGGCCAAGCGGCTCGACCCGGTGGAGCGACGGTGGGACCCCTTACGATAACGTGAGCTGCGGTAACCCTGCGTAAGCAACCCGGCCGGCACCCGTGCCAGGAGTTCTCCTTAACTTGAATCTCATTGACGTCAATAACTTCGATGCCATGCGCATCGGCTTGGCTTCACCTGAGCAGATCCGTGCGTGGTCGTTCGGCGAAGTCAAGAAACCCGAGACGATCAACTACCGCACGCTGAAACCCGAACGCGACGGGCTCTTCTGCGAAAAGATCTTCGGCCCAACCAAAGATTGGGAATGTCACTGCGGTAAGTACAAGCGCATTCGTTTCAAAGGCATGATCTGCGATCGCTGCGGCGTCGAGATCACCCGCGCGAAAGTCCGCCGCGAGCGAATGGGTCACATCGAGCTCGCGACGCCGGTTTCGCACATTTGGTACCTCAAGGGCGTGCCCTCGCGCATCGGTATCCTCCTCGACATGTCGCCACGACAGCTCGAGAAGGTGATCTATTTCGCCGCATACGTCGTGATCGATCCGGGCGACACGAATCTCACCAAGCGCGAGGTGCTCTCCGAACAGAAGTATCGCGAGGCGCGGGACAAGTACGGCAACCGCTTCAAAGCCGGTATGGGCGCGGAAGCGATTCGCGAGTTGCTGCGCGACATGAACCTCAAGAAGCTGCAAGAGGAGCTGCGCAAAGAGTTCAAGGAGACGTCGGGACAAAAGCGCCTCAAGGCGATCAAGCGTCTCGAAGTCGTCGAAGCGTTCATTGCGAGCGGCAACCGTCCCGAGTGGATGGTGCTTTCCGCCGTTCCGGTTATTGCCCCCGAACTGCGCCCGATGGTGCAGCTCGACGGCGGCCGCTTCGCCACATCGGATCTCAACGATCTCTATCGCCGCGTGATCAACCGCAACAACCGCCTGAAGCGCTTGTTGGAATTGAACGCGCCCGAAATCATCATCAAGAACGAGAAGCGCATGCTGCAAGAAGCCGTCGATGCGCTGATCGATAACGGCCGTCGAGGACGTCCGGTCACAGGGCCGAACAATCGTCCGCTCAAGTCGCTCTCGGACATTCTCAAAGGTAAGCAAGGCCGCTTCCGTCAGAACCTGCTCGGCAAGCGCGTCGACTACTCAGGCCGTTCGGTCATTGTAGTCGGTCCGTCGCTCAAGCTGCATCAGTGCGGTCTGCCTAAAGAGATGGCGCTCGAGCTCTTCAAGCCATTCGTGATGAAGAAGCTCGTCGATCGTGGCCTCGCGCACAACATCAAGAGCGCGAAGCGTATGGTCGAGCGCGTGCGTCCGGAAGTCTGGGATGTGCTCGAAGAGGTGATCAAAGAGCATCCGGTGCTGCTCAACCGCGCACCCACGCTCCACCGGCTCGGCATTCAGGCCTTCGAACCGGTGCTGGTCGAGGGTAAAGCGATCCATCTGCATCCGCTCGTGTGTACGCCGTACAACGCGGACTTCGACGGTGACCAGATGGCCGTGCATTTGCCGCTCTCGGCCGGCGCGCAAGCCGAAGCACGTATCCTGATGCTCAGCTCGAACAACATCTTGTTGCCGGCGTACGGTAACCCGGTGTCGATCCCGACACAAGACATGGTTTTGGGTCTGTACTACCTCACGTTCCAACGTGACGAGTACGTCGGCCCGGCCAAGGCTGCGGTCGCCGAAGAAGACGCCGTCTTCGCCCGTGCGAAAAAGAAGAACGCCCCGAGCCAAGATGCACCGGGTGCGCTTCCGACCTTCTACGATCCAAAGGAAGCAGTGATCGCGTACGAGACCGGTAACGCACTACTGCAAGAGTGGATCTATGTGCGTTGGAAGGGCGAGTTGATCAAGACGACTATCGGTCGCGTGGTCTTCAATCTCGCGTTCCCGCTTTCGTGGCACAAAGAGTTCGTCAATCGCATCGTCGACAAAGGCTCGCTCAAGAAGCTCATCACGGAGTGCTACCGCAAGTACGGTAACGCGGAGACCGCGAAGTTCCTCGATGCGATCAAGGAGCTTGGCTTCCACTATGCGACGCTTTCGGGCACGACCGTGTCGATCAACGACATCGTTGTCCCGCAGAGCAAGCACGACATCCTCGACAAGGCGCAACACGAAGTCGACGAATTGCACCGGCTCTTCGATCAGGGATTTATCTCTGACGATGAGCGCTACAACAAGACGATCGACATCTGGTCGAAAGCCGGCGATGCCGTCACGAGCGCCATGCAGGCGGCGCAGAATCCGCTCAACCCGGTCTTCATGATGGCGACCTCGGGTGCGCGTGGTTCGATCGCGCAGGTCAAGCAGCTCGGTGGTATGCGCGGGCTCATGTCCGACCCGTCGGGACGCATTCTCGAGATTCCCGTCAAGGCTTCACTCAAAGAAGGCCTCACCGTTCTGGAGTACTTCATCTCGACGCACGGCGCACGCAAGGGTCTTGCCGACACCGCGCTGCGCACGGCTGACTCAGGCTACCTGACGCGTCGTCTGGTCGACGTAGCCCAAGACGTCATCATCCGTGAAGACGACTGCGCGACCACCAACGGCATCATCGTCAGCGACATCCGCGCGGGCAAGGAGATCATCGAACCGTTGATCGACCGCATCATCGGACGCCGCGCGGCCGAAGACGTTAAGGATGCTTCGAGCGGCTCGGGTCGGGCGCACGTGATCGTCAAGCGCGACGACGAGATCGACGAGGAGAAGGCCAAGGCGATCGTCGACGCGGCGATTCCGAGGGTGAAGATCCGTTCGGTGCTCACCTGCCAATCGAAGTACGGCGTCTGCTCGATGTGCTATGGCCGCGATCTCGCGACCGGCAATCGTGCGGACATCGGTACGGCGGTCGGCATCATTGCCGCGCAGTCGATCGGTGAACCGGGCACGCAGCTCACGCTGCGAACGTTCCACACCGGCGGTGTCGCAACCGAAGACATCATCACCGGTCTTCCGCGTGTCGAAGAAATCTTCGAAGCGCGTAAGCCTAAGGGTCAAGCGACCATCACGGAAATCGCCGGCACGATCAAGTTCGGCGAGGACAAGAACAAGCGCGTGATCTTCGTGGTTGACGAGACCGGCGAAGAGCACGAGTACGACATTCCCTACGGCACCCACCTGATGGTGCAGGAAGGTCAGCAAGTCGAAGCGGGCGATCAGCTCAACGAAGGCTCGCTGAACCCGCACGACATCCTGCGCATCAAGGGCGAGACCGCGCTGCAGAACTACCTGGTCCAGGAAGTTCAGAAGGTCTACCGCTCGCAGGGCGTCGACATCAACGACAAGCACATCGAGGTCATCGTGCGCTCGATGCTGCGTAAGGTGAAGATCGTCGACGGCGGCGATACGCGGTATCTCCCCGGTCAGCTCATCGAGCTCGCGCAATTCAACGAAGAGAACGAGCGGATGACGGCCGAGGGCAAGGCGATCGCCGAGGCGCGCCCGGTTTTGTTGGGCGTCACCAAGGCGTCGCTTGCGACCGAGTCGTTCCTTTCGGCGGCGAGCTTCCAAGAGACGACGCGCGTGCTCACCGACGCCGCGATCAAAGGGAAGTACGACCCTTTGCTCGGGCTCAAGGAGAACGTGATCATCGGCAAACTGATTCCCGCGGGTACGGGCATGTCGCGCTATCGCAACGTCGCGATTCAACCCGAGGGACAAGAGCTCGACGACGAGGGGCGTCCGAAGTACGCGATATACAACGACGGATTCGCAGCGCCGGAAGAGACTCCGAGCGCGGTGATCGGTCCGAGCGGCGAAGAGCTCAGCTCCAAGCTGATGGGTCCGTACGAGCGGCAACGCCTGCAAGAGAACACCGTGACGTACGAGGGCGACTACGAGCCCGATGTCTCCGTCAGCATTCCGCCGACGAAGACGCAGTACGTCAAGAAGGGCATCAACCCCGAAGACCTCTAGCCACCGTGTTTAGCGTCTTCGAGCTGCGCTTTGCGTGCTCGCCGTTCCGGCGAACTCGTATGCGCCGATGTCGCAGACGCTTCCGGTGCCCCGCGTGTAATTGCGTTGATCGACCGACGGTCCGTTGTATCCGCAGTAGGTGCCGCTGAACGGGATGTGTCCCTTCCCGGGGCTCGACGACGTATCGGGTATCGTTTGGGTCGGCCCGCCGTTGCTGCCGAGGGTGCCGAGAGCTGGACTGACGCCGGTGAGATCGGCAATGCCCTCGGACGCAGCCGGAATCGAGTCGCCCGACACCGCGCCTTGGATCAGATTACCGCCGTACGAGTAGAACGTGTCCTCGTTGTCGACCTCATTGCCCGTGCCTGCACTGCCGCCTGCCAGGATCGTGTTCTCGATAGAGACGTAGTCGCAGCCGTCGCAGG
>DATJOM010000097.1:0-27549 GCA_035507095.1 Candidatus Acidiferrum sp.
GATTGCGCCAGGTCGCCTTTGACGTTCGTGTACGTTGCGACGATGTTCTGGGGGAGACCGTCGGGGATCGTGTAACCCCGCAGCGACGTGGCGCGTCCATCGTGCAGACCTACCTTCAGGTGAATGCCCGAGAGAAAGCCACCTTGATGTCCGCTGACTTGATCGCCGCCGGTCCACACGCCGCCCGAGCCTTTGCCGTCGCCTGATTCGATGAGGGTCTTCGCGAAGTGCGGCTTCATGAACCAGTAATCGTAGACGCGGTCCTGCACGTCGGTGCCCTTTGTTTCGTGCGAATGCAGCTTGAACGTGTACGAGTTCACTTGTGCGAAGGCCGCATTAAACGCGTCGATCGCCGGCGCGGTCTGCGCTGCGCGCGCGGCGTGGGGAGCGGCAAATGCGACGAACGCTGCCGCGATCAGAACGAGTGCGAGATTGCGTTGATACATGAATCCTCCGATTACAAGTTGGGCGTGCCGGCCCCTGGCTCTTCGTAGAGCAGGGTACCGTGCTTTCCCTCCACGCCGATCAGGACATCACACTTGGCGTCAGCCGCGATCTCTTCGATCGTGCGGCCGAGCGGAGCACCGGTATATTTGCCTTCGCGGAACGAGCCGAGAATGATCAGATTCGCCCGTTCGCGCTTGGCTAGGTCGAGTACCGCCTGTTTTGTCGAACGAGCCTTAATGATCTCGGTGCGAATCGAAACGCCGCTCTGCCCGGCAATCTGCTCGGCCGCCCCTAGCGCGTCGAGCGCGGCGCGTTCTTCGAGCACCATCTCTGCGTCGGGCGGCAGGGTGTACGGCACCTCGATAACATAAATCGCAAGCAACTCCGAACGCTCGCCACGCGCAAGCTTGGCCGCCAATGCCATCATGTGGCTCGAAAGAATATCGGCTGAAAAAACGACGACGATCGAGCCGACCATGCGCTCGAGTTCGATCGTGGCCTCCTTCGCGAGTTTCTGCACGAACGAGGCCGGCGGGTGCAGCATCCACCAGATCGTCGAACCAATCGCAAAGCCGATGAAGAGCGCGATCACTAGGCCGGCAACCGTGATATGGATGGTGCTATCTTCGTAGATCATGTCCGGCGTATTCCATAGATCGCGCGCAGGCGTACGACTCCAAGCGCGATCATTGCGCCGCCCAGGACGATTCCGGTGAAGCTGGCGCTGATCGGATAGGGCAGCATGCGTACGATGATGACTCCACCAACCACGATCATAGCGGCCGAAAGCACGGTGCGAAGCGCGCGCATTAGTCCGCGTCTCCATTTGCGGCTCGCTCATCCCTCGCGCGCACGTTGGCAATGTACTCGTCCATCAATTCGAGTTCACCCGCGCGTCGCAAGATCTCGATCTGCTCCCCACGCCAATCGCGCTTGCGCGACCTCAGAATCGGCAATCCTTTACGCCCACGGTAGATGAAGTAGAGAATGACGCCAAAGGCGATCCATGCCGGTCCGGCGATGCGCCCGATCGGGTGCGTGATCAACGTGAACGTCAGAATCGCGCTCATGCCGATGAAACCGATCAGGGCGACGACCGGAAACGCGACGCGCTCGCCACGAAATGTCATCGGAATATTGATCGGGATTTTGAACTTGCGCGGACTAAGCGGATCGGTCAGGCGTAGTGCTACGAGCGCCACAAAAACGAACGAATAACTCGTGGCGGCACCGAAGGCGTAAAGATCGCCGAGGAAGCCAATGCCGCTCTCACCGTTGAACCGCTTGGCGTAGACCGCAGCCATCGCCGGACTTAACGATGGCAGCGCGGCGAAGATGACCTCGATCAGCGCGACCGCCGTGAACACAAGGAGTGACACCATCGGCGTTCGGAAGCGCGGGTGAATGCGCTGGAACAGCGAGGGCAGGAGCCGACCGGATGCCATCGCGTAGGCAATACGCGAGCTGCCGAAGACGCCCGAGTTCGATGAGATCAAGAGCAGTACGGCGCCGAGGACGGGCACATAGAACGCCGCGATCGCACCCCAATAGGGAACCTGCTCCGCAATGAGGGCGACCGCTTTACCGTTATTGTCGTTGTTGCCGAGGTACTGCCACAGCATCTGCGCGTGGCCGTGCGCATCGAGCGGAATTGGGTGCCATGTGTGCATGCCCAGCGCCAAGTTTGCATATGAGAGCGCAAAGATCAGAATCGTGAGAATAAGCGCCGTCGAGGTGCGCGGAATAATCGAGGCCGGCCGCTGCGTCTCCTCGGCGGCTTGCGAGATCGACTCGAGGCCGACGAATGACACGATTGCAAGCGAGATCCCCTTCATCAAGTCGAACGGCGACGGCCAGCTGGTTTGCATCGTATGCACGAGCAGCACGGGGCTGAAGGCGAAGAGGAAGCCGAGCGAGAGAATCGCGGTCTCACTGACCACGTCGAGCGCGCTGACAAAGCCGTTGAACGCGGTAGACTCGCGCACGCCGATGATGTTGAGGATGCACAACCCAACGATCAGGCCAACGACCACGATGAAATGCGCCCACGCATGTGCGGACGAGCTCACCATCGGAAGCAATTCGCTCAGATAATCGACGCAACTCCAGGAAAAGAGCGCGATGTCGATCGTGAAGTCGAGCAATACCGCCCAGCCGGCGATGAAGCCGAAGAAATCGCCCAGTCCGCGGGTAACGAAGTACTGGCCGCCACCCGCTACCGGATAGGTGGCTGCGAGTTCGGTGTAGGCAAGACCGATACACACGTAGACGATGCCGGCAAAGAGAAAGGCGACGTTCGAGGCGCCGGCCGCGGCGCCGAGCACGAGGCCCAAGCCGACGAAGATGTCGGCGCCGACGTCGGAGTAGCCCCACGAGAACGAACCCCAGGGCGTGACCGACCGCCGAAGTTCCGGTTTGCGTTCGCTCATCGCCGAGCTTAAAAGATAATCCCGATCGCTGTGCGTTCGAGCGCGTTGATCATGTATTCCGTGTGCGCGTACTGCTCGTGCAGTCCGAACTCATGGAAAATTCGTAACGCCTCGTTCAGACGATTCACTCCGTCGCGCAATTCGTTGCGATCGCGCTTACCGTCGGTCGCCTTCTGCAACACCATCGTGGCAAACTTCAGCGCGGTCTTCGCGTACTCCACCTCATTGTTGATCGCCGAAAGCTCGTGCATCGCCGACATGTATGCGTCGCGGGCCTCGTCGTAGTCGCGGCGTCGCGTAGCAATCATCCCCTTGAGCACGTTCTCGAGCGCGTCGCTGCGATTGCGCGAACTGGCGAGTGCCCGGTCGAGCGCTTGGCGTAGGGTCGGATCGGTTGTCGTGCCGCCCGACGAGGGCGAGAACGTCTTGAGCGGCTTCGATTCCGGAACCGGAGCTGCTTGCGAGTGCGGTTGTGCCGTCGGACCGAGCAAAGCCGAAATGTCCAACATGAATTCGCTGGCGTTTTGATAGCGCCGGCCGGGATCTTTCTCGATCGCGCGCATGATCACGATCTCGAGCGCTTCGGGAATATTGCGATTGATCTCGCGCGGCGGCGTCGGCAGGTCGTGCACGTGCGAGTACATTGTTGCGACGATGTCGTCGCGGTCATTACGGAATGGCAGCGTGCCGGTGAAGATCTCGTACATCACGATACCCACGGAATAAAGGTCGCTGCGTACGTCGGCAGGCTTGCTTAGAAAGCGTTCGGGTGCAAGGTATGAGATCGTGCCGACGATCTGTCCGGTGCGCGTCGTTTGCGTCACCTCGCTCGCGCGGCGCGCGAGGCCGAAGTCGGTAAGCTTCGTGTGCTTGCCGTCCTCGACGATCATGATGTTCGACGGCTTGATATCGCGGTGGATGATGCCTTGCGAGTTGGCATACTCGAGCGCTTCGAGCACTTCATAGATATAGCCGAGCGCCTGTTTATAGCCGAGCTCGCCGCCCTCAAGCGCGGAGAGCGTTTTGCCGCGCACGAGCTCCATCACGATGTAGGAAATACCGCTATCTTCGCCGGCGTCGTAGACCGCCACGATGTTTGGGTGGTTCAAACGCGCCATAGCACGCGCTTCCATCAGGAGGCGTGCGTTGGTTTCGTCGGAACGTTCGACGAGCACCTTAACCGCAACGTCTCGACGCAGCGTCTTGTCGAGGCCCCGGTAGGTGTCGGCGGTTCCGCCGCGTCCTAGCAGCTCGGCGATTTCGTACCGTCCGCCGAGAGTCCGTCCTTGGAGTGAATCCACTAGCCCGTTCTGTCCATGGGTTAGAAAGCGTTTCGATGCACGGCTATGCGATTACCGTCTATGGTCACGACGTCGAAGCGGACCCGCGCCATCGGGGCGACGATCTGGGCATAATCGGATGCAATCATTCGTAGTATTCGGCGTTTTCGCGCGTCAACTGCACTAAGCGCCGAACCGAAAGAGGACCCCTCTCGCCGTTTGACCTCGACGAATACCAGGGTCCCTGACTCGACGCAGACGAGGTCGATCTCGCCACCGGGCACGCGCACGTTTTGCGCGACGATGCGATAACCGCGGCCGCTCAGGTATGCTGCCGCAAGCTCCTCACCCCTGCGCCCCTTCCAGCTGGTACTCGAATTCTTCACTATCGTCCACTGCGTCGGGGTCCTGGCCGAACAAGAGTTCGAGCTGGGCCGCCTTCACCCGCGCCCAGGTCGCACGGTGATGGACGCTTGGCCCGTGGACGCGCAGTGCCTCGATGTGCGCAGGCGTGGCATACCCTTTGTGCTCGGCGAAGCCATAGCGCGGATCTTCCCGGTCGAGATCCACGAGCAAGTCATCGCGGTGCACCTTTGCGACGATCGACGCGGCTGAGACGACCGCGCAGAGCGCGTCGCCCTTAATCAAGGGCTCTTGCGGACCCGGGTACGATCGAATCCGCACCGCGTCGGTGTAGAGATACTCCGGCGCGCAGCCGAGCGCGGCGATCGCGCGCTCCATCGCGAGCACGCTCGCCCAGTAGATGTTGAGCCGATCGATCTCCGCCACGCTCGCAACGCCGATGCCATACGCGACGACCTGCGCGACGATCTCTTTCGCGAGCTCACGGCGGCGCGGCGGCGGAACAACCTTGGAATCGTTGAGCCCACGTAACATGAGGGGTTCACGTGCAACGACGCACGCAGCAACGACAGGTCCGGCGAGCGGTCCGCGCCCGACTTCGTCGACGCCACCGATCAGCTGAAAGCCACGCGCGCGCGCAGCGGTCTCAAAGCGGTGCAGGCGATGCAAGCGCCGCCGCTCGCGCTCGTAGTTATTCTTGTGCTTACGCTGCTTGTGGGTCATGCTCGTTGGTCATCGTCACCGGGAGCTTCGAGGCTGATTCGGCCAAAAACTCCATCGTTGAACGCTTTGATGTACGATTGCGCCGCATTATGTTCGTCGATCTCGCCGCCGCGGCGCACGAACCCGCGTTCCGCAGCGAAGGTCGCGAGATCGGGCACCTTCGTGTGCCCGCCGGTCTTATCCACCAGCCAGTGGTGAAATTCGGTGCTCACTTCGTAAGGATCGTAGCGCTCGCGCGGTACGGCGCCGATCAGCGCGAGCTTCCATTGCGCCTGCGCGCTTGCGATCTTCGGCACGAGGATACCCGGCGTGTCCATCAACTCGATGTTTGGCGCGAGGCGAAACCATTGCAAAGCCCGCGTGACGCCGGCGCGGTCTTCGGTCTTGGCGGCAGCGCGGCGCAGGAGTCCGTTGATGATCGAAGACTTCCCCGAGTTGGGGACACCGACCACAAGCACACGCGCGAGCCCGCTATGGTCTTTGGCCTTTGCCGTAACCGCTGCAAGAATGCGCGAGACGCTTTGTTGCGCGCGTGCCTCGACGGGGATTGCCTCGCGCCCGCGCGCAGCAAAGTCCTCGATCCAGCGCTTGGTGGTTGCGGGGTCGGCGAGATCGTCGCGACTGAGCGCAACGATGCGCGCGCGGTTTGCGATCAGCTTATCGAGCATCGGGTTGGCGTCGCTTCTCGCTGCACGCGCATCGATGACTTCGATCACGATATCGATGAGTTTGAGATACTCGGCGATCCGGCGCATTGCCCGGACCATGTGTCCCGGGTACCACTGCACTACGTTGTCGAGGCGTTCTTTCATAGCGCGCCGACCGAGGGAAGCGGCCAAATGCCGGCAACCGCTTTACCCGTCAAGGCATCCTCCGGTACCGGTCCGAACGAGCGCGAGTCTTCACTGACAGCGCGATTGTCGCCCAGAACGTAAACGTTATCGGGCGGTATGGTGATCTCGGCTTCGCTCCGGTCGTCGGGGAACTGCACGTAGGGCTCGGCCAGGCGCGAGCCGTTGACGTACACGACGCCGCGATCGATGCGTATGCGGTCGCCGGGAAGTCCGATCACGCGCTTGATGTAAAGTTCGGGTGTGACGCCGTCGTGCCGGAACGTCACGATATCGCCGCGTGTGGGCGTATGGAAGCGATATGCGAGCGTATTGATGATCACGAACTCACCCGAGCTCACATGGGGCGACATCGACGGGCCGGAGACTTGCCAAAAGCGGATGAAAAACGCCGCGATCAGCACGCCGAGGATCGCAAGTTGCAGCACGAGGCTCGCAAGCGAGCGTAGTTGCACGAACCGCACCACGGAACGTGTCCTTCGCGGTTATTTCAGGATTTTCATTTGGTCGAGCGGCCAGAAGATCAGGAACGCGCGACCGGTGAAGCCGGCGCGTTCTCCGGTCCGAGGACCGCTCGCAAACGTTCCCGCGTCCTGCGCGAAGCCCCAAATATGTGAATCTTCGGAGTCGTTGCGGTTGTCGCCGAACATCAGGTAGCAGTTGGGTGGAATTGTATCCGGCGATGTCCATTGCGCTTTCGGCGGCACGTTGGCTTGTGACGGATCGAGCGCGTGCCAGCCGAATCCGTCGTTGACCCATATGCCGTAGTTCGCGATCTTCAAATCGTAGCTCGGTTTCTGCGCGATATACGGCTCCGGGAGCGCGACATCGTTGATGTAGACGACCCCTTTGGTGATATGCAGCCGCTCGCCCGGAAGGCCGATTACGCGCTTGATGAAATCATCGGGCGTTGGAATCGGCGGCGGAAACACCACGATATCGCCCTCGTGCGGAGCGTGGAAGCGATATTCGAACTTGTCGACCAACAGGACGTCATGGACTTCCAGCGTCGGGACCATCGAGGCCGAGGGAATGTAGTAAGTTCGCGCGACGAACGTGATCAGTAGCCACGCCGCAATACCCGCATAGATGAACGGGTCGAGATATTCGCGCGCGATCGCGACGCTGCGACCGTTCGACGCGGCCGTAACCGGACGAATCGAGAGTGCAATGCGCGAGACCAATATGATCGCGACCAAGCCGAAAAGATCGTAAGGTGTCATAGTACTTTCAAATGTGGCCAAAGAATCATGAACGCTTGCCCGCTGAAAGCGGTTCTCCGCGCGAATCCCCACACGTGCGAGTCGTCGGAATAATTCCGGTTGTCGCCGAGCATGAAGTAGTAGCCGCGAGGAATACGGTTGGGTGCCTGCCACATTCCCCGTGGAGGGACGTCGGCCTGCGCCGGATTGAGGGCCTTGCCGTCGACGTAGATACCGTAGTTGCGGATCTCGAGGTCGTAGCTCGCCGGCTGGTTTTCGTAGGGTTCGTCGAGCCCGATGCCATTGCGGTAGACGATACCGTCGGAAATTCGAATTGTGTCACCGGGTGCACCCACGACCCGCTTGATGAACTCGTTGCTTGCCGAGCGCACCGGTGGTGCAAAGACCGCGATTTCGCCGTCACGTGGCGCGTACAAGCGATACGCTAACTGATCGGAGAGGAAAATGTCGCCGATCCGGAGCGTCGGGATCATTGAGATCGAGGAAATGTAGAACGTGCGGATGACGAAGACGAACAGCAGCAACACGACCAGCCCGGCGACGATGAGCCATTCGAGGCAGGTCCGTAGAAGCGCGTAGGACGTGCGGCTGTTTACTTCGCCGCTTTCTTCTCTTTGATGCGTGCGGCCTTACCGATCTTCTCGGTGAGGTAATAGAGCCGGCTGCGGCGCACCACACCGCGCTTGCTGACTTCGATTTTCTCGACGCGCGGGCTGTGCACCAGGAACGTCTTCTCGACGCCGACGCCGTGCGCGACGCGGCGCACCGTCACCGATGCTTTTGCGCCGCCGCCTTTAGAGACCGTCACGACGCCTTCGAACATCTGCACGCGCTCTTTGCCGCCTTCGACAACTTTGGAATAGACCTTGACCGTATCGCCCGAACGAAATTCGGGGACCGCGTCCTTCAGTTGTTCGTTATTTAGTACGTCGATGACGTTCATGGCACACATCTCTAATGGCGGCAGATGCAAAGACAGCGCGGGGTGGCCCCGCGACAACCTCGGGATAGTATCACGGCTGGGGTTTCTCGGGCAAGGGGGCTCCGTCGAGCAAGTCCTTCCGGCGGGCGGCCGTGCGGGCCCGGGACTGCTCCCGTCGCCAGGCAGCGATCTTTGCGTGATCGCCCGAGAGCAGCACCGGGGGGACCTCGACACCCCGAAAGACCGCGGGCCGCGTGTAGCTCGGGTAATCAAGCAGACCATTAGCAAAGGACTCGTGGGCGGCTGATTCGGGATCGATCACACCGGGCACGAGGCGTGCGGTCGCGTCGAGCATCGCGAGCGCTGCGAGCTCGCCGCCGGTTAAGACGAAGTCCCCAACCGTGAACTCCTCGATCGGATAGAGCTCGGCCAATCGCTCGTCAATTCCCTCATAGTGCCCGCAGATCAGGATCAACCGGTCAAGCTGCGCGAGGCCAGCGGCTTGTTCGTGGGTGAAGGCACGACCACCCGGCGCCGGCACGGCGATCACGCGCCGTTCGCCGGCCGGTGCTGCCGCAAGTAGCGTGTCCAGAATGCGCGCGACCGGCTCGATGCGCAACACCATCCCGGCTCCGCCGCCAAAGGGCACATCGTCGGCGCGCTCGTTGCCTTGGAGCGCGTCGAGCAGGTGATGGTAACGAATCGCAATCGTTCCGGCTTCGACGGCGCGTCCGACGATCGAGAGGCCGACGAAGGGCGCGAAGACCTCGGGAAAGAGGGTGACAACGTCGATGGTGAGCATACGAGTCGTATGGCGGAGACCGAGCAGATCTTCCTTTCCGACGAGATCTTGACGTTCATGCGTAACGCCGCCCGTCTCGCCGGTGAGTTGAAGGAGCCGTTCATCACCACGCGCACGCTGCTCGTCGCACTGCTGGAAGAGCCGACGCTGGGCGAAGCGCTGGTGGAAGTGCTGCCGCGCGAAAAACTCGAGAACTACGAATTACCTGAAGATGCCGGGACACGCTTGACCGCATCGCGCGTACAAGAGCCCAACGCCGTGGCCGGCGAGCGTCCGGCGCTCTTGCGCTTTAACACCCTTGCGTTCAAAACCCCAGACGGCGCCAAGAGCGTGTGGCTCTCGCGCGAGGCTTTTCAAGTTTGGAACGAGGCGGCTAAGCGCGTCCGCGACGGCGAGAAACTCATGCCCAAGCACATCGCCTTCGGTATTGCCGCGGATGCAATTCGCTCGCCGGGGGTACTCGCGGCGATGCACATCTCGCCCGGTGACGTTACCGAGGTATTGCTAAAGCTCTAGGCTTTGGAGGCTTCGACCGCGGTGAGTTCTTCGAGATATTCGAAGAGTTGCGGCAACGTGATCTTCTCGAGCGCGGTCATTTCCTTGATGCGCTCCTCATCTTCGCCTTCGTCGCGAATGTAACAGCGCGTCTCCACACCGTTCTCGCTTTCGCTGATGAACGACACGGCGAACCCGCGTCCGGGCGTTTCGTCGTAGATACGCATCGTTTGCGGATTAAGGATCTCGATCGAGTGCGATGCGTTGTTCGCATCGAAGATCAAGATCTTGAGGTGTTCGTAGTTCGTAACTTCGATCGAGCCGACGACAAAGACGTTCTTCGCAGAGAAAAATTCATGCCCGCGCTTGCTGCGACTCGAGACCTCGTAGAAGACTCGATGGGCGACGAAGCGGCTCAGGATCTTACGGAGGGTCGCCAACGAGGCGAGCGTCTCCGTGCGGTTGCCTCGCGTGTAGATGATCTTCACGGTTGCGGACGAGCCTGCTTGTACAGGCCCGGGAGGAGTTCCTTTAAATCTCATCAGCCATCCCATTCCCATGGCATCTGTGGTGAGGCTTGGGTGCCCTCGGGCCGCGAGCGTAACTATTCTAAGCGAGCGGACCGAGGGTACCCGGAGCTGAACCCCAGAGCACAATGTTTTCAGTCCCGGATATCATGGTCGTCTCGGTGCTCGCGCTGCTGCTCTTCGGCCCGGATCAGCTGCCGAAGATGATGCGCCAGGCGGGTCGCGTCATGCGCGAAGTCCAGAACACCTCACACTCGTTCATTGCCGAGATGGAGCGCGCAGCAGATATCAGCGACGCGAAGACGATGACCCCGCCGCCGATGCCGCCCTCGCCAAGCGAGGTCCATCCCCCGCTAGACGAAGCCAAAGGCTGACGACTGCGCGCACGTAGGCACGCGTCTGGGGATACGGCGGTACTCCGCCATAGCGATCGACCGCCCCAGCCCCGGCGTTATATGCGGCCAGCGCATCGATGTAGCAATCGTCGCGATCGAGACTCGCGTAGTGCGCGAGCAATCCGCGCAGGTGCACCGCGACGCCTTTAATATTCTGGAGCGCGTCATCGGGATCAACGCCGAGTCCAGCCGCCGTGCCGGGCATTAATTGACCAAGGCCGCGGGCTCCGGCCTCCGACACCGCTTCGTCGTGCCACGACGATTCGATGGCGATGAGCGCAACCAGTAAACGCGCGTCGAGTCGTTGCGCGTCGGCCTCGTGAATCGTCGTACGCGCGAGCAACGATGCGCGATCGTCGGAAAGCGCCGGATTGAAGTGTTGCAGCGCGTGCGCGTAAAGCGCGACCATAAGCGCAAACTGCCGCATGCACGTTATAGTGCCGCGGCAGTTTCGAAATGGGACGGGCTAACTAAATATTGAAGTTTTGACGCAACTCGGTGATGCGCTGGGCGATGAGCACGCGCACCTGCGAATGCAACCGCTCTTTCTGCTCGTCGGGGAGGCGGCGATAGACCATGTACCCCGCTGCCGAGACCAGGCCGCCGAGCAAACCGACCAACAGCGCCTTGCCGACTTCATTCTCGCTATCGCCCTGCGGCTCGTTACCAAAGGCTCCTTGATAGCCGTTGCCGGCGGTATTCGACGCTGACCACTGCTGGTCGGGTGGCGTCGTACGAAACGTATCTGACATGGGGGCCTCCTTCGGTGCGCTCTCTATCTTACCCGGTTTGCGTCGAACGTGTTACATGCACGTGCTGGGGGTACTGGCGAGCGATCTGTTCGAGCGCGATCTCCGCCGTCGCTACGATCGCTACGACCGCCGCGTCGTCGCGCTTGTTTTCAGGAATACGCACGTCGAGGTGCCCGCCCCGCATCTGTGCGCCCGTATCGATTTTAGCGTGCTCCTCGAGTCCGGCGCGCGCTGCTTGGAGCACGCCCGAGACCGCCGCACAGACGAGCGAATATTCGTCCGAACTGCTCTCCGGAATCTCGACGTGGCCCGATGCAAAAAACCGGGACAGCCGCGCGCGGCCGTCCCGGTAGAAGGTTACTTCAACCATCGCTCTTAGAGCGAGATTTTCGTGATTTTGACTTCGGCGAAGCGTTGGCGGTGGCCGTTGAGCTTGCGGACACGTTTCTTCGCTTTATAGCGGAAGACCAGGATCTTTTTGTCTTTGGCTTGGCGCACCACGGTACCGGTCACCTTGGCGCCCGAAAGCGTCGGCGACCCGACCTTCACATCGCTGCCGGTGCTCGCGAGCACGACCTGATCGAACGTGACGTCGGCTCCGGCCTCGAGATCGACGAGGTCGGTACGAATGATATCGCCTTCCGCGACGCGCACTTGCTTGCCGCCGGTCTGGATGATCGCGTACATAACCGAGCTACAGTACCAGGCTAGGGCAGGAGCGTCAAGCGGTTTACCGCGGCCGCCTCGACCGCGCCGGGCGAGAACGGCAGGGCAAGGAGGCGTCCCGCCACCCAGGCGGCGGCCTCGTCGGTGTAATGGCCGCTGCCCGGACGCCCGGACTCCCCTTGCGGGATCGTGATGCCCCCGGCGTCCCAGTTACCAACGTCCCACACCGCGCGGAAACTCTGCGAGAATCCGGTGTTCTGTACGTGCACGGTGAACGCGTCGCCGTCGCCGGCGAACTTCGTTCCGTTCAAAAATGACGCACCCAGCGCCGAAAGGGGGTGCTTGACCTGCACTGCGCCTGCCGTGCCCCACGGTTGGGGCGACGGATCTGCCACCGCCGCAAGCGCGGTGACTGCATCGGGCTTTGCACGCGAGCCGATCATCGCCGCCGACATGCCGCCGAACTGCCGCACGAGCGCGAGGCGAAGACGAAACGCCGCGGTAGCGTCAGCAGAGTTGGGCGTGAAGCGTCCGTCCCAGGCTGCGAGTTCGGGAACATACGATGCGAGCTGGCGTTCGCAGATCGAGAGCACGTCCATCTGCATCGATGCAAAATAGTCGACATCGTACGTCTTGCGCGCGCGCAGCATCTCCGCGACGCGATGTGCTCGGCACGGCGCGGTGAACGCCGCGCTGAGCCGAAACGGATACGACGGTCCATACATCTTGTTGTTGGAAGTCCACACGATCGCATCGCGCGACGGGGCAACGTGCGGTAACGCGTCAAACGCGATATTTGGATAGCTCTTCACGAGGTCGCGTGCCGGGTGGATATTGCGTGACCATAGCGGGTCGTCGGGAATCTGCCCCGCAAGCTGATATGCGACGCGACCGCTCGTGTCCGCAATGACGAAGTTTTGGGTCGGTCCGGGATACTCGCGTAGCGCAGCCAGCGCGTCTTCGATCTTCGTCGCGCGATTGAGTCCCTCGAATGCGGCCAGCGGGGCGACCGGCGTCGCGTAGGCGTTCCATCGCACGAGGACGAGCCGTCGCACTCCACCGGCGACCACATACGTGCCGAATTCGCGCGGTGTGCGATAGTACCGTTTGGTCACAGCGCGTCCGATGCGCATGTGAAATGTCTCGGTTTGCCAGTCGGCGGGGTTGAGCGTCGCCGGCGCGTCGAAGAGGCTGAGCGCGGTTACCGTGCCATTGGTCGCTGCCCACGCGATATGGTCGTTGTGCCCGAGTGTAACGCCAGGCGTGCCGACCAGTGCGGCTCCCGCGGCGTGCATTCGCGGTGCCTGCACGTCGACGAGATACCACACGCCGGGGATCGCGAGATCCAGATGCGGATCGTTGGCGAGCAACGCGCGATGCGTTGCGGTATGCGCGGCGCCGGCAGCCCAATTGTTACTGCCGATCGGCGGCCGCGTATCGAGCAAGCTGCGGATGAGCGCGGCGCGTGCGGTGCTTTCCGCGCAGTGCGACGGATCGGCTATGTGCGCCAGCCCCTGGGTTACCGGCGCGTCAAAACACGGATCCGTCAACGGCGGTTCGTTGCCGATGCGCGCCGCAATGTCGTTCCAATCGTCGGTGAGATCGAGCACGGTCGCAAACGATACTGCAAGCGAGTCTTGCGGACGCCACGGCGCCATATCGTAATCGAGAATGCGAAACTCGACCGGCGTCGATTCGCGTTTCGCCGCAGCGTTGACACCGTCGGCGAAGGCCTGCAGCATTGCGCGCTGTGCGGCGCTGAGTTTGTTCCACTGCGCTTCGACGATCGCGCGCACCGGCACGACCCGCGACTTCTCGTCGGACGGCAGCGCTGCATTGCCGAGGATCTCGGTAAGACTGCCGTAGACGAAGTGGCGCAGCAGATCGAGTTGGAAGAGCCGGTCCTGCGCTTCCACGTATCCCTGCGCGAAATACAGATCGTGGTCGTTGGAAGCACGAATGTGCGGCACGCCGCGCGCATCGCGCAGAATCTGCACCGGTGCGCGGACGCCGCTATCCGCAATCGTCCCGCTGACGGTTGCGGTCGCGTGCATCCCAATTGCGACATTGCCCGCGTAGAGGCCGGCGAGAAGCAATACGATCGCGACAACGATGCCGACGGCCCCAAGAACGGTGCGCATTACACCTCCACGTAAAGTTCGCCGTCTGCCTCACGCACGGCGTACGTGTCGATGGGAACGACGGCGGGAAGCGTCGGTGCGCCGTCGCGCACGTCGAACGTCGCACCGTGGCGCGGACAGACCGCGCAATAGCCTTCGAGCGTGCCCTGGTCGAGCGGGCCGCCGTCGTGCGTGCAGACATCGTCGATGGCGTAAAAAGTCCCGCCCACATTGCAGACGAGAATCTCGCGCCCGTCGAGCGTGAACGGTTTGGCGGTTCCAGGCGCGATCTCGGCGGCAGCTGTCACGCGGCGTTCCATCACTGCCCGACTTTGTGACACGGCGCGAGGTTCCTCGGATCACCCAGCCCGACGACGTGAAAGTTGAAGCCCGGGCCGATTACGACGTTTTTGCCCCAACGAACTTCGTTGACGGCGGTGCGGACGATGCCTGGAATAGGAAGGTAGTTGCTCGCACGTTCGGTCAGCGTCTGCGCCGGGGCCCATAGCGCGGTCTCGCGCGGGTCCGCCATCACTTGCAAGATGCGCGTGCCATAGACGAGCTGTCGCGGTTCGAGGGTCAGGGAGCCGTTGCGGTCATGATTGCTCGCAGCGGTGACTTCGCGCACGATCCCGTAGCCGATCGTATTCTGCGGAACGAGCACATCGTCGACGCGCACGGTCTGCGTGAGCTTGAAACGAAAGATCATCCCGGGAAACGCGGTGGCCGAATCGACCTTGTCGATCATCGTTACCGGCAGCGCAGCCTCGCAGACGAGATCCCACGCGCGTGCGCGCCCGCGCGCGAATACGCACGCAAGCGCGAGAAAAAAGAGAAGGCCCCGTCTAGCCGACGGCGCCTTCCATCTCCATCTTGACCAGGCGATTGAGCTCGACCGCATACTCCATCGGCAACTCCTTGACGAAGAAGTCGAAGAAGCCATTGACGATCATCGCGGTCGCATCGGCCTCCGAAAGGCCACGCGACATCGCGTAGAAGAGCTGATCCTCGCCGATCTTCGAGACGCTGGCCTCGTGTTCGACGGTCGACCGCTGCTCGTGTATCTTCATCGTGGGCTTCGTGTCGCTCGACGACTTGTCATCCATGATCAGCGCGTCGCACTTCACGCGCGTTTTCGCACCAACTGCACCCGGGAAAATTTCAACCAGGCCCCGATACGTGGTCTTGCCACCGTGCGCGCTCACGCTCTTGTTCGTCACGACCGAGGTTGTGTTCGGGGCGGCGTGGATTACTTTCGCGCCCGCATCTTGATGCTGGCCTTCACCGGCGAACGCCATCGAAAGGATCTCGCCGCGCGCACCCTCACCCATCAGATAGATCGACGGATACTTCATCGTCAGTTTCGAGCCGAGATTACCGTCGACCCATTCGACGGTCGCGTTCTTTTGCGCGATTGCACGCTTGGTCACGAGGTTGTAAATGTTGCGATACCAATTCTGGATCGTCGTGTAGCGGATCGACGCGCCGTCGAGCGCGATCAGCTCGACGACCGCGCTGTGCAGCGACGATGTCGAGAATTTCGGCGCGGTGCAGCCCTCGATGTAGTGCACCTTTGCGCCCTCATCTGCGATGATGAGTGTGCGCTCGAACTGACCCATGTTCTCGGCGTTGATGCGGAAGTACGCTTGGAGCGGCATCTTCACTTCGACGCCCTTGGGCACGTACACGAACGAACCGCCCGACCACACCGCTGAGTTGAGCGCAGCGAACTTGTTGTCGGCAGCCGGAATGATGGTTGAAAAATACTTGCGTACGATATCCGGGTACTGTTTGACCGCGGTGTCCATGTCGCAGAAGAGCACACCCTGCGCTTCAAGCTCTTTGCTGACGTTGTGATAGACGACTTCCGATTCGTACTGCGCCGACACGCCGGCGAGGAACTTGCGTTCGGCTTCGGGGATACCCAAACGGTCGAACGTGCGCTTGATATCATCCGGCACGTCGTCCCACGAACGCTCGGTCTTGTCGGTCGACTTCACGAAGTAGTGGATGTCGGCGAAATCGATTGCGCTCAGCAGTTCGGTGTCGCCCCACGTCGGCATCGGCTTGCTGACAAAGATCTCGTACGCCTTGAGGCGGAATTGCCGCATCCAATCGGGCTCGTTCTTCATCGCGCTGATGCGCTCGACGATCTCGCGCGTCAGGCCCTTGTCCGACTTGAAAACGTAGTTTTCTTCGGTGTCGTGGAACCCGTGGCGGTAGTCTTCGGCGACGGGGAGCTGAGCGGGCGTAGTCATGGCCTTACGAGGGTATCACGCCGACCCATATAGTCAAGATATTGAAGTCTGATCTTCATATTCCGGCTCGTGCACGGACATTAAGGACTTCTTATCCCAAAGGGGTTTACAGGGGGGGTCGTGGGGGTTATTATGTTCGCCGGACCTGGGGTACTGAGCTTGGTTTGACCCCCGAGCGGTAGGTCTACGGTATGGGGTGGGCGCGCCCTTTTCGCGCCATCGCGACGAATCGCCCGTGCACCGAAAAGCGCCGGCAAGAGTTCGTCGATAGGTCGGGGACGTGACGCTGCACAGCAGGCGCCAGCCGACAAGTCCGGAGGTGGGATTCCCCCGAGGTCAAGGAGACCGGAAGAATTGAAGGCACTCGGTACGCACATCGTGTGTGAGCTCTCAGGCTGCGATGCAGCGGCGCTCACCAACGTCGATGCGGTCCGCGAGATGATGATCGGCGCGGCCAAGGCATCGCGCGCGACGGTTATGGAAGTCGCGTTCCATCGGTTTGAGCCTCAGGGCGTCTCCGGCGTAGTAGTGCTCGCGGAGTCGCATATCTCAATCCACACCTGGCCCGAGACGGGATACGCCGCGATGGATTTTTACACGTGCGGCGACCATACTGATCCCTGGCTCGCCTGTGAGTTCGCAGCGAAGGCATTGCAAGCTAAGACGATGCTGACGACCGAAGTCAAGCGCGGGATCGCACAAAGCGGCGGCGCGTTCACGCACGTCGTCACGCGCGATCACGAGACGACCGCCCTCTCCGCATAACATTTCTCAGGGAACGTAAAGGCTTTTGCTTCGGCAAAGGCCTTTTGTATTTCTCACCCAAACTCTCCGGGACAAATGCGTAACACGATCATTGGCACGCTCTTTGCGCTGGCTGCGCTAGCGCTTGCCGCCGGATGTGGCGGTGGTGCGAACTCGACGACGCCGACAGCAGCGCCGACTGCCACAGCGACACCGACATATGTTCCTACCGGGGCGCCCGCGCAGGCGGTCCCTGTCGGCGCTTCGCCAAACACCGCCAGCGTCGCAAACGGCAACTTCGGAATGTACATCGTCTTTCCGGCGACGACGTCGGGGAGCGCGACTATGTCCGTGAGCGCTTCGACCACCGTGCCGAGTGTACCGGCGGGCATCACCGCATTTACGGCGCCCGGTACGTTGATCTACGTCGTGCTGCAGCCCACTGCGACGGTCACGTTTCCCTCGTATCCGGAGTTCCAACTTACGCTTCCCTCGAGCATTACGCCGCAAGGCTACAATTTCTTGGGGGCCCTCTACACCAGCGACTCGGGCTCGCCGCAGGGCTACAACGCGTGGTATGCGCAGTTTCTGGGTGCAGCCAGTTCCAGCGTCAGCAATGCGCAGGTTCTGACCTTCCCGAGTCCGAGTTCGCCGTCGCTGACCTTCACTGCGAACGACTACTACGTCTACGCCCTCTACGAAGTCGCGTCGTAGCTGAGCGTACGGGGGCGCGCTTTGCTTATGGCGAAGCCTGGTGCCCGCTATGCCGAAAACCGAACATTGGCAGTGGTACGTCGAGGAATCCGCCCCGACGGAAGCCCACCACCACGCCATCGAGAACGTGTTTTTCTCGGGACGTTCCGACTTTCAACAAGTCGCGGTGATCTCAACGCCGGTTTTCGGCAAGATGCTGATTCTCGACGGCGACACCCAAAGCTCGCAGGGCGATGAGAAGATCTACCACGAGTCACTCGTGCATCCGGCGATGGCCGGTGCGGCGGACCGCGGTGAAGTGTTGATTCTCGGCGGCGGCGAGGGCGCGACGCTGCGCGAAGTCCTGCGCCACCCTGCGGTGAAGCGTTGTTCGATGGTCGACATCGACGGGCTCGTGGTTGACCTCTCGAAGAAGTATCTGCCCGAATGGGCCGACGGCGCGTTCGACGAACCGCGGGCGAACGTGATCATCGGCGATGCGCTCGCGTACATGCGCGAACACGACGAAGAATATGGCGTGATCATCTCCGATCTCACCGAGCCGCTCGAAGACTCACCAAGCAACTTCCTCTTCAACGAAGAGGTGTTCAAGCTGATCAAATCGCGTTTGGCGCCTGGCGGCGTCTACGTGCTGCAAGCGAGTACCGCGTCGTTCCATAACTATTCGCTGCACTGCAAGATGTCGCGTACCCTGCGCCGCCACTATAAGCACGTGACCTCGTTTTTCACCTATGTGCCCGCCTTCGACACGGATTGGGCCTTCCTCGCGTGCAGCGACAGCGTCGATATTGCGGCGCTCGATCCAGGATCGATCGACGCATATTGCGCGCAACTGGAGGGCGAGAATTTCTTCTACGATGGCGAGACGCACGAACGGCTGTTCTCACTGCCGCTCTACCTACGTCGTGCGCTGGCAGCTCCGGGTCCGGTATTCTAGAGATTAGTATGCACACCGATTTTGCTTCGGCACCGCACCGGTGGGAAAAGGAGAAGTCGCACTTCGTTGCGCTGCTCGATCTCAAACTTGAGAAGGTCGAGCATGGCAAGGCCACGATGCGCATGCCCTATCGCCCTGAGATCGCCAATGGCACGGGCGCGGTACACGGCGGCGCGATCGTCAGTCTTTGCGACACAGTGTTCTATGTTGCGCTCGCTTCGATCTACGGACGCGAACAAGATACGGTGACGGCGTCGCTGCAATGTAACTTCCTCGCGCCGGCGTTGCCACCGCACGATCTGATCGCCGAGGCGCGCGTCCTGCGCGCCGGCCGCCGCATCTGCTACGGCGAAGTCGAAGTGAAGAGCGACGGGAAGCTCGTCGCGCACGCGACACTCAATTTTCTCAACACCTACCCCGAGGAGGCGCCGAAAAGATGAGCGCGTCGACTGAGTTGCGCCGTACGGCGCTGTACGACGAGCACGGCAAGCACAACGCCCGGCTCGTGCCCTTCGCCGGCTTCGAAATGCCGGTACAGTATTCGAGCATCTTGAAAGAGCACGACGCGGTGCGCAATCGCGCGGGGCTGTTCGATCTCTCGCACATGGGACAGTTTGTGCTCGAAGGACCAAACGTTGCGGCGTGGGCGGAGACGCTTACGATCAACGCGATCGAAACGATGAAACCGATGCAAGCGCGCTATAATATTTTTTGCAACCCTGAGGGCGGGGCGCACGACGACACGATCTTCTATCGCCTGGCCGATCGCTGGTTGCTGGTCGTGAACGGCGCAAACGCCGACAAGATGTGGGCGCACCTCAACGCCAACCGTGCGCAAGACGTGCATCTGCAGAATCTGCACGGGCGTAACGCGCTGATCGCGATCCAAGGTCCGAAGTCGGTTGAAATCCTGAAGTCGCACGTCGACGTCGACGTCGCTTCGCTCAAGTACTATTTCTGCGCCGAGGGGAACGTCTACGGCCGCCCAGCCGTGATTGCGCGCACCGGGTACACGGGTGAAGACGGCTTCGAACTCTTTGTCTTCGGCGAGCATGCGCCGGAGATCTGGGCAGGACTGCTGCGCGATCACGCGTCGGACGGGCTGGAACCGTGCGGCTTGGGCGCGCGCGACGTGTTGCGCTTGGAAGCCGGCATGCCGCTCTACGGCCACGAGTTGACCGAAGCGATCACGCCGGTCCAGGCCGGATTGCAGTGGGCGCTCAAGACGAGTAAGCCGGAGTTCATCGGACGCAATGCGCTGGTCGAACAGATGGAGCGCGACACCTACGACCGTATTGCCGGCCTGATCATGAAGGGGCGGGCGCCGGCCCGCGAAGGGTACGCCGTCTACCATGAAGGAAAGCCGGTCGGCGAGATTCGTAGCGGTTCTATGGCGCCGTCGGTAGGCGGCCAAAACATCGCGACCGCGCTGGTTCCCAAGGCTGCCGCAACCGAGGGGGTAACCCTCGAGGTCGATATTCGCGGCACGCGGCACGAAGCTACCGTCGTGCCTCTACCTTTCTATAAGCGAGCCAAGTAAAAAGGGGGGCCCGTCCGCGCGAAGTCGCGGCGGGGGCGAATGGAATGCCAAAGCACCGCGCGAAGTGCGGTGCGTTTTCAAAGGAGCAAAGCGAGTGGCGGACCCGGACAATCTGTTGTACAGCAAAGAGCATGAGTGGGTGAAGATCGACGGCGATACCGCGACGATCGGCATCACTGACTATGCACAGAACTCGCTCGGCGATATCGTCTACGTCGAGTTGCCGCGTGTCGGCAAGCAGATCGAACAATTCGGGAACATCGGCGTCGTCGAATCGGTAAAGGCCGTCTCAGACCTTTTCACGCCGGTGAGCGGTGAAGTGCTCGAGACCAACGGCTCGCTCGAAGCCGACCCCGCTGCTGTGAATCGCGAGCCCTATGGCGCGGGTTGGCTCTTTAAAGTGAAACTCAAAGACGCCGGCGAGAAGAGCAATCTCCTTTCGGCGAGTGACTACGGAAAGATCGCGCACGACTAGATGAAACGTTTTTTGGGGGTGCCCTCGGGGAATCACATGCTCGTCACTCAAGCTAAATGCACCCCCTGGTACGGGGGCCCCACGAAGTGGGGGGCGCGGAGCCTCGGGCGGAGCGCCTTTTAACTTGTATACGCCGCATACGCAGACCGATATTAAAGCTATGCTTGACGCCATCGGCGTCAAGACGCTCGATGATTTGCTGCAAGTTCCCGATTCGATCGCCCTCAAAGCGCAGCTCGATATCGTGCCGGCGCTGCCGGAATATCAAATCGCCCGGCGCTTCGAGCACTTCGCAGCCAAGAACACCGGCGTGAATTACACCTCGTTCCTCGGCGCGGGCTCGTACCGGCACTACGCGCCGCCGGCGATCGGTGCACTCGCGATGCGCGGCGAGTTTTTGACGGCATACACGCCATATCAAGCTGAAGTCTCGCAAGGCTACCTGCAGGCGATCTACGAGTGGCAGACCTACATCTGCCTGCTTACCGGTATGGACATCGCCAACGCCTCGGTCTACGACGGCGCGACGGCGCTCGCCGAAGCGGCGATCATGGCGCTCAACGAGAACGGGCGTAAGAAGGTGCTCGTGTCGCGCGCGGTCGATCCGAACTACCGGGCGGTGCTCACCACGTACTGCGATGGCCTCGACGTCGAGGTCGACGAAATTCCGCTCACCCCCATTGGCACGACCGATCTGGGCGCACTGGCAAAGGCGGTCGCCTCAAAAGCGTACGCGTGCGTTGCGCTGCAGTCACCGAACTTCTTCGGCAACGTCGATACGCTGTCGGCCGACGCGCTTGCAGCCGTGACGGCAAGCGACACCGTGCCGATCGCGGTGGTGACCGAGGCGATCTCGCTCGGCGCGCTCGCGACGCCGGCATCGTGGGGCGCGCAGATCGTCGCCGGTGAGGCGCAGAGCTTTGGCGTCGCCATGGCGTACGGCGGTCCGTACGTCGGGTTCATTGCCTCGACAAAAGATCACATGCGTCGCATCCCAGGTCGTCTGGTCGGCAAGAGCGTCGACGGGCAAGGCCGCACGGCGTACGTCTTGACGCTGCAAGCGCGCGAGCAGCACATTCGCCGCGAACGCGCGACCTCGAACATCTGCACCAATCAGGCGCACTGCGCGCTGATCGCGACGATTTATCTTGCGCTCATGGGCAAGACGGGACTGCGTGACGTGGCGTCGCTCAACCTCGAGCGGTCGCGCGAACTCGCAACCGCGGTCTCCAAACTCGACGGCGTCGACTTGAAGTTCAGCGCCCCGTTCTTCAACGAGGTCGTCGTCGATGTGCATCAGAGCGCGAACGAAGTGCTGGCGAAACTGCAGGAGCGCAAGATTCTGGGCGGCGTCGATCTTGGACGCTGGTATCCCGAGCTGTCGACCTGCATCCTGATGAACGCGACCGAGCTTACCACGTCGGGTGAGATCGAAGCGCTTGCTACCGCTCTCGGAGAGATCGTTCGTGTCCACGCAAGCGTTTGATCGCACCGCCAGCCCCCTGATCTTCGAGCTCGGACAAGACGGGCGCGCGAATCAGTACGTGGAGAAGGCCAAGCCGCTCGAGCAATTTCTCCCCAAATCCGCGCTGCGGGACGACCTTCCGCTGCCCGATAACAGCGAGCTCGACGTGATGCGCCACTTCACCAAGCTTTCGCAGCGCACGTTCGGCATCGATCTGGGCTTCTATCCGCTCGGCTCGTGTACGATGAAGTACAACCCCCGCATCAACGATGCGATGGCGACAAAGCGCGAGTTCGCACAGTTGCACCCGTACACGCCGGATGAGCTCGCGCAAGGCGCGCTGCAGGTGATGTATGAGCTCGAGCGATCGCTCGCATCGCTCTTCGGCATGGCCGCGTTCTCGCTGAACCCCGCAGCCGGCGCCCACGCCGAACTTGCTGCGCTGTTGATCGCCAAGAAATACTTCAAGGATCACGGCGAGACGCAGCGCGACAAAGTAATTGTGCCCGACACCGCGCACGGCACCAATCCGGCATCGGCGGCGATGTGCGGTTTCAAAGTGATCTCGTTGCCGAGCGACGAGCGCGGCCGCGTCAGTGTCGAGGAGATCCAAAAGGTGCTCGGCCCCGACACGGCCGTCTGCATGATGACCAATCCGAATACGCTGGGGCTCTTCGAGGATCACATCGCCGAGATCGCCGCGGCGGTGCACGACGTCGGCGGCCTGATGTATTACGACGGCGCCAACGCCAACGCGATCATGGGCAACGTGCGTCCGGGCGACATGGGCTTCGATCTCATGCACCTCAACACGCACAAGACGTTCACGATTCCCCACGGCGGCGGCGGCGCGGGGCATGGTCCGGTCGGCGTGGCGGCGCATCTCGTCGATTACTTGCCGACGCCCGTCGTACGCGCCGTCCCCAATAACGGCACCGGCGCACCCTCGGACGGGTTCACCTTCTCGCTTGATTTCAACCGGCCGAAGTCGATCGGTCCGATGCGTTCGTTCTGGTGCAACTTCGCGCACGCGGTGCGCGCGCTCGCGTACATTTATGCAAACGGCGCGGACGGACTGAAGAAGGTCTCGCAACTGGCGGTGCTCAACGCCAACTACGTGCGCGTGAAGGTTGCCGAGTTCCTCGAGACGCCGTATCCGGAGATTTGCAGGCACGAGTTCGTCGCGTCGGCGCAAGAGCTGAAGAAAGAGACGGGCGTCAAGGCGCTCGATCTTGCCAAGGCGCTGCTCGATCACGGCATGATGGCGCCGACGATGTATTTCCCGCTGATCGTGCCGGAGTGCTTGATGATCGAGCCGACCGAAACCGAGTCGAAAGAAACGCTCGATTATTTCATCGAGGTGCTGCGCGAGATCGTCGCGGAAGCGAAAACGAATCCGGACGCGCTCTTTGCCGCACCGGTGAATACGGTCGTCGGCCGCGTCGACGAAACGCGCGCCGCGCGCCAACCGGATTTACGGTGGCAGCCCAACTGACGCTTTGCCGTCCCGGGCGTAGCGCCCCCTTGTCAGCGTAGCGAAGCGTAGTCGAGGGATCGCCGTACAACAAGAGAGCCGCCTCATTGCTGAAGCGGCTCTCTCTTAGGTGGTTAGCACCAGCCCGACACACAACTAGGCTAACACACTTCCCGGTTGGGTGGAACGTCGGGCTGGCGCTCCACCGTGGCATCCCCACGCGCGTTCCATCACGCGCAGGTATGTTGATAGCAAGACGCGCCAACACTCTTCGGCTTTGTCGCCTCTCTTGCTACATGAAGACGGGCGTTGCGTTTCTACTCAGTCTGACCATAAGTACAGGTCTCGCAAATGCCGAGAGCGGTGGCGGATCCGCGGCGGTCCACTGGGCTTGCGCGTCCCCACTGTTACCGGACTTTAAAGCCGAGGCCGGCAGTAGCCCTGATGTTGGCGAGGGCGTCACCTATCTTTACGTTGGCGACGAGCATCTGGACTCGGATTATGGGGCAGATGCGGAGTTTACGACGACGCTAGATGGCAGGCGCGGGTGGTATGACAGTGCGGTGCGCCTTGGTCCGCTGAAGGAGAATAACGGTTTTGCTCAGGTCGAGATAAGTCGATGGGAACGATTTCACTATAGTCAACACGTTGCCATTGCGTGGGCACTTCCGCACACGAACGTTGTCGAGTACCGCGACACAGGGCTGATATTGGCTGACGGGGTCCCACATCGTCTTGGAATCTACGTTCGCGATGGGTTGCTGGAGCTCGTTGTCGATGGCGGCGTTGTGTGCTCCACGCAAGCGTCGTACTTTGTCGGTTCGTCGGAGCGAAAGTATTTTCAGGTGCGTACCGAGACCAGCGTGGTTGGGTCGAACGGCAACGCCCACGTGTCAGACCTTCGCTTAAAGCGTGATGCAGATGCAGCCGCGCGTCCCTATCGTACCGATTGCATATTGCATCGGCACGGAATATTTTGGGCATACTTGGGTACCGCGAGGTTCGCTGCGCGCGGCGCTTTCTATCCGCAAGAAGCGACATACTTTACCGGGATCGACCCTTCTAAGCCCTGCCGCACCTGACATCCGGCGGTCCCTCGACTCCGCTTTGCTACGCTCGGGATGACAAGCTTAGGCGCTCTCCTCTTGCCGAAGCTCGTCGCCTGATAGCGCATGAAAGAGCGTACTGCGTTCGGCGGTTAAGTTCGCGTCGCGGTTGCGGCGTTTGTGCGACGGTAGTGTGATTTCGAGTGAGATGCGCGAGGGCGATCCGCCGAGCACGACGATGCGATCGGCGAGATACAGCGCTTCCTCGATGTCGTGTGTCACGAGAATCGCCGTTGCACCGACGGTCGCAATGATCTCTCCCAGCGCCTCTTGCAGCTGCATGCGTCGCAGCGCATCGAGCGCGGCGAGCGGTTCGTCCAGCAATAGGACCGATGGCTTGCGCACGAGCGTGCGCGCCAATGCGGCGCGTTGTGCCATGCCGCCCGAGAGTGCTTTGGGTAGGGTCGCGCGTGCCTTTTGCAAGCCGGTGAGTTCGAGCACCGCCTCGACGCGTGCAACTTCTTCCGGCGAGCGCGCCGCGAAGCGCACGTTCTTCTCGACGTTCAGCCACGGGAAGAGGCGCGGTTCCTGAAACACGTAGCCGACGTCGCCCGCGACCGCAATCGTACCGGTGGGATGGACGTCGAGCCCGGCGATCGCCCGCAATAAGGTGCTCTTGCCGCATCCGCTGGGTCCGAGAACCGCAACGATCTCGCCGCGCTCCACGGTTAGCGAAAGTCCGTCGAGTACGCGCAGCTCGCCGAAAGCTACGCGCAGGTCGTCGATGCATATCGCACTCATCGCAGACCGTCGGTCCACGCGGTCGTACGGCGTTCGATTGCGAGCATGCCCGATTCGCAGAGTTTGCCCGCAAGCGCCAGTAGCAAGATCGCGACCAAGATCTCATCCGGACGCGAAATCTGCTGCCCTTCGGTCAGCAAGAAGCCCAGCCCGCGTGTCGATGCGAGCAATTCGGCCGCAACCAAAAAGAGCCAAGCTTGGGTGAGACCGATGCGCGCACCGACCAGCAGCGACGGAAATGCCGCGGGCAACACGACGCGCGTCGCGACGGCCAACGGATGCAGGCCGAGCACGCGCGCGACCTCGACCAGTTTACGATCGACACCGTGGACGCCGGCAACGAGGTTCACGTAGACCGGAAAGAACGCGCCGATAGCGATCAGCGTGATCTTGGCCGATTCACCGATGCCGAGCCAGAGCAGGAGCAGCGGTACCCACGCCAGCGACGGCACCGCGCGAATCGCTTGCAGTGTCGGATCTATCGCGCGCTCGACGGCGCGATTGAGGCCGACGAGTGTGCCGAGGACAACCGCCAAGGCGAGCGCGATGGCAAATCCGGCGAACACACGCACCGTGCTCGCGAGGATGTCTTGTTGCAGCAGCCCTCGCTGCCAAAGCGAACCGAGTTCGGCCAGCACGCGCGAGGGCGGTGCGAGTTGATCCGGCGCGAACCAGTGGGCAGCCCCGGCGACGATCCACACCACGAGAATCGCCGCCGGTACGAGCCAGGCGAGCAGCGTCCTACGCATGCGCGAGTGCAATCTGCGCGGGCGCGGGGTCGGCGAGCGTTCCAAGCGCGTTTTGTACCGCGCCGACGTCGGCGACGAGTTGTTCGGAACGAATCACCGGAATCGTGCCGCCGACCGAATCCACGTACGCCTTACCGGGAACCGGATCGGGGAAGCGCGTGCGATCGTCGATTACCAGTTGCGCGACGTTCAGATCCAGGTTCGACGCGTCTGCGAGAATCTTCGCCGTTTCCGCCGGATGCGCTTTGGCGTAGGAATGCCCGAGCTCGTAGGCGCGCAGGACAATCCGCACGACGTCGGGATGCGCGGCGAGAAAATCTTCGCGCACGTTGAGCGCCCCGTACGTGTTCCAGGCGATGTTCCGATAGAGCAGCCGCGAGCCGGCTTCGAGTTGCGACGCCGCCATGTGCGGGTCGAGCCCGGCCCATGCGTCGACTTGTCCGCGCTCGAGCGCGATCCGTCCGTCGGGATGCTGCAGTTCGACGATCTGCACATCGTTCGACGTGAACCCAACCGACGCGAGCGCGCGCAGTAAGAAGAACCACGGGTCGGTTCCGCGTGTCGCTGCAATACGTTTGCCTTTCAAATCGCGCAGCGACGAGAGTTTGGAGCCCTTGCCGACAACGATCGCGGTCCACTCCGGTTGCGAATAGAGAAAAACGGTGTGCAGTGGCACGCCGTTCGCGCGCGCAAGCAGTGCCGCGCTGCCGGCGGTCGAGGCGAACTGCGCCGAACCCGACGCGAGAAATTGGTTGGCCTTGTTCGAACCGAGCGAAAGCACCCACGAGACGGTGGTACCGTTGGCAGCGAGTGCGCGATCGAGCCACCCGTTTTGCTTGAGAATCAGGCTGACCGGGTTGTAGTACGCGTAGTCGACGGTAATCGCATCGAGCTTGCCGGCCGCGCGCACACGTCCGGGGAAGGCGAGGGTCGCAATCGTTGCGGTTGCGAGGCCGATTGCCTCGCGTCGAGTCGGGTTCATCGTTTGCCTCCTGGTGAGATGGGAAAGCAAGAAGCCCTCCGCCGGATCGGCGGAGGGCTTCGTTCATCGAAATCGTGTCGCTGCGCTATTTCGAGATGCGAGAAGCCAACCCACGCCGATCGGCGCCGGGGACGAGGCACATGTGACACATAATGTGCAGGTTGGACATGGACCCGACGATAGCATGAAGGCCGTCCGCGGTCAACCGGGACCGTTTCTCGACGCGCTGCGCGAGCAATACGGCGTGGTCGCCTTGCCGGAGCCGCGCACGCCATTTGCGTTGATCGTGTGGGAGAATTGCGCGTATCTCGTCGACGATGAGCGGCGCAGGCAGACGTTTGCGAACTTGCGCAAGACCGTCGGCATCAC